>NZ_JBQENG010000008.1:0-311195 GCF_052044585.1 Phyllobacterium sp. 22552 | reverse complement strand
CTGCACCAAAGGACTGAAACCAGAATGGGTGAGAAAGCCGACGTAAAAGTTCATCACGGCCGTAATGGTGAATGATCGCTTCGCACATAAGTGTTCCGAGCTTAGTCATCCGATCGCCCAGCCAGCGGGGAACTCGTCCTCCGTGCAGCGGTAAATCCGCACTGCCAGCTCGTCTTGCCATTAATTGCTATAACCACTGTTCGAATCCGTGGTGCGCAAGAGGCTCTAAGATGGAATGTGGTGACAGTGGTAGTGAACACAACTTCCATGGCATTTGCATGGGTTACAAAAACTGACCCGAATTTTGGTTGTATCGGAACATTAGATTGGCGGATGGGTTTTCTGTCCCGGAGGACATATCATGCCAGCGCAAATCAGTGGCGGTTGTTTATGCGGCATCGTCAGATTTCATTTAGCTGAAATCGAGCGAACTCATCTTTGCCACTGTGACATGTGCCGACGCGCCACAGGTAGCGCATTTGCGGTTTTAAGTTGGGTTAAATCGGACAAGCTCAGATGGATGTCAACCCTGCCAAAACAGCGGCGTTCGTCCCCCTTGGCGACCAGAAGTTTTTGTGGCGATTGCGGAACGCCGATCTCCCTGAATTACGATGGATCGGATGAGGTCGGTATATACACTGGGACACTGGACCAACCGGAAAGGGCAATTCCCGCTTACAATTATAATTCTCAATCTCGTCTACCGTGGGTTACATGTGGCAGGCGGCTTCCCAACCAAGCAGGGACAGAGGTTTGGTAATTTCAATCACGGGATGGCGCTGGAGCGCAGCCGCGCCACCTCCTTTTATAAAAACGATGCCTTATCGGCGGAACCGCATCCTTGCAGGGGGGTTGAGTGTGAGGCGGCCGATCTAACGCCCACCCGGAGGCTCTAAAAAATGAAAAAATTGCTGAAGAACAATGGTTTGACAATTGTGTTGACCCTCGCCTTTCTGGGTAGTTTGCTCGGAATGTGGATCTCAGGCTGGTACCAAGAGAATGCTGAGCTCATCAGCCATGGTCTGCCTCCCCTAACTTTGCTCGGCTATACCATGGATGAGTCTTTCCTATCGGCTCTCTTCGAAAACTGGGAAAGCGAATGGCTGCAAATGTCATTCTACGTCATGCTGACTGCCTTGCTGTTCCAAAAAGGATCTGCGGAGTCGCGTGATCCAGATGAAGCCTCAACAGCCGAGGGCAAGTTGACGGCCAAGTCGTATCCTGTTTGGCTAAGACGTTCTGCGATGGGCCGATGGATCTATCGCTATTCTCTGGGCCTGGCCTTGGCCATATTATTTTTAGCCTCTTTCGTCGGGCATCTAATAGCCAGTTCTGCGTCCTACAACTCCCAAGCCACCATGCACCACGAAGCCACGCGCAGTGTGATTGAACATTTTGCGAGTTCCCAGTTCTGGTTTGAGTCTTTCCAGAACTGGCAGTCAGAGTTCTTTTCAACCGCCATGCTGGTTGTTCTGTCCATTTTCCTGCGTTTCAAGGGCTCGCCTGAGTCTAAGCCTGTATCCGCACGAGACAGTGAGACCGGAGCTTAGGTGAATATATTTTCCTCCTGCGAGGGAACCAGTCTCTCCAACCAAGGTTAAGACTGCAAAGGAACCAGCATCATGCAAAACAAATCAGTCGAAGACCTCTACAATGATGGCTTGAAGGAAATCCTTTATGCCGAGCGTAAAATTCTGCAAGCCCTGCCTAAGATGTCGGCGGCTGCAACTTCGGACAAGTTGACAGCTGCATTTGATAAACACCGAAAGGAGACTGAAGGGCATGTCAGTCGCCTCGAAAAAGTTTTTGCAACATCGGGTCAGCCCGTGGTGGCAAAGACCTGCGCAGGCATAGATGCGATAATTGAAGAAGGCGAGCTAATCATTGCCGATTATAAAAACAGCCCCGCTCTCGATCTCGGCCTTGCCGCCGGTGCGCAGGCGGTCGAGCATTATGAAATCGCAAAATATAAAGCTTTGAAGAAGTTGGCGGCGTCTCTCGGTAACTCAGATGCTGCCGAATTGTTGGATGCCACTCTACAGGAAGAAATGCAGACCGAAGCCGATCTTGACGCACTTGCCGATGCCTTGGACGGTTCCAAGGTTAAGCGCTGATCACCACGAATTCCCGCACTAGACTATAGAGGGACTACAATGCCCAAATCTTCGAAAAGTTCGCCGGCAGATAACGCAACGATCCATGATCAAAAACTCCATCGCGGTCCGGGTGGAGAACTGCATCAGCTGGCATCGACCGACACTCCAATACTCACGACGGCGCAAGGTGGCCCGGTAGCGGATGATCAAAACTCGCTGAAGATAGGAGCACGGGGACCAACTGTGCTTGAGGACTTCCACTTTCGTGAAAAGATTTTTCATTTCGATCATGAGCGCATTCCCGAGCGCGTGGTTCATGCACGTGGCTATGGTGCTCACGGATTTTTTGAAACCTACGAATCCTTGGCCCAGTATACGCGGGCTGACCTGTTTCAAAGGGCGGGCGAACGCACCCCCGCTTTCGTCAGATTTTCGACGGTGGCTGGCAGCAAGGGTTCCTTTGATCTGGCACGAGATGTCAGAGGTTTTGCCGTCAAAATCTATACGCAGGAAGGCAACTGGGATCTGGTCGGGAACAACATCCCGGTGTTCTTTATTCAGGACGCTATAAAGTTTCCGGATATGGTTCACGCGGTAAAGGAAGAGCCGGACCGCGCTTTTCCGCAGGCGCAGTCAGCGCATGATAATTTCTGGGATTTTATCAGCCTGACGCCCGAAAGCATGCACATGATCATGTGGACAATGTCCGATCGCGCCATTCCCCGTTCATTCCGGTTCATGGAAGGGTTCGGGGTCCACACCTTCCGACTTGTCAATGCGAAGGATGAGTCGACTTTCGTCAAATTTCACTGGAAGCCGAAGCTCGGACTGCAATCCGTCGCCTGGAACGAGGCGGTTAAAATCAACGGTGCCGACCCTGACTTCCATCGCCGTGACCTGTGGGATGCAATCCAGTCGGGAGCGTTCCCTGAGTGGGAGCTACAAGTGCAACTGTTCGATCAGCAATTTGCCGATAGCTTCGAATTCGACATTCTGGATTCAACGAAAATCATTCCGGAAGAAATACTTCGTCCTATCCCCGTTGGCCGTCTCGTTTTGGACCGCATGCCGGACAACTTCTTTGCAGAGACCGAACAAGTCGCCTTCATGACGCAGAACGTCCCCCCCGGCATCGATTTCTCAAATGACCCATTGCTCCAGGGACGTAATTTTTCTTATCTGGATACACAGCTGAAAAGGCTCGGCGGGCCCAATTTCACGCATATTCCCATCAACGCTCCAAAATGTCCTTTTGCTCACTTCCAGCAGGATGGGCATATGGCAATGCGCAATCCAGTTGGGCGGGTAAACTATCAGCCAAATTCATGGGGTGAAGGCCCAAGAGAGTCACCTGATAGAGGATTTCGCTCATTTGCTGACGTGGAGTCCGGCCAAAAGGTAAGGCTGCGTGCTGAATCCTTTGCAGATCACTATAGCCAAGCCCGTCAGTTCTTCATCTCGCAAACTTTGCCGGAACAAAAGCACATAATCGCCGCTTTGACCTTTGAACTCAGCAAGGTAAAAACTCCGGTGATCCGTGAACGGATAGTTTCGCATCTTTTGAACATAGATGAGACACTGGCATCAAAGGTCGCCAAGGGCCTAGGTCTGAAAACTATGCCTGTCGCCGCAGAAGCGGCCGTTCCCACACGTCAGGATCTTGACCCTTCTCCTGCGCTCAGCATTGTCAAGAACGGGCCCCAACGATTTGAGGGTAGAAAGCTCGGAATTCTGCTGACCGACGGATTTGATATGACGCTACTGAAAGATCTGCAAAAGGCAGTAATAGCCCAGAAAGCTGTTTTCGAGGTCATCACGCCGACGGTCAGCGGAGCCACGGCGTCTGATGGAACGTTTGTAGAAGCAGATCAAATGATAGATGGCGGCCCGTCAGTTCTATATGATGCTGTGGCTCTGCTGCCCTCAGAGCAAGGCGTCGGAGAATTGGTCAAGGAATCGACTGCCCGTGATTTCGTGGCCGATGCTTTCGCCCATTGCAAGTTTATCGGCTACAACGCGTCAGCAGTTAAATTGCTCGACAAGGCTGGAGTTTCGGGTCAACTCGATGAAGGCATCATACAGCTGAACGGACCGGACGATATCGCGAAGTTTATCATGCAGCTTGGAAAGTTGCGCATCTGGTCACGCGAACCAAATGTGAAAATGCATTAGCAAAACAATCTTACGGAGCGCAGTGCACTGTGTCTTTGAAAATGATTCCAGATGGAACTAATCCATCATCAGAGCATTAAAATATCAGCTGTGTTGAGCTTAAACATTCGTGACCTGACAGAATAGGTCATTACAGGAGGTTTCCCATGGGCCGCGGTATTCTTCTATGGTTACTCGGAATTCCGATTCCAATCATCATTCTCCTCTTTCTGTTTATGCGATAGGAGAACATCATGTCCCTCACAGATTTGAACGTGGGCGCTGATCCAACCACGGAATCTAGCTCGTCCGCAGTAAGTTGGGGGCCGATCATTGCAGGCTCCGTCGCCGCGACTGCAATCACGCTTTTGCTTACGCTGTTCGGTTCGGGGTTCGGGCTGACAATGGTTTCACCATTTGCGTCTGAAGGCGCATCTGCCGCAACGTTTGCGGTGTCTACAGCCGTCGGGCTGATCATCGTGCAATGGGTATCAGCTGCTTTCGGTGGTTACCTGACTGGCAGGCTGCGCACCAAATGGTCCGGCGTTCACACGAATGAAGTCTATTTCCGTGATACCGCGCATGGCTTCATCTCATGGGCAATTGCAACATTGTTTCTCGTTGTCGTTCTCGGTTCTGCGATCTCTTCGACGATTGGCGCCGGTATTCAAGCGGCCTCCAGTGTAGCATCCGGTGCTGCCAGCGCAGCGTCTTCTGCTGCAGGTGCTGCCGCAAACAGTGACTCGGCAAACTACTTTGTCGACAGCCTGCTACGCCCCGGCAGCCCGGCCGCTGCCAATGCGGAACAGGCAGGTCAGGCAGCATCGGAAGTTTCCCGCATTCTGCAGAATGCCGCCACGACCGGTGAAATGCCCGCCGATGATCGCGCCTATCTCGACCAGCTCGTTGCCTCGCGAACCGGTTTGAGCGAGGCAGATGCCAAGGCCCGCGTTGATGGCGTTCTCGCTCGGATCGAAGAGGCGAAAAAGTCGGCGATCGAAACAGCCGAGGCAGCCCGGAAAGTCGGAGCAACAACGGTATTCATGACCGCACTGTCGCTTCTGATCGGAGCCTTTATCTCCAGCGTTGCTGCCGCAATCGGCGGCCGCCAGCGGGATGAGGATGAAAACGGTCATCTGAATAAATAACTTCGAAACGCGGCTCGTGGCACGCTATGGCAGGAGTTTGACCGCTACTGCGCTTACTTCAGGATGGTGTAACTGGACCAAAACGACCACGCGTATTGTTGGACAAGGTGCTCAACCGCCAACTCCGCGGCTTCACAGGTTTAGAAAACGGACCGGATAGTGGTAGTGCTCGAATCTGACATTCTGCATCTCCCTTTCAACGCAAACGTCTTCACAGATTATTCGAAAAGCTGAAAACGAGGGGCGCGAGCATATCAATTTTTAAACGACCATCCGCTTAGAACTAGCTCGGTTTCCGCGGTTTCGACCCGGAGCGACAAGCGTGCGGAATAGCAGTCCTGCATTGCATCATGCGCCTACGATCACCCTGTAATCAAGATTGACCGCGCCCAATACCGTCGCCAAAACACAGATATCTGTCTCTCCCTCGGAAACCAGCAGCGTGTTTACATCAGCCGATAAAAGAATTTTATGGAGCACGGTGAAGACCAAGGTGAGTAGATGTTTTTGTCCAATCCGGGCAGGAGGGACATAAGCCTTCAATTCTGAAACAAGGCCGACTCAATCAGCCCAGCTGACCATAGATGTAATAACGAATGGAACGCACTTTCGGCATAAACCTCGAAGATATGAACGCACCGGAATGTTTCGAAGTTAAAGAACAGCTTCGTGAGAAGATGAATATTCCGGTATTTCATGACGATCAGCACGGCACAGCGATCATTGTTGCCGCTCCGATCACGCCCGACCGCATCTTCCGGTGTAGCTAACGGCATAAACTTTGTAAATATGGTTCGCTCGGGTCGGTGTTCAACCAGCTTGCAAATGTTAGGAAGGTCGGTCTCAAACCAAGCATCGCACAAGGGCTGCTGCCTGTAAAAATCCCCTGCATATCCATGCATAGGTGAACCGCTCAACTGCCCGGAGGGCCGAATCCCAAAACTGCTCCCATAAAATTGCCTCGACATGGCATGGCGTTTGACTAACGGCAGGAACATCCGCGGGCTAGCGCTTTCTTGGCAGTCCCTTTTCCGTAAATGTCGCATCGCCATCTTTCTTCCCAGAAAGCACGCGAGGATTGGCACTTGCGACGCCGTCATTGTCGGATTTGGTTTTGCCCTTGGCGAAACTGCCTTTGGCATCCACTCGGGTTTCTGATGCTGTTTTGATGTTCTTGATGACCACGGCTAATACTCCGAGAGGCTCCCCCATCCCTGCATGAAGCTTGAATGGGGAAGAAAAAATTAAGGCATCAGGTCGCGTGTCTGACGTAGACGATCACGTTCCTTGAGGACATCGTCATCCGTGTATTCAGGCGCGTTCTCGTCAAAGCGTTCCCAACCTTCTTCACGATACACGGCCCGCCGGGCTTTAACATCGACAGCACTGTCGTCACTGAGGATAGCCCTTGCCGCATCGACGTGCTCGTCTTCCACGCGGGCAGACACGAGTGTACTGCCCCGTCGCACGCCTTCTGCGTACACATGCGCGTCGTCTTCATCAACACCGGAGGTGATGAGGGAGCCGATAATACCGCCGGCGGCACCGCCTGCTGCAGCGCCGGCTACTGCGCCAGCTGCCGTCGCCGCCAGCCAGCCGGCAGCCACCACCGGACCAACACCGGGTATGGCTAGCATACCCAATCCGGCCAAGAGTCCGCCTGTTCCGCCAACGACTGCGCCGACGCCGGCTCCGGCCCCCGCACCCTCCCCGGCATTGCTGTCGTGCTCTTCACCGTCGCGGCCAATGATGCTGATATCCGATGAAGAGATGCCGGCGTCTTCCAACGCATTTACTGCCGCTTTCGCGTCACTGTAGTTATCGTAAAGTCCCGTTACAGTCTGCATAACAATCTCCCTATTTCTTTTGCTTACCGCGATTATTTCGCGGTCTCTGTTATGTTGCCTTGGTAGTCGAGCTTAACAGTCGAGGGTTTTCCATCTTTCATGGCTGTAGCGTTCCAGATCCCATCTTCACCTTTTGTGAGGCCGCTAATCTCGGAGTAACCCTTGCTCTCGATGCGCTCCTTAGCCTGTGCCTCAGTGAAACTATTCTCGCCGGGGACAGGAGCAGATGGATTTGCAGTGTCTGGAGTAGCGACCGCCGGTGTTTCCGACTCGGTAGCCGGTTTTGTGCCAGTGTCCTGCGCATAGGCAGCTGAAAAGAAAGAAAGAGCACCTAGTGCTATAACGAAACGGATCATTTGTTACCTCCGGTCAGTTCTGATCTTTGTTGATCAGCTAAAAGGTAACTGTCGGTCAGTTCATAGGTTCCGTAATAAGGGTCTAGCCGAAAAAATGAATGTTTCTCAGCGTTTAAGTATCTCTTAAAAGTTAAGGTCACGACATAAGCTCAGCATTACCCGTATCCTATTCCAGGGAAATATTTCTCCGTCAAATGCATAGACAAGTCGGAACTTTGTTCCTCTGTTCAAGTTATAAATGCATCAACAACAAGGAGAAATGTCATGGCATGGGACCGTGTTGAAGGTAACTGGAAACAGGTTAAGGGCAAAATCCAGGAACAGTGGGGAAAGCTTACTGATGACGATCTGGATGTGATCAATGGCAAGCGTGAGCAGCTTGAGGGAAAAATCCAGGAGCGCTATGGCAAAGCAAAAGACGAAGCCAAGCGTGATGTCGACGATTGGTACAACACCCAGACCTGGTGACAATGATAACTGAATGGAAAGCTCCGGATCTCGAGATCCGGAGCTTTCTTTATAGGAAGCCAGCGCGGTGGATATCAGCAATTACAATCTAGGTCGGTTTGTGAAAGCGCAGGAACCTGTTCTGTCTAAAGCGAGACGTGAGCTGAAGGCGGGTTTGAAACAGTCGCATTGGATGTGGTTTATCTTTCCCCAACTGGAAGCGTTGGGAAAGTCACCGATGGCAAAACATTATGGGATCTCAACAATTGACGAAGCGCGGGCCTATCTTGCCCATGGCCTATTGGGTCCCAGATTAGTCGAAATGACAGAACTTGCCATAGCCCATCGGGGTAAGACGTTGCGTGCGATTTTCGGATCGCCTGACGATTTGAAGTTTTGTTCATCCATGACACTTTTCAGTGCAGCCTCAAACGGTGCCGAGATATTCGACGACGCATTATACTGCTTTTGTCAGGGACAGCGACACGGGAAAACACTTGATATCCTGAACCAAGCTCCGACGGGATGAACGAAGGCCCGGAGCGGGTGGACAACGCCTACCGAACGGGATAAGCGCTCGCCTGCCATTTCGTTGGCCAAGGTCGGAAACCGGAAAAACTCCCTTGTCCGCTCTGCCGTTATGTCCGGTTGACACGGCGGCACTGTCCTCAGATAAAATGCAAGATAACAAATATCGTTCCGCCAGGCAGATTTAGTGACCGCCATTGGGCCCGCTCATTATAACTCGTGCATTTGGTGGGCTGGCTGAAAACCTTAAATTCAAGGACTGAGATTTCATCATACATTTTTCATCGCATCACGAATGGCCGTGGACAGATTGCTCTGCATGAATGGCTTTGTAAGAAGCGGAACCTTTCCAACGTCCGATGGCAGTTCAGAGTAGCCAGTTGCAAGGATCGCCCTTGTCGTTGGCCAAGAGGTTTTGATCTCCCGGATTAACTGCGAGCCGGACATTCCAGGCATCGCCTGATCTGTTACCACCAAGTCTATGTCCGCAGACGAATTCAGTAACTCAAGGGCTTTCTTGCCCGAATTCGCCTCGACAACCGTGTGGCCAAGGTCTTCCAGCATCGCCACCGTATTCATCAGCACAAGACTGTCATCATCAACGGCGAGTATCTTCAGCTTCTGCGTTGGCAACTCAATCGGCGAATGGATCGCTTCGATCTGTTTGGAAAGATTTCTCTCGGCAACGGGCACCCAAAGCTCTGCCGTTGTGCCCTGCCCCAGTTCGCTGGACACTACCAAGCGTCCGTTGAGCTGTTGCATCAGACCATGCACCATCGACAGCCCGAGACCTGTGCCCTTCCCAACACCTTTGGTCGTAAAAAACGGCTCCGTTGCGCGCGCCAGCGTCTCGGCGTCCATACCACTGCCCTCGTCCTTCACAGAAAGGCATATGTAAGCGCCAGGTGTCAGGTCGGTCTGCGGTTTGTCGATCGTTTCCTTCCGGCCTGCAACGGTGATCGTACCACCGCCCGACATTGCGTCGCGCGCGTTGACCATGAGGTTCAGCAAGGCAAGTTCGAGCTGATGAGGGTCAGCCAAGACAGGGTCCAGATTAAGCGGGAACCGCGTTTCAACCAAAATCGTCGGACCGAGCGAACGCTGGAGTAGCTCCTCCATACCTCTCACCAAAGTTATGGCATCCACTGGCTTCAGTTCAAGATCTTGCTTTCTGGCAAAGGCAAGCATGCGTTTTGTCAGATTGGCACCACGTTCCGCCGCGAGAACCGCATTGTTGAGCAATGCCTGTGCACGGCGGTCTTCAGGCAGATGTTTACGCAGAAGTTCGAGGCTACCGAGAATTGCCATCAGCAAATTATTGAAGTCGTGGGCAACTCCCCCCGTCAGTTGTCCGATGGCCTCCATCTTTTGCGCTTGGAACAATGCTTCCCGCGCCTTCTCAAGTTCTTGTTGGGTGCGGGTACGCTCTGTGATATCTCTAGTTACCTTAGCGAAACCAATAAGTTCACCCGCTTCATTTCTTACGGCATCGATTATGACATTTGCCAAAAACCGTGAGCCGTCTTTTCGCACCCGCCAACCCTCTTTTTCGAACCGGCCTTCCTTTGCCGCAGTCGTCAGAGCGGTATTCGGGAGGTTATCGTGCAAATCCTCGTCTGTGTAGAATTTTGAGAAATGGCTGCCGATTATCTCTTCGGGCGAGTAACCCTTTATTCGCTCGGCACCGGCGTTCCAGCTGACAACATTGCCTTCCGGGTCGAGCATGTAAATCGCATAGTCCGTGACGCCTTGGACAAGGATGCGAAACTGCTCCTGGCTACGCCGGAGCGCATCTTCAGATACTTTCCTTTCTGTAAGGTCGCGGGTGACTTTCGCGTATCCCAAGAGTTCGCCGTTGGAGCCACGTATAGGGTCGATGACAACATGTGCCCAGAAGCGGGCACCGTCATTGCGAACCCGCCAGCCTTCGCCCTCGAACTTTCCTTCACGTGCGGCCGTATCGAGTGCGCGCTGAGGAAACCCGGTAGCGCGATCCTCTTCCGTATAAAAGCGTGAGAAGTGTTCCCCGATAATTTCGTGAGGACGGTATCCTTTGAAACGTTCCGCGCCAGTATTCCAGCTTGTGACCATACCCTCGTTGTCGAGCATGTAGATAGCGTAATCAGTGACGGCGTCGAGAAGAAGCCTGTAGCGTCCTTCTTCAGTCAAAGAGGACTCATATCGGTCGCCGCGTTTCATAAATAATCCTTATCAAGTCTATGTAATGTGTCTTTGCGAAAAGGTTGGGATGCAGAGCCTTTGGCGTACCAAAAACCTTCAAACAGGTTTTGGCTGCCCGGGAATTGTGGTGCTTGTCACGGAAACGGGATCGCTTCCTGGAAAACTCTGCTCCAGCCCCTCGTCCAATTGCTCATTCAAGGTTTTGATATCTTCCGCCCTTCCGGGGGTGCGTCTTTCGCCCAATTCAGAAGCTGACGTAAGGTCGCCGCTGCCCGATGCTCCCTTGCTCGTCACATCCTCCTCACTGTTCGAAAATGCTGCAATTTGAACTATGACAGCTTTAGCTCGTGCGATGAGCATGTCACTGTCGTCGCTTTCAGGCGAGTTTAATGTCACTGACACGGATTCTCCGCCCGCACCCACAAATTCAATAAGGGCATATCCGCCGGTCGTGCCCGGCGTCACAATTGTATCGACAATCTGCATCACGCGCTCCTCTTCAGTTTCTGTTTTGCTCATTAAGCGGTTCAATCATTCCTTCGCCTTCGACCTGAATTATTTCACCATCAGGCTCATAGTCCTCCAGAAGGGGATTAGGAGCGGCGAGCGGACCTTTGGGTTGCTCCGGGTGGGCGATGGCGGCGGGTTGTGATTGCGCTGCGGTAGCAGACTGGCAAGATTGAACCAGCAACTGATTGGCCTTCGCAATAATCTGGTCGTGGTTCAGTTCATCGGCCTGTTCAACGAGCACCGAAACCCGGTTTCCATCAACACTGAGGAACTCCACAACGTACTGTCCATTTTTATCTGTACGATCGACGGTCGTTTCAATAATCTGTGTCATGCTTTCCTCCCGGCCAGATCAGGCCTGCCACTTCAATTCTTCATTATTTGGTAGCCAAAAAAGCTCCTGCAATGGCGTAGATTAACGAAGTTACTGGAGCCGCCCGAATGTTTTGCCGAAGCTTTTCCTGAGCAACCGAGGGAGCCTGCAGTGCAAGGTCTTTCGTGCCTTCTGTTAAAAGCGAGACTGACTGTGCAAGGCGTTCAACCTCATGTTTCATTGCGGACAGTCGCGTGTTGAACTCAGTTTCTTGCGGGCTGGCTCCATCACTCGTCGTCGTGGAATTTGATGCTGCCAGAGCCTGATCGACAAGTGGTGCTGGCGTTTGCAATCCGTCGTTAACAATCGGCGAATATTCAGATTTGAGTTTGATTTCCATTTCTATCTCCAAATGTCATCACTGGTCGTTATGGGCTTCTTGTTTTCACCAACGGTCTTTGCCAACTCGATAAAAGACAGCGACGAACTCGCGTCCAGCGCGTTGGCTTCGTGGAGAAAACGGATTGGGAATGTCACTGCATCGCGCTGAGGTGGCGACAGGGTTTCAATAAAACGATCATCGTTTTCCGCTCCGGCATCTGCTTGGGATAAGGCCTGCTCGATCTCGTCATTAGACAACAATCCTTTGGAAACCCACAACCTTCTGAGCGACGAGAGCGCCAGACATAACCCCTGATTGCCGGTATCCATAAACAACTCTCTATTCTTGTTTGATTTGAATATAGAAGCGGTGAACTCAGCCAAGGTTCCCTCGTGGGTTTGATCATTTTGCAGAGGCTGGAATTTGGAGAGTGCGGCAAGCTCCACTTCAGGTGTTCTTCATTGAGCGTGGTGCCAGTAATTCTGTTACATTGGTTTTAAATGCCGTGCCCAGCCGCCCCAATGGAACGTTCAGGGGTTGAGGCAGTTGTCTCCTCACAAACCATTGGAGGAAATAATGAAACTCAAATTCACAATAGTGACTGCAGGCATTTTACTGGCGACTTCGGCGTATGCTGCTGAGGTTACGAAGCCCGCCGAATTCGCAAAGATGGCGGCTATATCGAATATGTTCGAAATTCAGTCGAGCGAACTAGCGCTTAAGCAGTCAGATGATGCTGCGGTCAAGAAATTCGCTGAACATATGATCTCAGATCACTCCGAGGCTGGTGAAGAAATGATGCCTGCCGCGAAGGCCGACAAGGTCGACGTTCCAACCAAGCTGGATGATGAGCATCAGACCAAGCTCGACGCACTTAAAGCAGCCGATAAATCGAGCTTTGACAAAATGTACAAGGCTGATCAACTGAAGGCACATGAAACCGCCGTTGCTCTTTTTTCCATCTATTCTGCTAACGGCGACGCTGGAGAATTGAAAGCTTTCGCTACGAAGACCCTGCCGACCCTCACCGAACATCTTGCTGATGTCAAAAAGATGCAGTGAGACTGTTTGTTCAACCTCCGCATTCCATAGGATGCGGGGGCATTTCTTAATTTAGGAACGTAGTTCCACCTGAACACAGAATTCTCTCGGCTTGCCCGGATAATTATGATGCTCCTTGATCGAGGAGATTGAAGGCCATTGAGCAATCGTATCCGCTGTCAGCGTCAATAGGGAGCAGAGTGGTTCTACTTCAAGCATAAGGATGAAGATAGAATCTGGTCGATTTGATGAGGGGTCGACTTTCAGCCCTATCGGCGTAAGCTGGTCGCAGCATCAATACTACGCATGTCTGGCAATTGATGTTGGAGAGATGATCGTGCTCCCGCCCAATCCAGCGAGGGAGCAGGCCGTGACATTTCCCCGATATGATCAAAATTATTCTGAAATCGATTGGCGCATTATGGAATATGCGCATCGTAGCGCGTCACGCTTTCTCGATCGTGATCCTAAATTTCACGTCCGTTCCGGCCGGCTCGCCAGAACAATCATGAATACCTTCAACAGCGGCGAGCACGATTTGCGGCAGCTGGCAGCATTAGGCGTTAACCGCGAACTGGAGTTGATGTTCATGGATCGATTGAGTGACGTGGAAGTGACGGTCATGGAAGCGATCCCTCCCAGTCAAAGTTCCCATGCAGTCCATTAGGACGCAATACATCAGAAAAACGAATACGACCGACTGATCTGTTATTCTCGTCAAATATCTTCACCGTCCAGTTTTCTTGGTTGAGACCGGCAAAAATCCCCTCCTGAACCATCTCTACAGCGGTTTGATAACCTTCTCTGAGCGCAGCTATGTCACTCTCTAGCTCAATATCACTTACAGTACCCTGCTCAAAATCTTCCTGAAACTCATAGCGGTATTTCATTTGCTGCTTTCGAGGGCGGCCCAGCGCTACCAGAGAGAAGCGCTGGGCCGAAGAATCAAGCCGCCTGAGCGGCTGGATTCAGCGAAGCTTCAGCCAACGCTGTTAGCGTGGCATCGGTCGCTTCTTCCTCTTGAAGCGTGGTCACAAGAATTTTCTGCGCATCCTTGTAGCCGAGTTCACCAGCCCAGCGAGCAAGCGTGCCATAGCGGGCTATTTCATAATGCTCAACAGCCTGAGCCGCTGAGGCAAGTCCGGCATCAAGAGCAGGCTGACCCTTGAAGTCATCCATAATCTCTTCGCCTTCGGAGATAATCCCTTCAATCGCATCACATGTTTTGCCTTGCGCGCGCTTGCCAATAATTTCGAAGACCTGCTGCAGACGTTCGACATGAACTTCGGTTTCATCCCGGTGCTTTTCAAACGCCGCCTTCAATTCTGGCGCAATTGCAGCTTTTGCCATTTTCGGCAGGGCTTTCAGGATTTTCCGCTCGGCGTAATAGATGTCCTTGAGCGTTTCATGAAACAGTGTTTCGAGTGTTTTTGGTATTGCCATTTGTCCGACCTCCTCGTCAGTTATCCACGTTCGTGGTAACTGAGGAACAGGTGAACTCGGCCAAAGTTCCGCATTTCAGTCGGTATTAGCAAAGAGCTTGAACTTGCTGCCGCCCGCGAAGATGGCGAGGCGCCGAGCCACCGTTGGCGGCCGCGAGCTGTTTGGCAAGAATCCAACCAAGGGAGACATGCGTGCTGATCGACCTTGTCATATTGAACCTGTTCGATGATGATAATGATGACCGGGACGATGGCGACTGAAGCGCAGGTGCCCCAAGGTCACGAAAGTGTATATAGTAACGATCCGCCGTAACATCATTGATTAACGCATCGATCTGTGTCCCGACCCATGCGGGCATTGCGGCGGCCGCGGCAGCGGAGCGTACTCCGCCGCGACCGTATCGAACGTCCGCACGGTATTCTGACAGGGGCCGTGGGATGGGCTTCTGAAGGAGCCCCTTGACGTCGCGCCTGAGTAACCTGTCAATCTTTTCCACGCCCTGCGGAACAGGAACCAACTCCTTTTTTGCGGCCACTCGGCGCTCTACCCATCACGAAGGCTGCTTAGTGCACGCGTGCGTTCCTGGACGTTCTCAAACAGACTTTTTCAAAGGGGTACGCCAGACGAACTTGCCGCCTTTACTGGCAAGTAAATGCGTGTTTTCCGCGATCGAGCGATGGCATTTTACGAGGCATAACCGCGTGGCCGTGGCCAGTGCAGCAGCAGATCCGTTGTGGGCGGCCAATGTAAAAGGCGGGTGCGCCGACTAGTCTGAACTACTTGAGGAATTCCGCTCGATGCGGGGTGAAGATATCGATCAAACGGCCCGCCTCCAGGGCCTTAACTCCATGCGTAAGATTCCCTGGAACGATGAAACTTCCGCCTTGCTCAAGAGTGGTGATGACGCCATCAATGGTCACTTCAAATCGGCCTTCCGCAACATAACTTGCCTGAATATGCGGATGTGAGTGCAGGCTTCCGACAGCATTCTTTTCGAAAAGGACTTCCACCATCATCATCTCATCAAGATAGGCCATGATGCGCCTCCTCACTCCGGGCTCAGTGTTTTCCCAGACACCGTCTCCCGCAGCCACAAAGAATCCGCGTCCGATGGTCGAACTCATTTCAGGTCATCCATGGCGACGGGGTCAACGTCGGTGTAGTCCACATTGTCACCGGCCATGGCCCAAATGAAGGCGTAGCTTGATGTGCCTGACCCGGAATGGATCGACCAGCCTGGCGAAAGAACAGCCTCTTCATTGCGCATCACAATGTGGCGGGTTTCATCAGGCTCACCCATGAAATGGAAAACGCGGCCAGTTTCCGGCAGATCAAAATAAAGATAGGCTTCCATTCGGCGATCATGCACATGGCACGGCATCGTGTTCCAAACCGAGCCCTGTGCAAGTTGTGTCATGCCGACGACAAGCTGACAGGTCTTCACACCATCCGCGTGGATGAATTGGAAAATTGAACGTTCATTCGATGTTGCCTGACTGCCAAGGTCGACTCGCTTAGCATCGCCGATACGAATGTGCCGGGTTGGATAGGTCTGGTGTGCAGGGGCGCTGAGCAGATAGAACTTCGCGGGTTGCTGACTGTTTGCCGATTCAAAAGATACTGTTTCGACGCCCATGCCGACGTAAAGCATGTCCCGTTCCGCGAGTTCGAAGGTCTCGCTACCAGCAACCACGCTACCCTTACAGCCTACATTGACGATAATCAGTTCGCGGCGGTCCAGAAAATTCTTCGTGCCGGTCGCCTTGATCGTTTCAAGAGTGAGCACGCCACCAACCGGCGTCGCACCACCGACAATCATGCGGTCATAATGGGTATAGGTGAGATTGATCTTATCCGGTTCGAAAAGATTGCCTATGTGAAAATTATGGCGCAATTCATCGGTTCCCATCGCAGAAGCGGCTACGGGGTCGATGGCGTAACGTGCGCTGTATTCGATATGATCTTGGGTCATGCTATCTTGAAACTATTCCTGATTTGATTGTGGTTCCCTCACGGAACCGGCTTCATAAAATCCATGCCGCGCCTGGATTCTTCCGAGATATCGTTGCTGGCTCGCAGACAAATGCGCGCGCATGGCACCGCGCGCTGCCTCGGCGTTTCCAGCTGAAATTGCATTGAGGATTGCCAGATGCTCACGCTGCAGCCCGCGCTGATAATCCTCCGACTGCGCTACTTCCGTTGACCATGGCGAAGTGACGTCACACGGAATAGCGCGGCGTCCTAGGACGTCGAGCATTTCAACATAGAACGGATTATTGGTAGCGCTGGCTATTGCCCGGTGAAAGGCAAGGTCAGCCGGTCCCGTCGGCTGGTCCTTCAACAACAGCGTATCAAATTCGAAGAATGCCTCCTGAATCTCCGCTTCCTGGGCTGCATTGTGACGGATCGCGGCCAAGCCGGCGGACTCGATTTCGATTGCAAGCCGCACTTCAAGCACATTCAATGCAATAGAATTTTTGGTGCCCATTTCGGAAGTCAGCGCACCAAATGCAGTTGAGAGCTGTTCAATGACGAAGACGCCTGCTCCCTGCCGTGGTTCGACCAGACCCGCGGCAGCAAGTTGGGCCAACGCTTCGCGGATGACAGTGCGGCTGACACCAAAGGTTTCGGTGAGCTGGCCCTCTGTCGGCAGCTTTTGACCGGGTTGAATGAGTCCGGTTTGCAACTGTTCACGTATGGCCGCGACAACCGATTCGGAAAGCTTCGGCTTTCTCTCAACCCTCAGATCAGTCACAATATCCATATAGAAGCCGCCTTTACTTGAAAACGCTCGGAAGCCAGAGCGAGATGGCGGGAATATAGGTGACAAGCCCTAGAACCACAATTCCGGCACCGTAGAACGGCCATATCGAGCGCATTGCTTGCCATACAGTTATCTTACCGACGGCGCATGCCACAAACTGCACCGTTCCGACAGGCGGTGTATTCAACCCAATACCCAGATTGAGGATCAGGATGACGCCGAAATGAACGGGATCAACGCCATAATGCGTTGCGATCGGCAGGAATATCGGTGTGCAGATGATGATCATCGGCCCCATATCCATGAACGTACCAAGCAGCAGCATGAGGACATTGAGTAATAGAAGCACCATCAACGGATCCGTTGAGATTGCGTTCATTCCGGCAATCAGCGCCAAGGGCACCTTCAGATAGGCCATCAACCAACTGAACGAGGCTGCCGTGCCAATGATTACAAGCACCATGGCAGTCGTGCGGACGGCACCCATGGTTGCATGGACAAAGTCATCCCATTTCATGGATTTGTACCCGAAAACCGTAACGAGCAATGCATAAATGACCGCGATGCATGAGCTTTCGGTCGCAGTGAAAATGCCTGAGCGTACACCACCAAAAATAATCCCGATGAGCAGCAGGCCCGGAACAGCTATGATCGCCAATTGGCCGGCACGGGCAAAACCTTGGAATTTTTCGATGGGATAACCACGTTTGCGCGCCACAAAATAAGCAGTCACCATCAAGGAAGCGGCAAGCAGAAGCCCGGGCATGATACCGGCCGTAAACAAATCCGCGATGGAAATCTTTCCGCCACCGGCGATGGAATAAATGATCATGTTTTGGGACGGAGGCAGAAGCAGCGCGATCAGCGCTGCCATTGAAGTCACATTGACGGCATAGTCCGCGCCGTAGCCCCTTGCCTTCATTTGCGGGATCATGAGCCCGCCAACAGCCGCAGCTTCCGCAACGGCCGAACCGGAGATGCCACCAAACAGCGTCGCGGCGATAATATTGACCTGTCCCAGACCGCCTCTTAAATGTCCGACCAATGAACCGGCGAACGAAACGATCTTTTGCGCAATACCGCCACGCACCATCAGGTCGCCCGCATAGATAAAAAACGGTATTGCCATGAGCGAAAAGGCACTCATCCCTGAATTCAACCGCTGAAATACGACGAGGGGCGGCAAACCAAGATAAACAACCGTCGCAAAGCTCGCCGCGCCAAGGCAGAATGCTATCGGCGTTCCGATAAACATCAGAAGCGTGAAAACACCGAATAATATCCAGAGGTCCATCTTATGCCTCCTGCACAGCTGGCATATCCGGCACATCTTCAAGGTTGATATCCTTGTCGACAGCAACACCGGCAAAGCGGAGGACCATCCGCTCCAGTGAAAACAGGCTGATCAGACATCCACCAGCAACCAGAGGCAAGTAGTCGAAACCTCCCGGTAGTCCGAGGGATGGAATAGTCGACTTCCAGGTAAGAGCAACCAGCTTGCCGCCATACCAGACCATTCCAAGCGAGAATGACAGTACGACAACATCCGAAATCGTTCGCAACGCAGCCTTGCTGCCCTTCGGCAGCACGTAGAGAAGGACATCAAAACCCAGGTGGAAATTCTCGCGAACGCCTATGGCTGCACCAAGAAAGATAAACCAGCTCATCACCATAATGGCACTTGTTTCTGTCCAGCTGGGCGACGAATTGAGAACAAATCTTGAGAAAACCTGATAGGCCACCAGTCCTGTCATAACCACAAGCCCGAATGCTGCCAGATGAAGAGCGCAATCGTTTACTTTCGTAAGCACGATACTCCAACGCAAAAGACGCGCTTTGTTTTCGGAAGGCGCTTGTGTTCCTTCCTTTGAATTCATGTTTGCCATCGGCAAATCCCCATTCCAGCTCATTTTGGCATGGAGAGCCCGACACTCTCCATGCCATCAGCCTATTCGGTTGCCTGAATGCGAGCCGCCATATCTTTAAGTTCTGGCGTCGAGAGATACTTTTCATGGACGGGTTTCATTGCGTCGATAAGAGGCTGTTTATCGATCTCATTGATCTTGACACCCGCTGCCTCGACGATTTCCCGCGATTTCTTTTCCCGGGCGTCCCAGAGTTCGCGCATCTTGACGACACTGTCTTTTGCAGCCTGTCGGAAAATTGCCTGATCTTCCGGAGTAAGCTTGTCCCAACTGGATTTTGACATGACAAGAACTTCCGGCACGATCTGATGCTGATCGATTGTGTAATACTTCGCCACTTCAAAATGTTTTGCGGACTCGAAGCTCGGCCAGTTGTTTTCCGCTCCATCGATAACTCCCGTCTCAAGCGCGGAGTAAACCTCGCCATAGGCCATTGGAGTGGCATTGGCGCCCAGTGCATTGACCATATCAACAAAGACATCTGACTGGATGACGCGGAACTTCATCCCTTTCAGGTCATCGAGTGACGTGATTGGCTTCTTTGTATTGTAGAAGGAGCGCGCGCCTGAGTCATAAAACGCCAGACCAACAAGATTGTGCGCTTCAAATGCCTTGAGTATTTCCTCGCCAATAGGTCCGTCCATCGTGTGGCGCATATGATCAGTCGAACGGAAAATGTAAGGAAGGGATGGCACCCGCGTCAAGGGAACGATGCCATTGAAAGGCCCCATCGAAACCCGGTTAAAGTCGATTACCCCAGCTTGCGTCTGTTCGATCGTATCCTTTTCCTCGCCCAGCTGAGCCGAGTGGTAGACTTCCACCCCGTAACGTCCGGCCGTCCGCTCCTTGATAAGCTCACCCAGATACTTCACCGCTTCAACGGTTGGGTAGCCATCTGGATGCGTGTCAGCTGAGCGCAACTGCGTCTGTGCGCTTGCCGAACCAATGAGCAGCGAGCCAACTGCAAAAGCCAGCGTTGTCAGTCTTGAAATATACATGCCCGTCCTCCCCTTTTTTAGTTGCCCGTATTCCAGGCAATAATGACGCCGACATAAGTCTACAACGCTGCTCAGCCATCCCCTCCTCCTGAAGATCCTGCTTGCTGCATGCTGCCGTAATCCAACAGCAAATGGATATGGATCACTTAAAGTAATGTCAATATACAAATTATAGTTTCTTGTATGATGAATTTTGGAACGAGTGAATGGATGTCATTCCGATCCGCAGCGACGAGTGCTATGCGTGCGGATGGGGCATGGCGAGGCAAAGCTGTTTCCAGCAGTGCGGTGGTTGAGATTGGGATTGAGTCCAGGCAGAGGCAAACTCAGCACCGAAGTGCGACCAGGCTTCTCCGCAAGGGAGCGACAGATCCTAACCAGTCCTGTCCCGAACATCTGCCCAGGATCGTAGGCAACTGCGCGGCAGATCCAACGATGTAGAGACTCCGCTATCGATCCTCTCCCGTGTGCCATATCCGCAAGATATAAATCGAGTTACTTTGAATTTCATAGCGCATCTCGTACTGGCCAATGAGAATAATGCGGATTTCGCGAGGTTGAAATTCTTCCAGTTCCTCGCCAAGGCGTGGATGGAGCGATAATTGTTCTAGCGCAGCAGTAAGCGATTGCACCGTTCGGGCAGCTGCATTGGGATTGAGCGGCTGCAGGAAATCGTAGAGCCGCGCCAGATCGGACAACGCTGCCATGGTCCAGTCGATTTGCATCAACGCGGTACTGGCAGCGGCTTTTCTGTACCGAGGCTGGCAGCCCATGTCCGGACGGACTGATGGTCCATGACGTTGCGGGCGTCCACGTCGGAAAGCGCTTCAACCGTCAGTTGATGCCGTTCTTCTTCCCGGTCGATCCAGGCTGGTAACGCCTGCTTTACAATCCAACCACGCGAACGATCAAGTCGGCTGGCCAATTCATCCACCTTCTTAGCGAGAGGCAGCGGCACATGTGCGGTGAATACCTTGGTTTCCATAAACGCCTCCGCTATTAATCAAATACAATCATACTGATTAATAGCGATATGCAAGATACATGCATCGTGCACGAAAATGAAAGCTGTCAGGAAACGTTCGTTCGAAAATGCCGGATAATGGCCGATTTTCAGGCAGTTCTAATCGTAGCCCACATGTCTACAATCCCGATCAAAAGCGTCTTGCCTGTTGGGCGCCCGGCCGATGGTCTCGCCGGCCCGCTCCATCTTCGTTTCGCGGCTGAGCCGCGCAGGACGTCCTGGGCTATGATCGTGTGATCGAATCGGAACTCAACGCGCCCGCCGCAGCATCGGGACAAGCGTCGGCGACGAACCGACCTGGATCGCGCCGAGCTGTTCGAAGCCGTAGCGTCGGTAGAAGGGAATGTTGCGCGGGTTCGAGGATTCAAGATAGGCTGGCGCGTGATCAAGATCGCACCGTGCAAGTGCGTACGCCATCAAGGCGTCACCGTGACCTTTGCCTTCAAATATGGCAGTTGTTTCGGGTGCTAGAGCGCGCGCAACTGTGCTCTCTAGAACCGCACCAAGCTCTTCCTCGTCGGAATGCACGCCGGGCGATAGCCACAGCGCCGTGCCGGCGTAGCCGTCGGTGTAAAAGGCAGTTCCGTTACAGAATGCGGTGCTCCCGAAGGCCCGGATCATTCGTGGCATTGCTGTAAGGTACTGGTGTGCATGCGGCCAAGTCCATCGCGTCATGGGGTCTGCTGCAAACGCCAGTATGACCGTTTCAACCGCCAGATCTTCCTCGACTGCGGCCATAACTCTCACGGTTTGCGATTTCACATTGCCCTCCTGAGCAGGTGTTCGGACGCGGCGACCGCGCCCATTCTCAGCTATGCATCATAATCCGGATGACGGAGAAGCGATACCAATTGCTGCTGCTTCACAGGCAAGCATCTGGAAGTCACCCGTTTGGGAGCGAACGCCTCATGGTCTAAGATTGAAGCGGCAGGGGAATTCGTCGGACGGGAACCCACCTCGGCAATAGTGGATACTGCGGCTATTGGTCGATGTTGCACCCGGTGACACCACAAACGCTACCAGGTTCCCGATGTCTCCGGATTTTCGGAAGTACCTGCTGGGATGCTCTGCTTGATGAAGACCTGTCGGGCCTCCTCTGGCGGCGGCTGTCATCCTCGCGTCCTTGGAATAACCTTGACACACAACGCTATGATCAATGCCGCAATAAGCATCACGACGCTGCCTCCGAGGAACACCCCGACAATACCGCTCAAGCCGAACATAAGGCCCCCCGTTGCAGCTCCAGCAGCGATAGCTCCCTGCACCGAGGCAACCACCATTCCACCAGCGCTTTCCGCCTGATCGGGAACCGAACGCGCCACCCAGGTCGACCAGGCGACCGGGACGCCGCCAAATGCGAATCCCCAGAACGCCACCAGAAGCGCCAGTCCGACGCCAGAAACTGGTAAGAAGACCAATACCAGCCCAGCTATGCCCACCAGTGCCGGCATCAATACGAGGGTTCCGTGCAGACTGCGCTCCATCAACCACCCTCCAAAAAGAGTGCCTGCAAAATTTGCTACGCCAAACCCAAGCAATATCAGCGCGAGAGAATCAGGATCAACGCCTGCAGTACTTTCAAGAAAGGGTCTTATATAAGTGAACAGCGCATAATGCCCGGTATGAGCCAAAATGCAGCCCAGCATTCCTACAGCGATGCTTGGACGCAGCACAACGTCCAGCACTGTCCTCAGTCGGACCGTGGTTTTGCGCGAGGCAAGTCTCGGCAAGGTGAAAAGCTGAAACACCACTGTCACCAGCCCAATCGCCGCCGCCGCATAAAATGCGCTACGCCAACCGAACAACTCTCCGAGATAGCTGCCCAGCGGGACGGAAACGACAGTCCCCACCGCGATGCCGCTGAAGACGATAGACAGAGCGCGCGGAAGGAGTGCAGGAGGCACAAGCCGCATCGTGACGGCTGCCGCCATTGCCCAAAAACCACCAAGGGCAATGCCCAGAAAGACACGCATCACCAACAGGATCGTCATGTTGGAAGAGACGGCCACCAGTAAGTTGGATGCGATCATCAACGTGGAAAAGGCCAGGAGAACTGAACGCCGGTCGAGCGCTCTTGTCAAAACCGGCACGAATAAACCGGAAAACAGGGCCACCACGGCGGTTACGGTAACCGCCTGCCCGGCTAAAGCCTCAGACACGCCAAGTTCAGCGGCCATAGGTGTCAGAAGGCTTGCAGGAAGATATTCTGCCGTCAGCAGACCGAACACACCCATTGTCAGCGAAAACACTGCAAGCCATGCGGCGGATACAGGCGGGTTATGCACCACGTCATCAGGCTCTGTGCTTAATGCAGAGCAGCAGGCGATATCAGTCATTCAGGATTCCTTCCCGTATCAATCAGTTAGACCCGGAACCTAGACATCAAATGCAGGACGATCTATGATTTATTCACCTGTATTATTGATAGAAACTCCTGAAATGGCCCTGCAAAATTCCTTCGCGCTTTCCTCTGACCTCGTAAGTGAGTTGCTTTCCGGGATGCGCCTGCGTGGCGTGCAATACCGTCGCATCCAGACCGGGCCCGAATTTGGTATGAGATTTCTTGCCAGACCCGGCTATGCCTATTTCCACTACCTCGCCGTCGGGAACGCGCTCTTGCGGAGCGCGGACGGCACGTTGCACAAATTATCGGCAGGCAGCGCCGTTCTTGCCCCCCAAGGTGAGGAGCATGCCTTGCTGTCGGACAATGGCGTCTCAGTGCTGCCTATCGACAGCTTTGCTGCCGCCACCCTTGGCGACAATGTAAGTGGGGTGGATACCTGCCCCAGCACAAGCATGATTCCAAGCGCCATCCTGTTTTATGGCTGCATGGAGTTCGATCTTGGCGGGATGCAGGGACTTGGTCCGCTGATGCCACCCTTCATGCTTGCTGATGCTGAAAACGACCGCTATCCGGGGCTGGCGCCCATTTTTACCAGCATGAAGAATGAAATCTGCTCGGGCCGGATCGGGTTTGCAGGCATACTCGCGCGATTGGCTGAGGTGATGGCCGCCATGATCGTGCGAGGTTGGGTGGAATGCGGCTGCGGAAACGCCTCCGGTCTCGTTGCAGCCTTGCGCGATCCCCGACTGGCACGCGCCATTCTGGCGTTACATCAACAACCCGGTCGTGACTGGTCGGTGGAAAAACTGGCGGCGGAATGCAATATCTCCCGTTCAGTCTTTGCGGAGCGTTTTCAATCTACGATTGGTATCCCGCCACTGCGATATGCTGCAGACCTCAGGATGCGGCTCGCCAGTCAGTGGTTAACTCGTGACAAGCTTGCTATCGACACTGTAGCGCACAAGCTTGGTTATACGTCTCAAGCCGCCTTCAGCCGCGCGTTCAAGCGCATTACCGGTCATTCGCCAGGGGCGAGCCGCCAGCTAAACTTTGCTGCGACACTTTGAACGGACAACCACCTCTTCCCTGCTCTTCGCACTAGCAGAGCTCCGACATCGGTTAGAGCATCGCGGCGGGTGCAAGAGTGCAACGGACATGGCGGCACCGACGTGAAAGCGGTCTCTATATCTGCATTACATACTTCGCTTGGCCATGCTCAGCCAGTCACGAGCCGTGATTGCCAAAACCATCGCTTCCTCGCTGGAAGGCGATCAATTGTTCGTGCAGTGCGTCACGCGCTCGACCTCTGCCCGCGAAGGCGACCGATCAACGGAATTATGCCGAGCTTAGAGTACCGGCTTACCATCGATGGCGAGGCAGGGGATCGGAATTCCCGTCATGGAAGAAGCCGCCTGTCGGCCCCAGCGGGCCAAGCGTTGCGAGATAAACCGCGATCCGGGCCGCCTCTTTCGGCGTGCGCTCCCCCATATGGCCCGTCATATCGGTTGCAGTGAGGCCTGGATCAGCCGCGTTCACCTTGATGCCCTCGGTCATCAGGTCTTTTGCATGCTTCACCGTCATCATGTTGAGAGCTGTCTTGCAGGCGCAGTAGCCAGCATAACCGACGCTCCAGTTTTCACTCGTGATGTCTGCCGTGGCATCAAGACAGCTGAGCCCGCTGGACATCATGACAACCCGCGCGCCTTCTGCCTTGCGAAGAAGGGGTAAGAAAGCCTGTGTCACGCACAGAGGCCCGAGGGTATTCACCTCCAGCATCTGACGCATTTAATCGACCGGCTCTTCACTCGGTCGAAGCGCTCGGCCGAACATCAATCCGGCATTATTCACGAGTACGTGGAGTGCGGGCGCTTCGTCTACGGATCCGTCGTCAGTTACATCGAGGCGAATTGCGGTTGCCGCGAGGCCGTCACGACTGAGCTTCTCGGTGGCTTGCTCGCCAAGCTTAAGATCACGACACCCGAGCCATACAACATGCCCGGCCTGTGCGAGTTGCTGCGCAATAGCGAAGCCGATCCCCTTATTCGAGCCCGTGATGAGGGCATCTTGTCAGTCATCGTTCTGTTCCTGTGTTGTAGCGGGACGTCCAGCGTCAGGAGATCGCACAAACGTTCGATTGAGAGACAGGTCGCGCGACGCGATCAGCGCAATCCTGCAGCATACACGTGTGGCCACCTGCAGCTTTCACTGCCGAGGAGGATCGCAGCCGATCCCGTGAGGGGCTTAGACACCAAGTTTAATATTATGCTAGATATCGCTCTGTCAGCCGCGCCCACATTGCTGCGCCGACAGTAAGGCTTTCATCCGCGAAATCATATTTGTCGCTATGCAAAATTGGCGAATTCACGCCATTGCCAAGACGCAGGAAACTTCCCGGCTTATGTTGCAGAAAATGTGAGAAGTCCTCACTGCCCGGAATAAGAGGGCAGATTGAAACCTTATCCGCACCAACCAATTCCTCGGCCACGGTCCGCGCAAATTCGGTTTCCGTTTCCGAATTCACGACAACCGGGTTGCCCCGCGTATAATTGATATCCGTCTTTGCTCCAAACCCATCGGCGACGGCACTTGCCAGTTTGGTGATGCGCGCCTCCAGAAGGTCACGGATTTTCGGATCAAAAGACCTTACGGTGATAAGCAATCTTGCGCTTTCGGGAATGACATTTGCCACCTCCCCGCCATGTATCGCTCCGACCGTTACAACCGCTGTTTGCGTGGGATCAATATTGCGGGAAACGACCGACTGGAGAGCAACCACAATATTGCAGGCAATCACGACCGGATCAATTGTCAGATGAGGGCGCGAGGCGTGACCGCCTTTGCCGTGAACCTTTATCTCGACAGTATCGGCTGCCGCCATAAGCGGACCTGAGCGCATCAACCATGTCCCTTCCGGTGCACCCGGATGATTGTGCAGGCCAAAAATCGCGTCAAAGGGGAACCGTTCAAAAAGACCATCGGCGATCATTGCCTGCGCACCACTCCATCCTCCTGCTTCTTCGGCAGGTTGGAAGATGAGGTTCACTGTTCCGCTGAACCGGCGTGTCCGCGCGAGATATTCGGCCGCTCCCAGCAGTACTGTCGTATGGCCATCGTGACCGCAGGCATGCATCTTTCCCGTAAACTTGCTGGCATATGGCTGATTGGTTTGCTCTTCGATCGGCAAAGCATCCATATCCGCCCGAATGGCAATGCTCTTGGTTCCCGCGCCTACGGTCAGACGGGCGACCACGCCATGACCGCCGACATTGCGGGTGACCTCATATCCCCAAGCCTCAAGCTTTTCTGCAACGAAACGCGCAGTTTCGGCCTCCTCGAACGAAAGCTCAGGGTTGGCGTGGAGGTGATGCCGGATCCGGGTCAGTTCGCTTTTCATCGAGTCAAAATCGGCAAGGCGAGCAAAGTCATTATCAGGTGTCATGATCATTCCGGTGATGTGGGGATAAAACCACCCTGGAACGGGTAGCGCTTTTTCGATGCGGATAGGCTAAATGAAGCGCGAAAGGAAGCTTCTCGTTCTCGGGTGCTGAGGATTACCAAGAACATCTTCCGGCTTTCCGTGCTCAACCACTTTGCCATCATCCATGAACACGACGCGATCAGCCGCTTCGCGGGCAAACCCGATCTCGTGGGTCACAACGATCATTGTCAGCCCTTGGTCTGCCAAATCGCGCATGGTCGCCAGCACTTCACCGACAAGTTCCGGATCGAGTGCAGATGTCGGCTCATCAAAGAGCATCAACTTTGGCTTGATTGCCAGCGCACGGGCGATAGCTACGCGCTGTTGCTGTCCGCCAGACAATTGTCGCGGATAGCTGTCTGCCTTTTCCGAAAGGCCAACCCGCTTCAAAAGTTTTCGCGCGTTTTCAGCCGCTTCTTTGCGGCTCTCGCCATGAATACCAACAGGTGCCTCCATAATATTCTGCAAGGCTGTCATGTGCGGGTAGAGGTTGAACTGCTGGAAAACCATGCCAATCTTGCGCCTTTGCAGGGCGATGGAATAATTTGACAGCCGTTGTAGCCGGTCCTTGCGGAGCTTGTACCCGATCTGCTCGCCATCCACCTCAATCGAACCTTGATTGATTGATTCCAGATGGTTGATGCAGCGCAGGAAAGTGGATTTACCTGAACCCGACGGCCCAAGCACGACCACCACCTCACCTGGCGCAACATCAAGGTCAATACCTTTGAGAACTTCCAGTTGCTCGTAGGATTTGTGCACATTTCGCGCTCTCACAAGAGGAGCCGCACCGACGATTGCGTTCATCGTGCCACCTCCTGCGCCACGTTTCGGGAAGGCACGGCAGTCGCTGCTGGAGCGTCGTCCCGCGCCACCTTACCGGCTCCCGATTGGCGGTCGCCACGGCTGTAATAGCGTTCGATATAACTCTGCCCGATATTCAAGACCGACGTGATGAGAAGATACCAGATGACAGCAACAAGCAGCATCGGAACAACTTCAAAGGTACGGTTGTAAATCGACTGAACGGAATAAAGCAGATCCGCCATCGCAATAACGCTGACAAGCGACGTTGCCTTGATCATGCTGATCAGCTGGTTGCCGGTCGGCGGAACGATTGAACGCATAGCCTGAGGTATGATGATGCGACGGAGCGCGCGGGCACGCGTCATGCCGAAGGACTCTGCAGTTTCAAATTGTCCCCGGTCGACCGATAGAAGGCCGCCGCGAATAATTTCGGCCATATAAGCCGCTTCATTCAGGGCAAGTCCTGCGATCGCAGCGGTCATCGGGCTGATTACCGAATTGGTATCCCAGCTCATGAAGGTGGGTCCGAACGGAATGCCGATCGATATTGTGGGAAATAGTGTGGAGAGATTGTACCAGAAAATCAGCTGCACAAGCAGCGGTGTTCCTCGAAAGAACCAGATGAAAAGCGAGGCCAGTGACTTGGCCAGCCCGTCCTTCGACATCCTTGCAACGGCAAGGAGCAAGCCGACGGCGATGCCGATCACCATTGCGACAACCGTCAGGCCGAGCGAGACGTAAAGCCCGCTTATCACGGTCGGATCGAAAAAATATTCCGCAACGACCGGCCATCCGAAATTATCGTTCTTGGCGACCGACCATGCGCAATAGGCTGCAATTGCCAGGGTCAGGAGCCAGGCGGCAAAGCGCCCTTTTGGAAACGGAATGTGGGCCTCGGCAACGTCCCTTCCGATGCCGCCGCCGGGCGGCATCAATCCTTCATCAACTCTGCTCATTTCGGCAATGACCCGCCAAGATTTATACCAGGCTCCTTGAGCATATTGTTCTCAAGGCCCCATTTTTTCATGATCGCTGCATAGGTGCCGTTGTCCATAAGCACTTTTATAGCATCACGCAAAACTGGCCCGAGCGGCGAGCCTTTCGGCACAACCGCGCCTTGGTAGAGATTCTCAAAACCGTTTTTTTGACCAACCCCGGTCAATTCAAGCTGACCATTGGCTTGGGTAACGAAATAGGTAAGCGGTGCTTGCGACGAGAAGAATGCGTCGGAACGCTTCGAACGCACTGCTAAAATGGAACTTGGTTGGTCGGTAAACGACTGAACCTCAATCGCCTCCTTGCCATCCGTTTTGCATTTCTCAGCCTGAACCTTGATCACCTTTTCAGCCGAGCCACCCGCCATCACAGCAATGCGCTGCCCGCACGCGGAATCTAGCGAAGTTATCGCTTTCGGATTGCCCTTCTGCACGGCGAAAACCACAAACTCCTGAACCCAATCGACAAAATCATTGGCCTCTTCCCGTGACTTGAAATCACCAACCGGGCCGAACGCGAACTGATAACGGCCGGAATTGACGCCCGCCAGAAGAGCAGGCAACCCGCCGACAGTCGCGTGTTCGATCTTGACTCCAAGTATTTGACCCAGCGCATCCGTCAGGTCTGCACTTGCGCCCGTCATTTCCGTTCCTGTTACAATTTCATAGGGTGGGAACGATCCGTTGTTGACGGATATCATTTTTCCAGCCGAGCGAATATTTTCGGGCAGTTTGGCGTGGAGTTCATCATTTACCGGAAGCTTGGTGGCATTTTCTTGCGCCAAAGCAGAGCCGCAGATCATTACACTCGCCAGTGCGAGACAGGCTAAATTTTTATGCAACATGTTCATTCCCCTTTATTTTCATTTTCATTTTTGCAATGGCAATGCTGGTATCACTGCCATCAGTGTCGAGCGGAAAAAGTACCTCCGGCAAAAGCCGCTGCGGGAGAATCCCTTGGGTATAAAGCTCGTCGATGAAGCCCTTTATCATCGCGTAATTTTCGGCAAAGCCGCTCGCATTCCAGCCCGCCGGCAGATCGGAGGAGCACCGGAGAAGCTCATCGAACATCCACGGCGTTGTCTCGGCATATTTACGGCGCTTGTTTAGCCAGACACGTTGGGATTCATCGATCAGATTGCTAAGCTCGGGGATGATCCACGGATGCTCGGCTACAATATCTGCTTTGATGCCGATAAGGTGCATGCCGGGAACATAGCCAACCTCATCAAAATAATGGCGCTCAGCACTCCGAAAATCGGCGAGAACCTGCCGGAAGGAGGAACCTTCTGAAAAAAAGCCATCCGGCATAAAGGGCGTGAAGATCGCATCCAGTTCGCCATCCACCAACATGTCGACCATTGGTTTTTCGCCCGGTGCGCCTTCAATCCTTCCGGGGCGGGCAAAGCCATCGAGACGATCGGTAATTGGATGAGCCGCTGTCAGCCTGCCCGCATACCACATTGCATCTTCAACACCTACGCCTTCCCTGCGAAGCGCTGCCCGCGTCCACGTATTGCCAGAGTCACGCCAGCCAGTGACCCCGATACGTTTACCCGCAAGATCGGCCAGTTTTCGAACTGGACTGTCTTTGGTCGTGATGATGCAGCGGTGCCTGAAACCCCGCATGATGAAATTTGGAATGCCGACTATGCTTTTATCGCCTTCAAAGCACAGCTGGGTGTAACGGCTGAAGGACACTTCCGCAGCGTCATAGGCGGCGCTCTTTCCCACATGCGGAATCAATGTGCCTACGCGATCAACCTCGATATCAAGTTTTGGCGAGGTCACGTCCCCTAGAACGAGAGGGGTCATATAATCCCAATCCCGGAGAGCAAGACGAAGGGTAATCGGCATAGACAGTCACTCACAATTTATTCTTATCCACCTCACGTTAAATGTTCAAATTCAGGTAATCAAATGTTATTACGTTATTGAACATTTAAAAATAGGTGATGAAATGAATGACGCGCGGGACGCCGACTGGTTCGCTCAAAGGCTGAAGGACCGGACAATTCGCGGTATTGCAATAGAAACCAGCGCATTAATCCGTGGGGGCGCATTGCCCGTGGGAACCAAGCTCCCGGCCATCCGCGATCTTGCTTTTGCGCTGGGAATTAGCCCTGCAACCATTTCCCATGCATGGCATGAGTTACGTCGGCAAAAGATTATCAGCGGGCGAGGCCGCAATGGAACATGGGTCAGCGGTGACCGTTTTATGGCGCAGCCGGCGCGTCTGGCGAGTGTTGGCAATTACGGAAAGGGCGCGTTGGATCTCACTGCCGCCGTGCCGGATGTCACGCTGCTGCCCCAACTTGCCCAGGCCATGGCTTATGGTGCTTCGGCTGAAAATCTTAATAGCTATGAGCGCAGCCGCATCCTTCCCGAATTGGAAATCGAAGCTAGAAAGACCTGGCCCTATGAGCCGGAAGCCTTCCTTGCAACAAATGGTGGCTACAATGCGGTTTATACACTGATACACGCTCTGGTCCTTCCGGGCGCCAGCGTAGCGGTAGAAGACCCCACCGGGATGCGCTTGCTGGATATTCTGGAAGATCGCGGTGTGCGTATCATTCCCGTGACGTGCGATAATGAGGGCCCAACACCTTCGTCGCTGGAGGAAGCGCTGAAATTTCGGCCGGTTGCCTTCCTGTTTCAGCCACGTGTTCACTCCGTCACGGGCCAAAGCGTCAGTCCGCAGCGCATGGAGCGCTTGGCCGAGATTTTGCGTGAGACGGATACATTGATTGTTGAAGACGATGGCGTTGCCGATATCAGCGAGGCCCCGAGGCATTCGCTTGGCCGTTTTTATCCCGACCGGGTCATCCACATTTTGTCTTATTCAAAAACGCATGGCCCTGATCTGCGCCTGGCTGTGCTTTCAAGTTCGCGGGCTATCGTTGAACAGATACAGTCTTATCGCAGCTTTAGCGCAGGCTGGACAAGCCGTATCCTGCAGGCAGCCGCGGCTTGGCTGCTGCGCGATGAAGCAACACACGAAACATTGCGCCAGGCGCGGGCAATCTACCAGACAAGACGCGGCAACCTTGTTGCGGCATTGCGGGAAAGAAATGTCGAAGCAGCTTCTGGCGGAGGCTTATGCGCTTGGGTTTGCGTTTCGTCCGAGCCCTTTGCCATGGTGACAATGGCGGCGCGCGGCATAGCTGTTCATCCCGGAGCCAAATTTTCAATTCTCCCCAGCAGCCACCTGCGGGTGGCTACGGCCACTTTGTCAAATCGCTGCAAGGAGGTGGCCGATGCCATTGCTCTGGCGGCAGTGCATCGTTGAATAATTTCACGTTTTCGTTTGCAAGGGGCAGGCCAACGTAGATACGCCGGCCACGAACGCAATGCCCGCAACACGCTCCTTGACGAATCCTTTGGTCGCTGCACTTATCATTTACAGCGAACGGCTGTGTCTTGAGACCCCACCCGAAATACAGCCGAGGCGAAATTGGTTCACACGGTTGTCACTCAACAGTGGCTATCAAGTCATGACTGATCGTATCTGCGGAGTACTTGTCGTGATCCTAATCCCAAATGGACGCGCATGAGCGTCGTCGCATGTTATCTTTATCGTGATGGCAAACGATTGAAAGACGTACCGTTCGATGCAGTGTCCATCCCGGAAACAGATTGTGATTTCATCTGGATCGGGCTGCACAAGCCCACGCCTGAAGAGCTTTCACTGCTGAAAGGCCGGTTTGGTCTTCATGAACTTTCGATAGCAGATGCCCTCAGCTCTTTGCAGATGCCGAAGCTGAGCGCCTATGATGATCAGCTTTTTGTCGTCGCAAAAACCGCGCAGCTTGCGGGTGACCGAATAAGCTATGGCGAAACCGCGATTTTCGTCGGAAAGCGCTACATAATCACGGTGCGCCATGGTTCGGATCGGGGCCATGGCGAATTGCGCGGCAGACTGGAAACCTCACCTCAGACCCTTCGCCATGGAACCGATTATATATTGCATGCCATACTCGATTTCATCATCGACGGCTACCTTCCTATAGTACGAACGATCGAGGACACGGTTCTCGACATGGAACGGAAGATGCTCGACGCGTTCCTTGATCGTGACCAGATCACTCGCATTTTCAGGCTGCGAAGGGAAATTATTCTCTTTCAACGGGTTTTGGACGCGATGCTGGACCTTTGCGGCAAGCTTGTACATCTCGACCTGCCGTGCCTGGACAAGGAGGCAAAGCCCTATTTCCGCGATGCACTTCAACACATGCACCGCGTCGAGACGATGGTAGGGAGCCTGAGGGATGTGATTACCTCTGTTTTCGAGGCGAGCAATTTGCTGGAACAACAGCGGCAGGGAACGATAACCCGGCAATTGGCGGCCTGGGCGGCCATTCTGGCCGTCCCGACAGCAATCGCCGGCATCTACGGTATGAACTTCGATAATATGCCGGAACTGAAAACGACCTACGGTTATTTCGTTGTTCTTGGGATAATCGCCGTCTTGTGCATCGGGCTTTACGTTCGCTTCAAACGCGCCCGCTGGATATAATAGCTTTCATTTCTTCGGATCCGCTAGCGGCTCCTTTGATCGGCGTTGCGGAAGGCATGATTTTATAGATTTCCACATCGGTGAGACCACGTATCCCATAAACGGTATCGCAATCAACCCGACGATAATACCGATAACACCCGCGCCAGCGGCCTCGACGACCCATGCGACAACGGACCCGACAGAAGGCAAGGCATGACTTGCCACCTCGCCCACCCCTTCGATCGCATGAGCAATAGCCCCGGCACCGTAACCCTCAAGTCCGTGCACCAGGATACCGCCGCCCACCCAGATCATCGCGGCGGTTCCGATGATACCGAGCCCTTTCAGAAAATAGGGCATGCCCATAACCAACCCGCGGCCAACTGCCCGCAAAAGCGGGCCGACGGGAGCTGCCGTTTGCGAGCGCGCCAACACCAGGCCAAGGTCGTCAGCCTTAACGATCAGGGCCACACCCCCATAAACAACCAGTGTGATACCTATGCCCACAACTGCAAGTATGAGGGCCTGCGTCAGTACATTCCCCGACGGAAGCGACGCAAGCGTGATGGCCATGATTTCAGCCGACAAAATGAAATCGGTCTTGATCGCGCTGGCAACCTTCTCGTCTTCAAGAGATTTGGAATCGATGCTGGCCGTTTCAAGTGCAGCCTCATGCGAATGGGCGGCATGCGGCAGCAGAAGCGCATAGATTTTCTCCACGCCCTCATAACACAGATATACGCCGCCGATCATAAGGAGAGGCGTAATCGCCTGGGGTGCAAGCAGGCTCAGGATCAGTGCTGCGGGGAGCAAGATCACAAGTTTGTTCTTGAGCGACCCCAGGGCGATCTTGCCGATAATCGGCAGCTCTCGCGCGGCTGAAAATCCGGTGACATAGCGCGGTGTGACTGCTGCATCGTCGATTACGACACCGGCTGCTTTCGCCCCGGCCTTCGCAGCCTGGCCAGCGATGTCGTCGAGAGAGGCCGCTGCAACCTTCGCCAATGCCGCAATGTCGTCGAGGAGGGCGATCAGTCCAATGCTCATTAAGCCTCCACCAGGAAACCGGATCTATAAAGCGGAATAGCATCCGCAGATATCAATGCAACGTGGCATCTTTCAAAAGAAGATGCCACGCGCAAGCTAATACGGCAATGTGCGTTACTCCGCAGGCATTGGGCTCAGTCCGCCTTCGTTCATTGGGCGAACCTTTTCGCGTTTCTGGGCAGCTCTCGAAAGCACGCTCTGGCGATTGACTGACTTCCGTTCACTTTCGATACGCTCAATGAGAATTTCCGCACGTTCAATAGAGCCAAGAAGTGCCAGAATTGTTCCACGCTCGGCAGCACCGGCATTCGGTCCCAGCGCCAAGGTTCTCGCGCGCAATTCCTCCACATCCGGAATGCTTATGTGGCCCGCTGGCATCGGTGGATTGGTAACACCGTAGTCCGGCATAATACCCTGCAACGACGCATCAAGCTTGTCGAGAGCAACATCAACGATGACGCGCGCTGCTGAACTGAATTCTTCACGTTTCACGCGTCGGGCGACCTGATGAAGCGACTCAGTCAATGCAGCGGTGAAATCCGCCTCTTCAATCAGGCTGGCGACAAGATCCAGCTGTTCGTAAGGCAAGTCTTCTTTCATCAGCGAAGCTGTATATTCACGTATATCGCGACTGAGAATATCGGTGGCAAGATAATGTTCACCCGGATCGGACGGTGCGGATTTTGCAGACCGTGCAATATCCAGAAACATGGCGCCAGCCTGAAGATGACGAGCAGTTTCCTGCTGAACTGCCGGGATTGCTTTTGCAAAATCCCCGGCAAGTTTGCGGTCGAGGAATTTGGGTGTCGAATAATCTTCCGCGTCCTCAGCGTCGGTACGACCGATCCGTGCCAATACACTCTCAAACACGCCTACGAAAGGAAAGAGCAACGCCGTATTGAATACGTTGAAGAACGTGGAATAAAGACCAACGGCAACCGGAACAAGCGGGAAAGTTTCCTTGCCCTCCACGACAACAGGAACGCCCGGATCACCCCCAAACCACTGCATCGCCCAAGCAAGAACTTCGATCGAGACGAAAAACAACGGCACGGTGATACACACGCCGATGATATTGAATGACATATGCGCATAAGCGGCGCGCTTGGCATTCTTGGACAAGTTCAGGGATGCTATCCAGGAGGTAATTGTGGTTCCAAGATCCGCGCCAAGAGAAAAGGCGACCGCAGTGGTCCAGTCGAGCACCCCGGCAGCGCCCAACCCCATGACGATACCGATTGTAGCCGAGGATGAGTGGATCATCGCGGTCACACCAGCTGCAATAAGAACGCACTTGATCAGGTTGAAATAAGAGTCTGCCTGGAGGGTGGAAAGAACCGACATCACTTCCGGGATATTTCGGAGCGGTCTTAGACCACCGGTCATCAGGTTCAACCCGTAGAAAATCAGGGCAAAGCCCATGCAGGCAAGCGCGATGTTGCGCACTTTGTCATTCTTCGAAAAACAATAGACCAACGAGAAAAGGCCGGCAAAGATCAGACCGAGCGGCCCAAGAGGGAGCGCAATCAAGCCATTGCCAAGTGTGGTGCCGATATTCGCTCCCATTATGACACTGATGGCAGGCCTCAATCCAACGACCCCGGCGTTCACCAGGCCTACTACCATAACAGTCATCGCTGTTGATGATTGAATAACGCCCGTGATCAGTGTACCGGCCACAACACCTTTTATCGGGGTTCCTGCGGCTTTGGCCAGAAATGCCCGCATCTTGTTGACCGAAAGTGCCTGGATGCCATTCGACATGAATTCCAGACCAAGCATGAATATTCCGAGCCCACCGATCACCGGCACGAGAATATCCTTGAAAATATCTATATCCATTGCGTCTTATCCCCATAGCGCCAAGGCGCGGTCCATTGATCTGCCTGCATCCCCTTGCAGGCATGCTTTAGCTTTCATTGCGTTGAGGAGCCGATCAGCCAATATTGCTTTATCCGGCTCACCAGAGGTTCCGATAAAGGCACATAACGCAGGGCCTGCGCATCGCGGCCGCCGCTCTCAAATGCCAGTCGGAAATAGTCATGGACACGGCGATAGCGACCAGGTGAACGACCCTCTATTGGCACGACGGCATAAGTGGCACCGCATATCGGATAGGTCACGTCTCCGGGCTGGTCAGTCAGGGATAGGGCAAAATCCTCCGCCTTCGTCCAGTCAACGGCCGCTTGCGCTGCGCTAACACCCTCCGGGCCGGGCAGAACGAATTTGCCTGACTTGTTCTCAATGGCAGCAACCGTCAGTTGTGCTCTTTCGACCTGCCCATATTCCGCATAGGCAATGGCGCCCTTTGTGGCTTTCACCGTAAGAATTAAGTCTTGTGTCCCTTCGACACTGGTCCCCCACGGCCAGGCTATCAGCGTGTCCGCCCCATATTTCGCTTTCCACTCATCATTCTGGGAGGAAAGGTAGCTGGAGAACATATAGGTAGTGCCTGATCCATCCTTGCGATGGATGGGACTGATCTTGATGTCGGGGAGATTTAATTCCGGGTTTAACTGTTTTATCGCCGCGTCGGACCATGATTGGATTTTGCCAAGATAAATATCTGCAAGAAGCGGCCCCGACAGATTCAATCGGCCAATGCCTTCCAGATTAATCGCGATGGCAACGCTGCCCAACACAATCGGAAATTGCTGACGCCCATGTTTGGCAAGTTCCGCATGCGATAATGGAACGTCTGTTGCCGCAAAATCCATTTCCGGCTGGCTGAGGCGCATAACACCTGCAAGCGATCCTACCAATTCATAGTCTACCGTCCAGTCCGGCGAAGTGAAATCTCCACCATCTGTGCGGGATGCTTTGTAGTTTTCAGCCCATTTCGCAATGATGGGCGCTGCAAATGTCGAGCCGGCGCCGCGGATTGGCTCAGCCATAACGGGTGAACCTGACAACAGACTTAGGACCAAAAGTGCCGACCCGACAAGGTCAAAAGCTGCCGGTCTTGTCTGGCAGATACGCAATAACAGACGTTCCATCGTCAAGACCTCGATCACTATCGCTGAAAGATCGAAGCGTGTCCCGGCATCCGCCGCCAGGCGATGGATGCAGAGACGTCCGACTGACGCTCCGAAAAAATAATCGTACTTTTTCAGTATCTCTGTTTCTTAAAACATTAATGACAACTCCAGTGTCTTCTCAAGAACCTTCCGGTGGTGCCGGACCACTGCATTGTGTTGGAAACGGCAAGGGTAGTTGGATCAACATCATAGCGGATAACAAGGTGGCCACGGACTCCAGGGATGTGAGCTGGTCCGGAGCAATGCTGGCGCGCTCCTTGTCCGCCGGTGATGCCCAGTCCAACCTCCTCGCCATCTGTAGCGCGGCGCACACAAGCGCATATCCGAGGCGCTGGTCGGGCCAAGCTTCGAGTATTCTCCTTGATCTCGGCAACGACGTATTGTCTGGTCGCTGGGCTGCACATGACACATCCATGCCGTGCCCTGCCGGGTTCCTAGCCGTGAGTAACGTCGTACAGCCCCGTGCTTTGAACTGATCGACAGCATAAGTTTCTGCCGCGTGTTCAATCGCTTCTGTTGGCGGTGTGATTGTTGGCTGGCAACACGACCAGTGGTCGTCCCGCTACGACTTCAACTTCCGGCGAGTCCTACACGCCAGCCTACGCATGTTGGACACGATCCCGCCCTGCCCGTTTTGCAGCGTAGAGGCCTGCATCTGCTCGTGAGATCACTTGGGCAAGGTCTTCACGCGGGCGGACCTCGGCAACGCCGAGGCTCACGGTGACCTTCCAGGAGTGGGGTAGCCCTTTGAATTCGGCCTCCCGTACTTGATTGCGTAACTGTTCGGCGAATGCGAAGGCGCCGGCCGCATCGCAATCGGGCATCAGGACAGCAAATTCCTCGCCTCCCAGTCGACCGCAGACATCGATGTTTCGTACTGCTTTCAAAAGCAGGTTGCCAAAACCACTGAGAACGTGGTCGCCTACCTCATGACCGAAAGTGTCATTGATCGCCTTGAAGTGATCAATGTCGGCGACAAGGAGGCTAACAGGTCTGGCTGCCGAAATATGGAAATGAAGCATAGTCTCCTCATCAAAACCCCGCCGGTTCAGCAGTCCCGTCAGAGGATCCGTGGCCCTTTCTTGAATAAGCACCTCCATCTTATCTCCTATGGCTACTGCCAGTAGAGCGAGAGCTAGTGCGACGCCCAAAACAGCCAAAGAAAACTGTAGAGCCAGCCAGAAGGCACTGAAACCGAAATCCTGCGCGCTCGGAGCCCTGGTTCCAACGGTTAGAACGGTCCGAGGGAAGAAGTGCATGGAAAAAGCGAGCAGTATCCAGAAAAGGATACGCTCGGAGGATCTTCCGAGGCGCAGGTGACGCAACGTCCAGGCTGTAGCCAGTAGGATCAGGCCTAATCCGAAATTCAGGATGTAAATGCGCACCAGCAACTGACGGTCAACGTAGAAGAAATAAGCGATTCCGCCAACGACCACCAGCAAACCGAAATGGTACCCGAGCTTTCCAAGCCGCTTTCCCGAGCGCCGGAGCAGGCCGTCACTGAGTAGCAGCACGCTCAGCGTATAAAGGAACGCTGAAACAACGGCATTCGAACCAATACCTGATGGTATGGCAAAAATCTGAGACGACGTTCCCAGACTGAACACCAGACAAGATGAGCCAAAGAACAAAAGATAGTCCTGTTTTCGCTCTCTGCTCCATGCAAACAGGAAGCACAAGGCGAACACCAGAAGAATAGTAGGCGCTATCATTACAAGAGGATTTGAAGGTGCTCGCATCGGTTTGCGGAACGCTCGTTTTTCAAAGGTCGATGGAGTGAACAGGCGGTTGATGACTAGCATAATAAATTTGCGGGTAATACACTGCTTTGCCATGAACATTGTTTTGGGTAAAAGCCACTTTTATCGTCCAATCGAGGCCATGTTCCTGGGCGACAATGAGGATTGCCCCGGAGCCGGATCACGGGTAACCAGCTTCTTCGGTTAGGTGCTACCTGAGCATGCATTGCGCCACGCCATAGCATCGCAGCAAGTCCTTGCAACAACAGTGCGATCTCGCCTGCTCGGTTTTGCACGTCGAACAAACACAAGGCGCAATCAAACAGGTGATATGAATCCCCTCTGGTCGAGCATAAGTTCCAAGTTTTCCATCCATGCGATATTATTTAGGGAAGATTCGCCACGATGCTAAATCTGACAAGCGCCTATGCGGCAGAGCATGAGTCGGACGTTGACGAACACACAAATTTGCGTCGGGCATCTGAAGGTAGCGAGCTCCGACCTTAGAACCACCTACTGCGGCAATTCCCTGATCTTGCAGCAGCGCGATTGGATAGAGGTAAGATCGACCTCAGGAAGCGCGCTACCGCCTGGAGTCTCTGGAACAGCGCTTTGAATATATCACGCGATATGAAAAGATACTTAGTCGCCCGCAAGCAGGCAAAGTATTGGCGATTCTCCGGCTATATGGCTCAAGCTGCCTTCCGATGCGGCGCAAATACAGTTTAGTTCGGGCGAGCCCGTAATCATCAAAACGGCATGACTGGCTACCGTCCACCATGGGCAGTTTTGAAACAGTCAGCGAACCAGGGTTGGAAAAGGCCGAGGTCTGATAGTCGTCGATTACGAAGATGTGCCCTGGCTATCGTGTGTTTGAAAGACGACTTTGCCCCAAAAACAACGTTCGCATATCGTTTTACTGTCGCGATCCAAACCAGGTGGCGACCCCGTCAATTTCGTTGGTAAGCACGCCGCCATTATATCTCTCCGGCAGGCGGATGAGTTCTTCAGCAGTTCAATCCCAGTCGAGAAATCGACGCCACGATAGGCGGCAGAACACGGGAAGCCGTGCATGTGTCGTTGGTGACGCCGCGCTCATCAAAACGCTGGGCAATTCCACGGTACGCAAGAAGAACTGGCTTGCCTGAAAGCCGCGGCCCAAGCAAGCTCGTATTGTTGAGGAAGACCAGATAGCGAGTTGTTCTGCGCAAACTTCACCCTCCCCCCGACCAGAGTCCAAACAAATCTGAAATCTGCTTGCCATCTCGGGGTGGCACAAATGGGGCCGAGCTGGCGATATCTACAGTCCCGCCAACGGGCTGCTGCGCCGTGCATCCATACCGGCATCGATAACTGCAACATGCCTGATCACAGGTTTCGGCTTACCAATAATATCGATCCTCAGCACATCGTTGAAGTGGGCTACGGTTGGCAATCTATCCTTTGACACCGGACGAGATCATGACAGCCTCGGTTACCTTCTTTTGGAAGATCAGATAGGCTATCGCAACAGGCATTGCTCCGAGAAGCGCGACCGACATCAACCGGGCATAGAACACGCCAAACGCGTCCTTGACCTGAGTGATTCCTACAGGAATCGTCATCATGTCCTCGGTCGTTACTGCAAGAAATGGCCAAAGAAACTGGTTCCATGCCATGATGAAAGTGATGATGGCCAGCGCTGTCGTGATGCCCCAGTTCAGCGGCAAATAAACCTTAAACAAGAGCGTATAGTCGCCGCCGCCATCAAGCACTACAGCCTCCCGTAGTTCCTTTGGCACGGCATCAAAGAACTGTTTGTAGATGATGATGACGACCGGAACGATAAGCTGCGGCAGAATGATGCCGGCCCACGTATTGATGAGGCCCATATCATTGATAAGGATGAACTGTGTCACGACCAGAGCCTGCGAAGGCACCATGAAACTCGCAAGTACGACGCCATAAAGTATGCGCCTTCCGGGAAAACGCATCTGCGAAATGGCATAGGCGCACATCATGCCGGATAGGATCACCACTATAGTGATGATAACGGCAGTACCGATTGAGTTGATGTACCAATGAACGAGGTTGGTATTCCAAAGGATATCAACATACGAGGCCAGATTAAGTTCGTCCGGAACGATGCCGGCCCCGTCGGATACTACGCGTTCCTCTGAGCGAAGCGAGGTTATGAAGGCCCAATAAAGCGGGAATATCCAAAGGGCCGCTGCGAGAAAAGTACAGACGGTTAACACCCATCCCTCAATTTTCTTGACCGATTTCATCGACGCCCTCCTGCACGAAGAAGCTGAAACTGGAGAACCGAGAGCATTGCTATAATAATGAACAGGACAAGCGCTATCGCCGAGGCATAGCCGCCGTGATTGAGCTGAAACGCCTCTCGATATACCATCAAAAGCAACACATAGGACGAATTGAACGGTCCGCCACTGCTGAGCAAATAAACCTGATCAAAAATTTTCAACTGCAGTATCAGCTGAAGGGTTAGTACCAGGGCGGTGACAGGCCATAGAAGAGGCCACGTCACTCTTGTAAACAACTGCCGGCGCGTTGCGCCGTCGAGTTGCGCGGCCTCGTAATAATCCTTCGAGATATTGCGTAAACCAGCGATGAACAGCAGCACATTGAACCCATTGGTCCACCAAATTGTCACGGCAGCGACCGTCGGCATGACCCAATAGGGATTTTTGAAAACTGGAACAGGCTTTCCTGTAAAAAACGCTATCACCGGCTGCAGGACACCGAACTGAAAGTCCAGCATCCATGTCCATATCTGGGTGACAACAGACACTGGCAATATGTATGGCAGAAAGAAAATTGCCAGAGCCAACGCCTGCAAAGAGCCACGCAGCCGGGTAATCATCAATGCGAAGCCCAACGCAAGAGCAGTGGTCGGCACGACGGTCAAAAGCACGAAATATCCGTTGTTTTTCAGTGATGTGAGAAACAGCTTGTCGGACAATAGGCGCGTAAAATTATCAAACCCAATCCATTCTCCGGAGCCGATAAGGGGTGAATTGGTGAAACTCAATTGCACGAGCCGGATTGTGGGATAAAGGAAAACCACAACAAACGTCAGCACGAATGGTGCAACGAGCGAAGCGGCAACAACGACCTCCTTGCGCCGGTTTGTCAGCATAGCCACGTTAGCAACCTCCCCAAATTAATGACCGCGCCCTAACGCGCGGCCACCGGCAATCGTTATTGCAGTTTGTTTTGAAGGTCCTGTTTGATCTGTTCCGCAGCTTGCATGGGCTCAGCATAGCCATGGATGGCAGGGGAGATAATATTGATGGCCGCATCGTAGGCAGGCGATGCCACACCAGCGATTGGTGACCGTGGATCGTAAGAGGCAGTGTTTGCGAGCGCCGCATAGGTCGCATTTGGCTCCAACTTCTTGAACGCCTCGCCATCGGCCACTTCCTTGTATGCAGGAATATGTCCTGCCTCAGCCCAGGCCAGAGAATTTTTCTCCATCCAACCGATTACCGTCATGACGGCCTTGCGTTTTTCAGGCGACATCTTGTTATTGGCCGGTATCGCAAAAGAATGGGAGTCCGCCCAAGTTGTCTGAGTTCCCATCAGATTAGGCACCTGAACGGCGCCCCACTGATAACCAAGCGTTCCCTTTTTCTCCAGATCGATCATGGTGGGGACTTCCCAAACGCCATTCAACGAAAACGCAGACTTTCCGGAAGTGAACAGCGCAACTGAGGCTTCATACTCCGCCTGTTCCGGCTGCCAGCCATTCTTGGCCCAATTGGTCATGACCTCAATTGCTTTGGCAGCCTTTGCAAGATTGTCTCCCGCCAGCACTTCCTTGCCGGTGATCAGTTCACCGCCCTGCTGACGCAACAATGTATAGAATACGCGATAGGTACCGCCATCATCACCGGTTGCATAGGATACCGGCGCCTCTGCACCTTTGTCCTTCGCCAGAGCCAGGGCTTCTTCAAAGTCCTCGAGACTGTTGATCCCTGTCAGCCTGCCATCGGCGTCGAGGAATTTCGACCCTTCCAGATATGACTTGTTATAATAAAGAACGATGGAATGGATATCGAACGGCACAGCGTGAAGTTTGCCATCATCGGAACTCGCAGCCTTTATCGACGCCGGAAAGAAACTATCCTTCGTGACGCCAGCGTTCTTGAGATCGTCATCGGTGATTTCGTCAAGCACGCCCTCTTCTAGTCCTAAAGGCATACGGGAAAGGTGGTAGGTCATAATGTCGGGCCCCTGCCCCACGGCTACAGCGGTGCGAACCTTGGTATAGAAGGGAATACCCCACTCGAGGGTGGTGCCCGTGACCTTGATGTCTGGGTGTTCCTGATTAAAGCGCGTGATCAACGCCTTCATGCGGACACCATCACCGCCACTCAGAAAATCCCACCATGTAACATTTTCCTGAGCCATAGCGGGTATCGCCATAAGAGCCATCGCCGTGGCGGCAAGCAGAGCTTTAAATCGCATAAGAATTCCTCCCTAATCTGATGCCACCCTTCTCCCGTTGGTGGCGGTTGAGTCTCACTCAAAGGCGTTCAGCGCAGCCGGCGCCCGTCTTCTGCAAAAACAAGGACGTCTTCCGCTGACGCTCCAAGGTATATGGTTTGCCCGTCGAGGCTTTTGCGACGTTCGCGGGTCTCGACAACGATGGCCTGCCCTCCGGCTAAACGCGCATGCAAATAGGATACGCCGCCGAGATCTTCTTCCAACTCGACTGTCGCCGGAATACCATTGGTGACCGGCTGTAAATGTTCTGGCCGGACCCCGATGCTGACACTGGTTCCATCGCTCGAATTTGCCGACACCTTTGCCAACAATTCCTTTCCTGTCCCATCGACAGCAACCCGAAGCATTCCCTCTTGCCGTCCGAGAACCCGCCCCGGCAAAAAGTTCATGGCGGGCGAACCGATGAACCCACCGACGAACTGATTGTCGGGATTATCGTAAAGCTCCAGGGGCTTGCCGGCTTGCTGGACGACACCGCCTTTCAACACGAATATGCGATCGGCCAGCGTCATTGCTTCAACCTGATCATGGGTGACATAAATCATGGTAGCGCCGATCTGCTTATGCAGCTTGGCCAACTCGAGACGCATCTGCACGCGCAATTCGGCATCAAGATTGGACAACGGCTCGTCGAAGAGAAACACTTTTGGTTGCCGGACAATGGCGCGGCCAATGGCAACGCGCTGGCGCTGGCCGCCTGACAATTCAGAAGGCCGCTTTTGCAGATGGTCCTCAAGGTGAAGAATGCGCGCAGCCTCATGCACCATTTCATTGATAGGTGATTTTGCGGTCTTTTTCAGCCTCAGCGAAAAGGCCATGTTTTCGAAGACTGTAAGGTGTGGATAGAGCGCGTACGACTGAAAGACCATCGCGACTTCACGCTGCGCTGGCTCGACATTGGTCACATCTCGACCTTCAATAAAGATGGTACCGCTGGTCGTATCCTCCAGTCCGGCAATCATTCGCAAAAGCGTTGACTTGCCGCATCCGGATGGACCGACAAAAACCGCAAAATCTCCGGTTGGAATCTCCATGCTCACATCATGGATAACGCCGACCTGCCCAAAACTTTTCCTGACATTGTGTAAACTGATCCCCATCTCGATGTCTCAATTCGTCGTGAGGCGGAATACATGATAGGAAAGCGGTGCAACAGATCCCTTCAAATTACCATCCTCGACACCCACTCCTGCGCCTAATTTCGGAATGACGTGATCCGGGCGATCTGGACCATTCGTTTCATGAAGTCCGTAGCCTTCCATCGCATGGTGCTCGAAAAGCGCCGCCCTGGCGAAACCAGTGAGGCTGACGTCCAACTCAGCTCTTTCGGTTAAATGCCTGTTCACAACAAACAAGGTCAAAACACCTGCACTTCGGTCGTAAACTGCTGCAACGTCGAGATAAGAAACATCATCGGCGACATGGCAATTATACTTGGGAGCATCCACCGCTACATTGAGCGCTTCACCGCGTCCGTAAACCGACGCAAACCGGTATGGATAATAAATCGTCTGCCTCCAGGCAGGCCCGTTCTTTTCGGCGCGGATCGGTGCAATGACATTCACCAACTGTGCGATGCAAGCAATGCGCACACGGTCAGAGCGGCGGATGAATTCATTCAGCAGGCCCGCAACGAACAAAGCATCTTCGAAGTTGTAGGTTTCTTCGAGCAATGCCGGCGCTTCCGGCCAATCCCAGGTTCTCCAGCGATGGCTGTCTTCCTCACGGATGTGGTACCAAACGTTCCATTCATCAAAGCAGATGTGCACATCGTTTTTGGCGCGCTTTTTAGACTTCACATAGTCAATCGTGCCGGCAATAGTCTGGATATAACGGCCGGTTTCTTCAATCTTGCCAAAATAGTTGAGCGTGTCCCTGCTCTTGTTGCCAAAATACTTATGCAGCGAGATATAATCGACATTCTCGTAGCATTCTTCCAACACCTCCCGTTCCCATTCGGGATAGGTCGCCATGCCGTCATTGGAACTGCCGCAGACGATGGCCTCAATGTCTCGATCAAAGGCTTTGAAGGCTTTGGCCGTTTCATTGGCAAGACGGCCATATTCCGTAGCGACCTTGTGCCCGATCTGCCAAGGACCATCCATCTCGTTGCCAAGGCACCACATTTTGACCTGATAGGGATCGGTCTTGCCATGCGACTGGCGCAAATCGCTCCAGGAAGTTCCGGACGGAAAGTTGGTATATTCCAGAAAGTTGCGCGCCTCCTCGAGTCCACGAGAGCCAAGATTGACTGCCAACATCATTTCAATACCGGCCAACTGCGCCCAATCGGCAAACTCGTTGATTCCGACTTGATTGGTCTCCTTCGAGCGCCAGGCGAGATCCAGCCGAACCGGGCGCTGTTCCTTTGGCCCGATGCCGTCTTCCCAGCGATAGGCGGAAACGAAATTACCGCCCGGATAGCGGATGGCGGGTATCTTCAAATCCTGTACAAACTTGAGCACATCCTTGCGAAAACCTTGCGCATCCGCCTGCGGGTGACCCGGTTCATAGATTCCGCCATAGATTGCGCGACCCATATGCTCAATGAAGGCTGAATATAGCCGCTCATCAATGTTACTGATTTTAAAGTCTACATGGACGGCTGCGCGTGCCTTCATTCCGTCGCTCCCTTATAACCCAATAATACGATACTCATCGTATTTTTAGATATAGTCGGAGGAGTGCACCGGGCTTGTCAATGGCCAGAATGTGCTGCAGCGCAAAAGGTAAAGAGGATTTCGTTGTTAAAACACGGCTATTGCTTTGTTTTCAAACGCATAATGATGTCTTGATCATAATTGCCAAAACCCCGCCCGAAAATGTTAATACCACCCGGATGACGCCCTTCAGCTTTTACCTCGATTCGCAGCCGTATGGATCGGTGGGCGTCCAGAGCCAGATCACCGATATTGACATCCGAGATCTTATGACCATCCACAAATGAACCTCCCGTTCCCACGGACCAAGTCTTCAACATACCGTATTGGGACCCTTTGAGCTTCCACCAGTCGGGAGTAAAAGTTCCCCGGCGATCGCCATAGTCGCCGGGCGAGGTCCATACTCCGATTTCCGTACCGTTTACTGATAGTACGATGTCCGATGGCCAATTGGACAATGTACCGGGAACTTCCGAGCTAACTTCCATAACAATTTCGATGGCATCTATGTTGCTACCGCGAAGTTTTGCATTATTGGGGAACTGGTATTCGACAAAGCCGCTGGTAAACCAGAGCAGGCTCGTCTTCATTCGCTCCGGATCAATAAATGTCTCGGGTACATCCAAAAGACCAATAATTCCGTGTACTGAGCAGATACCACAAGGACCGGTCACCGCATTGTTCGTATAAAGGCCGAGAGGCATCGACACCTCGATAAGATCGGAAGACAGAGCAGGTCTGGCCGGAATAAACGTAACGACGAGCTCATCGTAGACGGCAAAACAAATTTTCTGGTTTCCCTTGCGTGCTTTTTGCATTTCGGTGCGGACCAGTCCCGCTTTTTCAAGCACCTGGAGATGGGCTGATACCGACGACTGCGGCAGCCCGGAAAACCGCGCGAGCTCATTCACATTCATACCGGTCTGTTTTGACAGCTCCTTCAATAGCTTAATCCGAGGTAGCGAAGATAACGCCTTGATGGCGACCAAGTCTTTTTCCGGATCTATAACGAGAAAGTTCGAATTCATGTGCTTTACCGATGAGCCAATATCTGGTTCATATCGGAATTATCGATTTAAATAAACGCAAAATGTGATTTTTCGCATTTCAGGCTATGCGACTAACGCCTCCTTTGCTGACTTTATCAAGCTTTCGAAGGAAGCGGATGAACGACAAACACAGGCTTCCGCTTGGTGATGCGCGTGGTTGGCATCAGATTTCAACGCAGGTCGCAGATGCGCCACGATTGTCGCGCAGATAATCAAGACAGGCCAAAAACTCACCGATGATGCGGTGACCATGTTCATCAAACTGATCGGCAGGCTGTTTTCGCAGGCAACTGCCAAGCAAAAGCAGCGCCACATGGACACGCGAAAGGAAACGGTCAAGGCACTTCGATTGTTCCGCGATACATGCGCGCGTTGGTGGCAGCGAATGAACACAGGTTCCGATGCTGTTGAAATGCTTGATCGCGAGATTGGCTGGAACAAGCTCCTGCAGACACAGTCCGTCATGGAAGCAATGGTAAAAGAGGCCGAACCGGACCGCTCCCTCTTCATGATCGAATGGTATTTGAGGTCTGCTCTCCGCCGACGTTGTCAGGCTGGCCTCAACAAGGGTGAAGCAGCGCACAAGCTCAAACGCGCCGTTTTCTTCCATGAGCGCGGTGAAATCCGCGACCTCTCATTCGACAGCCAGGCGTTCCGTGCCTCTGGTCTCAACCTCGTCGTCAGTGCTATCGTTCATTGGAATACGGTCTATCTTGAAAGGGCCGTCGAGCACTTACGACAACAAGGCCGGCTTATTCCGGATGTAGTGCTCAAACACGTCTCCCCGTTAGGGTGGAAGCATATAAATCTAACCGGGATTTATTCGTGGAATGAACCGCTGACTCTTGTCAATGGCTTCAGACCGCTTCGGTCGTCAAGCAGTTTGGCCCATGCGGCATAGCCGGCGCCAGAGTGTTCTTCGATTGTTCTAGCTTGCCGTATAATTTCGCACAGCTCTTGTCGCCCCCCGGTAGTTCTGCAGGCTGCCAGACCCGGCTGGCGCCAACTTGCCCCCGAGCGACATGCCCCTTTCGTTGACTTGCCAGGTCGCGGAACCTATCTAAGATTGATGCCCAAGGAAGAGAAGAATGACATTGAGCTCATTAGAACGTGGACATTGCCGTCCGCGGTGACGCTCGGGTCATCCGTGCGTGCGAAAGGCATCCTATTGGAGATGCGGGCACGGCTCCCTGCTTCTTCGAAGGGGTCACTGGTTCTCGACGCCGCGACACTCGTGCTGGCGATGCCAGCCAATGCAAGGTCAGAATTTCAGGCCGTTGCTGGCATCGTCTCTTCTGGAATGAGGGATATCGAGAGCCTTCCGGTTATTCCTCGAGAAATTGAGGACATCCTGACCATCAAGTCAAGCGAGAGGCATCGGTGGCTCGCCGATGGCCGACTTCCCAGCGCAGGGACTCGAACAGTACGGCTAGCGGGGCGCGCCAGGAGAATCACGTTTCACATTTTCGACGCTAAGGTTGTCGAAGACCTTCTCGACAGAGGCGTGGTCGATGAATGGCGCGAAGAGGATGCGACAGCGGCGTCAGAGAACCGACGGCGGGCTGCCCACAAAGCGAAGCTAAGGCGGTTATTGAAAAAGCGTTTGGATTCTGCGTCGGCACCACAAGGCGCTTCGGAGCGGGTAACCGTAAATCTGTCTGACTGGGACGAGTTCAGTCGCGACGGGCTTCTGCGGTGATCCGCTAATCTTCGGAGGGCGCCGTGAAGGCTGGCTGCCCAGTCGAGATCAAGATTGGTGATTTTGTCGTTATCTGGTCTCAAACACTCCGTTCCAGCGGTAGTCTCAGAACCAAATAATCCCACTGACGAAGAGCTCTATCGCGAACTTGACATATTCAAGCGAAAGCACGGGGGAGTCACTGTCATTAGGCCTGTTGCGTCGGGCCGAGACATCTAAAATGCGTGCGAAAAACATTCAAAATAAAGAAGGAACCTAATCAGACCTGCACTTGTTTCACCCTGCTATCCAGCAAGGAAATTGCAATGTTCCGTCCAGTAAAGATCTTGTCCCAAACCCGATCCGAAATTCGCATCTTCCACTCACTTGAAGAAGCAACCCAGTATCTTCTAATGAGCTGGCCAGCTTATCAAAGCCCTACGCTCGACCGTGCTAGACAGACCTGTCTTGACGCGATCGAGAACAAAGTCCCTAGACAAAAAGCTCGCGCTGCATTCGTGGCTGCAGCCAAAGAGCCTGGTATCCACGTCGGACGGACGAAAATAAAGAAAGCAATGGATACTTTGGTAGAAGCCGTTAGTACACCACTAATTAACAGCGGAGAGCTGCAAGCAAAAATACTTTATGGTTTGCCCGAGGCACCGCCCACGGGCGAAACTCACGATGGACCAATTGGGAAATTGGCATCTTGAGCCCGGTCCGGAAGTGACCATCTATGGCACCGGGAGATGGCTGTCCCGGTGAGGAAACGGTTTGTCTAGCGTAAAAGCAATGATATCTCGCAAAGATCATTCCTGATTGTGGTCGCCGCCACGCCGGCCTGCCCCATCGCGTGACTGATCTGGTCCAAGCCAATCACCACATCTCCGGCGGCATACAGGCCCGGCACTTTCGTACGCTGGCGACTGTCGACGCGGATGCATCCTTCCTCCGACACTGTCGCGCCGACCTCCAGGGCGAGCTCCGATCTGACATCAGATCCCATTGCTGGATAGACAGAGTCGAACCGATGCAAGCCAGCGCTTGTGCTGATCACAACCGTGTCTTGTTCAACCTCAATTTCAATCGGTCCACGCTGAACCGCAATCCCCAGTTCCTGCAGCCGCGCTTCTTCGCTTGATGTGAGGTAATACTCGCTGGAAGGAGACAGCAAAGTGACGTTCCGGCTATAACTTCTAAGAAACAAGGCTTCATTGAACGCTTTCGAGCCGTGGCCTATAATCGCCACGCGCTTGTCTGTGACTTCGTAACCATCGCAAACAGGACAATAGCGGATGAGCCCTTGCCTTAATGCCTGATCGTGCTTGTCCTGTGGCATTGACGGCATGCGGTTGATGACGCCTGTGGCGATGAGAACGGTTCGGGCAGACAAGGCGCCGCCCTCAAAGGACACAACAAATTCCTCTTTTGGTTTGCGCAATGCCATTACGCGGTGACGAAGAATTTCGGCGCCATACATTGAGGCTTGAGTGCGCATTCGGTTAAGCAGCTCCGCGCCGTTAATGCCGCCGGGAAAGCCGGGGTGATTATGGGAAACTGGAATACTGGCCGCCCTGCTGGTTCCATCGTCAAAAATCGTTACGGACAAATGATAGCGCGCCAGGTAAATCGCAGCCGTCAATCCGGCCGGTCCACCTCCGATAATAATGCAGTCTCTTTTCGCGAGGTTCATATCATATCCCATTATTGGTAAACGCAACTGGCGTTTGGGAACAACAATGGGGCGCCATAGTTTCCCGAGCGAACGATTAAGACGAAATGCGAAATTCACAATACAGTAATGTGTATGCGGAAAACTCTCACTTAACTGTTATTATAGACAGCTTACAACTATTTGAGCCTCGAAGGCAGGATGCCTCCTTAGAAGGTCGCTTTGTTGGGTGTTGGTGGGGGATGCCAAAAGCTGGGTCGTAAACTGTATAGATCTGCTGGAGCTCTCTTCGCAACGACACTACAATTCAGGTTGCTCCAAAACATGCATGGATTCGTTCCACTAGACACGCACCATTCAACAGGTCCAGCCACAACCAACAAATCTGGCAATGAGACATGTGCGCTGTCAAGTGATATGATCTCCAGCACACTCTCAGAAAACCATGCGTAATTGGAAAAGCTCGCAAATCTCCCTTAGTTGGTTTTCATAGGCCAATGTTGCGGGGCGATCTGGGAACGCCAACCAAGCCACCAGATAGATTACCATGAAGGTCCTCCTGAGAAGAGATTACAATTGAGAGATCCGATAGGCAAGGATGCGCGGTCCTTCGTGGTGCCTGCCGACACGTTTGACCCGGGCACTCCGCCATCGTTTCCGCTGGATTTGAAACTTTATTCTTTCGTTTCGGCCTTCATCGCCGTAGAAGTCGATCCTGCATTAACGATAAGAAGACGTCCCTCATGAAAAGCCGAATGATCGAAGGTGAGACTTGCTGGAAACTACAGCGAGCTGATCGCCTTTCAGTGATTGTCGACGCCTCGGACTTTTTTCGCGCCGCCAAACTAACCATGTTAAAGGCGAAACATTCGATCATTTTGATCGGGTGGGATTTCGATACCCGCATAGAAATGGAACCGCAGCTGCCCCGCGCGGATGGTCCAAACAAAATCGGGCAATTCATTGAGTGGTTGTCAGACCGAGAGCCCGATCTCCAGGTTAGGATTTTGAAATGGGACGTCGGGTTGTTCAGCTCCCTGTTGAGGGGAGAGACGCCTTTTTACGTTTTGAAGTGGATATTGGGAAAGCGAGTCAGTTTGAAGCTTGATGGGGCGCATCCGAAACTTTCTGCCCCCCACATGAAAATTCTTGTGATCGATGACAGTGTCGCGTTTTGCGGAGGGATCGATATGACAGTTGGAAGGTGGGACACTCCGAGCCATCTGGAAAACGATCCAGCAAGACATTCACCATGGGGATCCGGCAAGGGCCTAACATATCCTCATCGCGCTGCCCAGAGAGCACCACGCCGAAAGATCGTCTGCATTTGCGGAACAGCAAATTCTTTAGCCTGATGTCCAAGAGCGGAATAGAAAACCTTGCCCTCGCCGTGCTTGCGCTTCCAAGCCACCGGCATCACCACACCGTCAATCCACCAGGCATGGTCACCCGTGAAAGTAGTCGTTGCCAGCACCTCATTGGACGGATCAACATGCATGTAGTATTGCTCCGAGCTGTATGGAAAATCCTCGATGCCCTTCATGATAGGATCGTCAGGCCTTGTGATGTTTACTTTGTAATCGATGATGTTGCCCGGATGGGCTACCCACTGACCGCCAACCATGAACTGGTAATCTACGCTGTCGCGAAAACTATCGCCAGCCCCGCCATGATAGCCAGCAAGCCCCACACCGCTTTCAACCGCCGCCGTGAGGTTTTTCACTTCTTCCTTCTCGATCTTCGACATGGTCATAATTGGAACGATCAGGCTCAGATCATGAATGGACGGGTCCGCAAAGGCTTCGGTGCCATGTTCGACATAGACCTTGAAACCCTCCTGCTCCAGAATGTCCTTGACGATAACCGAACATTCTTCCGGTTCGTGCCCACTCCAGCCACCCCAAACAATCAGTGCTTCACGCATAGTTTTTTCTCCTCGCATTACCTTGCCAACTGGCCATCGACCAGAGATTCCGAAAGCGCTGCCGGACGCGCCGCCCGTGTGGTGATCGCGACAGTCTGACCACTACCGGCTGCAGTCTGGAATGCCTCCATGACTTCTAGAACATGCAACGCCAGATCACCATTTGCGCGGTGGGGACGTTTTGAACGAATGGCATGCGCCAAATCGGCGACGCCTATCGAACGGTAATTGCCATCGGCATAGGGCGATGACAGATCCTGCACTTCAAAAGCACCACCCTTTTTGAGCAGTTGCACCTCACCGCCAAAATGATTGGGGTCCGGCACGATCAACGTGCCTTCAGTACCATAAACCTCAAGTGGCAGGTGTTTATGCCCCGCCACATCGAAACTCATCCCGACCTGCACGACAGCACCGTTTTCAAATGCCATCACACCTGCAACGTGGGTTGCTACATCAACGGGAATAAACTCGCCGTTCCTTGGTTCACTCGTGATCAGACGTTTCTTGCGTGGCGCTATTGCAAAACCCGCAACCTGCGCCACGGGACCAAGGAGATCGACAAGACCAGTGAGGTAATAAGGTCCCATGTCCAGCATCGGCCCACCACCCACCTCATAATAGAAGTCCGGGTTTGGGTGCCAACGTTCATGGCCGGGGCACATGAACGTTGCCGTGCCGCCAACCGGTTGCCCCAGAACACCCTGATCAACCAAGGTGCGCGCCGTTTGATGACCGCCACCCAGGAACGTGTCCGGTGCAGCCCCGATCCTCAAGCCTTTAGCCTTTGCGGCATCGGCAAGCTTTTTTCCCTCGGCGAAGTTGATTCCGAGAGGTTTTTCTGAATAGGCGTGCTTGCCAGCGTCCAGTATGCGAAGGCCAACCTCCACATGAGCCTTGGGGATGGTCAGGTTGACGATAATCTCGATATCTGGATCCGCTAGTAGATCAGTGATGCTGCGTGCAGAAACTCCAAATTCTGACGCCTTGGCCTCGGCAAGTGCATGGTTAAGGTCGGCAATCCCGCGAATATCAAGGATTGGGAAGGATGCCATCGCTTTGAGATAAGCTCCCGAAATATTGCCGCAACCGATGATCCCTATACCGACCTTGTCCATTCTTTCCTCCCTTGGATTGTTCTAACTTTGCATGTCAGAGCGCCGGGCCCGTGGTGCTCCATGGCGACTCGTAAAGCTCGTGAAGTGCTACTGCCGCAGCCCCCTGCGCCCACAGTTCATCACTCGAATTATGAAAAACCAATTCAGCAACGCCCTTGAGCGATGGCGGAACGGCCGTTTCATAAGCGTCCTGAAGTGCATTGATGAAAGGCGCGCCCAACTCCAGACTGGAGCCAACAATGATGACGAGCGGTGGTGCAAACAAAGTAACTATGTTGGCAAGCGTCACGCCAACAGCGCTTCCTGCACGGATGGCAGCGTTGATCAGTTCATTGTCTTCCGCCTTCACCAGCGTCTGCGCATGTTGCATGCCGCGCCCAAGACGGATCGCTTCCGCGAAGCGTCCATCGGCAGATCTCGCCCCGAGAATGGCATTTTCCCCCGCCTGACTTGCCAGCCGCACCGTGCCAGCCGATCCCGCACTCAGCACAAGATCACCCAGATTGTGGCTGAGGCCTCCCGCTCCGCGAAACAACTGGTTGTCGTGCAGCACACCGAGGCCAAGCGTCTGTTCGAGCGAAATCAGAACCATGTCGTTAAGATCACGAGCGCTTCCAAACCAGTGATGCGCCAACGTAACAGCATGGGCATCGCTTTCGATGATCGTCGGAGCGCCAAGGCGGCGGGTCATCTCATCGGCAAAATCGACATTTATCTCGCGAAAAATTGGACTGCTGCGAATCCGCCCGGTGCGGTGTTCGATCACGCCAGGCAAACCGAGGCAGACCATATCAACGTCTTCCAACGAAAGCCCGGCATCCACGACGCAGCGCCTGACGCCATCCTCCACCAGATCGGCAATCACCCCGATTGGCTGGCGGTCCACCCTGATGGGCAATGACAGCGTGGAAAGAACGTCGCCGCAAAAATCGGTGACAACAAACATCATCCGGCTGGCCGCGATCTTTGCACCAACCACCCGCGCCGCTTCCGGGTTGAGTTTGAGCATCACCCGAGGACGACCACGCACACCCTCAGTGCGGATGTCCCCCTCGTGGCGGGTGAGGATGAGTCCATCATCAAGCAGTGAGGCCGTGATGGCGGAGACTGTCGTTGTTGAAAGCTGAGTTCGCCCGCTGATCTCGATCCGTGAGATCGGGCCATGACGACGCACGGTATCGAGCACGCTGAAGCGGTTGATTGCCCGCATGAGTTCTGGGTCGGCGGTTTTCATAAGATCCTGCTGCAATGACACCAATATTGACGTTGAACACGGCGTATTTTTATCGGATAACGGATTAAATAGCAGACGCTGCCTATGGTATGTCAAGTCAATATGCCAATATATCTATTGTTTTAGCTTGACATTGCACCAAGGCTAAGCTGAATTAATCCGTATAGGGGAATAATTTGTGAGGAATTTCCCCCATGGGAGGAATATGATCATGACTTATATGCACGAAGGCGCAAGCCTTCGCGACAAGCTGATTACTTTTGCCGCCACAACAAGCATGACCCTTGTGCTCGGCGCAACCAGCGCATCCGCAGCAACAGTTGTAAAGTGGATGCACGTTGAACTGGACCCGAAAGCCGTGGCCGTCTGGGAGGAGATCGCCACCGCATATGAAGCGCAGCATCCAGATGTGGATATTCAACTGCAGTTCCTCGAAAACGAAGCGTTCAAGGCGAAGCTGCCAACCCTTCTGCAGTCTGATGACGTACCCGATTTATTTTATAGTTGGGGGGGTGGAGTTTTGCAGGAACAATCCAAGACCGGCTCCCTTCAGGATATAACGGCAGCCTTTGACGCGGATGGCGGCAAGCTGCGCAACGCTTATAATCCGGCTGCCATCACCGGCCTGAGCTTTGATGGCAAGCTCTGGGCCGTGCCTTACAGGGTCAGCCTCGTTAGCTTCTTCTACAATAAGGAGCTGTTCGCTAAGGCTGGCGTGAAGGCAGAAGACATCAAAAACTGGTCCGATCTCGGCAGCGCTGTGACAAAGATCAAGAGCGCTGGTGTGGTGCCTATCGCCGGTGGTGGTGGCGAGAAGTGGCCTATCCACTTCTATTGGAGCTATCTTGTAATGCGCAACGGCGGACAGAAAGTGTTCGAGGCCGCACGCACTGGAGAGGGCGAAGGTTTCATGGACCCAGCTATTATCAAGGCTGGCGAACAGCTTGCAGAATTCGGCAAGCTGGAGCCTTTTCAACCGGGTTATCTTGGCGCTTCCTGGCCACAAGCACTTGGTGTATTTGGCGATGGCAAAGCAGCGATGATCCTTGGTTTCGACAATACCGAAGCCAACCAGCGCAAGAATGCCGGTGACGGCAAAGGTCTTGCGCCGGACAATATTGGCCGTTTTGCCTTTCCGGCCGTTGAAGGCGGCGCCGGTGCTGCAACCGATACACTCGGCGGCCTGAACGGCTGGGCCTTGACCAAGAAAGCCTCAAAAGAGGCGATCGACTTCGCCACCTTCCTGACAAATACCGACAACGAGAAGAAAATGGCACAGGCCGGCATGATCCTGCCAGTGGCAGTGGGTGCGGAAGTTGGTGTGACCAATCCTCTGCTGGCAGATTCGGCAAAACAGCTTACGGCCTCCACCTGGCACCAGAACTTTTTCGACCAGACCCTGGGCGCGGCCATCGGTCGTGTGGTCAATGATGTATCGGTGGAAATTGTTTCCGGCCAGATGACTTCGGAGGAAGGCGCCCAACAGATCCAGGACGCTTTCGAGCTGGAACAATAAGCTTGATGAGCAAGTCTCCCGTGCAATGGCTTGTGCGACCGCTGCGGGAGACTTGACCGGCCCGAACCGCAAGGCGGATCACATGACCAATACATCTATAACCACGGCGGCAGCGCCAACCATCACGAAAGCAGCAAAAAGCAGGAGAAAGCAAAGCTCGGTTGCACACGACCGAAAGTTGACCCTCCTGATTTTCCTGCCTCCGGCCCTTCTGCTGTTTACAATGTTCGTCATCCTGCCCATGGGCGAAGCCGCTTGGTACAGCCTTTATAAATGGAACGGTTACGGTACTCCTACAGAATTTGTCGGACTGCGTAATTTCCAGATTCTATTTGGCAACGCTGCCTTTTCACAGGCGCTGATCAACAACGGCTTGATCATTGTTGTATCGATCTGCATCCAAGTTCCATTGGCTATCTGGCTGGCGATGATGCTGGCGCACCGTATCCCGGGCGTCGTGGCCTTCCGCCTGATCTTCTTTCTTCCTTACGTACTGGCGGACGTCGCTGCTGGTCTGATCTGGCGCTTCGTTTATGACGGCGACTACGGCCTGTTCGCCGCTATATCCAATTTCTTCGGCTTTGCCACGCCCTATGTGTTGGCCGACCGAGATTTGGCAATCTATGCCGTGCTGGCAGTCGTCGTGTGGAAATATTTCGGCTTCCATATGATGTTGTTTATTGCTGGCCTGCAGTCGGTCGACAAGAACGTGCTGGAAGCTGCTGAAATCGACGGCGCAACGGGGTGGCAGAAGTTCCGCTACGTCACATTGCCCATGCTGGGCTCGACTTTGCGCTTGTCGATCTTCTTCGCGGTCGTCGGCTCCATCCAGCTATTCGACATGATCATGCCCCTGACCGGTGGCGGGCCTTCAAACTCCACCCAGACGATGGTGACCTTCCTCTATACTTACGGCGTCATGCGCATGCAGGTCGGCCTTGGAAGTGCTGTCGGTGTGGTGCTGTTCGTCATATGCGTCACGCTCGCATTCGGGTATAAAAGGATTTTCATGCGCCATGACTGATGCAAGCACCTCCGTCCGAATATCCATCCAGACGCGCATCTATCTTTATGCGTCGCTGACTCTGATTGCCGCTATCGTGCTGGTCCCATTGCTGACAACGGCGTTGGGCGGCTTCAAGACTCTTGGTGATCTTCGCGTCAATCCTTTCGGCCTGCCGTCGGAATGGCAATGGTCGAACTATACCGGCATTCTGTTCGGCCAGAGATACTGGTTGCAGATCTTCAACTCGCTGGTCATTGCCGCTTTGACCGTATTCCTGACCGTCGTAGCCTCGTCGATGGCGGCCTTTACGTTTGCACATGTAAAGTTTTTCGGCTCATCCTTCCTGTTGAACTACTTCCTGCTCGGATTGATGTTTCCCGCAGCGACGGCAATCCTGCCGCTGTTCATTCGGATCCGGGATCTGGGTCTGCTCGATACCTATTGGGGGGTTGTGCTGCCACAGGTGGCGTTTGGCCTCGGCATGAGCATACTTCTGTTCCGCAATTACTTCCGTAACCTGCCGGAAGAACTGTTCCAGGCCGCCTTTGTTGATGGCTGCGGTTATCTGAAATTTTTTTGGTATATCTCTGTGCCGCTTTGCCGGCCGATCATTGCTACGGTGAGCATTGTGTCTTTTGTCGGCAGTTGGAACAGCTATATCCTGCCATTGATCATGCTCAACTCGGAGTCAAAATATCCCTGGCCGCTCGGCATCATGGTTTATCGGGGTGAATTCGGCACTGAATGGCAGCTTGTGCTGGCATTCATCACGATGACGATACTGCCAACGATTATCGTCTTCTTCCTCGCCCAGAAACACATCATCGCTGGCCTGACGGCTGGTGCGGTCAAATCCTGATAATTGAAGGTCGAAATGGCATCTGTCGAACTGAGAAATTTGCGCAAGACCTATGGTTCACTCGACGTGATCCACAATGTCTCCCTGGCCGTTAACGATGGTGACTTCATAGCCCTCGTTGGCCCTTCGGGCTGTGGCAAATCTACATTGCTGCGTATGATTGCGGGCCTGGAGGAGATCACCGGCGGTGATGTGATGATCGGCGGTAATGTCGTCAACGACATGACGCCACGAGAGCGCAACATCGCCATGGTGTTCCAGTCTTATGCACTTTACCCGCATATGACTGTCGCTGAAAATATGGGTTTCAATCTTAAGCTGGCAGGTGAAACCAAACCGGCCATACAGGCGCGCGTTACCGAAGCAGCCCGGATGCTTGACCTGACGGCATTTCTCGATCGCAAACCCTCGCAGCTCTCCGGCGGTCAGCGTCAGCGCGTTGCCATGGGCCGCGCGGTCGTCCGTAATCCGGCCGTCTTCCTGTTCGACGAGCCTTTGTCGAATCTGGACGCAAAACTGCGCGTGCAAATGCGCTCCGAGATCAAGACGCTACACCAAAATGTTGGCACTACGTCCATCTATGTTACCCATGACCAGATCGAAGCCATGACGCTCGCCGACCGTATTGTCGTTCTCAATCATGGCAAGATCGAGCAGGAGGGCACACCGCTGGAACTGTATAAAACCCCAGCCAATATTTTCGTTGCGGCTTTCATCGGTTCGCCGGCCATGAACCTCGTGGATGGGGTGATCGACAGCGACAATGGGAAACCGGCCGCACGTCTGAGCGATGGAACGGCGGTCGGCTTGTCGCAAGATCGTCGCATCAAGCACGGTCAGCCGGTAACCATAGGCATTCGTCCTGAACATTTCAGCACAACGTTGGCCGGAGAAACGACCTTTGCCGGAAACACGCTGCTGGTGGAACCGACCGGAGCCTACATCCATGTTGTTTTTGATCTCGCAGGCAAGCCGGTCACAGCCATTGTGGATGGAGAGCACTTGGTCAAACAGAACACGGTCTTCTCAACCCGCATCAGTCGCGAGCGCGTGCATGTCTTCGATAAAGCGACAGGCCTGTCGCTATAACGCATTGCCGCTCTAAAATAGTCGTCACATAGACCGAGGCACATCAACATTGACGGGCAGCTAACCAATCGAAAGGCACTCGTTCAATGCGATACCCAACGCAGCTCGCGGAAACGGGGTGCAAAGCGGTAAAACCGATCGCGATCCAATCTAGCAAAACATGAACAATAAAATTGAACGGCATCACGAGTGCATCAAACTAAACAATGTTCCATGGCTTCAAATCGGAATGCGCTATCTGTTTCCGTCCTTTTAGACGAAACCACCATCTGCATGAAACGTTCGGCTTCCAAGTTTTTCCAATCGCAGCAATTGCCAGAAACCCTTGCTTTGAAAATGCCAATAATAGTCAATTTCGAGCAATTTTGATTGTAGCCCAAATTTCCACAATCCCGATTAAAAGCCTGTTTTGTCTCTAGGGCGTATTTCGCCCCCCTGTTTGAACCGAGGCCAAATTGGTCTGACTTGAGTAAATGCAACAATCGATACGCGCAAGGTTGGAAGGGTGCCGATCATTAAAAATTGGGGGACCTGAATGAGCCTTGACGGGAAAGGCAAGGCAGGAGAGTTTTCTCGGCCTTGTGTTTGTCGCCGGTCGTCACCGGCTGCATTGACGGTTAGTCTGCTCACGACCGATCGAAATGGAGTGTAAATGTATTATCTCGATGATCATAGCCTCGGTTACGACCAAATCCGATGGAGTTCTTCTCCTGGAAGCCGCCTTGTGCTCGATTCCATTTATCGCCACGCCCATCTCCCGCTCGTCAATCCGCAACATTCGGATGTCATTCCGTTCTATGAGGATTACCATTTTGGCCGGTATAAGACGAAGCGGTACTCGCTGGCGGTTCCGTTTAGCATTGAGGATCTGCAGATGTCCCACGCTTTCCGCGCCGTTGATGCAGCCATGCGAGAAGCCTCTTTTTCACCCAAAATTGCTTGGGATGTCATGGACGCGAGACAAGCAAGGCTGCACGCAACCATCTGTGGAAGGGTGAACGCGGATGAAGTCAAGGAGCTGCTGCTGCGCACGGAAGATCATCTTTTGCGCACAGGCTCTATCCGCTTCCGCCTGGCTGGGCCCCTGGTGGGGGAGAAAAATACGGGACGGATTTACTTCCCGGTCTATCCTGAAAACCGCGAAGGCAATCCGATCCAGACCTTACAGATGACACTCGGGAAGCAGATTACCGATGTCTATCTGCTAGGCTACTATAATTTCCGCGATCATCTTGCTGCAAGTGAAGCCGCGGAGTTGTCTTCGATCCTTGCCAAATTCCGAGATGTGACGATCCTTGAGGGTGCTATTTCCGGATTGGTCGCTTTCGAAACACAAGACGACCTCGTCCTGTCTGGATGCGAGATTGGAAGATCCACGAATTTCTCGCAGTCCTGATGCGTCCGGAGCGCAATGCTTAATTGCCACGACAGTGCTCTATTGATTGGGCTAACTACAGGCCGCGATGGGATTCGGTTTGGTGCGGTAGGCACGTGAGCAAATGGGTGCCAACTGCCTGTGAAGTTGCGTAGTCTCGCTCGTTCGCGGGATAGTCGGCGATTAGATTGAGATAGCGCTGATTGCGTGTAGCGTCCGGCATAGAGATGCGCCATACGGCAAAGCCTTGAGCGGCAACGAATGCAGCTGCTGATTCATGCCAGGCAAAACGGCCCTATCCGCGAGTTCGCCGAGCAATAGATCAGGAGTGAGGAAGGAAAACTTTTAGGCGGTCGTGCAGTGCTTTGCATTCGAACGAGACAGTAGAGATGTTTATCGAACCTGCGCTTTATCGAAGTAGGAAAGCGAGCGGTTGCAAGGCTGTTGCCTAATTGGATTGACTGCCAGAAGATCACCTGCCGCACCCCTCAGTCACGGCATGACGCACTCGGAGTGGATTCTCCAAATGTCAAAATATAAAATCGCCCTCGTCGAGGCTCGGAGTGATGACGTCATCCACCCAGAGGTTGAAATCCGCCGAACCATCCCCGTTCTCATCGATGATGACACGGGTGATGCCAGGTTCTGCAACAAGACCAACCTCACCAGCTTTGCCAGTGAGGTTATTGTAACCAACAAATGTCAGGTCGAGGGGCTCGTCATTGGCATAGTCCCCGTAAAAGCCGCTGAGATCGATCTTGTCGCCTGCAACCGAATCAAAATCGTGAATTGAGCTAACGTTATTCCAACTGTAAGCAAAGACAAAGGTATCGGCTCCTTCGCCACCGTAAAGGTCGTCGCCGCCATCAGCATCTTCCAGGGTGTCATCGCCGGCAAGCCCAGTCAGCCTATCACGGCCGCTATTGCCGGAGAGATGATTGGCACCCTCTGAGCCTATCAGGACGTCGTCATCATAAGGGCTGCCGATCGCATTCTCGATGCCAATCAATATGTCTCCCGCCGCATCTGCACCTTGTGCGATGCCGCTATTGAGATTGACCCCTACGCCTCGCTCATTATAGGGATCGCCGGAGTATAGGACGGTATCCACACCCGCGCCGCCGTTGATGTAGTCGCCCCCCTCTCCGCCCAAGAACGTATTGTCGCTGGCATTGCCAATCAGCGTATCGGCGTACTCGGTTGCATTGACGTTTTCGACGTTGCTGATCGTTTTCTCGAGGAAATCGCCGCGCAGGACAGTGCCCGCATCAAGGTCGACCGTTACGCCTCCATGTTGAAATGTCTCATCTCCGGGAAAAGTGAAAAATCCCCGAAACGTGATGGTATCGCTACCGCTGCCGCCATCAATCCGGTCGCTTCCGACATCGGGACTGAGATGGTCGTCACCCGCCGCGCCGTCGAGGACATCGTCGCCGTAACCGCCATATAGGCCATCATCGCCGGCTCCACCGCGGATGATATCATTGCCATCCTCACCATCCAGAACGACGCCCTTGTCATTTCCGATCAGTGTGTCAGCGAAATCAGTACCCAGCACCCGTTCAATATTGCGGAGAGTGTCGCCCTCGGCCTCGCCTCCGTGGCCCGTTCCGTTTTTCAGGTTAATCTGTATGCCCGCCAGCGAATTCTCATAGGTAGCTCGATCATTATCGCCCTCGCCGCCATCAATCACATCAGCGCCAGAACCACCTTCCAGGATATCATACCCGGCACCGCCAAGCAGAATGTCATCATCATCCCCGCCGTATAGTTTGTCATCGACTGCCGTTCCGATAAGCAGATCGTTGCCTTCGTCACCGCGTAGAGAGCTGCCCTGCTCGTTGCTTGGCAGATAACCACCGGTCAGAGCCGTTTGTCCACTGATCAGGACGTCGTCTCCAGCGCCGCCGTACAGGCCGCCATAGCCGACGATGAGCGTGTCGTTGCCGGCGCCGCCGACGAGCAAGTCACGCTCGCCCTCATTGTTGCGGCCGCCGGTGAGCCAGTCGTTTCCCTCTCCGCCATAAAGGTCGTCAGATCCTGCGCCGCCATCCAGGAAGTCGTCCCCGCCCAAACCATTGATCGTGTCCTCTTCCGCAGTGCCAATCAGATGGTCTTCTCCTTCGGTACCGTCGATAACAGCGGCCGGAATGACTTCATCTGTAGTCGCCAGAATGGGTGAGTGCCTGAGGTGAGCTTCCCACCAACGAGGATCAGTCGGATCGGAATCCGGCAGATAGAATTCAGTCCGTTGGGAATTTCTCAACAAAGCGGCCATTACGAAGTCTCCTTGGTCAAACCTGAGGGTTACGTCGATGGGGGAGTTGTGATGCGATGTTGTTCAAACCAGCATGTATGTGGTGATTATAAATGGACCAGCTTCCCGCTTTGACTGTTATTTACTGATGGTTTGGCAGTAAGAAACAAAACAATCGTCACAACAAATGCATTTTTTATTTCTACACTCCGGCAATATACTTCTAAAATTGAAGTATATTGCCGGAGTGTAGACTAAGGACGATTTAACGCAGTGGGGAACGTGGTGAATTGCCTTGATCGTCATCTTGTTCTGCTCCGATATCAGCCCCGCTAAAGTTCAAAGGCATCGGAAGTAAGTACGTTCGAAATCCCCTCCAGAGTAATCTGAAAGTCTGCAGTCTGGTCGCCGTCAAGATCGATCTGGACGAGAGTAGAATCCGAAGTCTGGACGAGATTCAGTTGACCTGACTTTCCCGTGAATTCGCGATAGCCTGTGAATGTGAGGTCTTGCGGATCCTGATTGTTCAAGCCGTACGGACCGTAGAAGTCTGTGAGATCGATCTTGTCGCCGTCGAGGGAATTGAAATCCTTGATCAGACCGCTTTCTCCATAATTGAAGACGAAAACATCCGCTCCAGCACCGCCATAAAGGGAATCTCCGCCGTCTGGATCGATGAGAACATCATCGCCACCAGCGCCGAACACATTGTCGATGCCACCGCCCCCGGATATGCGGTTTGCCGCATCGCTTCCGGTAAGGGAATCTTCATAAGTTGAACCGACGACATTCTCAATACTGATAATTGTGTCGCCATTGGCGTCGGCGCCATAGGCTGTGCTATTTGCTAGATCGACCGTGACGCCAATTCCAAAGGAACCACCACCACCAAATACCTCGCCATAGTAAATGACGGTGTCCGAGCCGTCTCCCCCATCAATGTGATCCGCACCGTCATCACCTGTAAACGCGTTATCCTTGGCGTCACCAGTGAGAATATCGTTGAACTGCGTTGCGACTACATTTTCTATACTGGTGAACGTATCGCCCGGATCAAAGGCACCGCCTGAAGCCGTGCCTGCCTCAAGATTGACCGTTAGCGGGCTAAAAACACCGCTATAGGAGCGAAGCAACATCGTATCTGAACCATCGCCCCCGTCGAAATGATCAGCGCCAGCCCCGCCGGTGAAACGGTCGTCACCGGCGTCGCCGCGCAGAACGTCATCACCCGCACCACCATCCAGTTGATCATTGCCACCACCACCGGACAGATTGTCATTGCCGACAAAGCCCAGGAGGAGATTGTTGCCGGCATCGCCAATGAGCGTGTCGGCGAAGTCGCTGCCGCGAACATATTCGATGTTACGGAAAATGTCGCCTTCGGCAACGCCGCCTCGACCGAGGCCTGTTTGCAGATCGATGGTCACACCGGTATCTGCGGTTCGATAGTCCGCATAATCCCATCCATCGCCGCCGTCCATGAAATCAGCACCGGCATCGCCATACAGAATATCCTGTTCATTGCCGCCGAAAAGCACATCATTGCCGACGCCACCATACAGCCTATCACTGAGACCGCTGCCGATCAGCGTATCGTCGCCCGCGTCACCGTAAACGGTGTCGCCATCGGTATTGCCGGAAACACTGCCGCTTATGGGTCCGCCACCGCTTATGAGGATGTCGTCTCCGTCTCCACCGTGAAGCAAATCGTTGCCGTATCCGGATGTAAGAACGTCATTGCCCGAACCCCCGGACAGAGAATCTTGCCACAATCCATCACCAACAGCGGTATTGAGCCAATCATTGCCGTCGCCACCATCAAGGACATCTGACCCACCGCCGCCATTCAGAACGTCGTCGCCATCATGCCCGAACAAGCTGTCGCGGCCACCATATCCGTTGATGCGGTCATCACCATCCGTTCCGTTTAGAACGTCATCTCCTTGCGTTCCGTCGATGACCGCAAGGGGAACCGTATCTTGTCTCGTCGAGACAAAGACCCCGTTCGAAAAAGAAACCCCTGACTTATTCGCCTCAATGGCCATCGCGTCCTCCCGCAGTTTCCCGGTTCAACCCTGGATGACGCATCCAACTGGCTCACAAGTAGTACTGCAAGCATTAAATCAATATAGCGTAAATATTGATCGAAACAGTTTACTAAACCAAGGAAGAAATATACTGCAAACTTGCGTACAATTTAAGGATAGATTCAAAATAATATTGTTTAGTTCTACTGCAAGGATAATCAATATGAAAAACCCAATAAGGGGTTTTGTCGCGCACCGCGCAATCTTTTGACCGCCAGAACGAAGGCTGGCCAGATCACGACAAGGATTATCGGTATACGTACCAGACCCAAACCTCTCGAAAGAAGAAAACTACCGGGAGTCTTCGACGCTGTTTAAACAGTCGCAGATTCCCGGATATTGATACGTCTCATGTTAAAACACTCTAAGATGATAGGAGTTGATCTAAGACACCGGACAAATTGAACATCGTGCGCTCAACCGGTACAGAGTGAAGTTTCCAACGCAAACCCACCATAGTCCGAGGTCCCCATCACACCTGATATGGCCACAAATACACCCCCTGTGCGTGGTCTTCTGGGTCGCTGGTTCGTGTCGAATGCCTTGCTGGCCGCTCCCAGGCTGCCGCCCCGGTTGCTTTTGCTCTCTTGGCGGTACCTCTGACTGGCGACGCTAAAAGCGGGGCAGCCATCATGGCAATGACTGCTGCACAAGTGTTAGGCGCGGTACCCGTCGCTCGACTCGGCCGTACCTATAGCGCTGTTGCACACCTGAAACTCCTGGTCGTCATCCGGGCGCTTGCTTTTTCCACCATTGCTTTTCTGGCCGCCTTGGAAAGCACCCTTCGTCCTGATGATCATCGCGGGGGCTGCCGCGGGTTTCGTCAACGGAGCGGCCAGCGGCTACATGCGCGCTATCCTGAACTACGTCACCCGCCCCGAACGCTTGCTCAAATCTCTGGGCATCGCGGCGACTCTCAACGAGGTGGCGTTTGTAGCAGCACCTGTCGCGGCGTCGCTCCTGGGTTCTATGTCCCCTCCTCTTGCTATCGCCACCATCAATTTCTGGTCACGTATCAAACCGGCGCATGTCACTGACGGACCAAAGAGAAGAGTGCGTCCGAGAGAATGGATTTCGTTGGTGCCGCATAAAACCAGTTATTTACATCCCTGTTGATTGGAAGATCGGCTTTTTGTGTTATCGTTAAAAAAGGATAACGACCAACTCAAGCCAGCACCAGTCGAGTGCACAGCCAGATGCGGGATATCAAAATGATCACTTTCAAGCTGAACGGTCAGGAACGAACTTTCGACGGAGATCCCGATACTCCGTTGCTCTGGGTCCTGCGCGATTTCGAAAAACTCACCGGCACCAAATATGGTTGCGGCATAGCCCAGTGCGGCGCCTGCACCGTTCATCTGGACGGCACGACGCGCCGCAGCTGCATTACGCCGATTGCAACTGTTGAGGGGTCAGAGGTTGTTACCATCGAGGGCATCGAAGGCAAGGAGGCTGAAGCCATTCAGAAAGCCTGGGTCGCGATCGACGTGCCGCAATGCGGCTATTGCCAGTCCGGGCAGATCATGTCTGCCGTGTCGCTGCTGCAGATGACGCCAAAGCCGACTGACGATGATATCGACGGGGCGATGGCGGGCAATATCTGCCGCTGCGCGACCTACCACCGCATCCGGCAGGCGATTCACAATGCTGCCGATACGATGGAGGGTTGAGCCATGACCTTGCACACGATCACAAGCACACGCCGCTCGTTTCTGTCAGGCGCTGGCCTCGTCATAGGTTTCACCCTCGCGCCCAGAATGTTCTCGGCGGGGGCGTCGCAAGGTGTCCAGGCGGGCGGCGACAGCGCATTGTCGCAGATGAATGCCTTCGTCAAGATCGGCGCCGATGACACGGTGACGGTTTTGTCCAAACATATCGAATTTGGTCAGGGCCCGTTCACCGGCCTTGCCACCATCGTGGCGGAAGAGCTTGACGCCGACTGGAGCCAGATGCGGGCCGTTCACTCCCCCGCGGATGACAAGGTCTATGCCAACCTCATGTTTGGCTTGCAGGGCACTGGCGGCTCCACATCGATTGCCAATTCCTACGAGCAGCTTCGCAAGGCCGGCGCCACAGCACGGGCCATGCTGGTCGCTGCCGCCGCAGAGGAGTGGAAGGTCCCGGCCAGCGAGATCACGGTCGAGAAAGGCCGCATCAAACACGCGGCGTCGTCTAAGGAAAGCGGTTTCGGCGCATTCGCCGGCAAAGCCGCGGCCCACACGCCGCCTGCCGAACCCAAGCTGAAGGATCCCAAGGATTTCGTCCTCATCGGACAGGAGCTTCCGAAGCTCGATACGGTCAGCAAGACCAATGGCAAGGCCGTTTTCACGCTCGATGTGAGCGCGGACAATATATTGTATGCAACAGTCGCCCATCCGGAACATTTCGGAGCAACAGTAAAATCCTTTGACGATGCGGAAGCCCGGAAAGTGCGGGGAGTCGTTGACATCAAACAAATCCCTCAGGGTGTCGCCGTCTATGCGGAAAACACCTTTGCAGCACTCAAGGGCCGTGCGGCGCTCACAATCGAATGGGATCTTGCCAAGGCAGAGACCCGCTCAAGCGAGCAGCTTACGGCGGATTACGAAAAACTCTTCGCCGAGAAGGGTCTTCAGGCGACCAATAATGGCGATGTCGACAAGGCCTTCACCGGCCAGGGCGTGCAGAGTCTGGAAGCCGTGCTTGCATTCCCCTTCCTCGCCCATGCCCCGATGGAACCGCTCGATGCCGTTTTCATCAGGGCTGCCGACGGCTCTGTCGATATCTATACCGGCGCGCAATTCCCGGGAATGGACAAAAGCACAGCTGCCAAGGTTCTCGGGCTGGGCCCGGAAAAAGTACGGGTGAACACCCAGATTACCGGCGGCAGTTTCGGTCGGAAAGCCCAGTTCGGCTCGCCCTATATGCAGGAAGCTGCGGCGGTTTTCGCAGCCACCGACGGCAGCCGCCCCCTCAAGCACATGTGGACGCGCGAAGACGACATTCGCGGCGGTTATTACCGGCCGATGTATGTCCACAAGATGCGCGGCGCAATGGATGCTGACGGCAAGATCGTCGGCTGGGATCAGACCATCGTCGGTCAATCCATCATGGCCAAGGCTGATCTCGACGAGACTTCGGTCGAAGGGGCTTCCAACCTGCCCTATGACATACCCAATTTGCGTGTCATGTCGCATAACACCACGCTTGTGGTGCCACCGCTCTGGTGGCGCTCGGTCGGCCATACCCATACGGGATTCGCCGTTGAAACATTCGTTGACGAACTGCTCGAAAAGGTGGGCAAAGACCCCGTCGAAGGGCGATTGGCCCTCCTGACCAAAGAACCCCGGCATATGGCGACATTGAAGAAGGTTGCCGAGATGGCCGCCTGGGGTTCCCCTTCCCCGGAAGGACGCCAGCGCGGTGTTGCCGTCGTCAAGAGCTTCGGCAGCTATGTGGCCCAAATCGTCGAAGTGTCGATCGGCGAAGATGGTTCTCCCCGGGTGCATAAAGTGTGGTGCGCCGTCGATTGCGGTATCGCGATCAATCCCAATGTCATCAAGGCCCAGATGGAGGGCGGCATTGGATACGGCCTTGGCGCTGTCCTGTTCGATGCCATAACGCTTGCTCAGGGCGGAAAGATCATCCAGTCGAACTTTCACGACTATCGCTCGTTGCGCATCAATGAGATGCCGGTTGTCGACGTCGCGATCATCCCATCAGCCGAACCGCCGACCGGTGTCGGCGAGCCCGGTGTTCCCCCCGTGGGTCCGGCGGTCGCCAATGCCTGGCGGCGGTTGACCAACAGCCCGGTACGGCGTTTGCCGATCGTCAATGTTCTTTCCGCTTAAGGGGACGCAGGATGATACGAAACATTACGTTCACCTCGATATCTGTGTGCCTTGTCCTCAATGCGGTCATTGCTGTTTCCAACATTTCGTTCGCGCAGGACAAGGTTGCTCCTGTGTCTGCCGATTTGAAACCGGCATCCACCTTTCAATCGATCTCCAACGAAAAACAGCGCTCGGTTGCGCTTTTCGAAGAGGCCGGCAAGGTCATCCAGCACCCCCGCTGCGTCAATTGCCACCCGGCAGCCGACAGGCCGCTGCAGAACATCTCCATGCATCCGCATCAGCCTCCGGTTACCCGCGGTGAAGGAGGTATGGGTGTTCCGGGAATGATGTGCACCACCTGCCATAGCTCGGAGAATGTTACGGTCATCGGGCAAGCGGAAACACTTAAAAGCATCCCCGGCAATCCAAACTGGCATCTGGCGCCGATCGAAATGGCCTGGGAAGGCAAGTCTTTGGGCGCCATCTGCACGCAGATAAAAGATCCGCAGCGCAATGGCGGCAAATCGCTCGACGAAATCGTCGAACATATGGCCCATGACGATCTGGTCGGCTGGGGCTGGAAGCCTGGCGAAGGCCGTGAACCGGTCCCGGGAACTCAGGAAGCATTCGGAGAATTGATTAAGGCATGGGTCCAGACCGGCGCAGCGTGTCCGCTGTAGTATCCAATTGCGAGGAGGGATTTGCGTTTTGCAGCCGATTCATCAGACAGTGGCTTAAAGTTCTGGCGAAGCAGCACCGTCGCAAGGTGCTTAAACGGCCGTCCGTAATGCTATTTTTGTGGCTAGTTTCAGCGGTTATACGAAACTGAAATTGCTGCTGAAGCGGTCGCAGCCATTGCTAATGGTTTTGATCGCTATTTGCGCCCAGGGGAAAGTCTCCATTTTTCGACATCGGCTTCCTTGCGGAGGTAGGGAGCTGGTCTCAATTTATCAGATGCTGACGAGCAATCATCTGGAACATACCACTTATGGCCCAGTTTGGCTGGCCTCTCCATCAAGCAACCCGCCCGCTGCAATGATTGCTTCCGGTGTGTCTACGTCGTGGATGGCTGCATTTCCGATCTCCACCTCAATTACATCAGGCTCGAAGGCATCCAATATTTGTCGGGCGCCGAAATCGCCTTTCAATGTGGTCAGCCTTTCGTAGAACGTTGAGGGCAGGATGATCGGGTGACCTGGCACCCTTCCCGATACAGCCCGAACAATGAAGTTGCCCTTGTTCTTTCGAAATATCGTGATCAGTCTATTCAAATGTTCAGTTTCCACTTTCGGCATATCGGCAAGCAAGACTATTGCGCCGGCGGCGGAACTTACGTGTTCTTCGGAAATTCCAGCCGCAATAGAGCTGGCTATACCTACCGAAAAGTCCGGGTTATGGACAACATGGGCGCCCATGCCATCAATGCAACTCTCTATATCTTCCCGCTTATAGCCTGTGACAATCGTAACGGACGACGACATGCTTGCCATTGCGATTGCAACCGTTCGTTTAATTAGCGGGGTGCCATCAAACTTTGCCAGCAATTTATGACTATGATTGCGCATTCTGGTTGCCTGACCGGCTGCCAGTATAACTGCCGCGATGGTAATCTCGGGTAACTCCATAGCTCAGTGTACCTGAAAAAATCTCCGCATTGAATGGAATTGAACGCACGACCTACGACTGTGTGTAAACGGGGAAGTTGTCAGCAATCCTTTCTTGAAAATGCCGATAACATGCGATTTTCGACCGTTTTTGATCGGTTCCTCAAAGTCTACAATGGCCTTAAAGTTCGCATGCGGCCAAGTATCTTACGCCAGCGATGCCTGGCAGCGCCGCACGTGCAATCTTCTTGATCCAGCTTTTACGGAGCAGTTTGGCGGGGCATTTGAGTTTTTATCTTTGATTGTTCATCGCTGTGACGGATCTTGATTGGACCACCCGTCAGGTACCGTTAACCCTGTGCTATGGTTTGCCGCACCTTGGGAGGGGATGATGAATGCAAATAGAACGCCACAATCTATGATCTTAAAGAGCTCAAGAGTTCGTTCGTCAGATATCAGAGCGAATTCTAGCAAGGGTACCTTCGCTGAGGTCAAAATTCGTATGGAAAGCACGGGCCACAACTGTCTATATGGCAACGCAACGAAACAATGATGCCCGGCCATTTTGCTAGTATAAGGAATTTGCTTCCCCATCAGGACCAACAGGAATGGGCATCCAATGGGTAATTTTACCATGCCCTTTCGAGCCCATAAGGAGCTCCTCACCCAACTTTTGATTGTCGTACATAGGTATCACCCATATATCGCAAAATATTGAATCTGTTGCGCGGAATCCTGTGCCATCATCACGCATGATCCAGAGATCGACGGCAGTTCCATCAGTCGGCGCCGTCTCGATGGGTCTCCATTCGGTCATATCTCCATCCTTCGCTCCTGTGCAGTGCCCTAAAATTTCCGACGGAACAGAATCTCGCCTTTGCCCAAGACCGCATTGTCGCCGCCATATCTGCCCGGTCTATCCCCCAGCAATGGCCGGTTCATAATTTTCTCACGCATGAGAAACCGGTCAAATAGGCTGGAGAAGGCGATATCCGGTTCTCCGCATGGCACGAAGGTTGGCGAAAGTTCGGTGGGGTGGCGGTCAAACAGAATCGAACCACGTTTCATCAAATAGCCGGGAACAGCCCCAACACGTCCGGCAATGGCAATTGTTCCGGCAATCATGCGGTATCCAGCATAGCCACCGCAGCCTTTACCTATTGCGATGATACCGCGCCGCAGACGGTCACCCGCATAATCCGACGCCTTGCCGCGTACGATCAGCAATCCGCCACTCATTCCGACCATTTCGCCTGCAAGTGGCCCACCCAGATAGCTTCCCGTATTGCCCTTGATCTCTATGCGACCATCAATCATGCCTGAACCTGCATGATCGTCGGCACTACCTTGGATAGTCAGGGAGCCTCCCGACATTTTCCTGCCTGCCTCCCTGCCGACATCGCCATCCACACGAATCGATCCTGCTGTCAGCCCGGCACCAACTCTATCGAAACGTTTGGTACTCCCTTCAAAAACGATCGAATGTAAATCGGTGCCTGAAACATTGAATACATCGCCGACCATAACCGGGTGACAACTGGTTCCAATTCGCAGCTTCGCAATTTGAACCTGAGAGAGTCCGGCAAGCCTCGAAGGTGTCAGCGGTGAAAGGTCAAGGCGCTCTTCCGGCTCGGAGAGAATTGCGAAGGTAAGCGCTTTCATGGGAGCAAATCCTTCAGATGATAATGAAATTTCCCAAGCTTGCCGCCGTAATTTCCCGCACTGATCCGCAGAGCGCCCTTTTTCGGGCCAAGCGAAATGGCGGCTTTTATGCCGGCCCGCATGGCGGCCGCAACAGTCTCCTCTGTTTCACCATCGATAACGACTTCCAGAACCGAATTGATCTCAGGCGTAAGTGCACTGTCGACTACACCGCGCAATGTCGGGGCGAAGGCTTCGTTGGTCGAGGCCATCACGCCCTTATATTTAGCGCCGATCTTGGAGCCCGATCGGACAACGCCGCCTGGAAATGGCATGATCGCCCCGGGGATTCTCGCGATGGCTGCCACGGCATGCTCGGCCGCATTCAGCGCCTTTTCGCTGTCGGCAGCGAGAAACAGCAAATTGCCGCCCCCGACTGCAAGCTTACTGAGACCTGTGGTGGCTTCGCAAAGAAATTCTCCATCCATGACGGGAACACGCCAATAGTGTTTTCCGCCGAATTTCTTCGATATCTGCCAACCGTCGCCGAAATACCGCAACGCACTGCCGAGATTGAGGGACGCCGTGCCTTCAAGATCGGCGAAACAGGCGCTGCCAGGCGAGGTCAGCACGCATTGGCCGAGACGGTTTTTCAACTGTTTTTGCAATTCATCCGTACCCATGGCGAAGATCATCACCCGGCAGCCGGGGCGGCCATCAGGCGTTTGCGACGCTGGCAACTCCACATCGATCCCTGCCTCGCAACCGCACCCGATTACCGAAGTTGCAAAGCCGGTCATGGTGATGGCCGCCTGCCGTGCCCATTTCAGCGAGGGCGCGGTAATTATGATGGCGGTCGCACGCATGCCAAAGGCTTCGGCAAATGTATCGTCTATCAGAACACCATTGCGGATCAGCTGTTGCATGGAACCTCTCCGAATGGTTCGTCCCTCTGGATGGAGGAGTCAGGGAAAGTGAACCAATCAAGCGGCAGGCCATAGCGCTCCTCGAGGTATGCCTTCATGCGTTTCACGATTGCCTTATCGGCCGGGGGATTGAGCCGCAGAGTCTTGCCCCAACGATAATTGGTTACTTTTCCGTTCTTGACCACAAGGTCGCCGTTCTTGAACACCAGTGCTGCTTCCCGGAACATTTTGGCCACGTCCCTGCCCTTGCGGTAGACGGCGATATCTGCAATCGCGCCGGCGCCGAGATGACCTCGATCTTTCAGGCCCAGCAGTTTGGCTGGTGCAGCGCGTGTCATTATGGCAATCTCATCAAATGTGTATTCCCGCCGGATTGATGCGAGTGTTGTTAATTCCAGCGCGCTTGCATTCAGCTTGGCGGATTGCTCATCACGGGCTGCACTGCTCATCAGTAGCTCGAACAATTCCGGATAGGCTGTGAAGGGAGCACCGTTTGGATGGTCCGTGGTAAAGAATACCCGCCAAGGGTCATTGATCAGCAGAAAAAGTTCAAGACCGATGGCCCATTGCAACGAGCCATAATAATCCTGCTTATAGCGATAGGGAACAATTCCACCACCGCCATTGCCATCCCCATCGAAAATGACGAACTTCTTCGGGCTCGCATTGTCTATGGCTGAAAACTGCCGCATGACATCGGACGATATGGTGACGGTCTGCCCGAACATGACCTGACCAATGTCAATTGTCACGTCGCGATTGCCATTGACGGCCGCGGCCAGGCGTGACGCTTCCGATGAAAATTTCCGCTTCCCTTCGGTCCCGTAGCTGTAGAACTGCAAATGGGCCAGATGAAGCGGTACGCCTTCACTGGCTTCGATGGTCGCCGCAGCCGTATCGGCACTCCCCGCAATGCCCAAATTATTGGCGTGCACATGCAGTGGATGGGGAATGCCCAGGCGCGTTACCGAAGCTTGAAGCGATTTGACGATCTTGCGTGAAGTCACACCATATTCGGGGACCTCATCGTCCAGGGAAAACGATCTGACATTCTCCTTGAAGGCCGCTGCTGCTCCAGCATTTATGACCTTTACCCCTAGAGCGCGGCTGGAGCCGACAATCCATGCCACATAATCATCCAGCATTGCTGACGATGTGTTGTCCCGGAGCAGTGAAAGACTGAAATCATCATTTCCGAGTATTGCCAGTGTTGCCTTGTCTATGATGGGAATATCGGCGAGCTCAAGATGCGTATGCAGCGCTGAAGAAGGTGCCATTGCAGGCTCAACGACCGTCGTAAATCCCATCTGCGCATAAAGGCATCCAGTTCGAAACGTCGACCATCCGGCATTGGAAAGCGGCGTAGCTGCCGGCCGCCTCTGGTGTGCGGCGTGATGCTCTGGCAAAAGCAGCCGGGCAGTATTCACATTGCCGCCACCGATATGCGAATGAATGTCTATGGCTCCCGCCATGACAATGCACTGCGAGACATCATGCGTTTGATCTGCAGTTTCACCCGGTGGCGCATTGATCAACAGCCCGTCCCTGATCCAGATATCCCGAGTGCGGGTTTTTCCGTTTACGGGATCGATAACTTCCCCACCTGCCAGTTTAATCAGCATACAAGAGCCTTTCGTCCTGGCAGAGCCACAGCCAATTGTCTGACAACACTAGACAGGCTGGGCAATTGCGACGGCTCAGCGGCTTGCACCGCGCGGAACGTGCCGGTCCTGCTGGAATAACAAACTCCGTCATGATCGAGCCCGGCCTGGCCGACAGCGATTGTCACCGCTGTCCCCTGCACCGGGACCGCCGTTCTCTCCAGTGCAATCAAAGACAATCGCGTGCCCTTGGAAGGCGGCTGGCCGCCTCTCGTGGACATCCAGACATGAAGATCGGGCTCCTTGTCCCGGATCATGCGCTGAATGTCCCATCTTACTGGGTCATAGCTTGGGAGGCTATCGGTGAATCCTGTTCTGGGTGGAAATCCCGTCATCCATAATGATGTCAACGCCATTCCCCAGGCAGCTTCATCAGCGGGCAGAAACACACTGCTGGCACGGCCCTTCTTGTTCAGGTCCGCAACCATTTCCTGTAGCATGATCAGGTCAGGCATCTGCCCGGATGCACCAGAGAAAACGAAAACCGGGAACCGGGCCGCCGAAAGGCTTTTCAGCAGCCGATCAATGTTCGTCAAGGAGGAGAGTGTCTGCCGTCCCTGCAGGGTCGCGCGCACAACAGCAAGGACATTACCCAGAGAAAGGTCGTCTCCGCCGACCTGCACTGCGCTCACCGCCAGTTTCGGGGCGCCGGAATATTCACTGCCGCGAATGTGAAACCAGCTGCGTTTTTTGAGTTTATCCGAACGGGGTTGCGTACTTGCCCAGTCCAGCAAAAGTCCGCCATGGTGCGGAGGAATATCGCCCACGAGCACGATAACGTCCGAACGGTTACGTGCTTCACCCGCCGTGGTAAACATGCCACCATGATCGGTGAACAGAGCAACTTCCCTTGACAGGGTCTGACCCAGAGGATGGTCATAAGGAGCGCCGACACGCTCGGCCAGCGCAATGGCGCTGCGTGTGCCGTGTACATCAGCATCAATGGTAAAAACCGGACAGCGGCTGGCTTTCAGGAGGCCGCTAGCCTTCCGAACAGCATCCATCAATGATACCGGCTGGCTGCCAATCCATGCAACCGACATGTTCCGCTACTTTCTGGTGCCTGGCTAAAACCTTATCTGGTTTTTTGCGAATGTGAACCCTGCCTGTACAGAAAATCTGCGAATTAGTCGTACTTGACATAGGCAAAGCGCTGATCGGCAGGAGGCGTGCCTTCAAGGGCTCCCCCTTCTTTGCCTGGTTGCCATTGCACAACCGCCTCGATCTTCATCGCAAGTTCAAAATCCTTGTCGGTGATGCCCTTGGCCTCGTGATTTTGCAAAAGTACTTCAACCCAGGCATAGGATGCCTTCAGATCGGGGTGATGCCAGGCGGCTTCTGCAAGATGACCAACTGTATTGATCACCATGAGCGTGGATTTCCAGCTATGAGTCTTATACTTTCTGCGTATCCAACCATTCTCGTAACGCCAACGCGGCAGATCCCTTGCAAGACGCGCCATAATCTCGCTTTCGGAATAAACTGTTTCCTTGGGGCCTAAACTGTCTGTTTCTTTCGTCATCGTCGATCCTCCCGATTGTTCGTTCAACACACTTGCACCTTGTTGGAAAGACGATATCATATATTGCAGGGCCCGATTTTGAGATTGTGTAAATTAAGCAAATGTCGGAATCCGTCACGATCAAAGTCCCTGCCCGTCTTCATCTCGGCTTCCTCGATATTCCGCGCGCGAGCGGTGACCGCTTTGGCAGTGTTGGCTTGCCTATAGAGGATATCGCCACCGTTGTGACCATTGCGCGGGCGTCAAAGCCGGAAATTCACGGTGCCGAGGCGATCCGGGTGGCACAGCACATGACAACATTTTGCAATCATCTTGGCATAGCGGCTCATCATCATGTAATAGTCCATCGTACCATCCCCAGTCATATCGGATTGGGGTCTGGCACCCAAATTGCGCTTGCCATTTCGGCTGCACTGCGCACGTTGCACCATTTCGAACCCGATATCGTGAACGATGCAATACTGCTCGGGCGCGGTTCACGTTCGGGAATAGGAATTGCAGCTTTCAATGAAGGGGGCGTCATCATCGACGCAGGCAGGGGACATGGAAGCGCAGCGCCAACAGTCATCTCCCGCATTGCCTTCCCCGAAACATGGCGGGTCATTCTCGTATTCGACACCTCGACGCAGGGTATTCACGGCCAGGAGGAAATCGAAGCATTCAAGGCGCTCCCTCCGTTTCCCGTGGAGATATCAGCTTTGATCTGTCGCCATGTCGTCATGAGTTTAATGCCCGCGCTGATGGAAAGGAACCTTCCACTTTTCGGACAGGCCGTTCAGGCCATTCAGGATGAAATCGGAAGATATTTCGCTCCTGCGCAGGGTGGCATCTTTACCAGCAGAAGTGTTGAAGCCACAATTCACCGGCTGGCACAGGCTGGTGCAACCGGGATTGGTCAAAGCTCGTGGGGGCCGACAGGTTTTGCCTTTGCCGCTTCGCAGAAGCAAGCAGAGCATATCGTAAACAGCATCACTCCCGACGCCGGGGCAAAAATCCAGATCGTGGCGGGCAGAAATGCGGGCGCCGAGATAACCCATACGCTCTTGAACCTCGCCAGAGCCTAAGATGTAAACTGACCCTGAACCATGGGCACCACCATTGTTAAGGAACGGAAAATTGAGCCGCAAAACCATCCTCCACATGCTGACACCTCTCCGGCAAATGAGCCCATTTGACGTCAATATGGCGCTCGACGCAGGTTATGACTCAGTGATGGCCTATACCGATGTTACTCTTGCTGATGTCGGAAATCTTGTTCAGGACGCTATCTTCTCCCGTCCTCCCGATGCCGGCGTCGCGACAGGCATATTTTTAGCCGGCAAAGATGCGCCGGTGGCGCTCGACATGCTCAACGCGGCAAGAAAAGCAATGGTTCCGCCCTTTGCCATCTCGGTGTTTGCCGATCCAGCTGGGTCCTTTACCACCGCAGCAGCTATGGTTGCCAAGGTTGAAAAAGCGCTGGCGAAATATCATGACCGCAAATTGAAAGACACAAGAATTGCGATCTTTGGTGCAACTGGTGTTGTCGGATACTGTACAGCCGTTATCGCGGCGGAACACGGTGCAAAGGTCACGATCGTTGGGCACGATGGAATGGAACGCGTGAAGACGCTTGCCGCCTCCATGAAAGCCAGGTTCAATGTCACAGTGGACCCAGTCGACGGTTCGACGGAGCCTCGTAAGAAATCAATCCTGCAGGAGGCGCAAGTCGTCTTGGCGGCGGCAAAGGCTGGTGTGCAAGTCCTATCAATGACGCAGTTGAAGGCAGCAACTGCGCTTCTTGTGGCGGCAGATGTAAATGCTGTCCCTCCGGCAGGCATTGAAGGCCTGAAGGTCAACGCAAATGGCGAGCCACTCAATGCGACCAATGCCGTCGGCATTGGTGCACTCTCGATCGGCAACATCAAATACAAGACTCAAGCTGGTTTGTTCGAACAGATGATCAAGGCGAAGAAACCTGTCATCTATGATTTCCGGGATGCGTTCACCCTTGCTCGCGATCTTGCCAAATAGCGCGGTTCTGATTGCCGCTGTTTCGGGACGTGCTCTGGCTGCAGCAGCGCGGCGAGCGGGGCTGCGCCCTTTGGTAGCCGATCTCTTCAACGACAGCGATACTCTGGCTCTTGCCGAGCGGGCGATCAAGCTTTCTGGAAGCCTGCAGGATGGAATCGGGGAAGTGGCGCTTCTTGAAGCGTTGAAAGAACTGGCGGGCGACGAAATGCCGGTTGCACTCATCTACGGTTCCGGATTCGAGGCCAACCCGGGCGTGATCGATGCGATATCGCGCAGATTTGCCGTTGCCGGAAACAGTGCGCAGACCATCCGAGCGGTAAAAGATCCGGTCAATCTGCAACGGTTATGCCGCCAAATCGGCATTCCGCATCCGGCAATTGCTTTTGAAGCTCCCAACGATCTGAAAAATTGGCTGGTAAAGCGCTCAGGCGCCGCAGGCGGCTCTCATGTCAGGCAGGCGTGCGACAGCTCCATCGGTCGGCAGCATTACTATCAGCGATTTATATCCGGCAGAAACCTTTCGGCATTGTTTCTGGCTGATCGCAAACGAGCCAACATGATCGGGTTCAGCCGCCAATGGGTCTCTCCAACCAGTCAAACTCCCTTTCGGTATGGTGGGGCGGTCCGGCTCGGCCGTTACGACAGAAAAAAAGCGGCTCTGATTGAAACCTGGCTCAATGCCCTGGTTGAGATAACCGGTCTCGTTGGATTGTGCAGCGCCGACTTCATCGATGATCGGGATTTGCATCTCATTGAAATCAATCCGCGCCCGGGAGCAACGCTTGATATTTTCGACTGTGAAGAGACGCCGCTCCTTTTGGAGCATATGCGCGCGACGATTGGATCGGATATTCAGATTCCGTCCTATGCAGGTTCCAGTGCATCGGGGATCGCCTATGCCGACAAGGCGTTAGGATCGTTTCCCGATGTCAACTGGCCAGTTTTCACGGCCGATCATCAGATATCGGGGACCGCACTGCAGGCGGGCGATCCCATTTGTACAGTCTTTGCCACGGCTCCCTCCGCTTCTGCAGCGATGAAAGCCGTGAAGGACCGCATCAAACAGATTGCGGTTAACTGGAGGGAGGAATATCGATGAAAAATGGCCATGCCTATTTGAATCACAGCGCGCAACAGCTGACCATCAGGATGATTGAGGACGCTTCTAGGCTGGGTATTTTACATAGCCGCGGCAGTCTCGGCGAGCAGCTGATAGATGCGGGGGCAAACTGCCAAGGTGGCATTGAGGCCGGGTTGCGTATTATCGAAATCTGTTTGGGCGGGCTCGGCACGGTATCAACGGTGATGAACAATGACCCGTGGCCCTACGCCCTGACAGTGCGCTCGTCACAACCCGTCCTTGCATGCCTTGCAAGCCAGTATGCGGGGTGGAATCTCTCGCATGAAGAATATTTCGCCATGGGTTCTGGTCCGGCGCGTGCACTGGCACGTGTCGAGCCACTATTCCAGGAAATCGATTATCGCGAACCCGATGCAAAAGCTTCGGTTGTCATCCTGGAGACGGCAAAACCCCCACCCCCTGCTGTTGTCGACAAGGTTTCCAAGGCAACGGGCATTGCCCCCGATGGGCTGACGTTCATCTATGCTCCAACGCAAAGCCTTACGGGGGCCGTGCAGATCGTTGGCCGTGTGCTCGAAGTTGCCATGCACAAAGCGCATGATCTGGGGTTTGCCTTGAATGATATTGTCGACGGTATTGGTACAGCCCCCATTCCTGCCCCGCATCCGGATTTCCTGACGGCCATGGGTAGGACGAATGATGCGATCATCTATGGCGGAACCGTGCAATTGTTCGTGAAAGGTGATGCGAACGCTGCCCGTCAACTGGCCGAACAGCTGCCCAGCCATACCTCGCACGATCACGGCGAGCCATTCGCCGATACATTCAAGAAGTTCAAAGGAGACTTTTATGCCATAGACCCGCGTCTTTTCAGTCCTGCCCGGGTCATTGTCACGGCGATTGAAACGGGCGATACCTTCCGTAACGGCAGCATCCACCAAAAAATGCTCGAGCGGTCACTGGGTTAGGGCAGAAGATCATGGCAGAAACGATACTCATTCTTTCCGACCGGATCGACCGGCAAGTCAGGGAACTCCGGACGGCACTGCGTAAGCGTGGCATAACCGTTTTGACCTATCCGCTTTCGGATATCGGCTTTGACAGCCGCTACCCCTCCGGCATTGCGATCCCTGGCATGAATGGCGTTCTGCCGGATGCTTCTATTGTGCGTTCGATTTCTTCAGGAACATTTGAAGCAATCACCCGCAGGCTTGGCGTTTTGCATGCGCTCGCTCATCTCGGCGTGCCCGTGTGGAATTCGGCAAAAGCCGTCGAGCGATGCGTCGACAAATCCACGACCACATTCTTTCTCACACAGGCTGGCTTGCCAACTCCCGAAACCTTTGCCGTGGAAAGCCTCGCCAATGCCAGGGCCGTGGCAGTGCGCGAGCTGACCAAGGGACCACTGGTGCTCAAACCGCTTTTCGGCTCGCAGGGGCGCGGAATCCGGCTTATTCAAAACATTGACGATCTGCCCGATCCGGAAGAAATTGACGATGTCTATTATCTGCAGCGTTTCGTGGCACGATCGGGTGCACCTTACTGCGATTACCGGGTTTTCACTTGTGCCGGCAAGGTGCTCGGCATGATGGAACGCCGCGCCGAAGGCTGGATAACCAATATCGCCAAGGGTGGGAAAGGACAGACTGTCGTCGGGCCATTGCGGGCGGAGTTGGAAAAGCTGGCTCTTGCCGCCTCTGCCGCCATCGGGACCGACTTTGCCGGAGTTGACATTATTCCGGCATCGGATGGCAGGCTTCTCATTCTCGAGGTGAACAGCATGCCCGCCTGGACCGGATTGCAGTCTGTCGTTCCTATACGGATCGCGGAAAGCATTGCGGATGCCCTTGTCTCCATGATTGCGCCAGGTTTATCCGAAAGACCTGCGGCGTGACTTTGACGAGGCAACAGGTCAGGCGAGCCTACATCTATGCGTGCTATCAGGAAATCGAGGCTCTGAAGCCAGGCAATGTGCATCGTTTTGCCGATGGCCACCGTATGACTGCTCAGCAATTCCTGGCCAGTGCACAAGTGTCTGCAGCCCCGATATCCAATCGCGCCCTTTCCGTTGGAAAGCGGATTCTGGATGCCGTCAAGGCGACGTCGCTCAAGGTCGGTACGAACACCAATCTTGGAATTCTTCTCCTTTGTGCGCCTTTGGCGAAAACTGCTGAAATGTCGGCAGGCGACCTTGAAACCGGGATAAAGGCGACCCTGCAAAGCCTGGGTACAGAGGACGCCCGCAATATATTTGCCGCCATTGTGCATGCGCGCCCGGGCGGGCTTGGTTCAGCGCCCGAGCACGATGTCAACGATGCGCCCGACGTATCACTGCTGGAAGCAATGGGAGCTGCTGCGGACCGCGACATGATCGCTCGGCAATATGTGACCGATTTTTCCGACATTCTTGATGGAGGGCTTCGGGCACATATGGCTGCAATGGACTGTGGTGAGCAGCACATGTGGCCGACCGTTTTTGTCTACCTTCATTTCCTTTCAAACTTTGTGGACAGTCACATCGTTCGCAAGCACAGTGTCGCAATCGCTGAACAGACGAGAAATGAAGCGCGGCAAATCCTGGATAAAGTACGGGGCATTCGAGATGGCAGGGAGCGTGAAAAACTGCTCCTTTCCTTTGATGCCAGGCTAAAGGCTGCAAACGTCAATCCTGGAACATCGGCAGACCTGACCGTGGCATGCCTTTTTGCATTCAAACTCAACTGGCTCTTGCATAATGGCCATGTTAATGCTTGAATTTAAGCAGCGGATTTCATCCGCTGCTATCTGGCCAACCGACCCCATCCAAGGGTGCTGTGAACAAGGATAGCTGTCCATCGAGAGTCGTGTCTCGAGTGTACGGCGTCTGTGGACATACCTTTTGGAAACGGTTTAGGGAGGAATTTGGCCGTGGCAAAAATCAATAAAGTTATGGTTGGCGAATCGCTGATTGGCGATGGGAATGAAGTTGCGCATATCGATCTGTTGATCGGGCCGCGTGGCAGCGCAGTTGAAACAGCATTCTGCAATGCTCTGACCAACAACAAGGACGGGTTTACGTCTCTTCTTGCGGTCATAGCGCCCAATATGGCCTGCAAACCGAACACGATCCTGTTCAACAAGGTGACCATTAAAGGAGCAAAGCAGGCTGTCCAGATGTTCGGTCCCGCACAGCATGCTGTGGCGAAGGCTGTTCAGGACAGTGTTGCCGATGGCACAATCCCGGCTGACGAAGCCGATGATGTCTTTATCTGCGTTGGCGTCTTCATTCACTGGGAAGCAGAGGATGATGCCAAAATCCAGGACTTTAACTATCGCGCGACCAAGGAAGCCATCGAAAGGGCGGTGACCGGCAAGCCTACAGCGGCGGAAGCAACTGCAGCCCGCGATTCAGTCAAGCATCCATTCAGCGCTTAGACACGAGACAACCCCGCACAGAGTTCGCCCTCTGTCGAAACCGATGGCCTGTTGCGCCGGTTGGCAAAACGTCTGGGTTTTTGAACTGAAGATTGGGGGGAAATGGCAATTTCTTCCCAATCCTTGTCTGACTATAATCACTGGAGGAGACTGGCAATCGCCTGCCGGTTCAATGTTCCATCGTGCAGTGATGTCGCTACGAGCGCGCCGGAAATGCCGATCTCCTCCAGGCGCTCGAGATCGTGGATATTTCGGATACCACCTGCAGCCATGACAATGCGCCCGTCGGCTCGTTGTTTGATTGCTTTTAGCCGGTCGAAATCCGGCCCGATACCGGCTCCAATGCGCCGAAGGGTCATAACGATAATGCGCTCGGGCCAGTCTAAATTGCTTTCAAGAATAGATGAAGGTCCGATAAACTCATCACCGCGAAAATCCAGCGACAGAACCAATTGTGCGTGGTTGCGCAAAGCTCGAAGCACGGATGCATCTTGCTGAGATTCAGACCCAAGAACGGGGCAGATACCCCTCTTGGCCAAAATTGTCTCAAACTGATGCAACTGCGAAAAACCGGCATCGAGCCATATTTTGTAGCTGTCGAGGAGAGGCTCAATCCTGGCCAAGACGGTCTCTGTTGAGTCACGGTGCAAAATTGCGTCGAGGTCGGCAATATAAAATGCTTCGAATGGATGGACTGTCCGCAAGCCGTTGGCGACATCCGGCAGCCGGGCCGTTTGACTCAAGGGTGTCTCAATCGGGCGATAGCATTCGCGCTCACCCATGCGAGCACGAACAACAAACCCATCTTTAATGTCGAGTACTGGAATGATATGCACGTTAAGAATCCAAGGAACAGTCTGTCCATGAAATCCCGATTTGCCAACGAAAGAAAGCCCCTGATCAATGGTTGGGATATTGGCGGTGCGCATCTCAAGATGGCGCGGTGCGAAAACGGCATGATCGTTTCGGCTGAAATTTTCAAAACACCTCTGTGGCTGGGATTGGATCAAACGCGCAATGCCCTGCGTGCAATCCAACCTGTACCGCAAAAAGATGTGTTCAACATCTTTACTATGACTGGTGAACTTTCCGATACGTTCGCTTCGCGGGATGCGGGCATCGCAGCCTTGCTTGATTTTATCGAAGAAGAGTTTGGTAGCAACAACACACTGATTTACGCTGGCCGCGCGAACTTCTGCTCAATCAGCGCCGCGCGCAAACTGGGCGGCGACATTGCTTCAGCCAACTGGCACGCCACATCCTCGCTCACCGCAAAGTTGGCCGGTAATGGCCTGTTTGTTGATATGGGCTCAACGACAACGGATATTCTGGCATTTAAAAATTCTGAACTGGCCAATATTGGCTATACGGATGCCGAGAGACTGCTCAGCGGCGAGCTGGTCTACACTGGATTTTCCCGTTCGGCACTCATCGGCATAGCAGCGCTGGTTCCCGTGCGCGGTGCCATGACACCCCTGATGAATGAATATTTCGCCAACACCGCCGACATTGGCCGCATTCTGGGCACTCTTGAAGAGACGGATGACAAATATCCGTCTGCCGATCGTCGACCGAAAACCCTGGCGGACTCCATGGAGCGCATAGCCAGAATGGTTGGACGGGATCGAAGCGATCTCGATGATCAAGAATGGATGGAGATTGCACGTTGGTTCAGCGAGCACCAGCTACGCATGATCCACGACGGTGCTTTTCGTGTTGCACAAATACTTGGACCTGATGGCTCCGCCCCCGTGGTGGGTGCAGGGATCGGCCGTCCGCAGGTCGCTGCATTGGCCAACCGATTAAACCGGCCCTATCTTGATTTTGGCACATTGATACCGGCGAGCGACAATGTCCGTGAAGCAGCCGCCAAGGCGGCGCCGGCCGCGGCAGTCGCCGTTCTCGGCTCAATTCATCTGCAATCGTGACCCTACCTTGCCATTAACTTGCCGGTTGCTGATCCGTGACTTTTTGCATGAGCCATGACCATGCCTCAAGCTCGTCCGGACCCGCGGTTTTTTCGATAGCGATTTTCAGATAGTCTATCTCTGCGGCAACCTTTTCGGGCGGTAGCATTTGCAGGCGGCTGACCAGAATGGCAAGCTCCAGAACCGCCGCCTTGGCACGGTTCAGCCCCGTATAGGGAGCATGTATCGCCTCTGATATAACCTTGCAGATATGCCGGGGCCGCAATTCATCATTTTCAACGGAAACCACTTCGAGGACAGAGTGGCTTAGGGCTGACTTAAGTCTGGGAACGGGACAATCATCTATCGGGACCGTCGGCCAATCCTTGCGGCCGGTAAGACAACCGGCGAAAATTCTCATGTCATCGGTGTAGTTGGCTATGGCAAAAGGCACGGCCGCCAGGTTTTCCAGGGTTTTTGAGGGTCGGAACGGTGCTATTATCCAGCCTTGACCATGCTGGATAATGCCCAGCGGCGCAATGTGGATAATGCCGTCGCCACTCATGGTTGTGACGATTGTTTCCCTGATATAGGTCAAGTCGTCTTGTCCTTTTTTCCACGAAGCGTATGTCCCGCTTCCGCCAGCCTGAGGCGATCTTTTGGTTTGACCGGTGTGCCGACACCCCATTCAAGTGGTTCGTCCTGACTATAGCGCTTGCCAAGTTTCCATGCGATCTCGGCCTTTGTTAATTCCGCTCCCAGATAAAACGCATGCGCGCCATCTGCCTCAACGCCCAGAGCGGGGAAAAACTCGAATGCATCCTGTTCCACGCTGTGCCCCTTGGAATTGAACACATGCACACCATCAGGCGCCGTCATGATCCGGAAATTGGCATCGCGCACATCAGCAGCCAGGGTGGCAATATCCTGTACACTGCTGGGATAGGGTTTGCGGTCATGCACCTGCAGCAGCCCGGCATCATAACCGCGAGGCAGGGAATGATCCTGTTTGGCCGCGAACATGATACGGCGGGCGCGATCATGCTCCTCGACGGTACGGACGGTATGCGGGCTGACATTGACCACCAGTACATTGCCGATCGAAAGCTCCGAACAGATTCCTGCAAGCAGAGCGGTGACACCGGATGAATCGGCATCGGTAAGTTCGGTAAGATTGCCTGTACCCATCATCATGGGAATGGTGGGCCAGCGGCGGCGCGCCTCCAAAAACCGCCCGATCGACTGGCTGAAACCGAAGTGAATTGGGTCGAGCACGGGATCAGCAATGAAGCTGATCTTTGCGGCTTGCGCAGCCGTGATTGCCCTGCCAAGAGAGTCAAGATCGCCAGCATCGGCGGGAACGAGAACCGGCGTAACGGGATATCTGGTTGCCAGTTGCAGGGTATGTTCGTTCAAGCTGAGAAGAAAATCAGCCCCGGCCGCCGCGCCCGTCTCCAATTCTTCAACATTGGCTGAATCAACACTGACGGACAGGCCTTTTTTCTTCAGGCTGCGCACGGCACCGGCAAGATGCGGAAAGGGTGTTTCAGGCAGGCAGCCCAGATCAATCACATCGGCACCGGCATCGGCCAACTGCATTGCCCGCCGCATAAGTTCATCCAGGGAAAGCGATGATGCATCGACTATTTCAGCAAATATCCGCATGTCGTGGCCGGATAAATCCACCGGTTTTCCTGCCCGCCCGAGAAAGGCCGGCAGATCGGCGACTTCATCGGGACCGCGCATGAACGCGATGCCGTAGTGCTGGCTCAAACTGTCAAGCTTGCCGCGATAGCGGCCCGGAAGAATAATGCGGTCGGCTTTGATCGGCATTTTCAGGCGCCGCACGATGATATCTTCGGTCATCAGGGCGGCAACCTTGACCCCTATATCTACGATCTCATAAGTGAAGGCAGACGTATCGATGCCCGCAAGAATGCGCTCCAGTCTTGCATGAGCCAGATGCCCGGTAACGAAAATCAGGTGTTCACTCATCACCACCAAGCTCGCTTTGACGGCGTTCGATCACCTCCACCAGCTCGGCCAGGGATTCCACAACCAGCGTCCGTTCGTAGTGCTTGAGTTTTCCCGTATTCTCAAGATCGATGGGTCTGGGATAGACCTTTACCATGCCGCCGGGGGCCATCGTTTCAAGTTCAGGCGCAGTATCACAGGCGAAAACGATACTGGGTATCCGGCATTTTCCCGCTTGCGCGTATACGTTGGTCGGCAGCGAATCCGATATCCCGGCCACGCACTTTGCCACAGTGTTCGAGGTTGCCGGGGCAATGACCGCCGTATGATACACACCCGAATAAAAGCCGCCGACGGGTACGGAACTTGCAGTCTTGTCGTGGAGAACGCGCGTCGTGGCGGGAAAGTCCAGTTCAAGTTTATACATGCGCAACACTTCATTGGCCGCCTTTGAGACAAAGACATCGCAATGTCTGAGGGTGCGGATCAGTTCGAAACTCTCGATGAAGAAATGTCCTGAGCCTGTCAGCGCCCAAGCCCAGCGCGGTGTATGCAGTCGGGTCATCGCAGGCTCATCGCTTCAATTTGTCTGTCCTGCAGGATTAAACTGCCCGGTATCTTCGTCAACGGCAAATCGAGCCAATTCATGATTTGCGGGCCCACAATATGAACGCGGATATCGCCGGTGAGCATGGCCGTCAACATGCCATCGACAATACCGGCCGCCGCAAGCTCCTCGAGCGTTGAAAAATGCTGATACTCATCCGTCTGCTTAATGAGAAGCATATCGTCAGCGCTCAAGAGGCCAGCCAGCCAGGCAGATAGACTATCCGAGGTGATATCCCACGAACAGGGAATATCGGCAGCGCCGATCGTCATCGTCGAGGGAAGCCACACCGGCGTGTGCCCCATATAGAGGAATGCCTCGATTTCGTGAACTGTGCGCGCCATACGCAGGCTGGGATGACGTTCCGCAATGGCAATACCAAATTGGTCCATGGCAAGGATCGCCATGGCATGGGCCGCCTGATCGGAGTAATCGAGCCGGCGCTGCGATATCCGCACCTGGTCGGCAAATGGTCCGCCACCCGGCACGATAACGACCGGAAATGCCGCATTTACGATGGCATCGATCCAATGCTGCATCTGCGTTTCGCCGGCCGTGCTCCCCCCAAGTTTCACGATGGCAGGTTTCATGGCGATTTGTGCCCGATCTGGACAGGAGCGCCCCTCGGCTTGACCAACGAGGCTTTTATTTCATTTTTGCGCTCGATTTCCACGCCGACGCCCCCGGCGCCCAGTTCAAGTTTTTCCGCACGCACCGTGACCTGGGTAACCCGCGGATTTTCAAGAATGAAGGAAGCGATCTGCTCTGCAAGCGTTTCCACCAATTCCACATGTCCACGGCCCACAATAGCGCGAATCCCGTCCATGATCAGGTCGTAGGATACAACATGACGCATATCTTCGGGGTTGCGGGTTACACGCAAAACATCAGCCGTGACATCAAAACTGACATTTTGGGATTTCCCGTGCTCGAAGCTGTATGCCCCGATCTGCACAGGCAGGACAAAGGCACGAACGAATATCTTGTCGGTGCCAAGTCCAGCCTGTGCGGGATCGGGATAATATCCCCGGGCAGCCAGCAGCTTGTAGTCGACCCTGGCCGGCGGCCCGTTCTCCTGCACGGCGGGAATGAGGCCGCGTATTTTTATTGCGGCACGAAGATCGATGGCCGCAGTGCGGTCACGCCCCGAACACAGCGCGCCGCGAAAACCGAGATAGTCCGGACTATAAGCCAGAAGCCTGGGAACGTCCGGAGCTTCGAGCGATCCCGCCACTCCGACCATCAATCCGCGCGCCTGGCCTTCCGTGATAAAATTGCCGATCTGGTCGGGCGCCATATGAGCGAGCAAACGTCCCTTGGACTTGTCTGCGGTATCAATCATTACACCGTGGAAGCCATTTGCCTTTAGCCGGTCAAACAGGTCACTGCCATATTTGTCCTTGTAGTCGGCAAACAATACGCCGATCAATTTATTGTGTGTAGCAAGAGATCTCAGTGCCTCCATGCAACGACTCAAATTCGGAGACGGAAAAAAGCCGATCTTGATATAGTCGGCACCCGTGGCAGCAAAACGCTCGGCCGTCGCCCTGATGATTTCAGGGTCCATCGGAAGGTCGCCGCAGGCGGCGCTCACTGCGCACCTCCCATCAACAAAATCAATAACTTCCAATACTTTGGCGGGATCAACGGCACCAAGCGCCCCATTTGCCGGATTCTTCAGGTCGATGATATCCGCCCCGCTCTGGAAGACGAGTTCGGCTTCCTCGCGGTTCTGAACACTGGCCAACATTCTTGCCATCACAGCACACCCCGGGCACGACGAAATCCGTCTGTTTTGAAAGAAAAGCTGACATCAAGGGTTGAGATTATAGCGGGGTTGTTTACAACCATTTTTGGGCACCTCTGTTCTTGATCAACCGCCATCACATGAATGGCGGCATGTATGAATGGTATGGTTATGAAGAGTACGGTGCCAATCACTCTCACGTTTTTATTCGGCTTTTTTTTGCAGTTCGTCAACGTCTGTGAGCCATACGCTCAAAGTTCCTTGACAAACAAGGCAGCAAAGCCCGTCGTGGAAACCCGGATTGGCTATCTGCGCGCTTATGAGCCGCAACTGGCGCTTTCGGTCCTGAATGTTCCACCCCGTGACGAAGGGGTTGCCGGTGCGAATGTCGCTGTCAACGACAACAACACGACGGGGAAATTTCTTGGCCAAAGCTTTGTGCTGGATGTCTTGGAAACAAAGTTCGATGCCGATGTGGTCCCCGCATTCAGGCAGATGGTGAGCCGGGGTGACCGTTTCATCCTGACCGACATTTCCGCAAAGCAACTATTGTCCGTTGCGGACATTGCAAAAGAAGCGGGTGTCGTCCTGTTCAATGTTGGCGCAACGGACGATATCCTGCGCGAGGAGGAATGCCGCGCCGATATTTTTCACACAGCGCCCACACGGACAATGTTGGCCGATGGACTGGCGCAATATCTGGTGTGGAAACAATGGCGCAAATGGGTTCTGCTTTATGGCTCCCATGAACGGGACGGGCTTTATGCGCAAGCAGTACGACGGGCAGCCACACGATTTGGCGCAACCATCGTTGAAGAGCGCATATACGAAGATAAGGGGACTGCCCGCAGAACCGACAGTGGTATCGTGCAGGTGCAAAAGCAGATGCCGGTCTTCACCCAGAACCTACCGGAGCATGATGTTGTTATCGTCGCAGACGAAAGCGAAGTTTTCGGCAGCTATGTTCCCTATCGCACATGGACACCCCGACCCGTCGCCGGAACGGCCGGTCTGATCGCGTCCAGCTGGCATCCGGCCAGCGAACAATGGGGCGGAACCCAGATCCAGAACCGCTTCAACAAAACGATCGGCCGCCGGATGCTTTCCAAAGACATGCAGGCCTGGACCGCTGTACGCATTCTTGGCGAGGCAACAACGCGCGTCAAATCCAACGACCCAAAACAGGTTGAGGATTACCTTAAATCGCAGGATTTTTCGATTGCAGCCTTCAAGGGACAAAAGCTCAGCTTCCGCGACTGGAACTGGCAGCTGAGGCAGCCAATCCTGATTGGCGACGCTGACGGAGTTGTCTCGACATCGCCCCAGGAAGGGTTTCTGCATCAGTTTTCGGAACTCGACACGCTGGGAGTGGATCGGCCTGAGACAAAGTGCCGGCTTTGATCACAACGCAACTCAAGGGGAGGACAAAATGCACCGACACATGTGCCTGCTTGCTGCGGCCGCAGCAGCAATGCCGTTTCTTATACAGCCCGCCTGGGCAAACATGGTCTACGTGTCTAACGAAAAGGACAATACGGTCACCGTCGTTGACTCCAAAACCATGGAGGTGGTCAAGACGATCAATGTCGGACAAAGGCCGCGCGGCATTACAATATCTCACGACGGAAAACTCATTTACGTGTGTGCCAGCGACGACGATACAGTCGAGATCATAGATGCTGCCACCAACGAGATTGTTGGTTCTTTGCCGTCAGGGCCGGATCCTGAACTTTTCGTCCTGTCACCAGATGGCAAGACGCTTTACGTTGCCAATGAGGATGACAATCTGGTGACCGCGATCGACATTGAAGGAAAAACCGTCATCGCCGAGATCCCGGTGGGGGTGGAACCTGAAGGAATGGGCGTTAGTCCCGACGGAAAAACCATTGTCAACACCTCTGAAACCACCAACATGGCTCATTTCATCGATACCTCGACGCATGAAATCACCGATAATGTCCTGGTGGATTCCCGCCCGCGCTTTGCCGAATTCAAACCGGACGGATCTGAGGTCTGGGTCTCGGCGGAAATCGGCGGCACCGTCTCCGTGATCGATAACAACACGCGTGAAGTCAAACACAAGATCACCTTTGAAGTGCAGGGCCTGCGCTCCGAGCAAATCCAGCCCGTAGGCATACGCATCACCGCGGATGGCAAGAAAGCCTATGTGGCACTGGGCCCTGCCAATCGTGTTGCCGTGATCAACACGCAAACCTACGAGGTGGAAAAATATGTACTGGTTGGCCAGCGTGTATGGCAGCTCGCCTTCCTGCCTGATGGCAAAACGATCATCAGCACAAATGGCCTATCGAATGACATTACCTTCATCGACACTGCGACCGACGAAGCGATCAAATCCGTCACGGTCGGACAATTGCCGTGGGGCGTTGCCGTATCGCCGAACTGACATGAGCTTTCAAGGGAGGATAGACAAATGACCAACTACAAGACACTGGCATTGGCGGCACTTTTTGGTGTTCTGATTGCTCAATCGCCGGCATTCGCACAGGCCGATGACGATGATGACGATGACGCACAGGCTGCCCCGAAGACGGAGACGCAGGCCAAGGCGCCGGCCGTGACCCGCGCCAGCAAAAACGTGCCGGAGCTCATCCTTGGCTCAAAAGATGATGAGTTTACCGTAAACCAGAAGGATTTCGAGCTGGTGGCAGGACAGGGATACCGTTGGAAGATCACGTCCGCGGCAGGGTTGGAATATAAGTTTGCAACCGATCTGTTCAGGAATGTCTGGATGAACCAGATCGTCATCAATGATCTCGAAGTCCATATGAACGGCGCCCCGGCCTGGCTGGAATTTGATGCGCCCGGCACCATCAATGTCCAGTTTACCGCCGTGCGTCCGGGCAAGTATACATGGTCGGTGCCCGACCTTGCTGACAAAGGCATGAAGGGTACAATAACTATCAAATAGCAGCCGTGACAGGCGATTGCACACGACCAGGGGGAAATTTGATGGTTACGAATGCCGGACTGAAAGACATTCCCGGCAAACCCTTGCCTGAAACCGATATCCCGGCGCTCGAGTTGGTTTCGGTGAGTTATTCCTATGGTAAACGCCAGGCGCTTGACGATGTCACGTTTTCGATAGCGCCTGGTACTTGTGCCGTGCTTTTGGGATTGAACGGCGCCGGCAAGACCACACTTTTCTCCCTTATCAGCCACCTTTACGCAACGCGTCATGGCCACATCCACGTGTTCGGCCACGATATAGACCGCAGACCCGGCAATGCATTACGGCACTTGGGTATTGTGTTTCAGGCGCGCACGCTTGATCTTGATCTTTCCATATACCAGAACCTGTCTTACCACGCTTCGCTTCATGGCATAGGAAAGCGGGATGCAGACCGGCGCATCCACGAGTTCATGCAGTCCATCGATATGAGCGACAGGCTGCATGAAAAGACCCGCAGTCTTTCGGGCGGGCAGATAAGGCGAGTGGAAATCATTCGTGCATTGATCCACCGACCCTCCCTGCTTCTCCTCGATGAAGCAACAGTGGGCCTGGATATCAAATCCCGCGCAACGATCCTTGCCGACATTCGCAAGCTCGTCCAGGAAAAGAACATAAGCGTGCTGTGGGCTACGCATCTCATCGATGAGGTTGCCTACGCCGATCAGATCATCGTGCTCAACCAGGGCAGGCTCGTCGCGAACGGACCAGTGGGCGAAGTGGTAAAGGATGCGGGAGCGCAGACGATCAATGAGGCCTTTTCACGGCTGACAGGCGTTCTGGCGCTCGATACGGGGAGGCAATTATGAGTCAGGCCGCAGCAGGCAATGTTCCGCACAATCGTTTTGGGACCGTGCAATATCTAACATGCCTGAAAGGCATTCTTGTCCGCGAGGGCTTGCGCTATCTCAATCAGCGCGAGCGATTTGTTTCCTCTCTGGTGCGGCCCTTGTTGTGGTTGTTCATATTTGCGGCCGGGTTTCGTCAAGTGCTGGGTGTCTCAATCATCCCACCTTATCAGACCTACGTACTTTATGAGGTTTATATCACACCGGGATTATGCGGGATGATCCTGTTGTTCAGCGGAATGCAGTCATCGCTGTCCATGGTTTATGACCGTGAAATGGGCAATATGCGTACCCTGCTCGTCAGCCCGTTTCCGCGCTGGTTCCTTCTGGTTTCCAAATTGCTTGCTGGCGTCGCGGTTTCAATCATCCAGGTTTACGCTTTCCTTTTTGTGGCCTGGCTGTGGGATGTGAAAGCGCCGGTACAGGGTTACTTTCTGATCTTGCCTGCCTTGTTCCTCTCGGGAATGATGCTGGGTGCCCTCGGCATGCTGCTTTCCTCCCTGGTCAAGCAGTTGGAAAACTTTGCGGGTATCATGAATTTCGTGATCTTCCCGATGTATTTCGCTTCATCCGCACTTTACCCGCTCTGGCGCGTACAGGAATCGAGCCCCCTTCTTTACAAGATATGCCTGCTTAACCCTTTCTCCTACGCTGTAGAATTAATCCGCTTTGCATTTTACGGGCAGATCGAATGGCTGTCTCTGGCTGTCGTTTGCAGTTTTATAGTTCTCTTCATCGCTGGTGCAATTATTGCCTACGACCCCTCAAGAGGCATTGTTGTCAAAAAACAAGAAGGAGGCAACACATGACCCGGACTGCCTTGGGAGCCATGATCGTCCTGTGCGCCAGTGCGGCGTCCATATTTCCAGCTTTTGCTGCAGCCAATAACGATCCAAGCTGGCCCTGCATTCAACGCAAGGTTCCGGCTCTTTCGATTGCTCAGGTCTGGGATGGTCCGGATATCCCCGAAGCGGCGGCAAAATGGAATACAGATTCGCAAATCCAGGAACTGGTCAGCGAGCTTGCAGCACGGCGTTTACCGCTCGAGGATGCGCAGAAACGGATCACTGAACTTGCCGACAGTCTCCCGCAGGAGGAGGTCAACAGCAAGATGTTTCTGCTGTTCCAGGGATTGTTCGATACGCTTAACGGTGAGCGCGTGCAAGTTATGGCGGGGATTTCCCGTTATGCGGCAAAGCAGAGGGATATGGCGGTTGATCTGCGCCGGGAAGCCTCCAAGGTTGATGCGCTACGCGCCAAGCCCGGTACGGACCCAGAAGAACTTGATCGACTTGATCAACGATTGACATGGGAAACACGCATCTATGACGAGCGGGTGCATTCGCTGACTTATGTCTGCGAAGTGCCCATCATCATCGAACAGCGTCTTTATGGACTATCGAAGACGATTACCGGAGCCCTGATCAAACCATAGGCTCGCTCATACGCCCTATTCGGCGATAGGCAAATGTGCCGTCAGATGATTTCGTACCGGTGGCCTGGTCGATCAACGCTCCCATCCGATCATGGAATGGCGACTTGATGCATGCGGGATCGCTCGCAGCAGCATCACCTGCAATGGCCATAGCCTGGCAGCGGCACCCTCCCCAATCGATCTCCTTGCGCTCACAGCTTCTGCAGGGTTCCTGCATCCAGTCTGTACCGCGAAACGCTTTGAACGCTGCAGAATCGTGCCATATCTCACTCAATGTCCTGTCTCCAAAGCGCTCGAACTGCAAGGTCTTGATTGTAGCGGCAGCATGGCATGGCAAGACGGTTCCATCCGGAGCAACCATGAAAGCATCGCGTGCCCAGCCGCCCATGCAGGGTTTGGGGTAGATGGCGAAGTAATCGGGCGTGACAAAATCAATGGTCATTATGCCACGCAACCGCTCTTGTGCTTCTTCAACGATCTGCACCTGACGCTCTACCGCAGCAGGCTGCGGCATGAGAGCATCACGATTAAGGAGCGCCCAGCCTGCATATTGCACATTGGCGATCTCCAGCCGTTCGGCTCCAAGATCAAGCGCAAGATCAATAAAATCCGGCACCTCGTTCATGTTATGACGGTGGATGGGGGCGTTTATTGTCAACGGCAACCCTGTTGCCCTTACGCGCCGGGCAGTTTCAATTTTCTTCTCATGAGCCCCGCGAGCGTTTCCGATTTTCTCCGTCGTGGTGGCAAACGCGCCCTGGAAGCTGAGCTGTATATGATCGAGCCCGGCTTCGACCAGCGCCTCAATGCGTCCTTCGGCGATTCCAACACCGGCGGTAATGAGGTTGGTGTATACACCCCGCCGGGCAAGGCAACGGATAAGTTCCACAAGATCGGTCCGCAATGTCGGCTCCCCGCCCGAAAGGTGCACCTGCAGCACACCGAGATCCGCGGCCTGCTCGAAGAGTGAAATCCAGCCGCCGGTATCCATTTCGCGGTTAGCCTTGAGAAGCTCAACAGGATTGGAGCAATATGCACATTGCAACGGACACCGATGGGTAAGCTCTGCCAGCATACCTATGGGGGGAAGTACAGGTTCCATTACAACTCCACCAAAAATTTGTCGGACCATTCCTGCAGGAAGCCCGTTACATCCAAAGTGATCTCTGTTTCACCCGTTCCGTATTGGTCTGCAAGGATGGCAATCATTTGCGTAACCTCATTGCGCCCGTTGCAAAGCCGCAAAATGTCAAGGCTGACTTCGTTGGGCCAGAATATCCGTTCTGGTGACAGCAAAGCCCATGCACCGCGCACCTTATCATACTGCAGCCTCGCATGCTTTTTCAGGGCTGGACGCGACTGAGGTGATACGATCGCACGGACGCGGGTCTCACTCATGATACCTCCGGGACGAAAGCGCCGGGGGGAATATTGCCCTTTTGTCCATAGGCATAGGACAGGGCATCGAGCATGGCCCATAATACATCACACTTGAATACAAGAGCATTGATCACTGCCTGCTGCTTTTCGGGAGTATTGGCATGCTCCATCACGTAAGCCAGCGCGCAATCCGAATCGCGGGAGGCGAGCGCCGGACGCTTGTCGAAATAGGCCAGGATGTCCTTTGTTATATAGTCATACTTTGCCAGCATTGCGGGCACGCGTTCGGTTATGATGACGGGTGAAAACAATTCGGTGAGCGATGAGGCGACCGCCTCCAGCATCGTTTTGTTGCTGCAGTAGGAAAGATATGCGCCAACGGCAAATCGTGTAGCCGGCAAAACTTTCCTCTCACTCTTGACCATGTCTGCATCCAGGCCCAGTCCCGTTGCCAGCTTGAGCCAGCGCGCAATTCCGCCATTCCAACCGTCATCACCGTCATGATCTTCGATACGCTTGCGCCATTGCGCCCGGAATTCCGGGTCTTCGGAGCGCATGAGGATTGCTGCATCCTTGCGCGGAATAACCGACTGATAGGAGTAACGGTTGAGCGCCCACGCCTGCATCTGCCCCTTGGTGAGGGCCCCGCTTGTCATCTGATGGTGAAACGGGTGCTTGTTGTGATAACGGGCAGCGCCAACCTCCCGGAGAACGGCTTCCAGTTCGCGGGGTGACAAGCCATTGCGTGCCGCATCATCAAATTCGCTCAAAGCCGGATCTCCATACCGTCGAATGCAACCTTCCAACCGGCCCGCACCACAGCAGCATGTTCGGGCGAAGTGGCATCCAGAATCGGGTTTGTATTATTGATGTGCACATATATCCGCTTCCTGATCCCAAGCGCACCGATCGCAGCCATGGAACCATCGTCTCCAGCGATGTGGATATGCCCCATACGTGCTCCGGTTTTTACACCGACACCTGCACGGATCATCTCGTCATCCGTAAAGACCGTTCCATCGAACAACAGACATTGCGCATTGGTCAGCCTCGCTTTCAGACACTCTTCTATGCGGGCACAGCCGGGAATGTAAAACGCCGCAGCACCGTCGGGCGATGAGATCTTCAGACCGACCGCGTCGCCGTCCTGTGTGCCGAAATTATTGTCGCCCAATGCCGGATCTTCAAGAAACAATGCTACTTTCCCGGGCACCGGAAAGGTCTCGACAGTGATTCCCGTCGTCATTGCATCAGTGCCGACAATCGTTGTTTGCCTGTTCAGGACAAGCTCCCGCCGTTCCACTATCGACCGGTCAAGAACTTTGAAAATCGAATTACTGTCGAGAACATCAAGAACACGGCGCGAAGCATAAAGCACAAACGGCTCACGCTCGCGCATGCTCAGCAGCCCGGCAATATGATCGACATCAGCATTTGTCAGTACGACAGCCCTGATGGGTGTCGAGCGCAGCGGGCCGTCAGGCTTGGGTTGCAGTTCCGGCGTTGCAGCAATTTGCTGGCGAATATCCGGAGAAGCATTAAACAAGATCCAATCATTCCCGTTCGCACTTGCGGCAAGACTCGATTGGGTCCGGGCGCGAACATTGGCTTGGCCATTCCATGCAGCACGGCTCAATCGGTAATTGCAATTCCATTGGGGAAAACCGCCACCTGCTGCGGAACCAATGATCTTTAATCGCATCAGGCTGTATTTCCTCATTGCCAGAATTTATCCGGCCTTGCATTCAATCAGAAGTCGTCGCCCCGCGCGAGCATCTTGCGCGGGGCGGCCGGCTGCTACTTCTTTGCCTTTAATTCTGCGGGCAAATAGCGTGTCAATTCCATGCCGGCAGCAACCTGGCACATTTCAGGTTTTTTCCATGTCTTCTTCATGCTTTCCTCCTTCTATATAAAGACCAAAGATTGATCTTTCTCCGTTACCATACGCCTTCTTGGCGCAGGATTGAAATTAATAGGGTTCATTTTTCCGTGTCGGCTGCTTTGCTGCAACCCAGCCATCCGTGCCCAACGGATACCAGAGAACCGCCTCATATCCCCACTCCACCGCCCGCTTGGCTGCATTCCATGACATCCAGCAATTCTCCATGCAGTAAAACAAGATCTTTCGCCGCTTGTCGTCTCCAAGCCGGGACATCAGCCCCTTACGGAAATAGGCTTCGGTCTCGCCGTTAATCACGCCATAACCCACATTCGCGAGCCAGATGCTGCCGGGAATATCCTCCCTTACCTTTTCCCTCCACACCGTACCCTGCGGCAGAGATGCCGGCTTTGGATCGTGAGGCAGTACATCGACAAAGACAGCTGCTTTGCTCTTCCACAATGCGATGGCCTCCTCAGTCGTGACAACCTGCGCACCCTTCAATGTTGCAGGCACTGGTGCCTTATAGTTTTCTAGCCTATAGCCTGCGGGCTCGGAAACGGTATCGTCCGCAAGGGCAGCCGTTTGAGACAACCCCAACAAAACCGCCCAAAAACCGAACCATGTCCACACCGTATTTTGCCCTCCTGACAAATGGTGGTTACTGCGTAATTGGCCTGTCTTTTTCATCGATCAGCGGCACCTGGAAATCCAATAATATCTTGTTGATCTCCTGCTGGTTTTCCCTGATCACCTTATTCAAGGTGCGTTTCCACTCCTGATCGGAAGGACGAACGCCCATGGTAATGCGATATGCCATATGCCGTGATTTCTCCTTCACCAAGGGGATCACCACCAGATCAGGATCAATTTCCTTTGCATAATAACCCGCCATCGGACCCCACAGCACTGCGGCCTCAATCAAGCCTTTTTTCAAGTCCTTGATCATCGTCTCTGCCATTGACGGCGCCAGACGCGTATCGACCATTAGCGGATAAGGCTGCACATTGCGCATGTAACCAGCCTTGGCAAGATTGGCTGCCGGGGGTGTGCCGGCAACAACGCCAATCCTCCTGCCGGCAAGCTTCTGGTCTTCAATGGTTTCCACACCATCAAGACCGGTATTTTTCTTGTAGATCAGCACATAAGTCGATCGGTAATAAGCATTGGTGTTCTGCACCAGCTCATCACCTTGAGCGTAACCGATGATGATGTCGCATCGATTGGCACGCAGCGTATTTCTGACAAAACCGGTTGCCATTGGATACCATGTATAGGCAACTGATTTCCGCCCGGTCTTGGCTGCAACGAGCTCAGCAAGTTTGTTCTCGAAACCTTTGCCTTTATCGTCGGAAAATGGCAGGTTTGAAGGATCAGAACAAACCCGCAAAACATCGGGGTCCACCAGCTCACCTGCCGTACCGAGGCCGGATTCTTGGGCAGACGCATTGAAGGACAGGCCGATCGCTGCACATGTAGCGAAAGCCATGACGATTTTTGCAAGTTGTGCCCGGTTCATCAGCATTCTAACCACCCATACAGGAGGTTTCGGCCTCTTTTGCGGCCTCCGGCTTATCTTCTTTCTTTGCCGGACGGCCGCGCGGGAGATCGCCGACTGCGCGTGCGCGCAAATAGACATAAAGATCATCCATATAGCAGTAAACGTTCTTGTTCTCGCCGAATGCGGGCATGACTTTTTCGTTCCCGGCGCTCAGGTTCTTTCGGCCCTCCGCCACGATCGACAGAAAATCGGCATAGGTCATTGTTTTCAGAGAATTTGCCAGGGCGGGAGCGAAAGAGGAGCCTGCGCCATCTGCACCATGGCACACGTTGCATTCGGAATTGAAGCGACGATATCCACTATAGGTGTACCAATCGACCGTTCCGTCTTCCTGTATCTTGAATGTAGGGTTTCCTTCCTTGTCGGCATATTTACCATTGTCCTGTGAGGCGACCGCAGCGGCGGCTTTGTCGTCGGCATGGGTACTGACCAAGCTTGCCAAGAGAGCAAAGCTGGCAGTTACGGCAAGAATCGTTAATCGGATCGGCATCAAGAAACCTCTCATTGCAACCTCGCCAGCGCTCTGGGAAGCCCGGTCAGCAGTTGCGATTGATCATTTGTTTGTCGGAGCCGCAAAGAACCCGGCCGGCATGGCCGGGTTCTTCTTTAGCGACCGCCTCAACGTGGCTAACGGTATACAAGTCCGTCCTTGTCACTCAGGAACGGCAAAGACCGTCAATTGGCCACCAAGAGCCGTATAGTCCGAGAGGCCGGCATATCCACCGACAGCGCCCAGACCATCCGTGCCCTTGGTCAGACCGGCAGCAAGGCCGATACCTGCCCAACCGCCAACGCCTGACAGAACGGCAACATATTGTTTGCCCTTATGTTCGTAGGTGGTGACATTGCCGATAATGCCGGAGGGTGTTTTGAACTTGTAGAGTTCTTTGCCGTCCTTATCGACCGCCTTGAGGTAGCCTTCGAGCGTTCCGTAAAAGACCACGTCACCATCAGTTGCTAGTGCACCGGACCAAACCGAGAATTGTTCGGATTTAGACCAGACGATCTCGCCCTTTGCAGCATCCCAGGCAATAAAGTTACCCATGCCACCATGGCTGTTGGGAGCCGGGTACATGGAAAGCGTCGCACCAATATAAGGTTGACCGGCAGTGTAACTGACCTTGTAGGGCTCATAGTCCATGCAGACATGATTTGTCGGCACGTAGAAGAGTTTGGTCTTTGGCGAATACGATGCTGGCTGCTGATCCTTTGTGCCAAGAGCCGCAGGACAGATGCCGGTTGTATTGACATCTTCACCCTGGGCCTGTGTCGAATACTTGTCGACAACCTTCGGACGGCCATAGGTCTTGCTGTCCTTGTCCATGTCGACTTCAGTAGCCCAGTTGACCGCCGGATCGTATTTTTTAGCGACGAGAAGCTCGCCGTTGGCACGATCCATCGTGTAAGCAAAGCCATTTCTGTCAAAATGTACGAGGACGTCACGTGGCTTTCCGTCTACCTCGATGCCGTCAGCAAGGATCATTTCATTGACGCCATCATAATCCCACTCGTCATGTGGGGTCATCTGATAAAGCCATTTGGCCATGCCGGTGTCGGCATCACGAGCCATGATTGTCATTGACCACCGATTGTCGCCGGGCCGCTGACTTGGATTCCACGTCGACGGATTGCCGGTACCATAATAGATGAGATTCAGCTTGGGATCGTATGAATACCAACCCCAAGTTGTACCGCCACCGACTTTCCACTGATCGCCTTCCCAGGTGTTCGTACCAGAATCGGCACCCACAGGTTTGCCAAGTTGGGTTGTCTTTTCGGGATCGATCAGTGTTTCTTTATCCGATCCCATTGACCAAGCCCGCCAAGCCTGCTTGCCATCCTTGATGTTGTAGGCAGTGAGCGCTCCACGCACGCCGAATTCGCCGCCGGATATGCCAACAATCACTTTGTCCTTCACCACCATTGGTGCGGACGTTCCGGATTCGCCTTTGCTACCGTCCGCAGCTTCGCCATTCTTCACCGACCAGGCGACTTCACCTGTCTTGGCATCAAGTGCAACGAGCGTTGTATCGGCCTGATACAAGAATATCTTGCCATCGCCGTATGCGACGCCGCGATTGACCGTATCGCAGCACATGATCGGAATAACATTGGAATCCTGTTTGGGCTCATATTTCCAAAGGATCTTACCATCATTGTTTAAATCAAGTGCAAAGACCGTGTTCGGGTAAGGCGCATGCACATACATCACGTCGCCGATAATGAGCGGACCACCTTCATGGCCACGCAGCACGCCCGTTGAAAATGTCCAGGCAACCTGGAGGTTCTTGACATTATCCTTGGTAATCTGGTTGAGTTTTGAGTAACGAGTATTGGCATAGTCGCCAGTCTGGATAGCCCAGTTCTTGGAATCCGAGATCAAGCCTTGAAGATCATCATTGGCCAGAGCTCCACCCGCCAACGAGAACGTCATGGCTGTCGTAGCCAATGCAATTCCTATTAAATTTCTGTGTACACGCATTTAGTCCTCCCAAAGTTCACATTTATGAACTATCGGCGAAAACCGAGTAAACATACGGGTCCGCACCACTAGCTCAGGCAAATGGGGAAGTATTTCCGGCAGCGTGTCACGACAAAGCCAGGCGCGCAGAGGGCACCGTTACTGCCCACCTCGCTTGGCCTACGAAGACTGTCACCACTCCCTTGACGGCAACGTCCTTGAAGCCGGAAACAAGATGACGATAGGAGAAAGAATTTCATTAGGCAAGCATGATTATCGAATTTATATTTGCTGCATTGCAATATAATTCTTCCGCATTGCATAAGAAAACAAAAGATTTCTGATTTATTCTAAATATTTAACCCATGGCGAACTTTGATACTTTCATCTAAATTATATTTGCGTCCATATATTCTCTTTTATTAACAGCCCGGAAAATGTATATTTAGCATTGCCGAATGCTGGAGTATGAAAATGCCTGGAGTGAAAACCATCAAGCCGATTTTGTTAGCAAGCGCAGCAATCGCATTTCCAATGCTGGCACATGCTGCGTCAGATTATCCGACGCCGGCGGTTGCAGAGTATGTTTACGGTTGCATGAAAGCGAACGGAGAAAATCGTGACACCCTCCAGCGATGCTCCTGTTCAATCGATGTTATCGCCTCGGTTGTGACCTATGAGCGCTATGAAGCAGCAGAAACCTATAAGCAAATGGGGCTGGTTCCGGGTGAGAACGGTGTTCTTTTTCGCGAAAGCGCACCGGCAAAAGCTGCTATCAGCGAACTCAAGCGGGCTCAGGCAGAGGCAGACATCCGCTGTTTTTAAAGGTTACGGCTCAAAGGCTTGAGGATTCGAGCGGCCATTCATCCTGGAATTTTTTGCCTTCGGTATCCAGGGCTTCAACCTTGAGCTCCTCTCCGGTCCTCGCGTCGAACGCGAACCGAAAATTGGGATCTTCTGAGATCGATATACCACCTTGCATCGACAGGATCAGCTGATTGCCCTGGGAGACGGTGAGCCCCTGGATAAAATGCGCCGGGATATAATATCGTGTCAACTGATCCATCTGTAACCCGGAATTGTTCGGATGGCGGATCATCAGCTGCATCTCCGTGGCCCGGGTCAAGGGCTCCAAGCCAGGCGCCTTGGAGGGAAACACCCGCAGCTTCATTTTACCGAGCGATGCCATTGCTTCGTCCTGATTCTTCATCGCGGGTGCCGAGCACCCCCCGGAAGCCTTCACAAAGACTTCCGTCATGTGCAGCTTATCATCTTCCGTTTCAGCAATAGCCCGCACATAGGAATAGGCATTAACCCGCAGGCGCGTTGCCAGATGGGTGACGCCAGCGTTCTGCCCGAAGGTAAAGACCGCGGCGACAGGCGCCGGGTTCTCGTCGACGATCAAGGTCACGGTCTTGATGCGTCCCGTCTTGCTGTCTGTCTTGAAGTGCATATCGACAGGAACGACAGCTGCGTCTTCGGCGCGCTTGGGCGCTTCAATTCTGACGATCCCCTCGCCCTGTTCTATTGGCCGGCTACCGAAAACATCGCTCTTCAGGCTCTTCCACGTTGCCGCCTCTGGCGCGCTGGAATTCTGGCTTTCCGCTGTTGCCGGACTGACGGCCCAAAGCAATCCCGCCGCGATCACAGCAGCACAACCCTTGGTTCGCTTCATATTCCAAGTCATGTTCGCCTCCACCAAATTTCGTTGGCGGTGCCCGGCCAGTCGCTATCATACCACTTGGCACGATGGTCTGGCAAACACCAACAAGTAGCTACTCCCACTCAAGTTCGGCATAGGCAGCAGTTGCATTGCGCTCATTGTACTGGTTGAAAAGATGCCATTTGTCGCGTTCACTTTGGGCGGCGGTCCGGTTTGCATCCGTCATGGAGCGGCCATCGGCAAGCGCCATGCGAATGTCCCTGGCGAGCGCGTCGAAATAACGACTTTCATCGTCAAGTGCCTGTGGCCACGGTGCCGGAACAGTCCCGTGCCCGGGAACGGCCAATTCGGCATGAATCTCCCTTAAATCCTTCAGCTGCCTGATCCAGCCAAGCAGCGACCCGTCGATTGTGGGGATATGCTGCGTAAAGCACAGGTCGCCAGTGAACAGAATCCGTGTCTGTTGATCGAATACAGACAGATCATTGTCGGTATGTGCCGGTTTCCAAGCTCTCAACGTCACCTTGCGGTTGCCCAGGTCCAGCTCCTGCTCGCCGGCAACGGTTATCGCAGGCGGAATTATTCTGATGCTGGACATGAGTTCGGGACCGAGGATCGCACGATAACTTTGCAAATAATAATCGCCGCGATTGGCCAATGCCCGTCTCAGATTGTGGTGACCCACTATAACGGCTCCCGTGCCTTCAAAGGCCGAGTTTCCAAAAATGTGGTCGGGATGCATATGAGTGTTGATGAGATACCGAATCGGCTTGTCCGTTTTGGCTCGAATTGCCGCCACGAGCCTTCTGCCCTCTGCCGCACTGCCGCCACTGTCGATAGCGGCAACGCCCTCATTGCCGATGATGAAGCCAATGTTGCATATTTCGCCTTCATTGGCGGCACTCATCATCTCCGGCGCTCCGGTAAATGCGAAGATGCCTTTCGCTATTTCCTTGACGGGAAGCGCCTCGGTTCCGTCCGGCTCTGCGCTGGCAAACCGTGCATGGGGCATACAGCAGCCGGCAAGCAGCAATCCGGTGCCCAAAACGGTGCGTCGCGAAGGTCCGGCCATGTCAGGCTCCTCCATCCGGAAATCTGTCGAGGAATGATCTGAGAATATCCCGCTTTGCCTGTTCGGTTCTGCTCTGGCGGGGCAATTTGATGTCGAAGGTTCCGATAACATGTGCAGGACGATCCGACAGAACGATAATCCGATCGGACAACAAGATGGCTTCCCTGATATTGTGCGTGACCATGAGTGCTGTTGTCGGTCGCTCCGCCCATACGCCCATCAGCAGGTGACGAAGCTGCTGGGCCGTGGGTTCGTCTAGAGAAACAAAAGGCTCATCGAGCACCAGAATATCCGGTTCAATGGCCAGAGCCCGCGCAATTGCCGCTCTACGTGCCAGCCCGAGCGAAAGCTCCCCCGGGTAGAACGTTCTCATCCGGGACAAGCCCAATGTGCTGAAAAGTGCATCGAGATTCGTGTCCTTGAGGTGATCCGGCAGCGCGAGACGGACATTTTGCTCAACGGAGCGCCATGGAAGCAGGAGCGGCTCCTGAAATACCGCTCCGATGCGGGGATGCGCCAGCCCGGAGAGCTGCATTGTACCGCGATAATCGGTGTCGAGCCCCAGCAATATGCGCAGTGTCGTCGTCTTGCCGCATCCGGACGGCCCCACAATGCAAGCAAACTCGTTCTGCGCCACCTCAAAATGCAAATTCTGAAGCACGGTGATAGCTTCGCCATTCGATGACCGGAACGACTTCTCTTCTATGTCGACCTTAAGCTTCGTGGCGGCGCCAACGTGTGGATGTTTGTTCAAGAGGCTGCACCAATACAAGTTCAAAAAATAGCATCACCGCAACGAATGCCAAAGTGTAGGCAAGGATTGCAGCGACATCGAAGAGCTGGAAAAACAGATTGATCTGGAAGCCGACACCGTTGGCTCTGCCCAGCAGCTCCACGACAAGCACTATTTTCCAGATGAGGGAAATACCGGATCTGGAAGCCGCGGCTATAAAGGGCTGCAATTGCGGCAGCAGGATATGACGCAGCCGATCCATTCGGCCAAAGCGGTAAATTTTCGACATCTCGCCATAGCGCTCATCCAAAGCCCGTGCGCCCTCGCGCATTGTGACAACAACATTGGGAATCTTGTTAAGCGCAACTGCTCCGACAGCCGCTGCCTCGTTGAGGCCAAACCAGATATAGGCGAGCACAATGATCACCAGAGCGGGTATGTTCAGGAACAGTATAACCCAGGGATTGAAAAACCGGTCAGCACCTCTGTGCCTTCCGAGCGCAACGCCGATAGCAGAGCCAATCAGCATCGCCAGAAAGAACGAGGCTGCGACCCGCCAAAGCGTCATGCCCAGATGATAGCCCATGTCGCCGCTGGCTGTCTCACGCAGGAAAGCCTGCAAGACGAGAAGAGGCGCGGGAAAGGACCGGCTTGGCCAAAGCGAAGCTCCGATGTGCCATGCGACGAGCAAAACTGCAAAGGAAATGCATCCCATCGTGACCGACGACCAATATTGTCGTGAACCTCCGCCTTTCCCTATCTGGAAGTTGGAGATCAGGGCCGGGTCCGTCACTGCGTCCTCCAAAACGTTCCGGGAGCCAATGTCTTGCCAGGTCCGACCAGTCGCTCACCTCCAAGTTCGGCAAGAATTGCATAGAGTTTTGCGGCATCCTCCTCTTCTTCTTCGACGGAACGGCGGGGAATGCCTTCGCGATAGCGGTCTCGCAGCACCTGCAGCTCGCGCCCCTCCGCCTTGATGACTGGAGAGAGCCGCTGCCATTCTTCATCGGAAATGGCGAGCAGTTTCTTCGCATCACGGCTGGCTTTGAGAAAAGCTTCAATAAGCTCAGGGTGGTCACGGGCCCATTTCTCGCGGAATATAAATCCGATCGCCGAGACGGCACCGGTGGCGCCCAGATCTCTTGCAGCATCGCTCGTGCTGATCAGGCGATGAAAGCCCCGCGCTTCGAGCCTTGCACAAAAGTTCCAGAAATTTAAAATGGCATCCAGTTCGCCCTGTTCCGCCTTTTCCGCAAGCAGTGGTGGTGCGCCGAAAACAATCTCGTTTTGTGCAGGCAGATCAAGCGCTTGTTTTTTTGCAAGCGCTTGTATGAGCAGCCAGCTCTTATCAAGCGGACCGCCGGCAACACCAATCTTCTTGCCATTCAGATCGGCAAGTTTTTTTATAGGCGAGCCATCGCGTACCATCAAAGCTCCAACAGAGCTGGAATACGCTGCAAAGCTTATGTCCTCGCCGGATGCGCGTTGACGTGACACCCACAGCCAATCGGCAACGATGATATCGACATCACCGGCCATCATTGCCACATTGGTAGCATCTTCGTTGGCAAAAAAACGCACATCAAGATCAATATTGTATTTGTTGTCGATCCCATGATGCCTGATGGTGTCCAGCTCCCAGTTCACAGTCCCGAACCGCAATACGCCCACGCGAACCTTCTCAACGGCTTCAGCTATTTGACTGAAGAACAGGCCAAGCAGCAACGCCAGCAGGAAGGTGGCACGGCCAAGTCGTCGATATGATCTCACAATGTCCTCCCAGACCGATTCCCGCCGTCTACAATCCTATAACGTCGTCTCGCCGGTGGGATATACGCATTTCCATCGGACAACACGAAGCTTGGGATGCTCCTCACTCCATTTAGCAATTTCGGTAGGTGCCAAAAAAAGGCAATTGGTGATTCCGCCCCTGTCTTCAAAATGCAGTCGCTCTTCCCGGCAGCTTGACGGGTCCGACACGAGGCAAATGGTTAAAACGAGGTCGATAACGTCCATTCAGCACCCTCAATCCTACCCTTGCCCGCAAACGTCCCAATAAGGGGCAATGCAAAGCAAGATGACAGCCGGAATTCTCAAGGTGCCCGATGAGAAATATCTAGGCCAAGTTACGGTTCCTGCAAGCCGGCGTCAATCATGCAGCCACATAAAACCTGGAATGTGAGATTGCGGCGTTATTACCTGCCCGAGGCGATTGACTTATGCCAAGCCACAGGTAACGTTTTGGAATGGCTGGGGGCAATTGGACCAGCTGAAAATGGTGGTGACAGTGCATGGAAACTGGCACCAGTACTCGTCTAAGGGCACCCTTGGCGAATATGAGGAAATGCCATGCGATATCTTGTTATGCTGACAGCTATGTCAGCTACTATTGTTTATGCTGGAGGAGCCACGGCTCAGGAGGGGGATGCAACGGCCGGAGCAACGGTTTTCAAAAAATGTACGGCCTGTCACGTGGCCGACAGCGACAAGAACAAGGTCGGACCTTCGCTGAACGGCCTGTTTGGAAGGACAGCAGGCACACATCCAGGCTTTAATTATTCGCCAGCGATGAAGGCTGCAGGCGCTGCAGGTCTGGTATGGGACAGTGCCAGCTTACGCGAATATCTGCATGATCCCAAGGCGAAGGTCAAAGGCACCAAAATGGCCTTTGCGGGTCTCAAGGATGAAACCGACATTACAAATCTTGAGGCATATCTCAAACAATATTCCAAATAAGCCCGCCGGTCCTCGATACCGGCGGCATTTCCACCACCCGAGCCTTACATGCTCCAATGGACGTAAAGGCTCGGGTGTATTTTATTTATCACGCCATTTGATGGAGCAGCCAACCGAGGCGAATTGTTCGCGCGGCCCGGACCCCGTTTCGGCAATTTCCACCATTGCCTCAAACAGGTCACGGCGCAGATTGGCACTGGCTTCCTGTTTACGCGATCCATCCAGGCGCCCGCGATATTGCAGTTTTCCTGCCGCGTTGAATCCAAAAAAATCGGGCGTGCAGACTGCATTGTAGAGACGCGCAATACTTTGATCCGCATCATGCAAATAAGGAAAAGGCAGGCCATTCTTTCGACTGAATGTGCACATTCCTTCATAGGAATCGGATGGGCAGGCGATGGGGTCATTGGCGTTGATGGCAACGAACCCGATGCCAAGCTGTTTCAGATCGCGTGCATCGCGGACAATGCGCTGAATGACCGCCTTCACATAAGGACAATGATTGCAGATGAATGCAACGACCAGGCCTGTGTTTTTCGCCTGTGACAGGATCGAATACCGCCTTCCGTCCACACCAAGGAGTGTTGCTTCCACGGCCTGCCAGCCAAAATCGCATAGAGGTGCTATTGCAGCCATACTTTTCTCCGTTCAGGCAGCCCGGTGTTGAATGGCCTGTTTGGCAGCCTCGCGAATGGCGGAAATGTTACTCGCATAGACAAGCTTTCCGCCGGCCGTGAAGATTGCCGAACCTGCTACAAGGACATTTGCGCCCGCAGCAGTGACAAGGGGCGCTGTCAGCGGCGTAACACCGCCGTCGATTTCAATCCGGATCGGCCGTTTGCCGATGAGCGCCTTCAAACGTTTGATCTTTTCAACGACCGCCGGAATAAACGCCTGTCCGCCAAAACCGGGATTGACCGTCATCAGCAGCACCAGGTCCAGCCGGTCCAGCACATACTCGATAGCGCTCTCGGGCGTAGAGGGATTGAGAGACACACCAGCCTTTTTCCCAAGGCCGCGAATGGCCTGCAGGGAACGGTCAAGGTGCGGCCCAGCTTCGGCATGGACAGTTATAAAATCGCAACCGGCATCGGCAAAGGCAGCCAGATAGTTGTCGGCCGGCGCAATCATGAGGTGACAGTCAAATATGGCCTTGGTCCTGTTGCGGATGGATTTTATGACCTGCGGACCGAAGGTGATGTTCGGCACGAAATGCCCGTCCATGACATCAAGATGCACCCAGTCCGCGCCGGCAGCCATCACGTCTTCCACCTCTTCGCCAAGACGGGAAAAATCCGCTGACAGGACAGATGGTGCAATTAATACCTCGTGGCTCATGGCACTTTTTCCTTCCCGGTTGATCGAGCAAAAACACGGCTGCCTCTGATATCTTCTGCCGTAATTGTGGACAGGGCCGTTGAATCCGTTGGACCGTTCGATGCCTCGAACAACCGATTGGCATGTCTCAGGCGCGCCCTGTCTAGTGCATTGCGGATCGAGCGGGCATTGGCAAAATGTGGTTGCCGTCGGCGGTGTTCGATATAATCGGCCATGATCGTGCGGGCTGGCTCGTCAAAATTATAGTTCTGCCTGGCCAGCATGGTTTCAGCAATCCTGAGCAGCTCATCGGAACTGTAGTCGGGAAAGTCGATGTGATGGGCTATGCGCGAGCGGAACCCCGGATTGCTCTCAAAAAACTTATCCATGCGGTCGCCATAGCCCGCGAGAATAACGACGAGATCGTCACGCTGGTTTTCCATGACTTGCAGCAGAATCTCGATGGCCTCCTGCCCGTAATCCCGCTCGTTTTCCTGCCTGTGCAGATAATAGGCTTCGTCTATGAACAGGACACCGCCCATGGCTTTCTTGAGTATCTCCTTGGTTTTAGGTGCGGTATGACCGATATACTGGCCAACCAAATCATCACGGGTGACCGACACGAGATGCCCTTTGCGAATATACCCCAGACGGTGCAGAAGGTTTGCCATACGCAGCGCCACAGTCGTCTTGCCAGTGCCCGGATTGCCACTGAAACTCATGTGCAGCGTCGGCGTCTCGTGCGCAAGTCCGAGGCTGCGGCGCGCGCGTTCCACCAACAGCAAGGCCGCAGTTTCCCGTATGCGCTGCTTCACCGGTTTCAAGCCGATCAAGTCGCGATCAAGTTCGTCAAGCACTTCCTTGACCCCGGACTCAACATATTGCGCGCGCAGGTCGACCGCTCCAGAGGCCCCGCTCGCGGTGTCGGCGGACAGCGTCATGGTTGCATCAGCCATAGCGCTGCCCAGCCGGTCTGTCGGTTGCATAAGCGCTGGTCGTGTAGCGGACCACGCGGCCTTCTCCTTCCTGACGGGCCAAGTGAAAGCCAGGTTCTTCGGCAGGTCGGTTGACAAGGAATGAAAGCTTCACCGATTCCCATCCATGGGAATTATCGAATGCCACCAACCGAATATACCTGTCGCCATAGACCTTGCGGCATTCCCGCAATTCCATCATCAATGCTGCAGCGTCCGGATTGTCGAACATCGGATGCGCCCACATGTCCCAATAGGTATTGCGGGGGTGCGGATCGTCCGTAAATTCGAGACTGACCGCCCAGCCATTGTCGATGCAATACTGTACCTGCCTGGTAATCTGATCGTCCGTGAGATCGGGCAGGAATGAAAATGCTCCTTGAGTGATCCGCATCTGTGTTCTCCTATTCGGCTGCTGTTGCGGTTGGAACGAAGTCCGGGGAATCGGTCGAGGTGTAATTGAAGGACACGTCCTTCCAGACCTCGAGCGCCTGCTGCAGCGGCTGGCAGTTGCGCGCCGCCATCCGCAAAATATCAGGACCTTCGCGCAGGATATCGCGTCCTTCATTGCGGGCGAGCACCATGCATTCGAGCGCGACCCGATTGGCAGTTGCCCCGGCAGCGATGCCGAGCGGATGACCGATGGTGCCTCCGCCGAACTGCAGAACGACATCCTCGCCCAGAAGATCGAGGAGTTGGTGCATCTGGCCCGCATGTATCCCGCCCGAAGCCACGGGCATCATCTTGTTAAGTGAAGCCCAGTGCTGGTCGAAGAAGACACCGTTCTCCAATTGCATAGGATTGAAGTCCTCGCGGCAGATATCGTAGTATCCGCGTGTGGTTGCCGGGTCGCCCTCAAGCTTGCCGACGACTGTTCCGGCATGGATGTGATCGACACCCGCTAGCCGCATCCACTTGGCAATCACGCGGAAGGAAACGCCGTGCGACTTTTGCCTTGTATAGGTCGAATGGCCAGCGCGGTGCAGATGCAGGATCATATCATTGCGCCGTGCCCATTTCGCCATGGACTGGATGGCCGTGTAGCCGATCACGAGATCAATCATGACGATATTCGAACCCAGCTCCCTGGCAAAATCGGCTCGTTCATACATATCCTCCATGGTTGCAGCGGTGACATTGAGGTAGCTGCCCTTGATCTCGCCCGTTGTAGCCTGAGCCTTGTTGACCGCTTCCATGCAATAGAGGAAGCGCTCGCGCCAGTGCATGAATGGTTGCGAATTGATGTTCTCGTCGTCCTTGGTGAAATCCAGCCCGCCTTTAAGCGCCTCGTAGACCACACGGCCATAATTGCGGCCGGAAAGACCAAGCTTTGGCTTGACCGTTGCGCCAAGCAATGGACGTCCGAACTTGTCGAGACGCTCGCGCTCGACGACGATTCCCGTTGGCGGTCCCTGGAATGTTTTGACATAGGCGACCGGCAGCCGCATGTCTTCGAGGCGCAGCGCCTTGAGTGGCTTAAACCCGAAAACATTGCCAATGATGGATGCTGTCAGGTTCGAAATCGACCCCGGTTCGAACAGGTCCAAATCATAGGCAATATACGCGAAATACTGACCTTCTCCATTGGGGACAGGATCGACGCGATAAGCCTTGGCGCGGTATTTTTCCGTTGCCGTCAGCCGGTCCGTCCAAACCACTGTCCAGGTGGCGGTGGAAGATTCCCCAGCAACAGCGGCCGCAGCTTCTATCGGATCGACCCCGTCCTGTGGGGTAATGCGAAAGAGTGCGATTATGTCCGTATCCTTCGGCTCATAATCGGGCTCCCAGTAGCCCATCTTCTTGTATTCCATAACGCCCGACCTGTAGCGCTCTTTCCCGGTGACCGTTTCCGAATTGCTCGACATGATGTGGTCCTTTCCTTGTATATTTTTGCTTTATGCAGCTCTGGCGGAAGCGATTTGGGGATCGAGCAGGCCCGCTGCATAACGTCTGGCCATTTCGTCAAGCTCAGTCACCTTGATTTTCGATGCGTGCCCCGCCGTTCCGAACCGTTCGAAACGGTCGCGGCAAAGATCGCGCATGGCATCCATGGCGGGTTTGAGAAATTTGCGCGGATCGAACTCGGATGGGCTTTCCGTGGCGATCCTGCGGAACTGCCCGCTCATTGCCATTCGGCAGTCCGTGTCTATATTGACCTTACGCACGCCGTGCTTGATGCCCCGTTCGATCTCCTCGACCGGTACTCCATAGGTTTGCGGCATTTCTCCCCCGAAGCGGTTGATGACGTCCTGCAGGGATTGAGGCACGGAGGACGAGCCGTGCATGACAAGATGCGTGTTGGGGAGTTTCCGGTGAATCTGCTCGATAACATCCATTGCCAGGATGTCGCCATCCGGAGCCCGTGTAAACTTGTAGGCGCCGTGCGACGTGCCACAGGCGATGGCCAGCGCATCAACCTTGGTGCGCAGTACGAAATCGACGGCCTGATCCGGATCGGTCAGAAGCTGGCTGTGGCTGAGCACACCGGTTGCACCATGCCCATCCTCGGCTTCGGCTTCACCGCTCTCCAGCGAACCGAGCACGCCAAGCTCACCCTCGACGGAAACCCCCAGCCAGTGAGCGATTGCGGTGACGCGTCGGGTGATACTCACATTGTACTCATAGGAGGCAGGCGTTGCAGCATCTGCTTCAAGCGACCCGTCCATCATTACGGAAGTGAAACCATGGCGGATTGCCGTCATGCATGTGGCTTCATCATTGCCGTGATCCTGATGCAGGCAGATGGGAATGTCGGGGTACAGCTCCACAAGCGCGTCGATCATCCGGGCCAGCATCACGTCCTTCGCATAGGACCGTGCGCCGCGAGATGCTTGAAGGATGACAGGCGCCTTGCAGGCCGCAGCGGCTTCCATGACGGCAAGCCCCTGCTCCATATTGTTTATGTTGAACGCAGGGACGCCGTAGCCATGTTCGGCAGCATGATCAAGCAATTGTCGCAAGGTAATTCGGGCCATAGTCGATACTCCTCCTAGCTTATGAGCTTGCGTGTGGTGGCAATGATGCTCTCCGGTGTGATGCCGAAATGCCTGTAGAGATCGGAGGCAGGGGCGCTGGCACCAAAGCCCTGCATACCGATGAATGCACCCTTTTCACCGATCCACCGGTCCCAGCCCAATCTGGCTGCCGCTTCGATGGCGATGCGCGGAGCTGCGGCAAGGACAGACCGGCGATAGGCCGGGGTCTGCATCTCAAATAATTCCCATGAAGGCATTGAAACGACTGCGGCAGGGATTTGGTACTGGCCCCACAGCATGTCGGCGGCGGTGCAGGCAATCTCTACTTCCGAGCCGCTTGCAAGAAGCGTGATGGCGCGCGGCTCCGCCGGCTCCCGCAGGACATAGGCACCGCGGCTTGAACGGATTTCCGTGCTGTCGGCCTGGCGGAGCATCGACAGGTTCTGGCGAGAGAGGACGATAACACTGGGACGGTCCTTGTGTCGAAGTGCAAGTTCCCAGCACTCGGCCGTTTCGATAATGTCGGCCGGGCGGAAGACATTCAGGCCCGGCGTGGCCCTCAGCATTGCCAGATGTTCGATCGGCTGATGGGTCGGACCATCCTCGCCAAGACCTATCGAGTCGTGCGTCATGACATAAATGACCTGCTGACCCATCAATGCCGAGAGGCGCATGGCGCCGCGCGCATAGTCTGAAAATGCGAGGAACGTACCGCCATAGGGAACAAACCCGCCATGCAGTGCCAGGCCATTCATGGCGGCTGCCATTCCATGTTCGCGAATGCCGTAATGAATATAGCGTCCGGAAAAATCATTCGCCGAAATGTGCTTCATGCCAGGTGTAATCGTCAGATTCGAATGGGTTAGGTCGGCAGAACCGCCTATGGTCAGATCGGTGGCATTGTTGATGATGCCCAGAACCATTTCAGACGCTTTGCGGGTGGCAACTTTGGTGGCTTTTTCCAGATGCAGGCGACGAAAAGCCCGCAAATCCTTGAAAACCGTTTCAGGTATTTCTTTCTTCACCGCTTGCCTAAGCTCATCGCCAAAGGGCGACGCCGCTGTTTTCACACACCACTGACGGCGTTGGTCTGCGCCCCTGCGTGCGACTTCGCGCCATGCTTCCAGTATATCTTCAGGGACATGAAAAGGCGCATGCGCCCAGCCCATGGCCTGGCGTGCTGCTGCGATTTCCGCCTCTCCTAAAGGAGCACCATGGGTTTTTTCGGTTCCCTGCAGATTCGGCGCCCCTTTGCCGATCAATGTGCGGCAGGAAATCAGCGATGGCTGCTTGGAAAGCTTCGCCTGAGCAATCGCCTGCGCGATCGCTTCATGATCGTGGCCGTCTATGTCTTGTACGTAAAATCCTGCGGCCCTGAACCGCGCAAGTTGATCCAAAGATGTCGATAATGATGTCGGCCCGTCGATTGAAATGGAGTTGTTGTCCCAAAACACGATCAGCTTTGACAATTTCAGGTGACCGGCGAGATCTATTGCCTCGTGACTGATGCCTTCCTGCAGGCACCCGTCTCCGGCAATTACATAGGTATGGTGATCAACGATATCCTCACCGAAACGTACCGCGAGCATACGCTCGGCCAGCGCCATCCCCACGGCAGTAGCAATACCCTGACCCAGCGGGCCTGTTGTTAGCTCGATACCTTGCGCATGGCCATACTCCGGGTGTCCTGCCGTCTTTGCGCCAAGTTGGCGAAATCGCTGCAATTCCTCTATGGGCATATCCGGATATCCGATGAGATAATGCAAGGCGTATTGCAGCATCGAGCCATGCCCAGCTGACAGGACAAACCGATCACGATCCGGCCATAGCGGATGCAGGGGGTCGAGTTTGATGAAGCGGTTGAACAGAACCGTGGCCACATCGGCCATGCCCATCGGCATGCCAGGATGGCCAGAATTGGCTTTTTGCACACTGTCCATGACCAAAGCGCGGATTGCGTTGGTCATATCCCGTTCACGGACATTGGCAGCTTCACGATTTTCTTGCCTCAAAGTATAGGTACTCATCGGTGTCTCCCTCACGATGCCCGGTTTTTACGTTCGATCAATTGCATGATCAGCGGTGTCAGGATGAGTTGCATGGCCAGATCAAGTTTGTTGCCGGGGACGACAATTGAATTGGCCCTCGACATGAAAGAATTATTGATCATCGAAAGCAGATAGGGGAAATCGATACCCCGCGGTTTGGCAAAGCGGATAACGAGCATCGATTCATCGGGCGTGGGTATCCACCGCGCAATGAACGGGTTCGATGTATCGACAATTGGAACCCGCTGGAAATTGATGTCAGTCAGGGTAAACTGTGGAGTAATGTACCGGACATAATCGGGCATGCGCCGCAGGATGACATCCATGACCGCTTCCGTGGAATAACCGCGAGTGGCGCGGTCCCGATGGATCTTCTGGATCCATTCAAGATTGATGACGGGAACAACTCCAATCTTCAGATCCGCATGCCGGGCCAAATTGATGCCTTCGGTTACCGCGCAACCGTGCAGCCCTTCATAGAAAAGCAGATCGCTGGGATCGAAGCCGCGCCATTCGGTAAAGGTTCCTGCCGGTGTGCCATAGAGCTCTGCTTCCGCATCGTCATGGATGTAGGTGCGGGTTTTGCCGGTTCCCTTGCGACCATATTCTTCGAATGTCTCATCGAGTTTTTGCAGTTCATTGGCATCGGCATTGAAATGCGTGAAGTTTGGATTGCCCTTCTTTTCCTCTTCCGCGACCTTGGCCTTCATCGCGTTGCGGTCGTACTTGTGGAAGGCATCGCCTTCGATGAAAGCGGCCTCAATGTTCTCACGGCGGAATATCTGCTCAAAAATCCGCTTGACGGAGGTGGTTCCGGCACCTGACGATCCGGTAATTGAGATGATGGGATGCTTTGCAGACATGTTTCCTCCTCAGACCCGGAAAAGGCCGCGCTTGCTGAACAGCGGCGCGCGTTCGCCGATATTGCTGGGTTCCGAATGATATCGACTGATGCGGGCCACTTCTCTGGATGAGCCGAAGACAAAGGGGACGCGTTGATGCATGGATTTGGGGATCAGATCGAGAATGCGTGTCGCCGTATCGGTTGCTGATCCACCGGCTTGTTCAACCAGAAAGGCGATGGGATTGGCCTCATAAATCAGCCTGATGCGGCCTTCCCCGTAGCCTTTGCGATTGTCGCCGGGATAAAGGAAGACGCCGCTGCGCATGAGAATGCGATAGGTTTCAGCGACCAGCGATGCAATCCAGCGCATGTTGAAATCTCTTTCGCGCGGACCCTCCGTTCCCTTGAGACAATCGTCAATATAGAGCCGCACAGCTTCATTCCAATAACGATAGTTGGCGGCATTGATCGCAAATTCATGCGACCTGTCGGCAATGACAACACTGTCGTAAGCCTGGACAAAAGTACCCAGGCGCGAGGAGAATACGAAGATGTGTGTCCCGCTTCCCAGTGTCAGAACCAGTGCGAGTTGCGGCCCGTAAATGAAGAAACCGGCAGCGAGCTGACGTTCGCCTTTCTGGAAGAACGAAGCGCCAGGCTCGCTGTCGGGCTGGCCAACCACCGGGAGGATGGAAAAGATAGTCCCTATCGAGATATTGGTATCGATATTGGAAGATCCGTCGAGCGGATCAATGGCAAGTGCCAGAGGCGCGTCGGGATCGAGCAGTGCGGGATGGGCTAGCTCTTCCGAGCCATAAAGGGCAATCGGCGCCTGCCGCATGGACTCCAAAAACATGTCATCGGCCAGAATATCGAGCGCCCTTTGAGCATCGCCATCGGCATTCTTGCTGCCACTATTGTGTGAAAACGCCTTGCCAAGCACACCTTGGTTGATCGTATTTCTTATTTGCACAGCAGTTATCGCCAAACGGCGAACCACTTTGGAAACCGCAGTGTTAACGGTGTCGTCTCCGCCGGCAAAGGTCGCGAGAAAGGCCTCCAGTGTCGCTGTCATGATATTCCTCCCCGGCCTGATCATCGTGTTGTCAGGCTTGGGCTATCGAAACAGGGAACCATCGCTAAGTAAAATTTATTATATTTACTATCTCAGTAAAATAAATTAAGTATAGGGATGCGCAACCTGACTTTGAAGCAACTGCGGGCCATCCAGGCAATCAGGCGACACGGCACAATAGCCGGTGCAGCGAACGCACTTGGCCTGACGCCCCCTGCGGTGACGATTCAGCTCAAGCTTGTTGAGGAAGAATCGGCACTTATTTTGTTTGACCGGACCAATGACGGGCTTCGCCCGACGCTGGCCGGACTAGTCTTTCTTGACGCAGCGCAGATGCTCGAAGAGCGTCTACGACTGCTTGAGGACGAAATCGATGCAATCAAGGGCCTGCGCGTTGGCAGCCTGATACTGGGTGTGGTTTCAACAGCGAAATATTTCGCCCCACAGTTGATGGCGATTTTTCGCAAACAGCATCCGGATATCGCTATAAAACTGGCCATCGGCAATCGCGCCGAGACGATTGCTGCCCTTAAAAGCCATGCGGTGGACATGGCCCTGATGGGGCGCCCGCCCAAGGATATTCCGCTTCGCTCAACCGTGTTCGGAGATCATCCGCTCGTTATGATCGCCGCACCGGATCATCCGCTTGCCAAATCCCGCGATATCACCAAGGAGCGTATCGCCCAGGAGCACTTTCTCGTGCGTGAACCGGGATCCGGAACACGGATATCTTTGGAAATTTTCTTAAGTGAACTGCCCGGTCGACTGGACGATCTTGGCACTGAGATGTCATCCAATGAAACAATCAAGCAGGCCGTAATGGCGGGATTGGGTATTGGCTTCATCTCGGCGCACACGATTGCACTCGAACTGGAATTCGGCAAGCTGGCAATCCTTGACGTCATTGGAATGCCCATACGCCGCCAATGGTTTTCAGTTGTAAGAACGGACCGTACATTGTCGCCCGCCATGAAAGCTTTTCAAGACTTTCTGACCCGCAAAGGCGCTCAATTTCTCCCATCGATCGACCGGCTTTATCCTGCTTCGAGTGCTCTTGGACCATCCTTAGAATGACCTTGCAATCCTAGCTGCCGTAACGGATGGTGGAACGGGTTCAGCAAGGTGTCTGCGTCCTGCGATAGTGCCCCGGCTTATCCGGGTATCAAAGTTTTGCAAGACTCGTTTGGTCTAAAAATAGCGACCCTGGCAAGGTACGTGCAGGGAACCAGGTCTCATTCGGAAGTTGTCGGAAACGTTCCTTTGAAAATGCCGACAATAGGGTGATTTCCATCAATTTCGATTGTAGCCTAGAATTCTACAAACACACTTTGCAGCCTAACGGATCAGTAATCTCCGATGGTAGATATCAAAGACAACCCCTGTCGCCCATAATGCTGGCTGAGACTTGAAAAATCGCTGAGCTGGCGTTGGTTCATAAGAACCTCCAGGTCATCTCCCAACGCGTCCAATGTCAGTCTTAAGCATCCTTCCTAGCCTTGGGAACGGGTAGTGAAACGGTCGAAGAAAATGACTCCTGCTCATAAGGGCCCGCCTCAAATAGCATTTTTCCCCATTCTATGCGTTTAGCGACCGGCGCGTGATGCCCCTGCCAGAGCAAGATCAAGCGCATTACGCGAGTTCGTAACTTCTATCGATGGAGTGTCATTGATGTTCCCATCAAGCTGCTCTCGCGGCCGCATTCAACTGACCGGCGAAACTTCGGACTATTGCCGCATGCACATGCGTCGGCAGCAATCGCTCTACAGCGGCAGCAATCGTTCTGGCGCAGCCGCAAATCAGTTTCGATAGAACATCAGAGGACACACCAGCAGTGAGTGTGTCGCCAATAGCTAAAGACTTCACCGGCGACCGCGCTTCCAGTCTAGCTATAGCTAGGAAGAGTAAGCCACCCAGAATCTAGCACCACGATAGAACGCAGGAGTTTTCAAAGATGAACCAGATGATCAATAACTCTCAGGAGGCAAGCATGAAACTGGACAACACCTCACAAACCGGCAGACCGGGAACCGAAGAGCTGGTTCCGTCGCGCTACGCGCTGCAGATCGGCGAGATTGACGTGCTGGTGGTCAGCGATGGAGTGCTACCGCTTCCAACCGAAATGTTGGGACACAACGCCGCCCTGGCCGATCGGGAAACCTGGCTGGGCGACATGTTCCTGTCGAAGGACGCTTGCGACTGGGCGCTGAACGTAGTGGTGGTGCGCAGCGGCGCGCAGACCATACTCATCGACGCTGGACTAGGGTTAGATCCTGACTTGAACTTGCCGAAGGCCGGGCAGTTGGTCAGACGACTGGAGGCCGCCGGCATTGATCTTGGCTCGGTGACCGATATTGTGTTGACCCATATGCATATGGACCACGTTGGCGGATTGATCGTTGGCGGAGTGAAGGAGCAGCTGCGTCCGGATCTACGGATCCACGTGGCCGCCGCCGAGGTCAAATTCTGGGAGGCGCCCGATTTCTCCCGTGTGCACATGCCGGCGGGTTTCCCGGACGCGCTTCGGGCTGCCGCCAAACGGTTCGCGGAAGAATATCACAACAATCTGCGACTGTTCGATGAGGAATACGAGGTAGCGCCGGGAGTGGTCGTTACCCGCACCGGCGGCCACACCCCCGGCCACAGCATCGTGCGCCTGACCTCTGGCAACGATCGATTGATGTTCGCTGGTGACGCCGTGTTTACGGTCGGGTTCGACCACCCCGACTGGCACAACGGTTTCGAACACGACCCGGAGGAGGCTGCCCGCGTTCGGGTTCGGCTCTTGAAGGAGCTAGCAGCGACCGGCGAACTGCTAGTGGCCACGCATATGCCATTCCCGTCCACCGGCCACGTCGCGGTCGAAGGTGACGCCTTTCGTTGGGTCCCGATTGCCTGGGACTACTAACGCCACTTGAGTTGGGGCCGAGCCGGGACGTGTGCCCTTGAAGGTTATAACCGGTTCGGCCTTCCCCCTAATCCCTATCGAACGATGCACCCCATCCGGGAAGCTGCATATGGAGGTATTTTATGAAAATCGTGATCATTGGCGGAACCGGATTGATCGGCTCCAAGACTGCTGACCGCCTACGAAAGAAAGGGCATGAGGTCATTGCCGCTGCCCCCAAAACCGGTGTTAACACCCTGACGGGCGAGGGCTTGGCGGAAGTACTTGAGAATACAGAGGTGGTGATTGACCTCGCGAACTCGCCCTCCTTTGAGGATAAGGCCGTGCTCGAATTCTTTCAGACGGCGGGCCGGAACCTGATGGCCGCGGAAATGGATGCAGGCGTGAAACACCACATCGCGCTTTCCATCGTCGGCACCGATCGATTGCCGGATAGCGGCTATCTTCGAGCCAAGGTCGCCCAGGAAAAGATTATTCGGGAAGCCAACATTCCATACACGATCGTGCGTTCGACGCAGTTCATGGAGTTCCTCGGCGGCATCGCCCAAGAGGGCACGGTCGGGAATACCGCTCGCTTGTCGACGGGTTTCCTGCAGCCTATCGCATCCGACGACGTAGCTGATTTCGTAGCTGACGCAGCCCTTGCCGTACCAGCGAACGGCATCATCGAAATCTGCGGTCCCGAGCGAGCGCGCCTGTGTGATTTCGCCGCGCGCTACCTCAAGGCGATCGGAGATACCCGCAACGTTGTCGCTGATCCGCAGGCCCGGTATTTCGGAACCAGGTTGGAGGACGGGTCACTCGTCTCCGACAATCATCCTCGCATCGGCCGCATTGGCTTCGATGACTGGTTCGCAACAACACCGAGAAAATAAAGAGCACACGAGCCGTCTGCGAGGCGGTCGGTGCACCACTCACGAAAGGACGATAGACATGATCAAGTCATTGCATCTTGCCGTTGCGTTGACGGCTCTCCTATCAGGTGCGGCTCTTGCACATGATGCACCGGACAGTGGCGAGGGCGCGAAGATTACGGTGGTCTATGACCATGAATTGCCGAACGTTCCCGGCAAGAGCATGAAAGGCGTTCTCGTCGAATATGCTCCGGGCGGGTTCTCGGAGGGCCACACGCATCCAATATCCTCCTTCATCTACGCTACCGTTCTAGAAGGCGCGATCCGCAGTCAGGTTAATGACGGTCCCGTCGCTGTTTATAAGGCGGGTGAAAGCTTTTCGGAACTGCCAGGCGATCGCCACGGTCTAAGTGAAAACGCCAGCAAGACTCACCCGGCGAAGCTGCTTGCTGTCTTCGTGGTCGACACCGCTGAGCAGGAATTGGTCTTCCCGATCAAGAAATAGCCTATCAGGCCGGGCCAGCAGTGCTGCTGCCCGGCCATTCTTTGATGCAACCATAATCGGTGATACTGCCATGTTTGATGATGACATTTTCGTGCCGCTTGTTCTGGTCAACCTTCTTGGTATTGCCGGCATTATCGTTTGGCACATCCAGGGCGGCAACCGCCCGACGAGCCGCTTGCTCGTCCAGATACTGTCCTTTACCGGCATGAGCCTCGTGCTCTATATGGCAGGCATCGCACCTCATCGGCCGGACGGTCTCTATACGCAGGGCTTTGGTGCGCTCCTTTCCAAATCAGCCAGGATCTTGTGGTGGACCCATCTCGCCTGGGCGATCATCGGTTTCATCCAAATCTACTTCAGATTGAACCGCAAGCCACGCGAAGCGCGTCTCATCCAGGATATGGCCATAGCCGTCATCTATCTCGGCGTGGCGCTGTCCGTTATCGGTTTCGTCTTCGGCATGCCGGTCGGCACGTTGGTCACAACCTCGGGCGTCATAGCTGTTATTTTCGGCCTTGCGTTGCAGAATACGCTCGGAGACGTTTTTTCCGGCATCGCGCTGACACTCGGCAGGGCCTATGCAATAGGTGACTGGATCCAGCTGACCGACGGAACCGAGGGGCGCATCATCGAAACCAACTGGCGCTCCACCAATCTGCTGACCGTTACGCACAATGTCGTCGTGCTGCCGAACAGCATCCTGGCAAAGCAGGGCGTGACAAATCTCAGCCGTCCTGACGAGACCCATCAAATCGCGGTGCGTGTGCGCATCGCCGCAACGCAAACACCGCACCTTGTCGAAGAAGTCATGCGGTCCGTGCTACAATCCAGCGTCCTGATCATCAAAAATCCGCCGGCGGTCGTCGCCTTAAAAGCCATTGACGCCATCGCCATCGAAGTCGAATTGCAATTCCGCGTCGGCAGCGTTGCTGTTCGAACGCCCGCCAAGAACGAGATCGTCGACTTGATTTATGACCAATGCAAAGTACGGGGGCTTTCTCTGGCCATGCCTGCCGAAAGCCTCGCTTTCGTGCAAGCACCGATGGGCAACCAATATGCTGTCGTGAGTAACGACGCACTTATCTCGATCGATCTAGGTCGCCGCCCATAAAATCCTTCTCCACCGTTGCCCTATTCATAAAGCCGTAAGTTGAAGACAAGCATTGACTCCGAATACGTGTAAATCGAATTGAAGGCAGATCCTGAGGAGAGTTCAGCCATAGAAGAGCGCGCGATCCAGTCCAAGTTGATGATGCCCAACGGAGCGGCATAGCGCCGTGACGACCGCGGCAAGCGCGGACCGTGAACCGGTAGTAAACGTACTGTTTTCTGGATGGTTCGTTCCGGGCGGCGCTGACACGACCTTACAAGCGATCCCTCTCATGACCGACAGGAGAAGGCATCTACGTGATGAGGCGTGTTACGCGGTGGATCGGAATATAACGAGCTGCGCTCGTGCCATAGGCAGCTCGTGTTGTGTGATGCATTCAGAGCTTCGTTACATGCTCAGGATCAGCGGAGGCCAACGCAGCCGCGCGCTCAGGCTGCGGCGGATAGATCCAGACGGTGTTGATCTCCTGCTTGACCGCCTTCGCTTTCTTGCCCACCACCTCCACCTTACGGTCCCAGCCTCGGGTAAAGAGTGCTCCTGCATCGCCGAGGTCCAGGCAAGTGACATAGGCCTCCTGGTGGTATTGCCGTGTCGGTACCCCCAACAGTTCGGCGGCGGCATTGTTGCCCGCGAAGGCACCCATGCGGGTGGCGTGCTGGCACGACATCATTGCGTAGTTGCCGCAGTTATCGCAAGCGGCACGCGCTGCATCCCCGGTGGCGAAGACGCCAGGCACGGACGGCACACGCAAGCAACCGTCGACCAACAGCCGGTCGAACTTGTCGCGCTCGCCGGGGATTTTTGTGGTCAGCGGATTCGCGCGCATGCCTGCCGCCCAGATCACGGTCATGGTTTCGATATGCTCGCCGGTACTCAACGTAACACCTGACTTATCCAGCGATGAAACCCCGGCGTTTAGCCGCGTTTCCACGCCGAGCTTGCGCAGTGCTTCCTCAATGATCGGACGAGGACCTTCGCCCATATCGGGTGCGACAGCGCTGCTGCGATCAATGATAATAACGCGGGGATTGACGGTTGTGTCGAACAAGGACCTCAGTCGCGATGGCATTTCGGTCGCCGCCTCGATCCCTGTGAAACCGGCGCCGGCAACAACGATGGTGTTGCGCGCTGCCGAAGCCGGCATCTTCGCAAGCTCATGGAGGTGGCGATCGAGGGCAACAGCGTCATCGATGTTATCAATGCTGTAAGCGTATTTGGCAAGCCCGGGAATATTCGGGCGGAGCAGTCGACTACCAGTGGCAAGCACAAGACGATGGTACTGAAGGGATTTTCGTTCGTGCTTGGCATTGACGACGTCTACAGTACAGGCCTTGGGGTCGATTGCTTCGACGCTGCCCTGCACGTAGACGACATCGATGGCGTCAAATACATCCTGCAAAGGTGCCGTCAGGGTCTCGGGCTTTGGCTCGTAAAGCCGGGGGCGGATGACGAGCGTCGGTTCTGGGGACACCAGTGCAATTTCGAGCTCTTCGGGCGAAACGCCCTCGATATCGCGCAGGCGGGCTGCGGAAAGTGCGGCGTACATGCCGGCGAAGCCGGCGCCCACGATCACAAGTCTCATGTTATTTACTCCGTAATTTTGTAGTTTCAAAGGGTCGCGCGTCACCGTTGCCACTCCTGATTGGCGCGAGATGATCTGCAATCGATGGCGCGCGGATTGGTGAAGCGAAGTCGCTTAGGCGGTGATGAACGCCAGCACGTCAGCATTGATGACATCTGCATGGGTCGTGCACATCCCATGCGGCAGATTCTCGTAGACCTTCAGCGTCCCGGCCTGCAGGAGCTTCGCCGACAACAGAGCAGATGCGCCGATCGGGACGATCTGGTCGTCATCGCCATGCAACACAAGCGCCGGCACTGTGATGCTCTTCAGGTCCTCGGTGAAATCTGTTTCCGAGAATGCCTTGACGCCATCGTAATGCGCTTTCGCACCGCCCATCATACCTTGACGCCACCAGTTTGAGATGACCGCCTGCGAAGGCTGGGAACCCGGGCGGTTGTAACCGTAGAACGGGCCACTCGGAAAATCGCGATAGAACTGCGAACGGTTGGCGGCCATCTGGCTGCGCAATCCGTCGAATGCCTCGATCGGCAAGCCGCCGGGATTAGCCGCGGTCTTCAGCATCAATGGCGGCACAGCCGCAATCAGGATCAGTTTGGCAACGCGGCCCTTCCCGTAGCGTGCAACATACCGGGCTGCTTCACCGCCGCCGGTAGAGTGGCCGACGTGGATCGCGTTGCGAAGATCGAGGTGGTCGATCATTGCGGCAACGTCGGAAGCATAGTGATCCATGTCGTGACCGTCGCTCACCTGGCTAGACCGGCCATGACCGCGGCGATCATGAGCGATCACGCGAAAGCCCTTGCCGAGGAAGAAGAGCATTTGATTATCCCAATCGTCGGAGCTGAGCGGCCAGCCGTGGTGAAAGACTATCGGTTGAGCGGACTTCGGTCCCCAGTCCTTGTAGAAAAGTTGAACACCGTCGCTAGTTGTAATGGAGGTCATTGTGCTGATCCTTTTGTAGAATAATTGTTTCGTTGCCCGTCATCGATTCGAACGGATCGTTGCTGATATTGGGAACATGCAAGCCGTCACGGGTCGTTGCGATTGACCCCTGATCGGTCCCATCCCACACCATCCCCTGTTTTCACAGGCTCCATTGGCATGGATGCAATGGTGGTTTAGCGGAACAAGTCTCCCGCTGCGCCAGAGCGATTGGCGCCATTGCAGAGCGATTGCGGTTTAGCCGATGCGGCGCGGTTCATCGCAGCGTTCTGCCCGGCCATGACAGTCCGCAAGGCATGACCAACGCCATGCCAAGCGGATTGCGAAGCACGGTTGTGTGCCGATCCGATGGCGTGCAAGCAAAGAACGAGAGAGTCCCAAACCTGAGGCGGGGGCGACAGGAGATTGCGGTCAGCCGTGGCGGCGGCGCCAATCTGTCGGTGTTTCACCGGTCAATTTTCGGAATGCAGCTGCAAATGCAGTTTGCGAGGCATACCCGAGGGAAGCTGCGACCAACGCGATCGAATTTTGAGGATCACGTAGCATGTTTATGGCCTGCTCGAGTCGATATTGACGCAGCCAGTTGTGAGGCGAAAGCCCCGTGCTCTCCTTGAAAGCCCGACAGAAATGAAAACGCGACAGCCCGGAATCGGCAGCGAGGGCCGCAAGGGAGACGTCCGCGTCCGCGTCCGATCGCAATCGTTCGATGGCCCGGCGCAGAACGCTCGGCGCGAGGCCGCCGAGCGTCGGCTGATAGCTCGGTGCCTTGCCAGTGTGCGCAGCCAGCAGACGCGTGGCCAGAAGGTCAGTCAACTGCTGCCTGAACAGTGTATCCAATGCCGTATTGCCTTCTAAGACATCGGCCGCACTCAGGAGCAATCGGGATGTAATGTGGTCCGGATGCGCTGTTCGCTCCAGGAGGTCGGTCGGCGTGAAAGTATCGGTTTCGTCGGCAATGCGCGTCAGTGTCGCGCGGGGAAGATAGAGCTGAACGACATCTACCGGTTTTGGAATATCCCATCGGGAGCTTGATCCAGCGGGGATGATGATCACAACCCCGCGACGAAACGTCCCGCTCTCGATCGATCTTCCGGACCGCCGTTCCATGCGCTGTATCGCGCCGTTGTAAGCCATGATGACGTGATCCGTCATGGGCTCGACGACGTCATGCAACGCGTCGTGATGCCAATGGGCAATTGCGCCGCCGGACGGGTCTGCCGCTAGATGGACCGGCTCGGTCCCAAGAACGCGTGACATCTCGTTCGCAGGACTCCGGTTGATCTCCGGCATGTCGTGCCGATGCGCCTCGATTGTCTCAGCTGAAGAGCTCTCGGGAAGATCGCTGGGGGAAGACAGGCTCATGGATGCACGCTCTTTGGCTGGTGCTGCTTATGTGCGATGCCGGTAATAATCGCCGCATGATAGTACGTCCGTCTATGGCGGCCGACTTTGTCAGTCCTACTACGCATATATCCCCCAATATCGCGAGCGATTCCACAGTGCTTCCAGATATTCGCACGTTTCTTGTATCGAGGAAATATCACAAGTATTCGAGGTAAAATTTGCTGTTCAATAGAGGCTGCGCTCGCCATTCGACTTCGCTCCTAATCGTACCAGGGTTGCAGCGACGGGAGTCCAAGGCTGCATCATAATGTCCGCTCCGACATTGGTAGTGTTCAGAGAGCGATCGATGGTCGAGTTTGAGAGATTCCGACCTCGTGAAGCGGCGGGCGAATACGACAGTCGTGTCGAATTTGCCCTTGCCTCCCTGCGCTTAGCCAGTCTTCAATCGCTTCGCACAGGTTTGGCGTCATTTCTCCCGTGGTGGCAGGAAACTCTTGACCGTGGCGAGATCCGGCCACGGAAGCACCGTCTCGCCGGCAACGCGCCATTCACCACCCACCCGACGCAATCGCAACTCATAAAATGCCGGAGAAGCACGATCACCCATTTGACGATAGAGGACGGCTGTCGCCTCATCGCCGTGTTCCTCGATATGCAGCACCTTCTTCGCTGTCGACAGCGGCTTTTCACCGGCGTCGCGGCGGCTCCGGAACTCCGCGAACATCTCGTCCTTGGAGAACCGTGCAATCGCGCCTTCGGGTGTCAGGACAAGGAATCCAAGATCCTCCGTATAAAGGCTCTCCATCTCCTCCATCCGATAGTTGCTGCCGGTCTCTGCCAGGCGGTCGATGAAGGCAACGATTTCGGGATTATGTTGCAGATGCATCTTTTCACTCCTTTCAAGCTAAGGTCATACCGCCATCGACATGCAGCTCTACGCCATTGACGAAGCTACCCGCCTCGGAGGCGAGAAAGAGAGCGGCGCGAGCCAGTTCCTCGGGCTGTCCGAGACGGCCCGCCGGGATGATGGTAGCCAAATGGCGTTCGAGGGCCGGGCGATCGGCATCCGAAACCCCAAGCTTGCCGAGGATTGCGGTATCCACCGGTCCCGGGCTCAAGATATTGACGCGGATCTTTCGTGGCTTGAACTCGATCGCCCAGTTTTTTGCAAATGCGGCGATGGCGGCCTTGGAGCCTGCATAGACGGTATGATCCGGCAGAACTTTCGTCGCGGCCAGCGAGCTCGTGACAATGATATTGCCACCATCGCGGATCAGCGGCTCCATCGCTTGCACGCCAAAAAACACACCGCGCGTATTGGTGGCGAAGTGCCTGTCATAGTCTTCCGGTGTGACGTTGCCGGAAGCGGTAAGGTTGATGATCCCGGCATTGGCCATGTAGATGTCCAGGCTGCCAAACCGCCTCGTCACTATCTCTGCAAGCCTTTGATGGTGTTCAAGGTCGGCAACGTCACCAACGACGCCAACGACGCCGTTTCCGATTTCGTCCACCACCTGATCGACGACGTCCTGTCGCCGACCTGTGATGACGACCTGCGCGCCTTCCTTGGCAAACAGGCGCGCAGTCGCCTTGCCTATGCCGCTGTTGCCGCCGGTAATCACGGCAACCTTGTCTTTCAGATGTTGCATTGTTTATCTCCGTTTTCTGGTGAAACTGAGATAAACATGAGAGCCTTGCGCCATTAGATCACAGTCAGGCACATGAGCTGTGCCGGGGAGATGCAAATGCCAAATCTATTGGGTGAGACGTCGGGATTGATGGCGTTTGTGCGGACCGTTGAGGCCGGATCGTTCAGCGCCGCAGCACGCGATCTGAACACGACTCCATCGGCAGTCTCGAAGAGCGTTGCTCGGTTGGAAAAGAAAGTCGGAACACGGCTCTTTCTCCGCTCTACCCGTGCGCTCACCCTCACGCAGGACGGTCAGATTTTTTTCGAACGTGTGGCGCCGCTCCTGCGGGAACTCGATTCCAGCGACGATGCGATCCGGTCCCAGGCTGCGCCGTCTGGACGGTTGCGCATCAGCATGCCCGGAGAACTGGCACCCTTGCTGCTGCCTGGCCTGTTTGATCGCTTTGCAGCCACCTATCCGGACCTGTATCTCGATATCGGATTAACGGACCGTTTCGTCGATCTGATCAGGGAGGACTATGACGTGGTTTTGCGTGTCGGAGATCCCACACAGGGAGATCTCATTGTCCGTCACTTGGCAGATCTGCCGATGATAGTGGTCGCATCCTCGTCTTTCCTGAAGAGTTGGGGGAGGCCGGGATCCGCCGAGGCGCTGGCAGGCGTTCCGTTCGCTCGATTTATGTCCGGTGGCATGATAACGCCCTTGCGTTTGGCCGATGGAAGAACATTCATTCCCTCGGGGCGCGTTGACTGCGATTCCGGAACGGCATTGATCTACGCCGCGCGGAGCGGGCTTGGTGCGGCTTATCTTCTGAGATGTTTGGTCGCCCGAGAGCTGAATGACGGCATCTTGCTCGATCTCGCACCAGAAATCGCCCTGCCCAAGCTATCGTTCAATGCTCTGCATGCCTTCGGGCGCACCGTGCCCTTGCGGGTAAAGCTGTTCTGCGACTTCATAGCTAGCGAAGCCAAAGTCATTGCAGCGATCTGAGCTTCAAGACCGTTGGACGAGGCTATCTCTCGCTTGCGACTTCCTGGCACAAGCTGCGCACCGGTAATCCCCCCGCAAATTAATGGGCTTCAAAAGTAGAATTTTCTCAGCAATATGATCGAGGAGATTTTGATGAAGACGAGCAGATTTAGCGAACCGGAGCGAGACACCAACCTCTACGTTGGAGCCATTGCCGAACTTGATTTCATAAGAGTTGTCCGTGATGATCGGCACTATCCGGTTGATGGCTGACGAAAAGCGTGACAAGGCAAGCTTTTGCCAGCACCCGAACGAAATCAACGTGTTCAGTTTCGCGGGGTTGATGAGTGGCGTTCATAGTTGCACCCTCCGCTTCTTCGTGTACCAAAGCTGTCCGAAGCCCGTCAGCAAGGTGATAAGAAAGATGACGGAGGCGACTGCCGCGCCATAGCCAAAGTCATTCTCGATGAAGCCTTGCTGGTACAGCCATGTGCCTAGCACCTGGCTGCTGTTGTTGAGCCCACCAGCCGTCATGACCATCACTTCGTTGAATACCTGAAATGCCCCGGTAATCGTCACGATCACCATAAATCCCGTCATTTCGCGTGTGAGGGGCATAGTGATGTTCCATAGACGACGCCAACTGCCCGCCCCGTCCATGGTCGCTGCATCATAGAGTTCGCGTGGTATCTTCTGGATCGCTATTCCGAACAGCAGCGTCGAGTATCCAAAACCCTGCCATTGGCTCATGGCAATGATGGCAAAGATTGCCGTTTGCTCTTGGCCCATCCAGGCGCGCGACCAGCTCCCCAATCCAATTTGCGTCAGGGCCGAGTCGAGCAGGCCGATATCGGGCTGACGTTTGCACCTCATTGTGAGTCTTCTCGGGGGATGCAGGGACGCTCCTGCGCCGAACCAGATAATCTGGTTGGATCCCCATCTCTACCGCCTGGAAGGGAATAGAACCCACCTCCCAACAGGTAAATCTTGACCATCCTTGTCCAGGATTCCGCATTTGTTCAATTACAAAACCTGTCAGGAAACCTTCCTTTGAAAATGCCCATCATAGTGGATTCTAGACAAATCTAATTGTTTCCTGAATTCTACAATCACCAGTCGACCCGTGTAATAATGAAGCCGACAAACCCCGGCAGTGCAAGGGACCGTTCTGAAGGCGCTGTCTCCTCAGCACTGCCGGTTTTTCTACGTCAAAGACCAATAGCTGCGGCAAGCGCGGTCAGAGGAGATGGTTCCTGCGAGAACACGTCATAGACGCAGGACGCTGCAAAAACAGCCAGTGCCAGCATGCCAACAATCAGGCATTTCATCAAATACTCCGTTGATTGAAAGACTCTCAAACAAGCTTCAACTCGACCGCGATATTGCCACGCGTGGCCTTCGAATAGGGGCAGGTCTGGTGCGCTTCGTCGATCAGCGCGCGCGCAACATCGGCTTCAAGGCCCGGCAGGCTGATGTTCAATCGCGCTTGCAGGCCATAGGCGTCTCCGGTCATGCCCAGATCGACTTCCGCATCGATGGCGGTCTCGGCTGGCAACCGGACCTTGCGCTTGGTGGCCGCAAGGCCCAAGGCCCCGATGAAGCAGGCGGACCAACCGGCCGCGAAGAGCTGCTCGGGATTGGTGCCGGGCTTATCACTGCCCGGAGGTGAAAGCTTTACGTCAAGCTGCCCATCGTCGCTGCGCGCCGCGCCGTCGCGCCCGCCAGTGGTGTGGGTCTTGCCGCTATAGATTATCTTTTCGATGGTGGTCATCGGACATTCCTTCCTTCTGTCGCACGGGGCGACGTTGTTGACAGGAGCGTTTTGATGCCTCGACGTATCCGGCATATTTCCGGAAAAGGTGGAAATGTATCAAAGCATAGCAGCGGCCTGCCGGGTTACCCTTTCACACACAGTGCACCAAACGGGCATTCTTCAGGGCAGCGATATCTCTGCGGCGAGGCCTCCGCCGGGGCGGTTGTAGATCCTTACTGCGCCGCCAAGCGAGACGGCAAGCTGCTGAGCGATGGCCAGTCCAAGCCCCGTACCTCCGGTGTCGCGATTGCGCGAAGACTCAAGCCGGTAGAACGGTTGCATGGCGGCCTCCAGCTTGTCGTCTGGAATACCTGGCCCACGGTCGCTGACCATAATGCGGGTATTTCCCTCGCCAGTCCGTTTAACGCTGATCTCAACAGCTCCCGCAAATTTGAGGGCGTTGTCGATGAGGTTGGTCAGGATACGCCGCAACGCGTGCGGTTTGGTCACAGCCGTTCCCTGAACGATGCCTGCAACGGTGACCGCCTTTCCAATATCCTGATAGTCGTAGGCAATGCTGTCGATAAAGGACGACAGATCAATGCGAGATGTTTTCTCCCCATTACCGTGAGAACTACGCGCATAGGCGATTCCGTCCTGGACCAACCGTTCGATCTCCTGCAGGTCACTAACCAGCTTGTCCTTTTCCGGAGTATCGTCGGCCATGTCGGCGCGCAGGCGCATGCGCGTGATCGGCGTCTGCAGATCATGCGAGATCGCCGCGAGAATCTGCACGCGTTCTTCCAGGTAATGGGCGATACGATCGCGCATGGTGTTGAAGGCGCGCGCCGCATTGGCGACTTCGCTCGGCCCGCTCTCGCTTAATGGGAACCCCTTCCTGTTGGGATTAAGTGCATCGGCGGCGGCCGCGAGATCGCCAAGCGGGCGAACTGCCTGGCGCACCGCAAACCAGGTACATAGGATCAGCAGCGCCATCTGTGCGGCAAACACATATGGCAGCCAGTCTGCCAACGGCATGACGCCGCGCGGCGTCACGTCAATGGTTAGCGGTGCACCGTCTGAAAGCGTCAGATGGCCCTGAAGTCGCTTGCCGTCACCTGGAATGGCTTCAACGCGAATTGGAAACTTGTTGCCTGCCGCTTCCTCTATCCGTTCTGCAATCTCCGCTCCGCGGCCCGACATGTCAGGCACACCGGGAAGACCCGGCCCAAGAACAAGGCGGTAGTTGCCCCGGCTCAGGCGGTCCAGCCATTCTGCCCGCTCGCTTGGGGGTAGCCGGTCGATCACCGCGATCGACGTTGCCAGGTCACTTTCCAGCGTACCAAGCATGACGGCCTTGGCCGACATGTAGCGTTCGGCAAAAAGAATGCTGAACGAAAGGCTATAGGCGATCGTCAGTCCGGCAAACAGGATCAGGAAGAGACGGGAGCGTAGCGTGCCTGGCCACCAGCTGAAACGTGATTTGCCAGCCTCTCTCATGCCCTGGGCACCGAAATCTCGACTGGTACGGAGAACACATAGCCTTCGGCCCGCACAGTCTTGATGTAGGTCGGCTCGCGTGCATCGTCGCCTAGCCGCTGGCGTAGACGGCTCACCAGAAGGTCGATTGAGCGATCGAAAAGTTCGGCATCGCGGCCCTGCGTGAGGTTCAGGATCTGATCGCGGTTCAGTACGCGCTGCGGGTGATCAATGAACACCCGCAGCAGCCGGTATTCGGCACCACTAAGTGCGATCTCTGTTCCCTCCCCGTCGAGAAGATGCCGGCCAACAGTGTTGAGCCGCCAGTTGCCAAACGTCAGGATCTGGCCAGCCTCGCTGATCTGCAGGTTGGGCGGTAACATTCGCGTGCGCCGCAATACCGCCTTGATGCGGGCCAGTAGCTCACGCGCCGCGAAGGGCTTCGGCAGATAGTCGTCAGCGCCCATTTCAAGCCCGATGATCCGGTCCATCTCATCGTCGCGCGCTGTCAACATGACGACCGGCGTTGCCTTGTGCTTGCCGGCGCGAAGTTCCCGGCAAAGAACGAGCCCATCGTCACCCGGCATCATCACATCGAGCACGATCAGATCAACCGTGCCCGCGGCAAGAAAATTGCGCATCTGCCGGCCATCGGCGGCAACCGTGGTCCGAAGACCGTTCTTTTTCAGGTAGCTCGATACCAGTTCGCGAATTTCACGATCATCATCGACAATCAGAATGTGGTCGACATGTTCCATCTGTGGTCTTTCAAACAGTACCTGTTGGACGCGTTGCAGCCGTTATTTGCGCTTGTCGGCCGGCGCGAGTAAAGGGGTTTTCTCGCGACAACGCCGCCGTTCAGAATTTCGCGACATCAAGTATGGCCTGGGCGAACGCCGAAGGCGCTTCCTGGGGCAAATTATGCCCGACACCGCCTGTCACATTTCGGTGCTCGTATTGTCCGGAAAACTTCTTGGCGTAGAAGGATGGGTGGGGATGCGGCGCACAGTTCTCATCGCCTTCCATGGTGATCGCAGGAATGGTGATAATCGGCCCCATCGCCAGCTCCTTCTCGTAAGCGTCATATTTCGCTTCTCCTTCGGCAAGGCCGAGCCGCCAGCGATAATTATGGATGGTGATGTCCACATGGTCCGGATTATCGAATGCGGCAGCCGAGCGATCGAAGGTCGCATCGTCGAACTTCCAAGTTGGCGAAGCCGTCTGCCAGATCAGTTTTGCAAATTCGCGCGAGTTGGCGGCATAACCGAGCCGGCCGCGTTCGGTTGCGAAGTAGAACTGGTACCACCAGGAGAGTTCTGCCTTGGGCGGCAAAGGCTTCTTGTTGATCTCCTGACTGCCGATGAGGTAGCCACTGACCGAAACCATCGCCTTGCAGCGTTCAGGCCAGAGAACCGCCATGATGTTGACGGTGCGAGCGCCCCAATCATATCCGCCCAGGATTGCCTTTTCCACACCCAGTGCATCCATAAAGGCGATCATGTCTGCAGCCAACGCTGCCTGCTGGCCGTTACGCGGCGTCTCGTTCGAAAGGAAGCGGGTCGTACCATAGCCGCGCAGGTAGGGAATGATGACGCGGTAGCCTGCATCGGCCAGGATCGGTGCGACGTCAACATAGCTGTAAATGTCGTATGGCCAGCCGTGAATGAGCAGGACGACGGGACCATCCGCTGGGCCGGCTTCTGCGTATCCGATATCCAGCACGCCTGCCTTGATCTGCTTCAGCGCTGCGAAGGAGGTGCGCGCTACCGCGTTGGCAGAACCTGACGGTGCGCCGGACGACTGGGCATTGGCTATCGCGGCAATGCCCAATTCGGCGGCAGCCACAGTCATTGCGGCGATACCGAAGAAGCGGCGGCGCTGGTGGTTGAATTCAGGGGACATCGTTCTCTCCATCTCGAATGATCGTGATTGGAAGAAAGCCGGTCGGATGTATCCCCCATGTGTCCCGTCACGCCCGGAATTGAATACGGATGTAGCATCGGGCGTCCTCGATACGTTCTGATACAATTCGCCCCGCCTCATCCAAGCGGCCGCCGATGATTTGTGTCTCTCTGTCGTGAACCCGGCAGTTTGCTACACAGCGGTACACTTCTCATTGAAGCCGGACACATCCGGGATACGTCGTACCGACCAGATTGGCTCCGTTGCTGGTCGTGCCCATCGCCGTCCAGAACCCGATCAACCGGTTTCAAGGAAACGACGATGACTCTTCTCATCATTGCCTATTTCGGGGGAGCGCTGACAATCCTCAGCCCATGCATCCTTCCCATTCTCCCCTTCGTTTTTGCCCGTGCGGGGCAGCCTTTCATCCGCAGCACGCTGCCCATGCTGATCGGCATGAGTGTCACTTTCGCACTGGTCGCTACGCTTGCAGCGGTCGGTGGCAGTTGGGCGGTCCATGCCAATGAATATGGTCGCCTCGCCGCCCTCTTGCTGCTCGCACTCTTCGGGGTCAGCCTTTTGTCGCCACGCGTTGCAAGCGTCATCACCCAGCCGGTCGTTGACTTCGGCAATAGACTGCTGAACGCGTCGGGCAAACCCGGCTCCGAATCGACTGCCGCAAATTCCTTCATCCTCGGCGTTGCGACCGGGTTGCTGTGGGCACCCTGCGCCGGGCCGATCCTCGGTCTCGTGCTGACGGGTGCGGCATTGCAAGGCGCCAATCTCCAGACGACTTTTCTGCTAGTCGCTTATGCCGCAGGTGCCGCGACATCGCTTGCCATTGCCCTTCTTGTCGGGGGTAAGATTTTTGCCGGCATGAAGCGGTCGCTCGGCGTCAGCGAGCGTATTCGCCAGGTGCTGGGTGCTGCGGTACTGGCCGGAGTTGCCGTCATTGCCCTTGGCCTGGACACTGGCCTCTTGGCACGGCTTTCCTATGCGGGCACGGGCGCCTTCGAACAGACTGTGCTTGACCAACTACACGACAAGCCTGAAATCCAAACTTCATCCGAGGTTGCCAGCAACAGCACAGTGTCTGCTGTCGTCGATACAACACAGCCGTTCCGCAGCAATTTGCCTATCGAAGGCGCAGCACCATCGTTGAATGGCGCCGTCGAATGGCTGAACTCGCCGCCGCTGACGATAGAAGAGCTTCGCGGCAAGGTCGTTCTCATCGATTTCTGGACCTATTCCTGCATCAACTGCATTCGAACCGTTCCCTATGTCCGCGCCTGGGCCGAAAAGTACAAAGACCAGGGCCTGGTTGTCATCGGCGTGCATGCCCCGGAATTCGCCTTCGAAAAGAAGATCGACAATGTCAAAAAGGCGGTCGATGACTTCGAGATCGGCTATCCGGTTGCGATCGACAACGACTACAAGATCTGGCGCGCCTTCGAAAACAGCTACTGGCCGGCACACTACCTGATCGATGCCAAGGGTCAGATCCGCTACCATCATTTCGGTGAAGGCAACTATCGCCAGACCGAGCAGGCCATCCAGGACCTTTTACGCGAAGCCGGCAGCAAGATGGGCGCAACTGCACCAGTGACGCCAGACGCCAAAGGTGCCGAGACAAGCCCCGACCTCAAGAACGTCCGTTCCGGCGAAACCTATCTGGGCTACAAACGCGCCGCCAGCTTCGTCTCTCCGGAAGGCCTGCATGCTGATGCCGCTAATGCGTATTCCATCGACGAACCGGGCCTGAATGAATGGGGCCTCTCCGGAACATGGACAGTCGGCGCTGAACAGGCCGTGCTGGACCAGGCGGATGGCAGCATTGTCTACCGTTTCAGTGCTCGCGACCTGCATCTGGTCCTTGGACCCAGGGCCGCCGGCAAACCTATCCGCTTCCAGGTGACGATCGACGGCAAGCCTCCCGGAACCAGCCATGGCGCCGATACCGATGCTGACGGCTACGGCACGGTGACCTCAACAAAACTCTACCAGCTCGTCCGCCAGTCCGGCGACGTAGAGGAACGAACGTTCGAAATCCGTTTCCTCGATCCCGACGTCGAAGCCTACGCCTTCACCTTCGGCTGAAACCTCATCTCCCTTACCCAACCACCCACAAACGACAGGAGTCATACCCATGAACCGTCACTACATCTCGACCCTCGCTCTCGCCTTCGCCACGAGCGTGATTGCCTTCGCCGCACAGGCCGCCGAAGTCAAAAATATCGTCATCGTCCATGGCGCACTTGCCGATGGTTCGGGCTGGCGCAAGGCATCGGATATCCTCGTTCAACGCGGCTTCAACGTCACGATCGTACAAGAGCCGATCACGTCGCTTGCCGACGATATCGCAGCCACCAATCGCGTGCTCGACCTACAGGACGGCCCGACGCTTCTCGTCGGTCACAGCTATGGCGGCATGGTGATCACCGAAGCGGGCCACAGCCCTGTTGTCGCGGGCCTCGTCTACGTGGCAGCTTTCCAGCCGGACAAGGGGGAAAGCCTGCTCAGCCTCGCAAGCTCAAAGCGGGCTGGTGGCATGAATATCCGCGAAACGAAGGACGGGAAATATCTCTATCTCGACCCCGCCGCCTTCGCGAACGACTTCGCCGCGGACCTGCCGAAAGACGACGCGGCGTTTCTGGCAAGGTCGCAGGTCTTCGCCTCGAAGGACGCTTTCACCGAAAAGATCGGCGATCCCGCCTGGAAGACGAAGCAGAGCTGGTCAATTGTTGCAACCGAAGACCGCTCGATCAATCCCGAACTGGAACGTGAGATGGCCAAGCGCGCCGGCAGCGTTGTGACCGAGATCAAGGCAAGCCACGCCGTCTTCGCGTCGCAAGCTGAGAAAGTTGCCGACGTCATCGAGACAGCGGCGCGGCACGTTGGCACACAGAGCAAGTAAGCGCCTCTGCCGCGTTCACGATTTCCTCCCATTCTTTATTCCTTCTTCAACCATCCCGAAAGGACACAGTCATGAAACCGATCAACGCATTTGCCGCAGCCCTCCTGTTTCTCATGAGCGCGATAACGTCGTTGCAGGCGTTCGCCGATGAACCACTGCGACGGACGGATCTCATCAGGAGCGATCTCAACGTGGCCGGCCACGAAGTCATCCAGGTCCGTGTCGATTTTCTCCCGGGTGTTCTGGCCGCCAGGCATTCCCACCCTGGTGAAGAGATCGCCTATGTGATCGAAGGAACGCTCGAGTATAAATTGGACGGACACGAGCCGGTCACGCTTTCCGCCGGTCAATCACTCTTCATTCCCACAGGTGTTGTTCACTCGGCGGAAAATGTAGGCCCCGGCAAAGCCTCGGAGCTTGCCACCTATATCGTCCGGAAAGGCCAGGCCCTGGTCGTACCCTCAAAATAACAAATCGGCAGGCAACAGGCGCAGGGAGCGGTGGCGCTGCCTGCGCCTGTTGGCACCGTCCAGGATACGACAGCAATCGCCACTTGGCATCGCCAGAACACTTTCGCCAAAAATTTCCTCTGGATCGATAAGACGAGATTTGCCTTAGCGAGGCCGTATCGCGCTTAAGGCGCGTCGCAAGCACATTCGATCAAGCAACAAGTCGACCCCTGACCCTACAGTCGCATGATCCGGATCCCCGAGAGAGCCGCAGTGTTCACTGTGCCGCAGACCTCATCGAAAAGGCTTTTGCGACTGATGCGGGGAGCGGGCTCAGAATCGCGATGCTACGCTCGGATACACCTCCGGCAATTTTCAAAACATGCTGGATAATGCCCCCTTCTAGCCTGCCCTGCGTCACCAACAGGCAAACAACGGAGAGTACCTGCCTAGAACTGAAACGCCGCCACTATTCGGGTGCATTTTGCTGGCCGCCTGATCGCAGTTGCGGTTGGCTCCCTCATGCTCGTTCCCGCGGGATACATCCTGCCGGCCATGGCCGCCGATACCATTTCGGCCACGTCGGCGAAAAGCACCAGTTCGGACGAGAGTATCCGTCCGTTCCACACCAACGTCCCACAATCCCAACTCGACGAATTACGCAAGCGCATTTCCGAGACACGCTGGCCCGACAAGGAAACCGTCGATGATACCTCGGTATTTAACTGGCGCAAGTTCAGGAACTGGTTCGCTATTGGGGCAATGATTACAACTGGCGTAAAGCCGAGACGCAGCTCAATTCATTGCCGGAATTCATCACCACGATCGATGGGTTGAGATTCAGTTCATCCATGTCCGCTCCCGTCATCCCAACGCCCTCCCCGTGGTTCTCACTCACGGTTGGCCGGGTTCAACATTCGAGTTCCATAAGTCCACCGGCCCTCTTACCGACCCCACAGCTTACGGCGGCCGCCCCGAGGATGCGTTTGATGTTGTCATCCCTTCCATCCCCGGCTACGGCTTTTCCGGGAAGCCGACGGATTTGGGCTGGGGTCCTGATCGCACTGCACGAGCTTGGGACACCCTCATGAAAAGGCTCGGATATGAGCACTACGTTTCCCAGGGTGGGGATCACGGCTCGGTAGTGTCCGATGCGCTGGCTCGCCAAGCACCAAAGGGTTTGCGTGCGATACATCTCAATATGCCCGCGACGGTTCCAGGTGAACTGACCAGAGCGATCAACAGCGGCGACCCCACTCCGTCTGACCTCACGACACACGAACGCGAAGCCTTCAAGTCGCTCAGCACATTTTTTGGACGCAATGCCGCGTACGGTGCGATGATGGTGACCCGCCCGCACAGCGGTCGCGGCTGGCGGTGTGGTTGGCGGCCTTCTGTTCGACCGCTCTAGCACAGCCGCTTTTCCATGGGTCGTCCTCGGCATTCTGGTCATCGCATTGGGCGGCGTCGTCCTCGCCATGAACAGGGCATTGTCACGCAGGCGCTGAAAAAAGTTCATCCTGTAGTTTGAGGCCTGGCCAGGCCGCCCTCCGTCAGACCTCGATGCCGCATTGGCGGCAATGAGATACTTACACTTGTGATCGGCCATCTCCCGCTCGGACGGCAACAAACTGGCTGGCGGCCGTGAGAGTTTAGGGTTCCTAATACTTGGCATTAGAATAGATCGATTCAGCATTCAATGGCATCTGATAGGGTCGCGTCATGGTCTCTTTTGATGAAGCGGACGCCAGGACCAATTGACCGAACCTTATTCCAATCTGCAGGCAAGCGATCCTTCGCAAAAAGCCGAATCGAAAGCCTTCCAACGCACTTGCCGAGCGCTTTGCTTTCTAAAACTCACATCATGGAGGCGGGTTTACAATCAAGCCGCGCTTGCCGCACAATTCCAGCTAAGGAACAACCATGAACGCTATGTTTGTTGATAGCACTGCCCGTATCGAGAACGATATGGAGATTACCAAGCTGATCACTGATCGCTTGCAGCGTATACATGATGGCAAAGCGTCAGTAACGATCGAACAAGATCCATTCAATCAGAATTTGGCATCCTACGATTTTCTGACACCGCGTGATCTCATATCAGTCAGCGAGTTTGTCGCGGACGCCACGGCTTTTGGCACCGTTCCAATGACTAATCCACGATATTTCGGGCTCTTCAATCCAGCGCCAACATATGCCGCTGAGTGCGCCGATCGTATCGTTGCAGCTTTCAATCCCCAACTCGCCGTTTGGACACACGCTCCAGCAGCCGTGGATATCGAACGCCACACTGTGACTGCTATTAGTACCCGCCTGGGATTTCCAGAGGGTGCGGGAGGGCATTTTACCGTCGGCGGCTCGGAAGCCAATGAAACCGCAGTTCTCTGCGCGTTAACACGCGCAAATCGCCAATTTTCCGCGCAGGGAGCCCGTGCATATACTGGCCAGCCCACATTATACGTCTCTCGGGAGAGTCACCTCGCATGGTTTAAGATCGCACACGTCGGCCCCCCTTCACGTACCCCAAATCCTCGACGATCTTTCCGTCCCGGACGCACATGATGTTGACGCCTCGAATCCGGTCCGCTTCGCGCTCGCTCCAGCGAAGCTGCCAGCGGATGATCCCGCGGTCGCCAATCGCGGAGATTTCCTCCGCTTTGAAGACAAGGTTGGCGGACGACGCCACTCCCTTCCAGAAGTGAGGCAAGCCTCACGCCCCTCGTAGCGTGCTCCATCCACGTCGGCGCCGTATTTTCGAGGATACAGCCCTCGCCGATGAGATCGTCGAGGTCTTCGGGGCGATGCTTCTCAAATGCGTTGTGGAAGCGTTCCATAATGTCGCGGGTATCCCGAAAAGCCACTCGACGCGCCGATGTCGAAACACTTGACCTTGGCACTGACGGGCATCGTTCCCTACGCCGCCAAACTTACCGCCTTTTCCAGAAGGCTCAAAGACGCCTGTGGGCTGAGGCTCGCCTACCATCATCACCTGATGATGGTAGCGGAAACCTTCGAGGAAATCAGCGCCATCTTCGACGCCGCCGGCCCGGAGGTGCGACTGCTATTGGACACGGGCCACGCTCGCGCCGCGGGGTTCGATTTCACCCGCCTCATCGAGCGTTTCGTCGATCGAATTGCTCACATTCATCGATAGGACGTGAGAGTTCAAGTCCTAGCGAGGGTACGGGATGGCAACATGAGCTTTAATGACGGCGTCCGGGCCGGCATGTTTACCGTCCCGGGTTACGGTGACGTGGATTTCGATCCTGGGTTCCAGTTGGTCCGCAAAGGCGGTTACAAGGGTTGGATTGTTGTCGAAGCCGAACAGGACGCGAGTATTGCTCCGTCCAAACCTGCTGTCGGCCGAGCGCATCGCTACCTGTCAGGAAGGCTCTTGCTCCGAAACGAGCGCTGAGGCGAGTTGCAAATGCCACGCCTTGAACCGAATCGAACCATCGGCCTTCGAAGCTTGTCTCCTAAGCCATTCATAATCATCGATACTCAGAAATGCCAATATCACCCTTTTCGCTGGATTCGTGGTTTCACTTGGCGGGCTTGGCAATATTGGTATTCTCGGTGCCATGATGCCGCTCCTCATGACCGTTGCTTTGGAATGAGAATGACAATCAACGATGACCCAATGCCCGAAATTCTCGAAACAGACACAGTCCGGTCGATTGATCGCCCCTTTCGATTGTCGCGTGCTTGCCCCAAATCGAAAACGATGTTCAGCCCCTAGTGGGCGCTTACCAAGACGGCAAAAGACTCATGCGCCGATCGCAATAATCGGTCTATATTTGCATTTCACATAAGGTCATTTCTTCCGCTACTTTCCCGCAAAGCGCAGCTTTTCAGCGTATTCGAGCGTTTTTTCTACGTAGCTGAGGACCAACCAATGTTGGTTGGAGGTTCGAGAATCGACCGGCCACCGTATCATTCTCCGACCTAACGGTTACGCCGACCAGCTGAACCGGACAATCAGATGCTTAATACTCTGCTGGCATAGCATATACTTCTGCAGCCGGATCCGCGAGGAATGAGCGCACCGTCGGTGGTAGGTGGCGCGACGTTAATGGCAAAGGGCCACAGCGCGCAAGAAGTTCGCGTAAGTCTGGCTTGACGCCCACATAGCGCCAGATCATCCGTGAGGCATAAGGGAGGTTTTCCCTTCGCCAGGAAATTCCCATTGTTGTTCCGCGCAAATAGACGCGCTGGTACTGATCGAAAGGCAGGAGGATCGTCTGGGACAACATGGAGTTCGGGCCGACGACACGCTCCGTAATGAAGATCCGGTTCCGATAGAAGGCCGCCAAGCCCACATATTTCGAAAACTGCTGGATGCCGTTTCCAGGGTCCCGCAGACGTTCCATTGACTTGACATGTACCAGACCCCTCCGCTCGATAAGGCGGCTGCACGAGCAGACGACCATTCCAGGCCAGGATGGCGAGCGATGATAGGTCTGAAAATAGCCGATATGGCGCCGCAGCGCCGTCAGATTTCCGGGGAACCCCTTTAATAGCTCTGAATTTTCATCGAGGCCGAGGGTCGGTTTCCGAAGGCGCTCGCGAAAATGCTTGGGAGCGAGACCAAAGTCGGCTGTGTCGAGATCGAAATAGTTGGCGATACGCGCGAGATTATGGGCAGACGGTCTCGTCTGGCCGTTAATGTATCGATTGAATTGTTGCCGGTTGATATTTATCGCACGGCACAGTTGCGAAATGGAACGCTGTGTTGCACAGGCAATTTTGAGGTTCTCGACCAGATAAGGCATCAGCCACTCCATTTCAGAAAGCCCAGCGTAAACTTGCTTAAAGAAGCGTCAAGTCGCGAAATTGCGTGAGCCGCCCCGACCTCTACATTCCCCGCTACAAAATAGAAAACGAGGGAACTGCGATGACGCATTCAAAGGATCAATCTTCACAGCTGAAAATCGGCCGCCGCCACTTCCTCGGCGGTGCCGTCGCGCTCGGCGCTTTACCGAGCCTTGCCTCGGGGCTGCTGCTGCCGCGTGATGCCCGCGCCCAGGAAATGAAACGCGGCGGCCATCTGAAGCTCGGTCTCAAGGGTGGCGCTAGCAGCGATGCGCTCGACCCGGCAACATACAGCGCCTCCGTATTGTTCGTCATCGGCCGCCTGTGGGGCGATACGCTCGTCGAATCCGATCCAAAGACAGGCGCCGCTGTACCGTCGCTGGCCTCTTCCTGGACGCCGTCAGCGGATGCATCTGTCTGGACCTTCAAGATCAGGAACGATGTGCAGTTTCACGACGGCAGCAAGATGACCGTCGCCGATATCGTCGCGACACTGAAACGGCATGCGGACAAAAATTCGCAGTCGGGGGCCCTCGGTCTGCTCACTTCGATCGCCACTATTGAAGAAAAAGCGGGCGATCTTGTGCTGACGCTTTCAGAAGGCAATGCAGATCTCCCGCTCCTTCTCACCGATTACCACCTTATCATCCAGCCGAATGGCGGGATCGACAAGCCTGCGGCCGCCATCGGCACCGGCCCTTATATTCTGAAAACTTTCCAACCCGGTGTTCGCGCAACCTTCGAGAAGAACTCCAAGGATTGGCGCGCGGAGCGCGGCTTTGTGGACAGCGTCGAAATACTCGTCATCAACGACAACACCGCCCGTATTACAGCGCTTGCCTCCGGCCAGGTCCATTTCGTCAACACTATTGACCCGAAAACGGTCCCGATGCTGCAGCGCGCACCCAATGTAGAAATTGTCCGAAATGCCGGCAAGGGCTTCTATTGCTTTTTGATGCATTGCGATACGGCGCCTTTCGACAACAATGATCTGCGGCTTGCGTTGAAATATGCCATCGATCGCCAGTCGATCCTGGATAAAATTCTAGGCGGCTATGGATCAATCGGTAACGACTATCCGGTCAATTCCAACTATGTCCTCGCGCCAAACGATATCGAGCAGCGCCCATATGATCCAGACAAGGCCGCCTTCCACTTCAAAAAATCGGGGCTCGACCGTCCGGTTCAATTGCTCACCTCCGACGCAGCCTTTCCTGGCGCCGTGGATGCGGCGAGCCTTTTCCAGCAAAGCGCGCGCAAGGCTGGCATTACGATCGACGTCAAGCGTGAACCGGAAGACGGCTATTGGTCAAGTGTCTGGAACAAGCAGCCTTTCTGCGCATCCTTCTGGGGTGGCCGTCCGACCCAGGATTCGCGCTACTCCACCTCCTATCTGTCGACCGCGGATTGGAACGATACGCGTTTCAAGCACCCTGACTTCGACAAATTGGTACTGCAGGCCCGGTCTGAGCTCGATGAAGCCAAGCGCAAGGTGCTTTATCGACAGCTGGCTCTGATGGTGCGGGACGATGGCGGTCTGATCCTGCCCGTTTTTAACGACTACATCATGGCCTCTTCGAAAACGCTAAAGGGATATGTCGATGATATCGGCAATGATATGTCCAATGGCTATATCGGCAGCCGTGTGTGGTTCAACACCTAAACCTTTTCGGGAATATGTGATCATGACCGAGCGCAGTTTCACCAGCATCGAAAATCAGTGGATCACCCTGAAGGACGGGACGCGGCTTGCCGCACGCATCTGGATGCCGCACGGTGCGGAGAGCGACCCCGTGCCTGCGGTTTTCGAGTTTCTGCCCTACCGCAAGCGCGATGGAACGAGCCCGCGTGATGAATCCACCTATCCGGTCTTTGCCGCTGCTGGCATTGCTGGCGTTCGCGTTGATATACGAGGCTCCGGCGAATCCAGCGGCGTCATCGATGGAGAATATACCGAGCTCGAGCTCGCCAATGCCCGCGAGCTGATCGGCTGGATCGCCGCACAGCCTTGGTCGAACGGTTCTGTTGGCATGATGGGCATTTCCTGGGGCGGCTTCAACTGCCTGCAGGTCGCGGCTCTGAAGCCCCCGGCGCTGAAGGCAGTGATATCGATCGCCTCTACGGTCGACCGCTATAATGACGACATCCACTACAAGAACGGCTGCCACCTCTCCGCCCAGCTTTCCTGGGCGGCAACCATGCTCGGCTACCAATCGCGTTCACCAGATCCGGCAATCGTCGGTGACGACTGGCGAGATATGTGGCTGCAGCGACTGAAGCAGGAACCCTTCTTCATGGAGGAATGGCTGGAGCATCAGCGCCGCGATGATTATTGGCGGCATGGTTCGATTTGCGAGAATTTCGCCGAATTCGACGTGCCGGCCATGGTCATTGCTGGCTGGGCGGACGGCTATCGCAACACGCCGCTGAAGGCGATCGAAGGTCTCGGCGACAAGGCGAAAGCGCTCATCGGCCCATGGGTTCACAAATATCCGCATTTGGCCTGGCCAAAGCCACGCGCCGATTTCCATGGTGAGGCCATCGCCTGGTGGAACCGTTGGCTGCGCGGCGAAGAAAACGGTGCGGAAAACCTGCCGTCGGTGCGCGCCTATATTCTCGATGCCATCAAACCTGCAATACGCCGCGATTTCGATCCTGGCTTCTGGATCGCAAAACGAAAATGGCAGCAGCCTGACCTGCAGTGCTTTTATGTCGAGCAGTTCGGCACCTTGACGGAGGGCATACCGATCCCGCACGCGCCGGAGCACCCAGTCTATCTGCGCTCGCCGCTCGACACGGGCACCGCCTCGGGCGAGTGGTTTACACTGAAGCCGGATGCAGAACTGGCGATCGATCAGCGTGTCGACGAAGCTGGATCGCTGACCTTTCAGACCGCGCCGCTGACCGAAGATCATGATTATCTCGGCCGTCCGCTCGTGACGCTGGCGCTCAGATGCGATGCGGAAACCACCAATCTCTGCGCAAGACTTGTCGATATCCATCCGGATGGTACGGCAACACGCGTCTCTTTCGGCCTGCTCAACCTCGCCCATCGCAACGGCAATGTCACGCCCGAACCTATGAGCAAGGGTGAACGCACGACTGTGAACCTGGTTCTTGATGCCTGCGGCTACCGTTTCCGCAAGGGGCACCGCCTTCGTCTGTCACTGTCGACTGCCTATTGGCCTATGGTTCTGCCACCTCCCCAAGATCCGGGTCTGACAATCGACATTACCTCGATCTGTCTTGGCCTGCCCCTGCTTGGGGCGCATGAGCTCATCGACGTGAAACAGCCTGACAATCCCGATCCACTACCGAAATATATTGAGCAATCGCCGTCGTTAACGAAGCGGCTGGTGGTACGCGATCTCTCAGCCGGCATTACCCGCTATGAAATCCAGGAGGATACCGGCCTTTTCGAGCATCCTCTCACTGGCCTGTCTACGCGGCAGCTGCGTGAGGAAACTTGGTCGATCGCGCCGGATGACCCGCTGTCAATGTCCGGCATCTCGACCTGGACCTGCGACATGCAGCGCCCCGGTTGGTTCGTTCGGACGGTCGCAACCTCATCAATAGCCTGCACGGAAAAGGATTGGATCATCAGCGCCTCGGTCATTGCCTATGAAGGCGAAACGGAGATCTTCCAGAAGATGTTCGAGGAGAAGCGTATCGCGCGAGATCTGATGTAGGTCAGCGCGAACCGAGCGATGAGATAGCAACTTCTCTCCAAGCACAACTCAGCTGGTTGAACGATGTATTTGGCAAAGCAATCGCTTCGGCGACGTTTCAGGCCCTACCGACAATCTCGTTGTCGATAGTATGGCGACAGTCAATTGAGAGCGGTGGCATGGCCTGTGTTTGACATCGCCATCAACTATCTGTTCCTCTATCCGACCAAGATTGGACTGATCTCATAGCGCTGGCCCACGCAGCAATATAGCGATATCGACAATAAGCTCCAAACTTGGGCGCAAGACTTCGTCTCCAGCACCCCAACGGACACCCTGCCCCTTCGTAAGGACGTCAGACTTGGGATTACATCATCGATCTGCAGAGCGCACGCCTTTCAGACAATGGAGGTCAAGATCGAGGTCAACGCGACTGACTTGGCTTACGCTTTTAGCGTTTAGGGTTCAAATCACCGGCCGACCCGCGATCTTGATTAGAGTCGAACCCTCGACCTACAGATTACTGTTGCGTATAAATAGGGAAGCTGTCAGCAACCCTTCCTTTGAAAATGCCGATAATAGGCTAATTTTCACCGATTTCGATTGTGGCGCAGATGTCTACAATACCTATTAAATGCCTGCTTTGTCTCGGCTTTTCAATAGTCTATCTCGAACAGGGTGTGGACTGCAGACCCGCTAGTTATCCCCCTTGTTGATATTTGATTTGGCAACAACAGGAAGAAAGCGGCCAAACGAACGACGACTGTTTCGCGCCCGGGCATCGATTTTCTCGATCTTTCCTGCCGCCGCCCATGCATCGATTACTCTTGCCTTCTCGGACGTAACAGTTCGCATGTGGTCGCGGGCCGCAATCGAAAGGTGTTCAGCTCCCTGCAATATCTCATTTGCAAAAAGGCGTCGGCGACGTTCGAAGGGGTAGAGAGGCCAGAACCACAGCGACATGGGGCGGCAGGCTGTTGGTCGGGGGATTGCGAGTGAGGCGGCCCGACCTGTGCGCCGCCCGACTTCCGATCAGGCAAAGCCTTCGAGCACGACCTTGCCTATGGTCGAACCGCTCTCGAGTTGCTCGTGCGCCTTCTTCAGGTTTGCTGCATTGATCTCGCCAAGGTTCTGCTTGGCAGTTGTACGAATCCTTCCATCATCGACGGCACTCGATATTTTGTTCAGGATCCTTGCCTGCTCGTCCATGTCAGGCGTGCCGTAGATGGCGCGAGTGAACATAAGTTCATGGTGGATAGATACGGCCTTGCGCTTAAACTTCATGATGTCGAAGCCTGATGGATCATCGATCAGGCAGAAACGGCCCTGCGGCGCGATTAGCTCGACGATGTCATCAACATGCTGCGCGGTCTGTGTTGTGGAGAAGACGAAGGCAGGAGCGCCTATGCCCAGTGCCGCTATCTGGCCGGCCAGCGGCTTCGAGTGATCGACTACATAATGCGCACCCAGTGACTTGACGAAATCCCTGGTTTCCGGACGCGAGGCCGTCGAAATAACAGTCAGGTCCGTGAATTGGCGCGCGATCTGGATGGCGATCGATCCCACTCCGCCAGCGCCGCCGATGATCAGGATGGCGGCAGCAGCTCCGGGTACCGGCTTCTTCACATCCAGGCGATCAAAGAGGGCCTCCCATGCCGTCAACGAGGTCAATGGCAGTGCCGCCGCTTCGGCCCAGCCGAGCTTTGAAGGCTTCCTGCCGACAATGCGCTCATCGACGAGATGAAATTCGGCGTTTGCGCCTGGACGGATAACGGAGCCTGCATACCAGACCTCGTCTCCCGGCCTGAAATTGGCGACATCTGACCCGACCGCGGCGACCACTCCCACAGCATCCCAACCAATCACTTTCCATTCGGCCCCGTCTGCTGGCCCAGTGCTACGACGGATCTTGTAGTCGACCGGGTTGACCGAAATCGCTTTCACTTCGACCAGAATGTCGCGGCCTTCAGGCCGCGGCGTCGGCAGTTCGATGTCAATGAGCGAATTCGCGGCCGCGATGGGCGAAGGGGTTTTGTATCCGATGGCCTTCATGCGTGTCTCCTTCTAGGTGAGTTGTCATTTGATATGATGGCTTGTTGAGTTTTAGGCATTCACTGGAAGCAGTTGGTCGATCTTCTTGGCCTCCAAAAAAACTTTCGTGCGTTGCCCTTTCAGAAGAGAGGATTCTCGATGCCGCCCAGTCTGTATCTCCGCCCGATTTTGCGCCTAATACCTGCTAGTCCCACCATAGAACTCCAATCTGCTTCTGAATGCCTTCCTTCACTTGATTGGCAACGAGACCTTCGTTCAGCAATTGGGTGGTCGTCAAAACAACCCGACAACCACCTGACAGTTTATCCCAAAATCACTTGAGCGGCGTTGCCTATGTTGCTGCAGCGTCTCCATCATCCTGTCCGGTGGCGGCAAAAGCGCCACCTTCGAGATGATAGACTGTCGGTTCGTCCGAAAAAAATTCTTGTATGCCTCTCATGAACACCTCGTGATCTTCGCTGGATTCAAAACCTGGAGTGTGATCCTCGAGCGAGCCCCATCGCACGATGAGGTTGAAGACTTCGGGCGTTTCGATCCCTTGCGCCAGAACATGGCCTTGGTAACCATGCGCACGGCTGAGCAACGGACGCACTTCAGCGAATGCTTGTCTGAACGCTTAGATGTGCTTCTTGTAAACGGGCAGCACAGCAATCTCATAAATCATGGTTGCACCTTTGAAGTGAATTTAAGCGGTTATGAGCTCTTACGCGCAGTGCCGGCCGACGGGTCGACGGCAATCGCGATCTTGCCCCGAACACCGTTGTTCGGAGTCTCGAGCAGCGCATGGGCGAGAGAAATGTCAGCAAGCGTATAAACAGCCCCAACGTGCGGCCGCAACTGACCACGCTCCACCAATGTGCTTAGTTCATCAAGCTTGCCTTGGTTCTGCCTTGTGAACACGAAGTGATAACTTGCGTTCTTGCCCCATGCTTCAATGAGGTTTTGTGGCTGTGCGATGTCTACAATCGAAACGACGCGTCCAAGATCCGCGAGCACGTGTGGGCTACGGGACAACGTGTCACCGCCAAGGGTATCAAATACGACGTCGACGCCCCGGCCACCTGTTTCCCGCATTATAACGTTGACATAATCTTCTTTCCTGTAGTCGATGACGACATCTGCGCCAACACGTCGTGCGAATTCAAAATTATCTTCGCGTACGGTCGTGAAGACCTTCGCGCCGATGGCTTTTGCGACCTGGATCGCAACATGACCGACCCCTCCCGCGCCACCATGGATCAGGATGCTTTCTCCCACTCTCAAAGCGGCACGCGACACCAAGGCCTCCCACGCCGTCCCGCCCACAAGGCTCAGGCTGGCTGCTTCTAAATGACTGAGCGTTCTCGGCTTCCGTCCGATGATGGTCTCGTTCGCAACATGGTATTCGGCATAGCTTCCTTGGCCGTTGAAGATTTGCGGCGTGTACCAGACTTCGTCTCCTGGAGAGAACATCGTCACGCCCGGTCCGATCGCTTCGACCACGCCGGATACGTCATGACCAGTAATGGCCGGCAATGGTACATAGTCGTGATAGTCACCGCGCCGAACCTGGTAGTCCAACGGATTGATCGACGTAGCATATACGCGCACCAAGACTTCTCCCGCCTGCGGAACGGGCTTCGGTACGTCAGAAAGCACGAACGAATCCGAACCGCCAAAAGAGTTGAGTATCATCGCTTTCATTTTAGATCCTCGTTTGTTGACAATAGTGTGCAGCTGCGGTTTTTACGATTAGCGCGGCGCTGAACGCAGGTTTCGTCACACCATCAGGCAGACGGGCTATACGGAGCCCGTCTGCTGCAGTGCGTAGAAGCGCTTCCCAAAGCCCAGGGTTGCCTCAGGCGCCTCCAGGACATTTTGGTAGCAATTGCCGTCGGCAACCCCGCTTTAACAAACAGGATTTTGCCGATGGCTGTCGAAGCGTGCGCCTTGATAGACACTCAAGGGTCTCATCGTTTGTTCATGGGTATTTCCGACGGCTTACGATCTCCAGCGACCGGTCTTCCCTAAGCCTGTAAGTTTCCTCATAGTTTTTGAAGCGGTGGGTGAAAGTACTTCCAATAGAAGACTTGAGCAGTTTTGTTCTTGGCTGTCCTTGAAACGTGATGCTGCCCTCAATTGGTTCAAGTGCATTTGCTTTTGTGGCAAGTGCCGTCTGGGCTGCCAAACTAGCCACTAGTACGATTGCGGAAACGGCTGCCTTCAAGGTCTTGGTCATGACGATATCCTTTCATCAGAGTGTTGACGGTCCCCATAAGCCATGGCGCGGTCGTGATGCTTGATATATGATTTACTGCGATTGCCTTTGGTAGCTGGCCTGCTTTAGGATCAGTTTCAACAAATCTTTGAAAGTAACCTCATGGATGTAGACGACTTGAACCTGTTCATACGCATCGCCCAACTCCGTAGCATCAGCGCTGCAGCTCGCGACGTAGGCTTAACGCCGGCGGGAGCCAGCGCCAGACTGGCGGCGCTGGAGCGAAAGCTCAGCGCCAGACTACTTCATCGCACGACACGGCAAGCGACCCTGACCGAGGACGGCCTCGCCTTTCTGCCGCATGCAGAAAATGTTGTGAATGCGGCTGAATCCGCTCGAGCGGCTCTTGGGCGAGAGCAAGCCGCGCCTCGCGGCACATTGCGGGTTGCTGCTCCGGCCTCGTTCGCGCGGATGCATATTGTGCCAGGTCTGCCCCACTTCTGTAGGCAGTATCCTGAACTGACCCTCGATTTCCGGATCTCGGACAGCATCGTTGATCTTGTCGAAGGTGCCTTTGATGTGGCGGTTCGTTACACCGAGCTCAGTGATTCGTCTTTCATTGCGCGACGGCTTGCACCAGACAACCGGGTGCTGGTTGCGTCCTCCGAGTATATCCAGCAACGCGGTCGGCCAAAGACACCTGACGATTTAGTTGAACACACATGCCTCGTCGTTGGCACGCTCGATCTTTGGACGTTTCGAGGAAAAGATGCAGAGGTGATTGAGCGGCGTGTCGCCCCTAGCATTCGCATCAATGACGGGACAGCCGTCCGCGACGCCGCTTCTGCCGGGCTCGGCATCGCTCTTATGGCCACGTGGTGCGCATCGGACGAAATCCGCTCTGGTACCCTCGTGCCAGTGCTTCCCGACTACCCGCTAATCTCCACGCAGACGCTGTGGGCGTTATATCCAAGTTCCCGTGAACTGGCGCCAAAAGTGAGGGTGTTCATCGATTGGCTCGTCGGTCTGTTTGGAAATCAGCCGTACTGGGACCTAGGCCTTGAGAGGATTTTGAACAACGGTCGATGACACGCACTTGCCATTAGTACATTTTCCTGCAGTTGGAGAGTTGCTTGCCCTAAATGTCTTTGTGGCGCTTTCAGCAACGGCGACGACATACGGAACGGTAGTGGCTCCAGTCCTGCGGAAACAACGACGCGCTGGACGGAGCTCAACGCGGAGCTCCGTCCAGCTACGTGCCAGGCGCGCGCATCGACCTCACCAAATGTCTGTTTGACATAGCCGCGCGGCTCACGGCGCACGGATTCTGAATTGCGGAAGGACTTCAGTTCCGATCTCGTCGAAAACTTCAGCTACCGGTCTCTTGCTAAACTTGAGGTTCAGGCGACGTGGTTGACCCCATTTGAGCGCAGGTCGTCCAGAAGGTCAGCCAGCCGTCGTCGACCCACCCGATATCCGAGATGGATAGGGCCGGGCGGCATATCCGGATCTGCGGCCAGGTCGACGTAGAGCGATTGGGCAAGTGGCTTGAATCCTGCTCAGGCGGTCGAGTGCTTCTCGCCATTCCGAGGCGACCTGCGCCTGCTGAATGACATTGCGTGGGTAAGTGAGCCAGCCATCGCTACGTTGCGCGATCCAGTCCAGCGATTGCTGGCTTTGGCCGGTCACGAGGGTGGGCAGCCGCGGTGAGAGAGGTTTGGGCACGAGATCGCCTCCGCCCGCGAGCCGCCCGTAGTACGCCGACTCGTGGACCGGAAAACGCTTCGTGAGAAACGCCTCTACGTAGTCGAACGCTTCGCGGAAGAGTTCGGCGCGCAGGTTCGCGTCGCGGCCATAGGCAGGATACTCGACCGGGCGGTCGCCCGAAGCTACGCCGAACACGAAACGTCCGCCGGATAGGCGATCAATCGACGCAGCCGCTTTGGCGACATCTATCGGGGGGTGGAGCGGCAGGATGTCTATCCGTGGATCGCGGTTCCGCTCGATCGTCAAAGCCATCTGGTCGAGCAGTTCGGCATGCAGCCGCGCCGCCATCATCCGGATAATCGCCGATGCGTTCGTAGGTCGCCGGATTGATGGAGATGCGGAGGCTCGCCGACGAAACGAACGAGCCATTGATCCAATTCTTGGCCGAATAAGCCGTCATCTGAAAGTCCTTAGATAGCTGCATGACATGACGGTCCCTCCACCGCCGTGAATGGACTGGTGTTGCTAGAAAGCTCCTGCTCGTGCTTGAGCCCGCTGCGACCTCGCTTAAGCGGGCACGGACCGCATCGGGGATCAGGTCAGGAACGGGGGAGCATTTTCGCCGCGCAGGCGATAGTTGGGACGCGGGCGTTCAAGACGGATCGATTCGAGCACTGTGTAGGCGTGATACTTGGTCTGTGTGGTCACACCGGCGAGCCGTTCCGACCAGAGCTGGCCGTTGCTGCTGCGCTTCTCGAGTACATACTTGGTGGCGTAGTTCGCCATGGAGTTGATCCAGTTCTCGGTGCCGACGAACACTTTGTCCCAGCCGGCGCCGTCCAAGATGCTAATCAGGGCATCCGACCTCGAGAATCGATCGACGGCGGCTTGCGCGCCATCAAGGACGTCGGCGAAATACTCAATCGACGCCTTGACCGTCTCAGGCGTGCCGTACTTCATGTGGTGACCGGCGACGAGGAAGTCGAAGTCGAACTCGAGGAGCTGTTCCTGGGCCTGATACCAGCCGGTTATGTTCTGCGAAGCGTCGCAATGCATGAAGGTGGCGCTGCCGGGGCTGATGATGTCGATGACGGTCAGCACCTTCTGCGCCGGCGTGTAGATGAAGATGTTGCCGGGGCAGTGGTTCTCGCCCTTGTACGAGAGCTCTAGGGTCACACCGCCGACCGTCAGCGTGTGTTCCTTGTCGAAGGTCAGCGTCGGGATCGGACGGTTCGGATCGGGAAAGCGCTCGAGCAATTCCTTGGTGATCTCGTGAGCGACGATCTCGACGTTCGGCCCGAACACGGACGCGGCGCCGATGTGATCGGTGTGCCAGTGGCTGTAGATGACATGCGTCACGGGTTTGTTGGTGACATCCTCGATCGCTGCGAGCATATTCTCGCCGATCGTGGGCGGGGCATCAATCGCGATCACGCCGTCGTCCGTCACCACGAACGCCGCATCATAGCCACCGCTGGTAACCCAGTAGAAGCCGCCGCGCAGCTCCTCGACATGGTAGCCCAGCTTCTGGAAGCGCTCACTGGTGAAATAGGATGGATAGTAGTTCGGGGGATCCGCCGGATGCTCACCCGCCTCGGGAAAGCCGTAATTGTCGATTGCGAAGAATGCCGGCGTGTCGCTGGCGTTGATGGCTTTCTGATGGTTGTTGCACATGATCCGCTTCCTTTGCTGATAAATTGGGAGTCGCGCGGGACGCTCAGGCGTCCGTGGCCTCGAACCGGAGGACCGCCTTGATGACGCGACCGGCGGCGACGTCTTCGAACGCCTGGTTGATGTCCGCGAAGTCGTAGAAGGTGATCAACCGGTCGAACGGGAACCGACCCGTCCGGTAGAGGCCGATCAGTTCGGGGATCACCAGCGCCGACACGGCATCGCCTTGAATGATACCCTGGAGCGTCTGCCCGACTGTCAGACACGATGCGTCCACCATCGCGCCCGAATGGGCGTTGAAGGCGACGAAGCCGAAATGTCCCATCGGCGCCAGGGCACCAATCCCCGCATCGAGGTTCGCCGCGCGCCCGCTGGTGTCGAGAACGAACTCGACGCCCCTTGGCTCGATCTGCCGGATCGCGGCGGATACGTTCGTCTGGCCGGCCGCGTTGACGACGTGGGTAGCGCCAAGCTCTATGGCAAGCTTCAGTCGTTCTGCATTGATGTCGATGGCAATCACCGTGGCCGCGTCGGCGACCTTGGCGGCCATGATCGCGGCGAGACCGACCGCGCCCACGCCGAAGACGGCGACCGTGGCGCCGACCGGAACCCTCATCGCGTTCAGGATCGCACCGGCGCCGGTCTGGAAGCCGCAGCCGAGCGGCCCCAGGATCTCCAGCGGCACGTCGCTGGGCACCTTGATGGTGTTGCGCTGATGCGCAAGCGCATAGGTGGCGAAAGAGGATTGGCCGAAGAAATGGGCGTGCAGAGCCTCCGCGCTGTTCCGCTCGACGCCGATGGAGCCGTCCAGCCTCGCGCCCGCAAAGTTGGCCTCCCACACCTTCTCGCAATAGGCGGCGTGAGACGACAGGCAGGGTTTGCACTGTCCGCACGAATGGTAGGAGAGCACGACGTGGTCCCCAGGCTTGAGGTGGGTGACCGATACTCCAGTACGCACGACGAGGCCCGCGCCCTCGTGGCCGAGGATTGCCGGTAGTGGCGTCGGCATCAGCTGTTGCCGGACATGGGCATCGGTCGCACAGATGCCAGTTGCGACCATGCGGACCAGCACCTCGTCCGGCCGGGGCGTTTCAAGTGTCACATCCTCCATCACGAAGGAAGCATCCTTTCGCTCGATCACGGCAGCGCGAGCACGCGTGATCGCGCTCTGACCGTGCAGAGCGCGGGGAATGTCCGCTGCTTCAGGGTTTCGCGATCTTGTCATCGGTGGCCTCCAGGGAGCTCGATTGCGAGGGAAGCGGTTGGTGTTTCCGCTGCCCTTTCCTCGAAAATACCGATCCTGTAGTGTTGCAGTAGCCGCCAAAGCAGAAACGTGGAGTTGCTAATGCCAGAACCCGAGCCCGTTGACTTGTTGGACGTGATCGCATTCATCCGAGTGGTGGAAACCGGAAGCATTGCAAATGCTGCCGCGCGCCTCGGCATCGTCAAATCTATCGTGAGCCGGCGCGTCAGCCGCCTCGAGACTGTTCTTGGTGCTCAGTTGCTGACCCGCACGCCGAGGGGCACGAGGTTGACGGATATTGGTCGCGAATATCATGCGCATGCGGCCGCAGGCCTATCGCAACTGGAATCGGCGCAGGAGGTCGTCAGCAAGTCGACCAGCGAGATTTCTGGCCAGCTGCGAATTCAGGTTCCGGCCGCCTTTGGCGAGTTTCTGCTGGCGCCGCTACTGGCGGAATTCGCGCTTCTCTATCCGCTTATCCAGTTCGATGTTCGCTTTACCGATCGTCAGGTGGACATGGTCGCCGAGGCGTATGATCTTGCGATCTGGCCCGGCGCCGTTCCGGACTCGATTCTCATCACCCGCAAGTTTGCCAAGGTTCGCTGGGCAGTGGTAGCCAGCCCGGCCTACCTCGATGCGCGCGGACGTCCTGCGGTCCCCGCTGACCTGGCGGCGCACGACACCATTCTCTACGCGCTGGATCCCGGCCGTTGGCGCTTTCAGGGCCGCGAAGGCTGGGAGCACGTGCGCATGAACTCCCGATTCTGCACTGATAACGGGCAGATGCTCCTGGCCGCTGCGCGCGCAGGTCTGGGGGTTGTACTTGCTCCAATGTTCATGGTCGAAGGCCCTTTGGAGCGAGGCGAGCTCGAAGCGATCCTTCCCGATTTCCAGCACGAAGGGGGGGATCTGCAGATCTTCATGCCGCCTGCACGCGCCGGTATCGCGCGTGTGCGGGCATTGGTGGATTTCCTCTACGAGAAATTCGACCGGGAAATCTAAGTCGTTTGCCGGGTCAGGGCAATCTCCAGGCCGCCAGAACCAGCAGGGCACCACCAATCGCCATCGCGGCCAGTGCGGCAGTAACACCTCGGCTAGGGCGTGGCGGCTGCCAGCCCCCATCACTCGATGCAACATGAGGCCCGCCCGCGGCTGCGGGCTGATCGACTGTGTTGGCGCTGAGCTGAATCCGCAGTTCCGCCATCTTCCGCCGGATGCGTAAAGCGAGGATAACCGCCAAATATGCCGTCATGAGCGCCGCCAGTGCGGCCACGAGACGGAGCGTATCCGATTGCGCCGTGAGCGGAGCGGCGCCAGCTGCCACGCGCCCGTCCATGTAGCTTCCCAGCAGCGCAGATCCGGCAAGCGCCGAGTGCGTTGACGACGCCGAACAGCACGATGAAACTGATCAATTCCCTGCTACCGTACTGGAGTGCGTTGGTGATGCCGAGCAGTAGCGCCGGACCCAGGAAGAACGTCCCCGCGAACGCGATCCCCGCCTGCGATACATAGAAGCGCCACAGATCATGCGGATTAGCCGAGGTGCTCTCACCAAAGGCCGCGATGTGCAGCGTAGAGGCTGAGCGAAGTCAAGGCGAAGCGGCGCAGGCCATATAGCTGGCGAATCTTGATCGGCAGCAGATTGCCGAAACGGCGCTCATGACATGGCTGGTCGTCAGCCACACCGCCTGTTCGACACTCAAACCCAGAACCTGTTGCAGTTGAGCAGTGTTGACGCTCACCAGCGCGCTGCCGAGGCCCGCCGTCGTTCCCACCAGCACCGCGACCAGGATGTGGGCGAGTCTGGTCGCCGGATCCTGCGAGGGGGTTGCGGGCGAACCGGCGACAGCAGGCCGCTGATGCTCCGGAAAGTCACAGGGTTTATCATCCAGAATGTCGCGAAACAGGGTCATGAGTCTGTAATCATGTAGTTCATCGAAAGGATTTGATCCCGAACGAGGCTAGGATATGAGGAAAGCTGAAACAAAGAAACGCCACTGATGATTGCGGCTACCGAAGGCGATACCGTTGACGCCCACAGCGTCGGCAGGCGCAGACATGTTAGCCGGAAATGAGCTTTTTGCCGGCGGCAGCCATGCATCATCCATGATCATCGAGAACCCTTTCCAGTCCACGATCCCAGTACGGTTGAAGCCCAAATCGACTGACAACCCGGTCGATGAAGAGCGAGCGGTGTCTATTTTGCGCAGGTCATAACCCCCGCAGTGGCACGATGCCCCGCGCGACGGGCCGGTCCGCTCCTAAAAGACACGCGACCTAGACGCCGTTCGAACACGCTATTTGATGATGGTGCAAAGTGGATGAGAGTGGAAAGCTAGTAGGTGGTAGTATCAAGTTAGCTCCCACTCTCCTATGTTGCAAGTCACGGACCCGCTGGTGTGTTTAGGTCAGCGTGCCACCATCAACGGTCAGGATGGTTCCGGTGATTTGTCGGGCCGCACCAGATGCGAGGAATGCAACCGCAGCCGCGATATCCTCCGGCTCGCCGTACCGGCCGAGCGGAATTAGAGCACGCTGGAAATCTCCGAACTCGCCCTCGGCCGGGTTCATTTCCGTGTTGGTTGATCCCGGCTGAATGAGGTTGACAGTGATGTCACGAGGGCCAAGTTCTCGCGCCAGACCGCGGGTAAATGATTGAAGTGCCGATTTTGTCATTGAATAAACCGTCGACGGTCCGACAATGCGTTCTGCGCCTGCGGAGCCGATTGTGACGATCCGGCCACCTTTGCCAAGATACGGCATCACGGCTTGCGATGCCAGGATCGGGGAGCGAGCGTTGACAGCAAAAAGGGCGTCGATCTCGGCGACGGTGAAATCCGCCACATCCTTGTAGATCGCGATAGCAGCATTGTTCACCAATATGTCGAGGCCGCCCAACGCCTGCGCCGCCTCATCAACCGACCACTTGACCGCATTGGGGTCCATGCTGTCAGCCTGGATAGCCAACGCCTTGCGCCCTTTGCCTTCGATCGTTGCGACAACTTGCGCTGCCCGATCAGCGGCGCGTTCGTACGTGATCGCAACGTCGGCGCCTTTTTCGGCCAGTGCGATTGCGATCGCGGCTCCAATGCCGCGGGACGCACCAGTCACAAGCGCACGTTTACCTGCTAGTTCACTCATCGATCATTCCTTTCTTTATCGACAGGGGAAATGTTTCGCCCGGCCGCCTTGCGGCGGGCGTCCGTGCGGCCTGCCGCCGTACGATTATTTTCGGATTACGCGATCAGGACCGGCAGACCGCTCAAGCGGCGGTTGTCCATATCGTCATGCGCGCGGGCTATCTCGTCGAACGGATAGCGCGTGGTTTCGAGATCACTGAATATGCCTGAGCGCAGTGCATCCCATAGCTGAGTGGTCGCGATTTCGACTGCCGATCCCCAGACGTATTGAGGGGTACCGCCGCTGCGGACAACGACGCCTCGTCGCACAAGATCGGGGGTCGGCGCCGGCTGACCCGACGCGGCTCCAATCGTGGCAATCACGCCACCATCACGGACGCTTGACACGCCTAGCGCAAAGGTCGCCCGGCCAACCAAATCATAGACGACGTCGACACCGTCAGGTGCGATCGTGCGGATCTTGGCGGCGATGTCCGGCTCGCCAGCGTAGAAGGCATGGGTGGCACCGGCCGCGACCTTGTCGAACTTGTCCGGGGATCCGGCGACGCCGATCACGGTTGCGCCCAGCGACTTTGCCCAGCGAGACAGGATGGCGCCCACGCTTCCCGATGCCCCAAGTACCAGCACCGTGTCGGGGGACTTGAGATCGTGGAGACCACGCATCCCCATCCAGGCTGTCCCACCCTTCGCCAGGAAGGTCGCCGCAGTCTCGTTCGAGATATCGGCGGGCAGGCGGATGAGCGGCGCGGTCGGAATGATCCTCTCGGTGGCATATGCGCCTTCCGAAAAGAAGTAAGCCACTCGGTCGCCGACCAACAACCCCTCGACGCCGGATCCGACCTCGGTGATCGTCCCGGCTGCTTCGAAACCGGGAACCGCCGGCAACGCTATCGGATACTGGCCCTTTCGTATCATCGTATCGACAAAGTTGAGGCCGATCGCGTCCTGAATGAGCCTGACCTCGCCGGCTCGTGGCGCGCGCAGGTCTTTCTCAACGATTTGCAGGACGGAGGGGCCGCCGGTTGACTGAATTTGAATGAATTTTGACACGATATCGTCTCCGGGTTTCAGATGGCTGGCGGCGCCTCCGGTGAAATACGAGGTGGGCGCAGCGATGCTCAGTTGAACTTGACGAGGTTGAGAGCAGGCAACGGACCGCCGGGGAACTGAACCAGTTGGCCGCCGATCGAGAGGGAGCCGAGATCGATCCCGAAGAAGCCTATGCGGTCGATGATGGCCGCAACCTCGGCTTTGGCCCTAGTGTCGTCGCCGGAATAGAACAGGACTCGCCTGCCGCCTTCCGACTGGGGGTCGCCCGACAACTGTTCGGGCCTTAGATGGTTGAACGCCTTCACGACGCGCGCGCCCGGCACGAGTGTGTGGAAGATTTCCGTGGAGGTGCGGCCGCCAAGGTCCGCAGGCCGGTAGAGCGGCGCTTCAATGGAGTTGTTGGCATCGATCACGATCCTGCCGTCGAAATTCAGGCCGGCGAGCGCGCCAGGAATCTTTGACCACGGAACTGCCACGAGAACGATGGCATGCGCTGCGACCTCTTGCAGGCTTCCAGCCCGGATCGTGCTGCCGAGGTTCGAAACGAGCGTCGTAAGACTTTCCGGTCCGCGGCTGTTCGCGATCACGGCATCGATGCCTGCCTTACCGAGCGCCATGGCAAATGCACCTCCTTTATTGCCGGCTCCGATGATTCCAACGGTCATGATCCAGACCTTCCAAGTCAGTTAGCGGTTGTTTTGGCGGCGGCCGGTCCTTCTGCTTCATCCTTGGCCTGATGCCGTCGGCGTCGCAGAAATCCGGTGTTGCTGTTGACCCGAATATGGCTGGCAAATAGACACAGCATAAGTCATAGATGGATTGTTTTAGTTTCAATCAATGTTTGAAGGTTGCTTATTATGGAGACGCTGGCAAACCTAGAAGCGTTCGTTCGAAGCGCGGAAGCGAGCAGCTTTTCCGGGGCTGCTCGGCGTCTCTCGATCACACCGGCCGCAGTCAGCCGGAACGTTGCGATGCTGGAACGAAACCTCGGCATACGGCTGTTTCACCGCTCGACGCGGAAGTTGACCTTGACCGAGGCGGGGGAGTCCTTTCTGGCAAGCATCGGCGACAGCCTGAACCACCTTCAGGGGGCAATCGACGGGGCATCACAAACGAAGGGCGAGCCTGTCGGCGTTCTGAAGCTCAGCATGAGTTTAACGTTCGCTATGGGATACGTTCTTCCCGCACTGCCCGACTTTCTGGCCCGTTACCCGGGCGTCAGACCTGACTGGCATTTCGACAGCCGCAAGGTCGATCTTATCGCCGAGGGTTTCGACGCCGCGATCGGCGGTGGTTTCGAACTCAATCCGGGCGTCGTTTCCACGACGATCGCACCGGTTCACGTTATCGCGGTCGCTTCGCCCGGCTATTTTGCTGGACGTCGCCGGCCGACTAGCCCTGCCGATCTGGCCGATCATGCCGGGATCTTGATGCGGTCCTCCAATTCAGGCCGGATCAGGCAATGGATGATGCGTGACGCCCAGGGGCGCGAAGAGCGCGCGCTGCTCAACGAGACGATCGTGATGAGCGACGCCGCCCCCATGGCGCAAGCGGCGATCGCAGGGCTCGGCATCGCGTTGCTGGCTGTGCCCGATGTGTTGCCGCATCTGGAAAGTGGTGCGCTCGAACGTATCCTTCCGAAGTGGTATGCCGATGCCGGATCGATCTCGCTCTACTACTCAGGCCGCGTGCTCCAACCGCTAAAAACACGCGCTTTCATCGACTTCTATACTGAATATTTCCGTCGCGAGCGCCTCAGTGCTCGGTTTGCAGGCAGTCTCGGATAATGTCCACACGTCCTTGTTAGTTTCTTTGAAAACCGTGGTAGTTGGACCGCATTGAATATCCCATGTTCAACACATGCTTGAATATGATCCAACTGATATGACGCTAATATTCTAGGATAGAATGTCGATTGGTCCTAGTCGATCGGTTGCACTTCTTCACGCATCTTTGGGTTCCTCGTTGCGCAACACTGGGTTCTCGAACCCCTATCTTGATCGAGGCCGGTCCGATCCGAGATGATTGGCGATGATGCCGAGGTGGCGCCGATCGCGGCGAACTCGGTCCCCAAGTTACGAGAAGGACCAGAATTATGCTGCAGAGATCGATTGACCGCATCACAAGCATACCTCCACTCGGCCCGGGCTTCGACGGCGAGCGGCACAAGGCCGCATTGTTGATCGCGCCCGGCGACCTTGCCTCGACCGATCCGTTCTTCCTGATGGCCGACGACAACATCACGCTGGAGGGACGTTTCGGCGATGCACATCCCCATGCCGGCCTCGAAACCGTGACCTTCATGCTCAAAGGCACGATGGAGGATACCGGCGGCCGGCTGGAGGAAGGCGATGTGGAGTGGATGACGGCGGGCAGCGGCATCGTCCACTCGGAGAATGCGGTGGTCTCGACGGGGATGCGTCTGTTCCAGCTCTGGCTGATCCTGCCGGAAGCGCAGCGCAACATGCGCCCCCGGGTGCAGGTTCTGCGCCGTGCCGATATGCCGGTGCACGCTGAGCCGGGGGTCACGGCGATAGTCTACAGCGGCCAGTTGGAGGATGCGGCAGCGCCGACTTTGAACGCGGTGCCTGTCACCTTGATCGACATTCATCTAGAAGCAGGAGCCGCCTTCGCGCCGCAACTGCCCGCCTCCTACAACGCCTTCGTCGTCTTGATCGATGGCGAGCTGGAGGCTGGCGTCACCAGCGAGCAACTGGCCACAGGCTCGGTGGGCTGGACCGCGCCGATGGGCGATGGCACGAGCTCGCTCACGATGCGCGCACGCGATCGCGGCGCGCGGGTGCTGCTTTACGCCGGGCAGCCACAGAGCATCGAGGTGGTAGCGCAAGGGCCGTTCATTGCGGGATCGGCGAGTGAACTCGCCGGCTACTATGCCGCTTACCGTCAGGGCAAGTTCCCTCATGCCGGCACGATGCGGCCGGTCGCCCACGCGTAGCAACGTTTCGTCGCGCCGCGATCGTCGTGCGGCACCCTCCAAGGAAAAGGGTTATGGCCAGAAAAGTCGAAATGCAGTCGATCGGCACGCCCGCCGTTCTCAAGATCGTCGAGACGGACGTCGGATCACCCGGGGCGGGTCAGGTGCGACTGGTCCAGGATGCGATCGGCATCAACTATGTCAACGTGATGGTGCGCACAGGGCTCTTCCCGATGCGCCTGCCCACCACGCTGGGCTTCGAGGCGGCGGGTGTGATCGACGCTGTCGGACCGGGCGTGACGGGATTCGAACGGTGCGACCGCGCCGCCTATTTCTTCGTCGAGGGGGCCTATGCCACGGCGTCACTGAAACCCGCAGAGAATCTGGTTCGGCTGCCCTATGACATCTCCAACGAGGTCGCGGCAACGTTCCTGGCGAAGGGCCTGACCGCGTGGATGGGGTTGTATGCGCTGCACCGGATCACCGCCGGCGACGTCATCCTCTTGCTCGGCGCATCGGGCAGTGTCGGTTCAATTCTTTCGCGTTGGGCACGAGCGCTCGGCGCGACGGTGATCGGCGTGGCCGGGACGGCTGAGAAGCTCACCAACGTCGAGGCGGGCGCGACCCACGCGTTCCTCGCAAGCACCCCGGAACTGTCCACCAAGATCCGCCGGGCGTGCAGTCAGGTGTCGAAGTGGTCTATGATTTTGTCGGGAAAGCGACCCTTCTATTGGGCGTTGCCGCCGTGCGCGATGGCGGCGTGATCGCAGCGATCGGCGCTGCGTCGGGGCAGCCTCCGGCAGTGACCGAGCAGATGGCGTCGCGCGGCATCCAGATCCGTGCCGGCGGTACCGCGCAGTATGCATGGCGGAACCGTCGCGGTCGCTGCGGAACAGCTCTGGGATGCGGTCCGGGCAGATCTTTACAGCGATCTCGAAGTCGTCCGCTACCGCTTCGACTAGATCGGTGGAGCGCACGCCGACATGGCGAGCCGGCGGCTGGGGGGCTTTCCTGTCCTGATCGTCTGAAGGAGCAGCCCGATGCTTGTCACTGATAGCACGTGCGACTATACATCCACATGATGGATTTACACGGCATTGACCTCAACCTGCTTGTGGCGCTCGACGCATTGATCGCCGAGCGGAACGTCACGCGTGCCGGCCAGCGTATCGGACGCACGCAACCGGCGATGAGCGCCGCCCTCAATCGTCTGAGAGGATTGTTGCGGGACGAATTGTTCGTTAGGGGACCCCACGGCCTTCAACCCACGCCACGCGCGCTGGAACTGGCGGAGCCGATCTCCCTGGCACTGCGCAACATTCAGCAAACGCTGGAATTCACGCAAGAGTTCGATCCATCTGCTGTGGCGATGACGTTCTCGCTGGGGCTCTCGGGGCATACCGAAAGCGTGGTTCTTCCGCCTCTGATCCGGATACTCGCCGACCGGGCGCCGTTCGTTGACCTTCGGGTTCGCGACTATGGCAGCCGGGACGAGGCCACTCGCATGCTGGACGCCGGCGAGGTTGACATGGCGGTCGGACTTCCGCCGGTCGATACCGGTCGAATCCTGAGCGCCCGTTTGTTTCAGGATCGCTTCGTGTGCATCCTGCGCAGGGACCATCCTGCGGTGAGCCAGCCGCTCGACATGGAAGGGTTCCTGTCGCTGCCGCACATCCTGGTCTCACCGGAGAACGAAGGGCTGGACGTGGCCGACGCCGCGCTCGCCACCAAAGGCCTGAAGCGCCGGGTCGCAGTCACGGTTCAGCATATGGCGAGCGCGCCGGAACTGGTCGCCGCTTCCGACATGGTGGCAACCGTTCTCGAGAGCGTCGTCAGGCAATCGGGTTGTTCGGAGCAACTCACGGTGCGGGACTTTCCGCTGCGGCTGAATCCCGTGCCGTTCGTCCTAAACTGGCATCGCCGCAATGACGTGCATCCGGCGCAGCGCTGGCTCCGCAACTGCCTTTCCGGCGCCTTCCCGCACGTGTGGCAAGGCTCTGAACAGGTCTGCGCCGACCTCAGACAGCAATATTACTGAGGCAGGTCTCACGGATAGTCATCCATGCGATGGATGATGATGCATATCCGATATCGATTTCAAGATATCGATCCCGCCCGTTTAAATGCCAGGCGACAGCGCCAATGAGCGCTCGAATATCAATTCTGGAGCATAATCATGACGGACAGGAAGTTTCGTGTCGGGATCATCGGCGCGGATACGCAGGCGAGCTGGGCTGGCGCATCACACGTCCCCGCGCTTGCGGCGCAGCCATCGCTGGTGCTTGCAGGAGTGGCGACACGCCGGGAGGACAGCGCGAGGGCTGCTGCCGAGGCATTCGGCACCGAGCGCTGGTATGCGGATCCCTATGAGCTCATCCGGGACGAGAGCATCGACGTCGTAACCGTCGCCGTGAAGGTTCCGGCGCACCATGACCTGGTAATGGCAGCGTTGAAAGCGGGCAAGGCGGTCTATTCCGAGTCACCGCTCGGAGCGACCTTGGCGGAAACCGAGGCGATGGCGGCTGCGTCCAAATCGCTTCACACTGCGATCGGATTGCAGGGTCGCCACAATCCGGCTGTACGCCGCGCCGCGGAACTGGTCGCTTCCGGCAAGCTTGGACGTCTGCTGTCGGCCCGAGTCGACGCGACGACGTTCGGCTACGGGCCCCAGACGACGAGCAACTACGACTATTTCAACAAAGCCGCGTCGGGCGCGAGTTTCATGACGATCACGAGCGCCCATGTCCTCGATGTGATCGAAGCTATTCTGGGTGACATCACCGAGGTCGACGCCCGCGTCGCGCTCCTCTGGCCGGAGATCGAGGTCGTCGATACCGGGGATATCACGGCCCGCGAGATCCCGGATCATCTTGACCTGATCGCCAAGACTATGAGCGGAGCGCCGGTATCGGTCCAGGTGCTCGCCGGCGTTCCGGCCGAAGACGCGCGCTTCACTTTCGAAATTCGTGGAACCGAGGGACGGCTGACCCTGACCGGCCATCACCTCGCCGGCGTACAGGTCGGCGATCTCAGGCTCACGGCGAGCGTCGCGTTCACACCACCCGACACGCCGATCGCGACTGGTGTCGGCCCGACCGCCGCAGATTTTTGGGCCGGCGCCGCGATCAACGTCGGGGAAGTCTACGCCTCGTTCGCACGTGACCTGATCGCGGGCACTTACAAGACGCCGGGGTTCGATCACGCGCTTCGCAACAGCCGCCTGATTGCTGCGGTGGAGCGCGCGGCCCGGACGGGCGAGCGGCAGAGCGATCTCAGCTGACCTGATTTTCAAACGGGACCCGGCGTCACGTTCTACGCGCCGGGCCGTCAAGACAAGGAGATGTAGTATGCGGATGCGCAAGCTTGGCAGCAGCGGACTGTTCGTGTCCGAGCTCTGCTTCGGTGCGATGACCTTCGGGGGATCGGACGGTCTGTGGGGACAGGTCGGAAAACTGGGGCAGAACGATGCGGATGCGCTGATCGGCGCCGCGCTGGATGCGGGCGTCAACCTCTTCGATACGGCCAACATCTATGCGCATGGCCGAAGCGAGGAGATTCTGGGCCGATCGCTCAAAAATTTGGGCGTGGCGCGGGAGGATGTGGTTGTCGCGACGAAGGTGGCGTCGCCCATGGCCGATGGACCGAACCGAGGCGGCGCGTCGCGGCTTCACATCCTGAGCGAGTGCCGCGCCAGTCTGCGCCGATTGGGGCTCGACCATATCGATCTCTACCAGATTCATGCCTTCGACCCGGCGACCCCGATGGAGGAAACGCTGGAGGCGCTCGACACCCTCGTTCGTACAGGCGATGTTCGCTACATCGGGCTGTCCAACTGGGCTGCCTGGCAGGTCATGAAGGCCATCGGCATTACGCGCGCGAGAAATCTGGCGCCGATCACCTCGCTGCAGGCTTATTACACGCTCGTCGGCCGGGACGTGGAGCGCGAGATCGTGCCGCTCCTCGCCTCCGAGCAGGTGGGCCTGATGGTATGGAGCCCGCTCGCCGGAGGCTATCTGACTGGAAAGTACGCCGACGGCGGAAATCCCGAAGGCGCACGGCAGACCGAACTCGACTTCCCCCCGATCGACCGCGTCCGGGGTGAGCCGCTGATTCGCGTCCTCAAGGACGTTGCCTACAAGCATGATCGCAGTCCCGCGCAGATCGCGATCGCGTGGCTCCTCAAACAGCCGGTGGTGTCGACCGTCGTCATCGGCGCCAAACGGGTCGAGCAGTTGCGCGAGAACGTTCAGGCCACAGAGGTCCAGCTTGACCCGGACGACATGGTGCGTCTCGATTCCGTCAGCCGCCTGCCGGTCGAGTATCCGGGCTGGCTTTTGAATGCGCCGAGCAGTCGCGGCTCGTGATCCTTGCGGGTTACATGGCTGCCGTTCGCTTGGGTTCCTCAAACAGCAACCCCATGTTTCATGTCTGCCCGCTACTGCAACGCGATCGAGGCGATTATCTTCCTAACAGCGCTCAACAAGGAGATATTCATGCCGGCAGTCCTCGTTCACGGTGTTCCTGACACTCATCGCCTTTGGGATCCCGTCCGCTCACATCTGGCGCGCACCGATATCATCGCGCTCGATCTCCCGGGTTTTGGTACGCCGCTGCCGTCAGGCTTCTCCTCGACCAAGGAGGAATATCTCGACTGGCTGATCAAGCAGGTCGAGCAGATCGGCGAACCCGTGGACCTGGTCGGCCACGACTGGGGTTGCCTGCTGACGGGGCGCCTCGCGTCTATCCGCCCCGATTTGGTGCGAACCTGGACCGGAATCAGCGGGCCCATCGATCCAGAATACCCATGGCACTATCTCGCCAAGATCTGGCAGACGCCAGGTGAAGGCGAGCAATGGATGAAGGACCTCGACCTCGAGGAATTTGCGGCGAAGCTCGTCGAGGCGCAGATGCCGCGAGATGCGGCGGATGAATCGGTTCGGCATCTCGATGCCACTATGAGGGCAAGCATTCTCGCACTTTACCGTTCCGCTATCGAGGTCGGCGCGGAATGGAAGCCGGGTTTGAGCAGCATGACCGCGCCAGCACTGGTGATCTGGGGCCTCGACGATCCGTTTTTGCCGCACCGTTTCGCCGACGAGCTCGGCAATGCCATACGCGCACGCGCCGTCGTGAAGCTGCGGAGCTCACATTGGCCGATGATAGAGCGTCCGGCCGATGTCGCGCGCGAACTCGAGGCCCATTGGACTCACGTTTAATTACCTGCGTTTGCGTTACTTGGGCTCAAACCCACGCAGCGCAACGCGAACGGCAATGATTGGTCACCCGCCATGCGCCCAAGCATCTGTCCGGAAACGAAACCATGGTGAAGCAGCACGGCGAGCATTGCCCGGGTTGCACCAGACAGGAGCACGCCTACATGACAAATTCAGCAAACACGCGGATCGGCGTCGGCATCGTCGGCGCCAGTGCTGATCGAGGCTGGGGCGGAATTGCTCACGTCCCGGCACTGCGGGCGCTCGACGCGTTCCAGATCCGCGCTGTCAGCACGACTCGCATGGAGAGTGCGAACGCGACCGCTAGCCGACTAGGCGCCGATCTTGCCTTTGACACACACCGGGCGCTGGTCCTGCGGCCGGAGGTCGACTTGGTGGTGGTTGCAGTTAAGGTGCCGGAGCACAAGCAGATCGTTTCCGACGCGCTCGCTGCGGGCAAGATGGTCTATTGCGAATGGCCGCTCGCGCGAAACCTATCGGAAGCGGAAGCGCTGGAGGGGTTTGCCCGCGAACGGCGGCTGCGAACGGCTATTGGGTTGCAGGGCGGCCTGCACCCGCCGATCCGCTACCTTCGCGACCTCGTCCGGCAGGGCGTGATCGGCATACCGCTCAGTACGAGCATCCGAGCGCATTTGATCGACGCCATGTGGCTCGGCCGATATGACCCGCCGTTCGAGTACATGGCTCGCGCAGAGAATGGCGCCACGCTTCTAAGCATCATGCTCGGCCACGCGCTCCAACCGCTCGCGCACGTACTCGGCGCATTTGAGAGCCTGTCCGCCGTCGTCGCCAATCAGCGAGGCGACGGTGTCCGCCTCTCGGATGGCACGTCCCTCCCGAAGGACGCGCCGGACGAGATCGTCGTCGCCGGCGTTCTCGAAGGCGGGATCGTCACTTCGCTGCACTACAGTGCCGGGCAGTCCGCCGGCTCGGCGATGGTGTGGGAGATCCAAGGTACCGAAGGCAGTCTGCGCGTCGAGACGGCATCGGGCTACATCCACTTCGGCGATGTGACCATCACTTTGCGCTGCGGCAGCGAGCCTGTCCAGCGGCTACAGGTCCCGCCCGCATATGCGGCTCCCGACCTGCAACTCGACGCACCCGCGGCTGGTATCGCCCGCCTCTACGCCCAGTTCGCCGCCGACCTCCGCGATGGAACCGCCGATGCGCCGGACTTCGCGGTCGCGCTCGATCGTCACCGGGTGCTCGAGGCGATCACAAAGGCCGCTGAAACAGGTCATCGCCAGCATCTGTCCCATCCCGACCTAGTCAATTCCAATCTCTGAAAACCCGAGGAGTTTCCTGACCATACCCGTGCACCTCATGCATGAAAAAGTTCAGTCAATAACGCGGCTGCGGCGAAGATAGTCATCTCAGCTTTCCGTCGAAGCCCCCAGATACGTGTCAAATCTGGGCAAATCAGGGAAAATGCGGCGTATCGGTATTAGAATGCTACAACTCGGTGGCAAGAGGTGCTCTTCGCGGAACGACGCCTGCAAAATATTCCAGCACCGGCGTGGCATCTTCCTGATCTATTGCTTGCATGTCTTCTGTAGCCTGTTTGACCGCCTCTTTCAAAGCGAGAGAAACCGCAGCAGCCAACGCCGTGTCCGCACGTTTGATGACATCGACGATTTTTCTTTCAGCCGGCGCAAGAACAGGGCAACTTTTTGTCACTACTAACTCCGTGAACTTTGATAGTTTTGGTTGTGCAGCCACTGCGCCTAATCTGGTGGAGTGGTGAGAAGCGACAGGTAGCTTCTCACTCTTTCGGTAAACTCGCGGTCGGTGTCGGAGAGGGGCTCAAACCTTGCATGGCGGGCGTCGATTGTCTCTTTCTATATCCTCCCGTCGGTCTTTCCTCTCTGCCGCGCGCTCTCTCCCAGTGACGGGCGACGCTGCGGCCCATATAGAGGATTTTCCATGCCGTATCCGGATTTCTTCCCGTGTTCGTGCTCAAGTCGGCCCCACACAGGCGCAGGAACAGGTGGCAGAGGACGGCGTCCGCGAAGTAGTCTTGCGGTGATCTGCCGACGCCGAGCGACTGAAGTTCATGCCCTGCGGTCTGGGCGGCGCGCTCAATGGCTTCATCAACAGCGGCCGTCAGGGTCTTATCTGCCTCCTGGAATAGGTGGGGTTCTTTCTGCATGCTATCCGCTATGCGCCAGGCTCCTGAGCAGTGGCTCACTTGCGAAGAATATCCTGCAACTCACGACGACAGGAATAATTGCGGTCTCTTCTCATCAGGCGTCCTCGACCGCTTGCCGTATAAGGCGTTCACCGACCTTCCGGCTCAGCCTCGGAAACTATACCATCCTGATAAATGGTTCCTGATGCACGACAATTCGCGCATGATAGGGGACACGGTCATAAAGATCGACGATGTCGTGGTTGATCAATCTTACGCATCCGGAAGAGACGCTTTTGCCGATAGACTGCCACTCGGGACTACCGTGTAGCCGATATAGAGTGTCTTGCCGGTTCTGAAAGATGTAGAGCGCCCGCGCGCCGAGTGGATTAATGATCCCGGGATTCATGCCGCCGTTCGCGACGGAATAGATTTCCAATTCCGGCTGACGAGCGATCATCTCTGCAGGAGGTTTCCATCGTGGCCACGGCTGGCGCCAGTGGATGATACCCTCGCCCTTCCAGGCAAACCCGTCTCGGCCTATGCCGACGCCGTACCGCATGGCCGTACCGCCCTCTTCAACGAGATATAAGAAACGGTTGGGCGTATCGACGACCACCGTGCCAACCTTTTCTCCCGTCGGGTCAGCAACACGCTGGCGATAATACTTCGGGTCCATGTTCTGGTAGGGGATGGCAGGCACGAAGTGCCCTCCATCCTCGAATGCCGCATAACGAGCTTGAAGCTCAGGATCGGATGCAACTGGCGAAGGTAATTGAACTTGCTTCGCCAACGTCATCTGCTCCGGAGTTGGGTTGTTCGTCGCGCAGCCGGAAAGAGCGGCGGCGGACATGGAGCCAAGGAGAAAGGTGCGGCGGGATATATGATGGGTCACTAGCTGCATAGATAATATTCACTGGTCTCTAACCGTTGCCCGAATTGCAACATCTCGAACCAGAAGAACAATTTCGCGGGAGTATTGTCTATCGTTTATCGAGTGATTGCGCGCATAACTGATTGTTATAAGACGCATCCCAAATCATCAGCGCTTTGGCTTATTCCTTCAATTTCTTTCAGACGCGGCATGACGAAATCGGTAAAGGCGCGCACCACGGGACGCATGAACTTGTTCGACGGGTAGGCAAGGAATGCCTCAGTCGGCTTCACTGCGTAGGCGGGAAGCACGCGCACAAGCCTGCCTTCGGCGATCAGGTCTGTTACGAGACACCATTGCACCTGTCCGATCCCTCGTCCTGCCAGAAGTGTGTTGAGAAGAACGTGAGCGTCATTCGTCCGGAAGACAGGTTTGACCGGAATTTCGATTGTCGGAGATCCGGATCGCATCAGCGGCAACATATTCTTGCCTGACAGGACGACGAAGGTCGAAATTATGCTGAGGCTTGATAATTGCTCCGGAGACCTCACCTCGCCGACGCGTTCGAGATAACCGGGAGCGGCAACGAGAATACGTTGCATCCAGCCGAAGCGCCGGGCAATGACCTCCTGAGCCTCTATCCGGCCATAGCGTAGGGTGAGATCAAAATTCTCGTAGATGAGATCGACGGTACGGTCGTCCAAGACAAGATCGACGACAATTTTTGGATGCAGGTCCTGAAAATCCAGAAGGATGCCGTGGAGGTGTTTTGAACCGATACAGGATGGCGCGTGAATGCGGAGATTGCCCTCGATTTCGCCTACGTTCAATCGGATACCCTCGAGGGCGGCATCGATGGATGCGATCGCACCGCGGCTTGCTTCGTAAAGCGCCAGACCGTGCGTGGTCGGGCGGATATTCTGAGGCGATCGCTCGAGAAGCCGTGCATTCAGATGTCGCTCGAGATTGAGAAGATGTTTTGTAACAGCGGGCTGCGAGATGCCGAGATCTCGCGCCGCACCGGTCATGGAGCCCTTCTCTACTGTTCTGATGAATGCTTTCAGGGCTGCGTTCAAATCCATTTATAACTCCTGGCTATCACATCGATAACGCCATAACTAAAATGCGAATGTGGCCACGCCGCGACTGATCGTGAGTTCAGAAGCCCGAATTTCGAGGCTCAAGGTCTGGGCCTTTGGGGGATAAGCGGATTCTCCACTTCGAACTCAGTCGTGACGACCACTGCAACGTTCCCGAACGGTTGTCCGAAGGACGTATAACTAACGCGCCGCGCGCTGATTTTTCTCGGTTGTGTGCTTAGCGCCGGAAAGGCGCTTCCAAGCGGCGATCGGGCTGCTCCCGGAGGATTTTCCAAACTCGGACAATGTTGCCGTAATCTTCTCCTGCTCTGTGGGGTTTCGGCTGGTCATTGCGGCCGCGGGGCGCCGCTGTGTCTCGCTCGCGGCGTCAACGAACCGCCAGCGCTCATTCTCGAAAGGAAGCCTGCGCCGAGTGGCCGAAAGCCAGCATCGCTGCTGCAAGGCATGTTAAGGCTAAGAGTTCTTTCATGGCACTTCCTCCCTTTACGCGATGGTGAAATTCCAAGCCCGTCAACGCCATCGCATAGGTTGGGGGCTGCGAGCGGCTTCAGTATCCTCCTCAGAACCCGAGGCCGCCGTTTTCTGCTAGCTCGGCAGATACTCCGCGCTCCAGGTCTCGCTGATCGTACCGGAGGCAATCAGCCGATTGATTTCGGCTTCGGTGTAGTTCAGGGCGCGGAGAACGGCGCGTGTGGAGGCTCCGTATTTCTCCGCCGGAGCGACAGCCTTGACCTTGCCGACAGCCGGACGGATGGCGAAGGGGTCGAGTTGCGTGACCGTGTGCCCGCTCGGATGGTTCGGGTAAATGGAGAAGGAATAGCTGCCCCGGTCGATCCCGGACGTGCCGTCGGCAATGCGGGAACTGCGGCTGCGGATCGTTTCGATGTTCTCGCATAGCGATACGCCAATATCGGCTTCCCGCAGGCGCTGCTGCCAGGATTCCGCGGGCTCGGTCAGGAAAGCCCCCGCGAGATAGGCCTCGCGATCGGACGCGGCCATCTCAATAATCCCTCTCAGGCCTTCGACCTTGCCGAAGCGCGGAAGATCGGCTTCAGAGGCGCACAAAAGAAGGTGATCTCCGCCTGCGGTTTCGTAGAGCCGAGACAGGGCATTGGACCCTTTGGTTTCGCGGCCAGACGGCTCATCGAAGGGACCGCGCCCGGCATAATCGTAGCAGAACGGTATCTGCGCGAGGCCGGTCAGTGCCGACAGCGATGTCCGCGGACGGCCGACAATCCCGGTTCTGGATTTCTGGTAGAGAGCGGAAGCAATGCCGAGCGCCGCGCCGAAGCCGCACATGACGTCGATGGTCCCCACATGGGCATGTTCCTCCGGCGTATCCATCGAGCCGCCGAAGCGCAGCATGATCCCGGTTGCCGATTGCACGAGATCGTCATAGCCGAGATAATCGGTCCGCGGGCCGGTGCGCACCCCACCGAAGCAATCGAGTTGGCAGAAGATAGCCTGCGGATTGAGCGCTTTCAGGCTTTCGGCATCGAGCCCCATCGCCTTGACCTGGCGATCGGTCGCGTTCCAGACGACGATGTCGACGGAGCGCACCAGTTCCTCGAAGACGACACGGCCATCGGGCGAAACGATGTTCAGCAGCACGGACTGCTTTCCGCGCATGTGCGACATGCCGAAAATCACGGTGTTCCAGCAGTCGTAGAGCGGCTTGGCCGGATCGATCTTGATGACCTCGGCGCCGAAGCGGGCAAGATAGGCGACCGAATGTGGACCGGCGATCACATTGCACAGATCGAGAACCTTGACACCGTCCAGCCAGCCGCCGGGGGCTTCGGTCGTCGGCGCCGGCAGCGACGAGCGCTCCACACCCGAAAGCATCGCCAGCGCGTCCTTAAAGGTTCCCCAACGCCGCGGGCGCGGCGTCAACATGGCTTCGGCGCTCTCCTGCAGCCAGGCCATCGGTCCCGGCTGGGTCATCCGGCCGTGGGTCGGATCGTCCACCTCGATCATCAGGCCGGCGGCCTTGGCATGATCGTCGGCGATCCATTCCTTCAGCCAGCGTTGCGGCGCACCCGGAAACAACCCCTCCCCAAATACACGTTCCCATTCGGCCGCCGTCCTGGTCAAGAAAACCTGCTTCATGCGGGCCGCGATCTTGTCGGCCCAGAATTTCGGGAGCGGATAGACGCCAAGCGACACGTCCGACGACCACTGCGAGACCGGAAGGTAGGTGTCTTCCTCCTCGCGCAGACCTTCAGCGACCAGTTCGTCGTAGATGCCGAGGGCTTGCAGGCAGCGCTTCGCATGGTTCTTGTGGCTGGGGCAGACAACATAGAACATCCGCCCGTCGGCGCACATATAGCTGCGATAGAAGGGGTCGAGGAATTCCTGAAGGTCGTCATACGACATATCCATCGGCAGGCCTTCTGCGCGCCGGCGCTCGATCTCCCGCTCGCGCTGGGTCTGGTAACGCAGCGGATAATCGTCGATGAGGATGGAATTGTAGGAGAGGCCCTCCATCACGGCGCTAGCCAGCGGCACTTCGATGTGGTCGCCATGGCCCGTGCGCTCCCGCGCCTGAAGCGCCAGCACCGTTGCGGACGCCGCGAGCATGGTGCCGTAGGCGGACGAGAGCGGCAGCGGCGAGAAAGACGGGTTGATACCCATAAGGACGCGATTAAGGCCCATATCCGTGAAGACGCCGGAGGAGGCCGCGATCACCGCCTCAAAGGCTCGCCAGTCACGGCGAAGCTGATCATCGGAGGCGAAGCCGGGGATCGACAGGGTGATCAGTTCCGGTCGCGCCTTGCGCAAGGAAGAAAAATCGATCCCGAGCCGGGCGAGCACGCCGGCGCGGAAATTCTCGACGACAATATCGGCTTCGGCTACCAGCGCTTCTGCCTCATTCAACCCCTCCTCCGTTTTGAGGTCGAGGGTGATGATCAGCTTGTTGCGGTTGAGGATGGCGTTGGCGGGATTGTCCCAGAGCGGACCGCCGGGCGGATCGACATGCACGACGGTCGCGCCAAGATCACCAAGGATCATAGCCACGGCCGGGCCGGCAATATATTGCCCGAAATCAACCACCCGAACGCCGGAAAGCGGAAGCGCGGAACGTGCGATCGATGTCATTTCTCTTATCTCCCCAAGAATTTTCTATGCGCGCACATGGACCGCGCCCAACTGCTTCGCCAAGGTACGAGCGATTGTCGTTTTACCAGTGCCAGGCAAACCGCCAAAAATAATGAGCATGAAGAATGGCCTTCCCTATTGATGAGGCATCGAAACCCATTCGAGCCGAGTCAGTCCTGCTGGATGATCGTGCCAATCGCGTTAACAAGAAGGCGCGCGGCGGTTAGGGCTGACAGGCTGTCAATGTCGGCCGGAGGGTAGAACTCGACAAGGTCGAATCCTGCGATCCTGGCCCGCCTGCCAACGCCTGCGATCAGGTCGATCACCTGAGTATAGGTAAGCCCGCCAGGTGTACGGGCCATCACGCCCGGCATCACGCTGGGATCGAGGCCGTCACAGTCGAGAGTGACGACGACCCGTGCTCCTTCTGGAATATGCCTAAGAGCCTCTTCGACGCCATGAGTGTGAACCTCACGGGCCGTCACGATACGACTGCCATAGTGCCGGGCCGCCTCAATTTCCATGACCCGGGCGCTACCGACGCCGCGCATGCCAACCTGCACCATCCCCGCGACATGGGCCATCTCGCTCACCCGGCGCATCGGGTTCGAATAGCCGTAGCGCTCGCCATGCACTTCGTCGCGCCAGTCGATATGGGCGTCTATCTGCAATACCCAAACAGGCCCGTGATCCCCAAAGCCTGCGATAAAAGGAATAGGCACGGAATCGTCACCGCCGAGCATGATCGGAACAGCCGGCAATGCCAGAACCTCGCGCGTCTTCGCCTCGATCCGGGTCCGGTTCCCGGCATTGTCATGCAACGTTGTCGAAATGTTACCAGCGTCGACGCAGCAGACCTGCTTGCTCTCGAAAAGTGGGCCACCGAGATCAAAATCCCAGTGGTCGAACAGCCCGGCATCGTCTTGACTGGCAGCTCGGATCGCGTCGGCAGCTAAAGCGTGGGCGCTACTATCCTTACCCGGATAAGTACTGCCGTGGCCAGCTCCGAAGATCACCACACGCGGCGAGCCATTGGCGAGGCAGTCGGGCAAGCCGAGAAAGGAAGGCGAAGCAGACATTCGTGATGGCCCTCTTGCGCAAGTTATGTCGAAGGAGACTTACCACTTGAGACGGAAACATGCGATGCCAAACTCCTGATCATCGCGGAATTGCCATCGAGCAATAACCGCGACGATCAGGACTGCAACCACAGAAGGTTTCGGGATTATTGCGATAGGAACTTGTAAAGGGGATCAGTCCATGGCCAACTCGGAACGGAGGATATGTCTCGCAACGTCCTTGCTCTTGCTCAGCGCTGAAGGTGGCGCGGGTGCGACGCTTTCATATCTGACGATCAAGGTTGGCGGTGACCTTCTAAAGCACGGCGGCGTCGTGAGCTTGTATCCGATTCCAGTCCTGGAAGACGACTGGCCGACAATCGCCGGGGACGAGTTGGTGCAGGCTTGCACGATTGCCGACGAACAATGGCCGGATATGAATGCACGTTGGTGGCGTGCTGTAGCCGAACAGCGCCTGGAGCGCCTGAGAGATCGCGCGCTGCGCCGCTGCTACGACAGCAGTTGGTTCGGAGGCGGGACTTGCGAGCCCGATCCGGAATCGGACGAACCAGCTTATCTTTACAAATCCACGAAATAGAGCGTCGGGATGTCATGGCCAGGTTCGATGAAGAGCGACCTGTCGGCAATTGCGGTCTTGGCAGAGTCTTGGGTTTTCGGCGTTTACAGTTTGTATTGGATTCTCAGCCTCATCGTCATATGGATCGGCGCTCGGTTCTTCATTCGTACCTGGGGTTGTCATCACCAATAGGGCTGAGGATGGATGAGGGCACAAGATTCTCTTTTTGACGAAGCCTGGATGAAGAATGCGTCTTGCGCCCTGGATTCGTTTGTGCGTACGCGTTCAGAGCGCGCGCATGCTTCGACATCCTAGACAGGGACGAGTTCATCACACTTGCGATGAGTACGAGAGCCGCCGGCAGTTCGAGGCGCGAGAACGTGCGGTTCCAGGTCAGCCATTGTGCGATTTTTCGAAGTACAGAACGGCTGCAGAGCCGGCTTAAGCGATGCATGGAACGCAATCTTCTCTGACACACATCGGAATGAATACCCAACACTCAAGTGCCGTGGCTACTAGCTCCCTGCACATCCGGCTGCGGCCATCGCTGCAGCGCGATGCGGCCAGCTTCTGTCAAGGCATAGACGCCCCTATCGAGGCGCTTAAACCAGCCATAAACATTCGAAAGCAATATCTTGCCCGCGTCCGGTACGTTGGTTCTAATATCACGCACTCGCAGCGGTCCTGCCGTCAGCGTTGCCGCACAGGCAAGCGCCTGCTGCCGATATGCCGTCATAATTGGCGTGCGGGTACTACCACCAAGCACGGGATCTCCGCGTCGTTTCTGATGTTCGCGCATAAGCCTCGAACGCCGCTTTGGATCGGTCCGCGGCATTGGTGATACGGAACCAACGATAACGCTGACCTCGCCGGCATCGGAAATGCCCAGCATGCCAACGCCAAGCCTGCGGCATAGGTTGCGGTAGCGTTTGTCGGATTCACGACCTCTGCCGCTGGACGATATCCGGGCAGCAATCCAGACCTCGTTTGAAATGGTCGCCCGGTCGACCGCCTGCAAAATGAGCTCCAGATTGAAACTCAATTTTAGCTCGGCGACCACGACAACAGGCGGATCGTCATTACTGAGGCCGACAAGATCGCAGCCGCCAACCTCGCCCTTGACGACGTAACCTGCCTCTTCGAGAAAGCTTTTGACCGGCAGATAAAGCGAAGTTTCCATGTATATAGATCAAATCGGAGAATCGTTTGACAAAGAAAATACACCGATATGGCAGTTAGGGACACCGCATTCGCCTTGAGAAGTATCTAACCCACGACCCCACTGAAATCTTTTCCCAATTCAGAATTCGGCCTGTTCAATTGCGGAACCTGCCAAAAACCCTTCCTTTGAAAATGCCGATGATAAGCGAATTTCGCGCATTTTGGATTGTGGCGCAGATGTCTACCTGGTTGCCCTTATTCCAGGGATTGTACATAGTAGATTGTGAGTCTGGGGAGATGGAGGATGCGTAACCTAGGTGGAACACGGCACAGCCTTCGGAGCACTCGAAAGCTTTCTATCATCGCTCAAGATCCGTCTGTTACTGTCGAGGGGAAGATCGTCAGGGCATCCGTCGATGTTCCCGCAGAAGAGCTTCTTCCCGGTCCTCGTGGCTATCGTGTTGTTGTTGTCGACTACGATGTGTCTGCGAACGCACTCTACGCGCCGGCGGAGTTGCCGTCCGGCCTGGAAGGCGATTATGTTGACCCGTTCGACAAAGCGTCGGACGCTAAACTTCTTTCAGATCCAAGATTTCATGCTCAAAATGCCTATGCGATCGCCATGCGAATTCTTGCGCGCTTCGAGTTTGCACTCGGCAGGCGCATCAAATGGGGATGCGAGGGCCATCAACTCAATATTCTACCGCATGCTTTCGCCGAACCGAATGCTTTCTATTCCCGTGAAGACCGATCCCTCTTCTTTGGATATTTTGAAAGTCGGCCCGATAAAAATGGCGCAACCAGAACCATTTACTCCAGCCTGTCTCATGATGTCGTTGCGCACGAAACGACCCATGCTATTTTGGATGGACTGCGTGCCCGGTATCTCGAGCCCTCATCACCGGATCAAGGTGCGTTTCATGAGGGCTTCTCGGACGTTGTAGCCTTGCTTTCGATTTTTGCCCTCCCGGATGTGGTTTCGGCTGTTCTCGATGGCAAGCCAGGCGATAAGCTCATCGATCAGAAACATCTGACCAAAGCGCGGCTAGCTCAGTCAGTCCTGTTTGGTCTGGCCAAAGAAATGGGGCAGGAGCTCAGCGGGGTTCGCGGCAAATCTCTGCGACATTCAATCGAACTGAAGCCTGGCACGGACTATATGGATGATCCGGATTATCTGGAGGTTCATGCCCGGGGTGAGCTTCTCGTTGCGGCGATGCTCAAATCCTTCCTGGACATCTGGGTTAGCAGATTAAGCCGGATCGGTACCATTACTGATGGAAAGAAAGATCGCTCGCTTGTTGTTGAGGAAGGTGCTCGTGCCGCAGATCACTTGCTGACCATGGCAATCCGCGCGATCGACTATTGCCCGCCCGTTGACTTGTCATTTTCTGATTATTTGTCAGCGCTTCTTACTGTGGACCGCGAAGTCGTTCCCGACGACAAATACGGCTACCGAAGCGCGTTGCTCGCTAATTTTACGGATTTCGGGATAAAGCCAAGCACCCACGCTGACGCGGATGGCAGTTGGCTTCGCTCCAACAAGGAATTGATTTACAGCCGGACGCATTTCGACTCGATGCTGCGAGACAACGAGGAAGTCTTTCGTTTCATTTGGGAAAATCGCAAGTCGTTGGAGATTGGGGACATTGGCTACATTGAAGTACAGTCGGTGCGCCCAAGCGTCCGTATAGCGCCGGATGGTTTCATCTTACGTGAGACGATTGCTGAATATGTCCAGATCCTGACGCTAAGAGTGGAGGAGCTCGAAGAGGATTTCAAGGTATCCCTGCCGGAGGAGATGGAGAGTTGGCGGTCGGTACGAATTCTCGGCGGCGGCACGCTGATTTTCGACGAATACGGACAGCTCAAATATCAGATCGCCAACCATCTTCTCAATGATGAAGCAGATGTCGCCCGTCAGGGCAGACGACTGAAATATCTATGGGAACAAGGGTTGTTCGACAAGCAAGATCGCACTGGCAGTTTCGCAGCACTTCATCTTTCACGAAGCGGTGTGAAGGAGACTGTGCGATGACCCCTAGCCACGTCACAATCCGCTCGTATCAGGTGGGCTTCGGAGACTGCTTCCTGCTTAGTTTCAAATACGAAGCGGAAGAGCGCCATGTGCTGATCGACTTTGGCTCCACCGGATTGCCCGAGGGCGTTCCGAAAAATCAGCTTGATCTCATAGCACAGAACATTGCGGCTCGCTCGACGGGCAAGCTGACTGCAGTTGTGGCAACCCATCGACATAAGGATCATATTTCCGGGTTCTCCACGAGGAACAAGAAGACATCTTCAGGAAGTATCATCGCCGGCCTCAATCCTGAACTCGTGCTCCAACCCTGGACCGAAGATCCCGACTTATCGCCTGAGGCGACAGGACCACGACGCCGCGAACCATCACTGGCTGCGCACCACGTCTCTTCCCTTGCCGAGATGCAGCTTGCCGCGGCTCATGTTTTGTCAGAAGTGAAACGTGTTCGCTATCTCTCTACCGATCTTCGGAACGAATTGTCATTTATGGGAGAAAATAACCTCGCGAACCTCGATGCGATCAAGAACTTGATGACGATGGGAAATAAGCGGGAGTATGCGCATGCCCAGCAGCCAACGGCCCTGCAGGATCTTCTTCCCGGTGTGACGGTGGACGTTCTTGGCCCGCCCACGGTAGATCAGTCCGAGACAATCAGAAAGCAGCGTAGCCGGGACAAGGATGAGTTCTGGCATCTCCTGGCAAATGCAGCAAATGCCCTGGGGCAGCCTAAAGGTGGCAAGGTCAAGCCACTGTTTCCGGCATATCTCGCCCAGAAAAATCGCGACCAGTTCCCTATCGATACAAGATGGCTGATTAATCAGGCAAAGCAACTGCGGACAGAACAGATGCTTCGGATTGTCCGCATTCTCGATGAGGCCCTGAACAATACGAGCCTGATCCTGCTGTTCAAAACTAGTTCGAAGAGTTTTCTTTTCCCGGGAGACGCCCAAATCGAAAACTGGTCATATGCGCTTGATCAGGAAGATATCCGCGAGAAACTGAAAGGCGTCGATCTCTACAAGGTAGGCCATCATGGAAGCCTGAACGCCACTCCAAAGTCGCTTTGGAACCTGTTCCAACACAAATCAAAAGATGCCTCCGCGCATGGCAGACTGCAGACTTTGATGTCGACCATGGCACACAAGCATGGTTCAGAGGAACGAAAAACCGAGGTTCCGCGCCAACCGCTGGTACAGGCGCTCAATCGCGAGAGCACCCTCTTTTCGACACAGGCCCTGAAAACCGAGCTTTATCACGATACCGTTGTCGAGCTCTGAGCTCTAAGCTCAATGTTCTTTCCAAAGATTGGAGTTCAGATGCCAAAGAACGTCGTGGTCTGCTGTGACGGCACTGCCAACGAATTTGCTGATGATCGTACGAACGTTGCCAAGCTCTGCTACTGCTTGATCAAGGATGCTGACCGGCAAGTCGTCTACTATCACCCAGGAGTTGGCACCGAGGCACCGCCCGGTTTTGTGACAGGAATTGGCACTAAGCTGGCAAAGCTTGCCGGCTTGGCTTTCGGTTATGGTCTGAAACGGGATGTAGCAAACGCGTATATCTTTATCATCAACAACTACAAGCCGGGAGATCGCCTGTTCATCTTCGGGTTCAGTCGCGGCGCATACACTGCACGCGTTGTTGCTGCGCTGATTCATTTGTACGGTGTGATCATGCCAGGCAATGATGCGCTAGTGCCCTATATGGTCAAGATGCTGTGGGCAATAAACAAGGCTCGTGGCAACAAAGCCAAAACAAGCCGCTATTTCAAACTCGCATCTGATTTCAAGGCGACATTGTCTGGAACTGAATGCAAGCCACACTTCGTTGGGGTTTGGGATACGGTAAGTTCCGTGGGCTGGATTGGCTCGCCAGTCTCACTTCCATACACGCGCGACAATCCCGACATCCAGATCACCCGCCATGCGGTCTCAATCGACGAACGCCGAGCATTTTTCAGGACAAACCTGTTCGCGGTTCCAGAGGGCCGGAACATCAAGCAAATCTGGTTTTCCGGCGTGCATTGTGATGTGGGCGGCGGCTACCAGGAGGAAGAAAGCGGCCTTTCCAAAATCGCCTTGAAGTGGATGATCGAGGAAGCCGAGGAGAGCGAACTTCTGCTCGATCCGATGCTTAAATCCAATATCCTTGGTGGGGACGAACCCAGATTTGCGAAGCCCAACACCACCAGCAAGATGCATGAGTCTCTCACCTGGAAATGGTGGCCAGCTGAATTCGTGCCGAAGCGCTACTATGACAGAAGAACCAACAGCGAAACGTGGCGTATCAACTTCTTTCGGCGGAGAAATCTCGGTGAGCGACCTGTGCTTCACGATTCCGTTTGGCAGATTCCAAACTATCGATTCATTCCTTCTGATGCAGTAAGAGCGTCAGCTTCGTTCCAATCGAATTCCCTCTCAGAAGTCGTGGCCGACCTGCCAGCCTGCGATGACGGCTGAACGCGCTCCATAACAGCTAACACTGAAATCAAGGCCTTGTGCGGCATTATAAATTCCTGCAGAAATTTATAATGCGATGTCTGATAAGAACTTCGTCACTCCTAAAGGTGCGCTATGCGTCTCATAATTATCATCGCTGCTCTCCTCATCGCCGTCTTTAGTGCAAGTGCCAGTGGGCGGTCATGGCAAAGCGCCGACCCGGGTTCTGCAGGCTGGTCCATTGAAGGTTTGAAACAGGCTCAGAATTATGCACTCAGCTTGAGGCCCACAGGCATTATGGTGGTTCAGGACGGCAGGATAATTGCCAGTTGGGGCGACGTCTCCCGCAAGGTTAATGTAGCCTCGGTTCGAAAGAGCCTGTTGAGTGCTCTCTACGGGATTGCCGTTTCAGAAGGTCGGATCAATCTCGGCAGTACGCTTGCCGAACTTGGCATTGACGATAGGCCGCTGGCGCTGACAGAGACCGAAAAACAGGCAACTGTTCGCGATCTCTTGATGTCACGCTCTGGCGTTTACCATCCTGCAGCTTATGAGACTGCCGACATTAAACGGAAGAGACCGGCGCGCGGTAGCCACGAACCCAGTTCATTCTGGTTTTACAACAACTGGGATTTCAACACGCTGGGCACAATCTATCGCCAAAGAACGGGCGAGGACATATTTCAGAGCTTTGAGCAGAAAATTGCAAGGCCAATCCAGATGGAAGACTTTTCACATCGCGATGGCCATTATGTCAAAGAACAAGCGTCGGAGCATCCGGCCTATCCGTTTCGCCTCAGCGCCCGTGATGCAGCCCGGTTTGGCCAACTTTTCCTCGACGGGGGTCGATGGGGTGATCGGCAGATCATTCCATCATCCTGGGTCAAAGAGGCAACTACAGCATATTCTTGGACAAAACGTGGCAGGCAAGGCTACGGATATATGTGGTGGTCGCTCCCCTCCGATGTTTGGGGGCTGAATGCCGCGTATGCTGCTGGCTATGGAGGGCAGATCATAGCATTCATCCCATCAAAGCGCCTGGTCGTGACGCAAACCGTAGATTTGAGTCAAAATCCAAAGGGCATCAAGACCAGCCATTTTATCGATCTGCTAAGAGAGATTGTTTCGGCAGCGCCATAACGACCAGTCGGGGCCGATTCATTTTCGGTGAATCAAACTTTCTTTTCCAGCGCCATTAGGAGGTGACGAACAGCTTGGAGTACATCGCTCCATTTAGTCGACTGACTCCTTCGGTTCTCTCTCTACTTAACTGAAGATAACACTGAATGACTGTCCGTTCGTCAGTCTCAAGCGTATATTGGAACAGCATTTTGAACAGCTCGGAGCACTGGTATCCTCGTAATGGGCGAAGGGCCAGCATGGAAAGGTCGACCGGTTCAGAGGCCAACCAAATCCCGTACATCACTGTAGCAACAGATTGATTTGCATCATAGACGTGCCTCCATCCATGCCGGAAAACACCACCTAGCTATTAATCCGGCGGTCAATTTTTAACCCGCCTGTCATAATGGCTTGCGTCATCGGACGGGCAAGGAATTCATGTGGAAAGCCGCGATCAATCGAACTTATTTGTTCCAGCCTTTGGTGATGCTCCTCGTCGAGAACCACATTCAAAGCGCCGAGATTTTCTTCAAGCTGCTGCAATGTCCGTGCACCGATCAAAGGTGCTGTCACTGCTGGATTGAGCAATGTCCACGCAAGCGCGATCTGTGATGGTGTATTGCCGGTTTCTCCTGCAATCTTCTTTAGCACATCGGCAATTGTGAGCCCCCGTTCGGTGAGGGAACCATTGCCCACCGCAACGTCCCTGCGCGTGCCTTCTGCCGCAGACCCTCGCGGAACCTTGCCAAGGTCGGCCTTTGAATATTTCCCGGCAAGAACACCGCTTGCCAGTGGTGACCATGGTATGACGCCAAGGCCCATCTCCTGCGCCATGGGAGTGAGATCGCTCTCGGACGTGCGTTCGATCAGGTTGTACTCCACTTGCAATGCGACAAGCGGCGTCCACCCGCGCAGATCTGCAATCGCCTGCATGCGTGATACCTGCCATGCGGGAATATCCGAGACCCCGGCATAAAGCACCTTGCCGGATCTCACGAGATCATCTAGGCCGCGCAACACCTCCTCAACCGGCGTAGTGAAATCCCATGCGTGCAAATAGAGAAGATCGATATAATCCGTACCGAGCCTTTTCAGGCTGTCTTCGACTGAGCGAACCATGGACTTGCGATGATTGCCGCCGGAATTTGGATCGCCCGGGCGCATAGGCAAAGTGTACTTTGTCGCTATAACGAGCTGGTCGCGGCGCCCCTTGGCAAACTTCCCGACAAAGCGTTCAGAGGTTCCTTCGGTATAACGATTGGCGCTGTCGATGAAATTACCACCCCGAGCGACGTATGCATCGAAAATGCGACGCGCGTCGGCTTCTTCTGTGCCCCAGCCCCAGTCGGTGCCAAAAGTCATTGTACCCAGCGCTATAGGCGAAACCCGCAGGCCAGAGCGGCCAAGCAGGCGATAATGATCAAGTGCAAGTGTCATGACAGTCTCCTTTCGGATCTATACTGACGCATTCCATTGATTTGATAATCGTATATTATCTCTATAGGTCATTAAGCAATGGAGATATAATGCGTGGATCGGATTATGCGGAATTGCGCGCTTTTGCGATGCTTTCAGAGCATCGCAGTTTTCGCCGCGCCAGTGCGCATCTTGGCATGTCAGCATCTGCTCTGAGCCAGACAATAGCAAAGCTTGAAGCCCGCCTTGGAGTGACGCTGGTCAATCGGACCACGCGCAGTGTCAGTCTGAGCGAGCCGGGTGAAAGCCTCATTCAAAAACTGCGTCCCATTCTTGCCGATCTTGATGCGACAATCAGCGATGTCATATCTTCGCGCGGCGTTATTGCGGGAACCTTGCGTATCAATACCACGCAGATTGCTCTTTCCCACTACCTGGCACCGCTGTTGACGCCATTGCTGAATGCTCATCCGGAATTGATACTGGACATAACAGTTGAGGAAGGGCTGATCGATATTGTGTCGGGGGGATATGATGCAGGCGTCCGCCTCGGCGAGAAACTGCATGCAGATATGGTCGCCCTGCCCATCAGTGGACCCCAACGCCTGATGTGTGTTGCGGCGCCCGCTTATCTTGACCGGATGGGAACACCCGAAACGCCGTATGATTTAAGGCATCATCGCTGTTTCAACTATCGCGGCCCGACCACCCATAATATCTACCGTTGGGAATTCGAGCGAGATGGCAAAGAGTTCGAGATCGCTGTGGATGGGCCAATCGTTGTCAACGACACGCAGGTTCTGGTTCAAACCGCCGTAGCTGGATTGGGTGTGGCTTACCTATTGGAGGATCAGGTGAAGCATGAGGTGGCTGCTGGTCGTCTCCGGTTGATCCTCGAGGGTTGGGCACCGCGTTTTCCCGGTTTTTACCTCTACTATCCGAGCAGGCGCCAGGCGTCGCCAGCCTTGCGCGCGCTGATCGAACTCGTGCAACGGCGAAAAGCCTCACGTGGAAGTGAGGTATGGGCTGCGTCCTGACAAGCAAAGCAATCGGTATGTCATCCGGAATAAAATATCTTGTCTCGGTCGCTGAGCCCATTGACTCCGATAGCCAATAGGACCGCGGCGCTTCGAAAGTGATGCCGCTTGCCTGGCGACGCGTTTAGGGTCGACTGGTCCGAGGACTGGGCGATTATCGGCAATTAGCGACGGGCATTTCCACATTATACAATCTGCCAACATGGATCCACGGCCCTCGGCGGAAGGCATGCACTGTTACTGGTGTGATCGCACCCAATAAATTGAATTAGCGTTTGTCCAAAGCGTCACTTAGCAGCAAACCTTCCTTTGAAAATGCCGATAATAGACGAATTTTAGGCATTTTCGATTGTAGAGCAGAGGCCTACAATCCCGTTTAAACCCTGTTGTGGCTCGCTTTTTCAATAGTACTTCTCGACTGATCAGAGTATGAAAGCAGTCGGCCGGCTGGTCCCTTTCGATCATTCCAGCCCTTCGGCTCGCGACAGCTTGTGTTGCAAGACAGGCAGAGCGGGTGGCTTGCCGAAAACTGCGATGGCGGAGCAGACGCCGGCGAATTGCAAAGTCGCCCCAATTGCTTCGGCCAGAGATGGAAACCGTCCCTCGAACATCAATCCGTAGCCGAGGCCGAAAATTGTTTCGGCAACGATAAGTTGAGCGCAGAGTGCAAGCGGCAAGCGACGAGACGCGACCACCCAACACCACGTCGCGAACCACGAGCCTGCCAGCCCCATCACGAGTGCCCATACGACAAATCGGAGAGTCTCCGAAGCGGATGCTGTATACGCCAGATCGAAAGACGCCAACGGCAGCAGGACCAGACTTCCGATCGCTGCACCGACACCTTGTAGCCCTGTCCATTGCAGACCATCCGGAGCATCGGCTGACCGCATCACTGCCGCATTAGCGAGCCCGTAGGCAATCCAGATCAAGAGAGCCACCAAACTGGCAAGAATACCAAGTAGAATCGATGCAGTTTCGGCAGCGTTTGCCGCGCTGATCGCCGCGAAGTTGACGATCGCCACGCCGATCGCAATCAACACCAGAGGTAAAGCAAGTGCCCGCCAAGGTGCTGTACGGTCCCGGAAATTCGCGATAATCGCCAGAAACACGGGCATGGTGCCGATGATGACCGGCGGGATTGCTGCCCCTGCAAGTTGGACGGCAAAGGCGGCGCTGACGAAGTAACCGACATATCCCACCCCGCCGAGCAGCAACCCGATCAGAACCCGTGACGTGGCAATGCCAACGGGCCGAAACCGTCGATCGGCCATCAAAAGAAGGCAGGCCAAGCCGAAGATACCATAGCGGGCAATGGTCAAATCCCATGCCGTGAATGGTGCGATGGCGCGTGGAGCGACGAAGGTCAGGCCCCATAACGCGCACGTGGTCAGGCCAGCGATGATCCCAAGCAGCATGATTTTCTCCTGTTGGAGTCATCATGCAATGCGATCCGACTGATTTATATGGAATGACAAGAGCAGTTCGCATAGATTGCTTATCATGTCGAAGGCAAAACCACCCCAGAAACTTCAAACCGGAAAATCAACGCTCGACGAGACTGACGCGCGTATTCTTGCCGCGCTCGATTCTGATGCCCGCTTGTCGATGAGCGAGCTTGCCCGCCTCGTGGGAATGTCTGCGCCGAGTGTGTCTGAACGTGTTCGCCGACTAGAAGCTACCGGCGTCATTCGAGGCTTTACCGTCGATGTGGATACACGCGCGATCGGCTACCAGATAAGGGCCATGGTGAGGATCAGGCCCCTGCCCGGCAAGCTGCATCTGGTCGAACGGCTCATTCAGGAACGACCGGAATTCATCGAGTGTGACAAGATCACCGGTGACGATCCCTTCCTTGCCCGCCTGGTTGTCCATTCGATTGAACAGATGGACGACGTTCTTGAGGCACTTTCCGAGCATGCCGTCACCAGCACGGCTGTCATCAAGGGAACCTCCGTCAAACGGCGCCTGCCACCCCTATAGCAAAATCATGACAGCGAGTAATTTTTCATAACCAGGTTTGCCGCCATCGGGAATACAAGCCGCCGGCCAGACGTCGAGCACTATGGGGGTCTGTTCCAATATCTTTGAGCAACTCGGGCTTGCCCAGTATGCTAAGAAACCATCTTCGACGGTCGTTAGCCTTTTTTCGATTATCGAGAAATGTCTTCAAGCACGTCGGCCAATGCGCCATTTTATTTCCTCTACAGCAGTTTCAACTTAACAATGAGGAAAAGATTGACATTATGAAAATTGATAGAAATCATGAGTGACATTATTATTTTTTATGAAAGCTCCGATGTCGACGACGCTTGATAGTGAACTTCTTCGGACCTTTGTCGTTGTGGCCAACAGTGGCAATGTAACGCGCGCGGCAGAGCAACTCGGGCGAACGCAATCCGCAATCAGTATTCAAATTAAGAAGCTGGAAGAAACGCTTGGAGAGAGCATTTTTCAGCGCGGGTCGAGAGGAGTCACACTAACGACCCACGGTAAAAAGCTGATGGTAAATGCCACCAAAATTATCGGCCTATTAGATGACACCGTCGCTACGCTGCGATGTGCGCCACTCCACGGACCAGTTCGGATCGGTATTCCTGAGGAATACGGGGACACGATCCTTCCTCGGGCATTGGCAGCTTTTTCCAACCGGCATCCTGAAGTCGAAGTCACAGTGAAATGCGGATACTCTGTTGAGCAGCTTGCAGCTATTAGTTCGGACGAACTTGATATTGCAGTTGTCTTTGAACCAGGACATCCAGCTAAAGGAGAAATCCTTTATGTTGACCCTACGGTTTGGGTAACATCGGAGGCGCATTGCGTTCACCACAACAGCGTCGTTCCGATTGCGCTTTATGATAAATCAAGCTGGTGTAAGGCCTCGGCCCTCGGATCCTTGGAAAAGAACAATATTGATTATCGGATCGCTTATACGTGCGATACCAGCGGAGGGCTGGTAATCGCTGTAGTATCAGGCCTCGCAATTGCGCCACTTGCGCGAAGTAAGATTCCTGTGAACTGTCGTGCTTTGGATGAGAACGACGGCTTTCCGGTGATTGATTCTACAAACGTTGTGCTGGTGCGAAATCCCCGCACCACCAATGTTGCAAGTAATGCCATGTCCGACGTTATTCGAGCAGCATTCTCGCAAACCACCACAGATTGGATGTAGGGGAAAATAGAAGGAGGGCATAAAAGAACCTATACTCCCTCCGTTGAACACATTGCGGTATTCGAATCTGTGGCGCGATATGGCAGCATGAACAAAGCTGCACAACATCTCAACGTGACGTCGTCTTCGATAACTCAGCACATCCAAACGCTGGAGCAAACACATGGGGATCCTCTTTTATTTACAGAACCCGTTTTCAATTGGATTCTCTTGCTCTGTGAACATTATGTGGATTGATGAATCAGATGTAATATTGCAGATTAGAAATGTTGATGAGGAAACTGACAGCAATAACCCCGGCTTCCCCCTCTAAGAGCGTTGGGCACTGTGCTGTTTCTCATCCATCTCGCTGCAGGTTCCCCGTTTCCTGCGGTATGTCGAGCCAAACTGGTGAGCCGAGGCTCACCTTTTTTGCTTTTCAGAAACCCTCAGCTACTAAGCCCGATTGACTTGATCCGGTCGCAGATGAATTCTACCTATGACACCAGCCCCTCCAGTTGACCCTACCCTGCAGCGCCGTTCCATTCAGGATAGGCAATGCGAGGGTAGAGCTCCCCTTGCCCGATTGCTGTTTATCGCGATATTGGAACTCAACGATCGCGGCTAGGCCAGCGCGGTTGCAGCTGGTATGCTCCATCTTCGACCATCTCGCCGAGCCACCGGTTGCCTACGCCTCGACGGATGCGGATGCCTGGCTGGCGGTCGAAGATTTCAACACTTATAGCTGGTTGGCGCTGGAGAAGTTCGAGCCGGACCGCATCATCTTCGGCTCCGACTGTCCGGACTGTACGCTGGCAGCAAGCTATAGCACTGTGAAAGCAATTGCCCAGAGGCAAGCCGAGACCAATCCTCGTATTGCTGAGCGCTTCTATCACCTCAACGCCATCGCTGCTTATAGATTGAGCGGCCAGAAAACGGGAATACACTGATGAGCATTGATTTCAATAGTGGTATCTGGCTGAACGAACCGCAATCCTGGAAAGCCAACGAAAGTGGCTTGACCATAACGACGGACGCCAAAACAGATTTCTGGCGCGAGACCTATTACGGCTTCACACGCGACAGCGGTCATTTCCTCGGCTTTACCGCTGGCGGCAGCTTCACCGCCACGATCCGTATTCGCGGTGAATTTCGCACGCTTTACGATCAGGCCGGTCTTATGGTTCGGATCGACGACACGAAGTGGGTCAAAACTGGTGTCGAGTTTACTGACGGCGAGCTTTTCCTTTCGACAGTCATCACCGACGGCAAGTCGGACTGGTCGGTATCGCAGCCGTTCAAGGAACTTGAGGATTTTCACATCCGCGTCACCGTCATCAATGGCGCAATGCGCATCCAGGCCTCGCGAGACAGCAAACTCTGGCCGCTGCTGCGGCTGGCACCATTCCCGATCGCGACGCAATATCAGGTGGGACCGACAGCCTGCACGCCGGAGCGTAGCGGTCTGACCGTCAACTTCTCCGAGTTTTCGATCGGTCCAGCGATAACTACCGATCTCCACAATCTGAGCTGAGGTTTTCCCATCGATCCGATTCTGAACGCCGGCATGGAGGCCCGCCCAAGCCGCGCTCTTCTGGCGACGGCAATAAAAGCTTTCCCCTGCCGCGTGCCAGCGCGCGCCGGGAGGTAATTCGCCTGCCCCCTAACAATCTGAGACTTCCTGAACTGTCGCACCTGACCGCAAACTCTCCGAGATAATCGAACCTTTTAAATCAGAGGGCCACTGACGATGACCATCACGCTTACTCTAACCCGTTGTGAGAAACTCCGTTCTATTCATCAAGCGGGTAGATATACGCCCATTGGACGGTGAAAACAGCGGGAAAGATTGTGCTTGCTGGCGCCATGGATGGCGGCCATTTCTTGCCGCCCCAAATCGTAATTCAAGTCGCCGCCAAGGAATTTACTGTTCTACGCGTTTTCAGCAAATGCTGAAATGGTGATCAGGTGAAAAGGGCGCGGGTAACCTTCGTCAAACCGCTGTTTTTACGGCGTTTTCAAACCAATTCGGCATCACGTAGCTTCATTCCAGAAGAATGATGCTACGGTGCGATGCCGCGGCCGCGCGCGCTTATCGGACAGCTCAAGCCCACCGACGATGACGAACAGGCGGCGAACCGGAGCGACCGTTGTGCGCCAGATCGCGCCGGGCCAACCCGTTATGCATGATTTCAGAGACGTCACCGTCGAGACCGATCCGGCCTCCGGCCGCGTGGTCGGAGCCACCTACGGATAGGTGGTCCAGACGCGAGTACAACGTGTACTCGGTCGAACCGGTACAGCGGCAAGCCGCCATCCCCGGGACCAGGGACCGCGCAATGCTAATTCAGGATCAACGCTGGTTGAACGGGAAGCGATCCCAAATAATAGCGCTTGGGTGCGGCCAGGAATAAAAGATCAAAGGCCGGGGCGAGCTTGCCGAGCCTTTGGTACTCGTCTCTTGAATGCCTGACGCTTCAGAATATCAAGGCGAAAGCTCCTCCAGGACCCGCCCCTTCGTCTCCACTGCGAAGAGGGCCGTCACCAAGGCACCGACCAGCAGGATTGCGGCGAATGCGCCGAAGACATACTGGATACCCATTGACGACATGACCCAGCCGACGGCGATCGGCCCTGCGGACGATCCGAGACGCAGCCAGGCGCTGCCTGTCCCTGTGCCGATGGCGCGCAGGCGTGTCGGGTAGATTTCCGCCGAGTAGAGATAGAGCGAGAAGGTCACGGTCTGGAGAATGGCATAGGCAAGACCGGCGAGAACCAGAACCTGGGCCGCAGACGTCGCGCCGAGCCATGCAAGGATGATGAGCGGGATCGGTGCGATCAGAAGAGCCCCTGTATACCACCGCTTGCGTCCAACCTTGTCGATCAGAAATGCGCAGATCACCGCCGCAATCACCCCGCCGACCGATGTCAGGAAGCCGTAGAAAATGCTGGTTCCGAGCGGTAGGTTGAACGTCTGCCGGTAGAGCGTCGGTAGCCAGGTAATGGTCCCGTTCGCAACCATGTAAGCGCAGAACCACATAGCCCAGATCGATAGGGTGCGCTTCAGATAGATGCCCTGGAAAAGCTCGCGCCAGTCGGATTTCCGGTTGATCGGCGCGGCAACGATTTTCGGTTCCGGCAATTCGTTGCCGGCGGCGCGCGCGCTATTCTCGAACTTAGTGACGATCCGGTCAGCCTGTTCATAGCGACCGTTGGCCACCAGCCATCGCGGTGATTCATGCAGGAACCAGCGCAAAGGGATCATCAGGATTGCTGGCACAAGGCCAACGACAAACATCGCTTTCCAGCCATAGACGGGCACAAGAAAATAACCGATTAGGCCCGCACCAACGAGACCGAGCAGGAACATCACCTCGTAGAGCAGAAAGAAGCGTCCGCGGCCCTTGGAGCCGATCAGCTCGTTGATATAGGCGCTCGCGACCGGAACTTCGCCGCCTGTTCCAATGCCCTGAACAAAACGGAAGGCCATCATCATGGCGGCCCCGGCCGCAAAAAGACATGCGACGTCCATACTGACGAACAGCAGGATCGTGAACAGCAGCACCTTGAGGCGGCCGATTTTTTCGGCAAGCCAGCCAAAGCAGATCGCACCGATTAACTGCCCGAGATAGCCCATCGACAGGATCATCCCCGTCTGCCCGGGGGTCAGGTTCCACTCGCGGACAAGGACCGGCATGGCGTAGGCAATGGCGATGACAGTATAACCATCGAAGAACGTCGCAGCGCCAACGATGTTGCGTGCCCAGAACACTTCGCGGGTGACAGGCAGCCGCTCGAGGCGCGCGCTGATTTCAGCTTGTGGATCGATGACCGGTAACGGCACGGTCAGCCGTTGTTCGATATTCATGTTTTCCTCCCTTGGCCCAAACCCTCTCCCGGTCTGGCGTTGAAACTACGTGTCGAGGTGCCGCTTCCGCAATGCCGTGGCACTGTGCGTCCGAGGCATCGAAGCAAGGCTGTCGACGAGATGTTGGGGAATGAACGCATGGCAGAGCCGCACGCGCGCAGACGCATCCATCCCGGATGCGACCGCGCTTTTCATCCCCCCACGGAAACGCCCGCCTGCAACGCGGGGCAGTCCCGTTACTCGGCGGCCATCAACTGCTCGACACGGCCGATACCAGCGGCTGCGAACGCGGCAAAAATTTCAGCTTCCGCCTTTTCGCCCAGATTCTTCAACGGCTCGCGGATGGTCGCATGGTCGAGGACGCCACGATGAACGAGGCCGAGCTTCAGGGCCACGGTGCCCTCCATATGCGAACCGCGATGATAGACGGCCCGGGTTACCGGCAAGAGCTGCTCGAATATTTTGCGGGCTTCGGGATAGTCCTGCGCCTTGCCCGCCTTGATCAGATCGATGAGCAATTCCGGAGCGATATTGCCGTAGCCGACAAGCAGGCCATCAACATCGAACATGGTTGGCAGCAGCCATTCGTCGTGGCAGCTCAGGATCTGTAGGCTCGGATTGGCTTTCTTTATTTCAGGAATTTCGACGTACCAGCGCTTCATGTTACGGACGCCGTTCTTGGTGGCGACGACGCCGTCCTGAGTCGCGATCGCAAGCTGGGTGTCGAGATCGTAGGAAGCCTTCGTAGCATCCGGATACTGGAACAGAATGCACTGCAGGCCTGACTCCTGCCAGATTGCCTTATAGCGATCCTGTGGAGCGCCCTTCTGGAAGCCGAAGCGCAGCCATCCGTGGTTCGGGTAGACAAGAGCACCGGTCGCGCCGGCGGCCTTGCACTTCTTCGCTTCCGCGGCGGCAACCCTGGTGCCCTCACCGGTGATGCCAGCAATGATCGGAATGGCGCCGTCAACGGCTTCGACATAGGTGCGGATGAGCTTCAGCCGTTCCTCTTCCGTCAAAAACGTGCCTTCGCCGGCGTGGCCGAGAATAACGAGGCTCTTCACGCCATCCATTTCGGCAAGCCATTTGGCGATGCGTGTATTGGCCGCGTAATCCACTTCGCCGTCACGGGTGAATGCGGTGACAGGCGCTGGGCTAAGGCCTCTCAGGTCCATTGATTGCATTGGGTCTTCTCCTCCAAGATAACCGCTGTCCTCTGCGATCAGCGATGGGATCGTTAATGGGAACGTTCCCACTATCGTTTCCGATTTTACTGGAGTCAACATTTTTTTTGATGCATGTTTCCGCTAAGATGCTGTCAGTGGAGAAAACGGAATGAATTCAAGGACAGAAGATGGAGGACGGCTGGCACGCGTCACCATTCTCGACGTCGCCTCGGTCGCCGGGGTGTCGAAGTCGACGGTGTCGCGCATCCTCGATGAGCGACTTCCCCGGTCTGACAATGAAACCTCGCGCCGCGTTCGAAAAGTTGCTGAAGAAATGGGATATGTCCGCGACGTTTCGGCGTCGAGCCTGAGACGCGGCAGCACGATGACCATTGGAGTGATCGTGCCTCGTCTGACCGATACCGTCATGGCGATGCTTTACGAAGCTCTGGTAAAGGCGTGCAATAAATCCGGTCGCTTCGCCATTGTTGCGACTACGGACGACAAGCCCAAGGCGGACCGTCTGGCCGCCGAGTCGCTGCTGAACCGCGGCGTGGACGGCCTGATCCTTGCTACTGCACGAGAGGACGATGATTTTCCAGACGAATTGATGGCTCGAGGCGTTCCTTTTGTTCTGGCGCTGAGAACCGATGGTCGGAGCCTTTCCTCAATCGGCGACGACAAATTGGGCGGTTATCTGGCGACGCGCCACCTCCTGGATCTCGGTCATCGTCGGATCGGCGTGATCGCTGGTCCGTCATATGCCTCCAGCTCGCTCGGACGCGTCGAAGGCTACAGGCAGGCGATGGAAGAGGCCGGAGTCACGCTCTGTCCTGATTGGATGGTACCGTCGACATTCGGGATAGACGCTGGAGCTGATGCGGCCGAGCAGCTTATGAATCTCAAGGATCGGCCAACAGCGATCTTTGCGGTCAACGACAACACCGCGATCGGCGCACTGTCCGGTCTTTCGCGCCTGGGGATCTCCGTGCCCGACGACGTTTCGGTCGTCGGGTACAACGACATCCCGATCGTCAGTCATCTCCCAACCCCGCTGACGACGTTGCGCGTACCCTTCGAGCAGATCGCGTCGAACGCTTTGGACTTGCTTACAAGCAGCGCTTTGTCGGCTGACGATCGGATCCGCGTCTCGGCGCCCACCCTCATACCCCGAAAGTCTTCTTCCAAGCCACGCCTTGAAACGATTCGAACGATCGACCACCCGCATGTTGGAGCTAAATAGCTGAAATTGAAACCGAGGACGCATATCGACGGAATGAGCATCATCGGCGAATAGCAGAAAGGTTGAGCGCCAAGCGGCGGGAAGCCTCTTCATTCGATTCTCCGCCGCTTTTCAGTTTTATGCGGCCCGGACGACAATCTGTGGCGCATACATGTCGAGAACGATCGCGCGATTCTCCACCTGGGAGTTTTTCTCCCATCCTCGTGACGCGCACTTGAGAAATACAGCCGTAAGTAACAGTATTTGCGGGATCTGTTCGAAATACGGAAACATCTCTTGAACATTGCCGATATCGATCTCGACATATTCCTTGATAACATCTGTTCAATCGACCGACGGCCGCGAGCACCATCGACAATGCGCCCGTGGAATGAGGAGCAACAACTCCGCCATTTCCTAGAGGATCAGTGCACTGACGCGTGGCCTCTCGTCTCGGCGGCCCAAGGAGCGATTTTTCGTGCATCACGACGAAGCATTTCAAGTTCTGGAAACCCTCTCGCAAAATGGCGCCGTGCCGTTAACACTGACCCACATCGATGCCCATTCCGCCCTGGGAACCGCCAGATTATAACCGGCACATGGCAAAAAACACTCTGTATGCCAAGTGGTCGCAAACCTTGCAAAAAAAGTCGGCGTCAGAGCGCAGAGGCGGCCGCGACCTATAAACACAGCAAGCTCGGCATACCGATTTTCCTTGGCGGCGATCACGCGATACCGGCCGGCACGGTTCAAGGGCTCGCCCGTCGAGCGGCCGAAGCGCCGCGCCGCATATTTCGTAACTTCGAAAATATCTTTGTCGACCTCGGTAGCGCCGATGCCGTGCAGCTTTGTTCCCGATCTCGCGGCCATCGCCCGTCTCGGCCCGGTCTCATCCAGTCTCTGCTTGTTGTTTGGCAGACCGTTCTTCCAAGGCGCTCGCGTCATCGCAGAATGGATCGTCTTCAATGGACTAACCGGTGATATCGGCCAGTCTGACGTCCTTGCCCGTATCGCCGACACACCTGTCAGCAGGCTGGAGCAACTGCTCCCATGGAGCTGGGCACCCAAGACCCTGAACGCTCAGGCGGCCTGACCCGCGGCCTTCGCCGGATGCTTACGCCTCGAAAGCGGTCATAAACGTTGCTTTATGAATGAAGAAGTCTACGCGACCACGCGTCGCCCATTGAGCACCCAGGATCGTTTTCTGAAAAGAAATGAGCCAATCGACGATATCAAGCGTGCTTTGGTGCCGGTCATGCTCGCAATAGTAGGCTTTCCAGCTCTTATCGACTCTAAAGGCGAGTAAGTTGAGGCTCGCTGCCCTATGTTTTTCACAAGGGAGTTATCAGCGAGCGAGCGCCCAATTCGCCGTTGCCATTCTCAATGTATGCTTTCAATGAACATTGACGCTTTCATTTCCACCGGTAGCAATGGTCCAGGCACTTCAGACGGACAGCGATCTGGCTTCGCATGGTTGCGGAGCCAGGCGATTGTGAGAACGAACAGGAGCAACGTCGCGGATATCGTAGCGTGACGTGTTGGAGCGCCACAATCGCAGAAATATTGATGTCGAAGGCACCTCTGTTTCGTTGCCACAGGAGTGGCAGGAGTTGATCGAAGCTTACCGCCGGTCGATGACTGCCGCAGACAACTGGTTAATTCCTGTCACACCCAGAAGGCCCATATTGCGATGAAGCTCATCCTTGAGGATGTTGGCAGCCTTTGACACGCCAGCCTGCCCGCCAACTGTGGCGGCATAGAGAAACGGGCGACCGACGAAGGCGAATTTTGCGCCGAGGGCCAGTGCTTTGATTATGTCCGTGCCCCGGCGAATTCCGCCATCTATCATGACGACTGTGTCTGAGCCCACTTCATCAATGATCGCAGGCAAGGCCTTGATGGGCGCGATAGCGCCATCAAGCTGTCTGCCGCCATGATTGGAGACGATGATGCCATCTGCGCCCCGCTGGACAGCGATGGCCGCATCGTCTGGATGGAGGATGCCTTTGATGACGAGCCTACCAGTCCATCTCTGCCTGATCCGGCTGACATGGTCCCAGCTTAAATGATCTTTCTTGCCGAAGTCGCGCATTACATTGGATGCAAGGATCGGCGCACCTCGCGTGGCATAGGAGTTCTCGAAATGGGGAATGCCATGATTGAGGATCGTGCGTCCAAAGGTGCCGATGGTCCATGCGGGGTGAGTCAATCCCTGCCAGGCGAGACGCAGGCTTGGTCGAAGGGGTGTCGAAAAACCGGCGCGGACGTTGTTCTCGCGATTGGCCAAGACAGCGGTATCCACCGTCAGAATCAGCGTCTTGTACCCTGCCGAAGCCACGCGGTCTATCAAAGCAACTATCCGATCCGGCTCACCCGGAAGATAGGCCTGAAACCATGATCGCGGGGCAGCCTCGACGATATCCTCGAGCCGGATTAGGGACGAGCCGCTCATGATCATGGGGATACCGGCATCCTGCGCCGCTCGCGCCAGCACGAGATCGCCCCGATAAGCCATCAAGGCGCTGATGCCCATTGGTGCTATGCCGAAGGGGGCGTTCCACTCTTCGCCAAACAGGCTGGTCTTAGTAGTTCTGCTTGAGACATTTCTCAGCACCCTCGGCTGCAAAGCGATCTCTTGGAATGCCGCCGCATTGTGCCGCAGCGAGGCATTGGTCTCGCTTGCGCCGGCAATATAGCCAAACAGCGGCTTTGGCAGGTGGCGCCGCGCCAAAGGTTCGAAATCGTCAAGGGACAGAACGCCGCGCAGACGGCGAGCCGTTGAGAGGCATGATATAGGTGATGTCATTGGTAGCTCACAGATTAGATCATGCCAGCGCAGGAGAGTTGCTTCTCCCTACTGAAGCAAAAAGGGCGCCTTGCGGCGCCCTGTTGTCAGTCTTCGCTCGCCTCGAATGCTGCTTTTCTGTTTTTTCGAATTGTCGGCAGGATGAGTGTCAGCAACATCAAAGCGGTCACGGCCAGAAGCACAGCACTGATCGGCCGCTCGAAGAAGACCAGCCAGTCACCTTGCGAGAGCAGCATCGCGCGCCGCAAGTTGGTCTCCAGAAGCGGACCCAGAACGAAACCGAGAAGAAGCGGTCCTGGCTCGCATTTTGCCTTGCGCAGAACATAGCCCAATATCCCGAACAGGATGACCAGCGCCACGTCGAAGCCGCGATTGCTGACGCTGTAGACACCGACACAGCAGAACAGCAGGATTGCCGGATACATCAGGCGATAGGGGATTTGCAGTAGCTTTACCCAAAGCCCGATGAGCGGAAGGTTGATGACGAGCAGCATGGCATTGCCAAGCCACATGGAGGCAACAAGACCCCAGAACAGCTCCGGCTGGTTCTGAATGACCGATGGACCCGGGGTTATGCCGTGAATGGTCATCGCGCCAAGCATCATGGCCATGATAGAATTGGATGGAATGCCGAGCGTCAGCAGAGGAATGAACGACGCCTGTGCACCTGCATTGTTCGCAGCTTCCGGGCCGGCAACACCTGCAATGGCACCATGGCCAAACTTTTCCGGTGTCTTGGAAATACGCTTTTCAACCGAATAGGCACTGAACGCGCTCAAGGTCGCGCCACCACCTGGCAGAACGCCGAGAATTGTCCCAACGCCAGTACCGCGCAAAACTGCGGCCCAACTATCCTTGAACTCCTCACGCGTTGGCCACAGCCTGCCGATCTTGCTTTGCAAGATTCCGCGGACTTCCTTGGATTCCAGATTGGTGGCGATTTCCGCGATACCGAACAGACCGACTGCGATCACAACGAATTCGATGCCATCATAAAGATCCGTCGATCCGAACGTCATGCGGGCTGACCCGCTGTTGACGTCGATACCGACCATGCCCAGCACCAGACCAAGGCAGACCATACCGATTGCCTTGACGACGGAGCCGTGGGCGAGAATGGTTGCCGCAAGCAGGCCAAAAATACACAATGCTACATATTCGGCCGGACCGAATGAAAGTGCAAAGGACGAGAGTGTTGGACCCGCAACGGCAAGCGCAATCGTTGCAACGGTGCCGGCAAAGAAGGAACCAAGCGCTGCGATTGCCAATGCAGCACCCGCCCTGCCCTTTCGCGCCATCTGATAACCATCGATCGCGGTTACGACAGCTGAGGCTTCACCGGGCAGATTGACCAGAATGGCTGTTGTCGATCCACCATATTGAGCGCCGTAGAATATGCCAGACAGCATGATCAGGGCACCCAGGGGCGGCAGGAAAAAGGTCACCGGCAGCAGGATCGCCACCGTCGCTGTTGGTCCAATCCCTGGCAGTACGCCGATCAAGGTGCCCAAAAGCGCTCCGATGAAACAAAACAACAGGTTTGTTGGTGTCAGGGCCTCGGAAAAGCCGAGCATCAATACGTCAAGAAAAGCCATCGAAAATATCCGATCAAATCAGGAAAGGTCGTCAGAACGGCCAAATGGGCATCTGAACGCCAAGTCCGTAAACGAAGAGAAGCGCGCCAAGCGTTGTCAGCACTGCCGTCGAGATGAAAATCTCCCGCCAGCGCGACTCCGGGTCGGCCAGGCTTCCCACAACCAGCAGCCATATGGTTGCAGCAACAAACCCAAAACGCTCTGCGGCAAACGCAAATCCCGCAATGGCCACGACCAGGATCACCAATGGTTTGGGGTTGACCGCATCCAGAGCTTCATGTGGCTTCGACAGGGCCTTGATAAGGACAACGGCGCCGATCAGTAGAATGATGGTGCATAGGGACCTCGGCAGAAACCCGGGTCCCATCATGGCCGGAGTGCCGTAGGTCAGGTCACGCCCAGCCCAAAGGCCAAGCGCTCCCAGAAATATCATCACGCCGCCAGCTAGAATATCGGGAAAATCACGGCTATCGGCGGCAGGCTTGATGCTCATTGCTGCACCCAAGGCGTTGTATCCCAGATTTTCTGGAACCGAGCCAGACGATTTGGCATTTCCTTTTCCCAATCGGCACCGCTGAGGTAGGCCAGCGGCAATGCCATCTGTTTGGCCTGCTTCTGGAACTCAGGATTATCCAGCGTTGCCTTGACGGCGGCGGCGAAGCGATCAGCGATTTCGGCAGGGACTTCACGAGGCGCCGCGATGCCACGCTCGGATGTCATCTCGACATTGAAGCCGGATTCGATGGCCGTCGGCACGTCTGGAAGCTGAGGCGAGCGCTCCTTGCCGAAGGTGTTGATCATTCGAAGACCAGTCGTATCGTTGCCGCCATACTCACTGACATTAAGACCACCGCCGGTCACCTGCGAGCCGAGGATGGCAGTTCGAGTCTCCCCAGCTCCGTTGAACGGAATGTGAGTGATTGTAGTTCCGGTTTCTGCGCCGAGAATGATGATGGCCAAATGATCGTCGGTACCGATACCTGACGAGCCGAAGGATACCGCGCCGGGCTTTGCCTTTGCCGCAGCAACGAATTCAGAGATTGTTTTGATCTCGGACGCTGCAGGAACAACGATGGCGGCCGGGTCGTCCACGATACGGGCTATAGGCTTGATTGTCTTTGGATCATAACCGAGCTTTCTTTGAACCTGCATGGACAGGAAGCCGGGCGTATTGATGTAAGAGAATGTGTAACCATCCGGCTTGGCCTTCGCCAATGCGGTATAAGCGATTTCGCCGGACGCACCTGGACGGTTTTCGATGACGATGTCAGCGCCGAGTTCTTTTTCAAGAAATGGCTCCATGGCACGTGCCATGACATCCGTGCTTCCGCCGGGTGCAAAGGCAACGATCATCTGGATTGGACGATCCTTCGGCCACTCTGCATGGGCTGAACCAATCGTTGCCAGCAAAGTGCCGGCTGCCAAGGCTGCTGTTCTCATCATACTCATCGACATGCTCCTCCCAAGGAACGCTATGCGGGCCCGGTCCCCGCTCCAAACTAGCCGGGTTGTCCTCCAAGCGCGGTGCTGAGCTTGCGCGCGGCAACGCGGAGAATTTCAAGATTTTTAGACACGGCCGCCTCGTCGAAACGTGACGGCGGACCTGTCAAAGCCAAAGAGCCGAACAAGGTCTGGCCCTCGCCGTAAATCGGAACGGCGATGCTTGCGACCTGCGGATCCCGTTCACCGATGGTGACGTGATAGCCCTGCGCCCGAATGTCGTCATAAAGTTTTCCGGCCGTACCACTGAAAGCCAGAATGACACGACCCGGCGCGCCGCGATCAAGCGGCATGGTGTCGCCAACACGGGCCGAGTGGCGGATGGACTGCGTGGAATCATGCCGGTGAAGGCAGACGCGGGCATCACCTTCCTTGACATAGACGGCTGCGCTCTCGCCGCTCTCGCCGCTTATCTGGGCAAGCAGCGGCTCCACGACGGCCGACGATTTGAATGTGGATTGATAAAGGCCGCCGAGCCGCACGAGCTTCGGCCCCAGGCGCCAGCTGGCATCGTCGTTGCGGACAAGCATGGAGGACTTGGCCAGCGAGCGAGCAATGCGCAGCACTGTCGACTTGTCGAGCCCAGTCCGGCGCGCGAGCTCACCCAGCGTCAACGCATAGTCGACTTCCGTGAAAGCTTCCAGCATCGAAACAGCCCGTTCTACGGCTGCAACACCTGAAGAATTGCCTGGCATTGGTTTAAACCTCCCTCAAAAAAGTATTGTACTAGGTACAACACCTTTTCATTTAGTACAATACCCGATATTGAGGATTCGTCAACCGCCGCTCCTTTGCGAGACGGTGCACCGAAATTCGGGAGGTTTTAGTGAGCAATATCAATACGGTGACGACCGCTTCAAGCCCAGAAGAAGCGGCTGCCACAGGTCTCAAGGTTCTCGTCACAGGGGCGCAACTGGCGTCCGAAGCAACGGAACTTCTCAAAAAAAACGGAATCAAGACGATATACGCGGACGGCTACAGCGGTTCGGAAAACCTCGCCTATATCGCCAAGACTAACGCCGTTGATGCAATACTCGTGCGCCAGGGCAAGATAAACGATCTGGTCATCGGATCGTCCCCACGTCTTCGCGTGATCGCAAAACACGGCAGTGGCGTAGACAATATCGATCTTGACTCCGCCACGTCCCACAACATCCCGGTGCTGCGGGCGCTTGCCGCCAATGCCCAGTCGGTTGCAGAATTGGCAATCACCTTGTCGGTGACGCTGATGAAAGACATCGGTAGCCTCAGCAATACCGTCAAAAGCGGCGACTGGCCAAAGACCAAATATGTCGGACGCGACCTCGCGGGTGCAAAGTTCGGCATTATCGGCTTTGGAGAGATCGGTCGCAGAACTGCCAAGCTTGCCCAAGGGCTTGGCATGGAAACCATTGCCTATGATCCATTCGCAGATGACGCAGACGGCACGCGCGTAAGCCGCGATCTAACTGAGGTTCTCGCGCAAGGCGATATCGTTAGCCTGCATTGCCCGCTCTCACCGCAGACCCATCACCTCATCAATAGTGAGCGACTGAAGATGATGAAATCTACTGCCTTCATCGTCAACACGTCGCGCGGCGCCGTCATCGATGAGGTTGCTCTTCTTGGCGCGCTGAAAGACGAAAGCATCGCAGGTGCGGCACTCGACAGCTTCGAGCAGGAACCACCAGCAGCCGATCACCCGTTCTGGGCTCTGCCAAACTTGATCGCCACACCACATGTGGGCGGCGCAAGCCAATCCGCACTGAAAAACATGGCCGTACAGAGCGCACAGCACATCGTCGATGTCCTCACCGGTGTGCCGTTTGATCGGCGCGCACTCGCCAACCAGAACCTCGCTCAGAATTAAACCACCAAACATGAAAACGGAGGAACCCAAATGTTAGGTTTCAGAGTATGCAAGCGTAAGCAGAAAGTCAGCACGGAATGGGTCGAGAAATTCAGAACCTTGCCGGTTGCCAATGTCAGCGACGTCATGTCCCGCATGACAGCAGGCGGCGCGCCGCTGCGTCCCTTTTACACCGGCCCGAGAATGGTCGGTGCGGCCGTGACGGTCAAAGCTCGCCCGGGCGATAATCTGATGGTTCACAAAGCACTCGATATCGCCGAACCAGGCGACATTGTCGTCGTTGACGCAGGCGGTGACTTGAGCAATGCCATCATCGGCGAGTTGATGGTCGCCCATGCCGCCCAACGCGGCCTCGGTGGAATCGTGATTTTCGGCGCCATTCGCGACAGCGAAGAACTCCTTGGAGGTTCCTTCCCCGTCTTTGCTGCCGGCGTAACCCACCGCGGTCCCTACAAGGATGGCCCAGGCGAAGTAAACGTCCCCATTGCCATCAACGGCATGGTCATCGAACCCGGCGACCTCATCTGCGGGGATGCCGACGGTCTGCTCTCCGTCCCGCTTGCCTCCGTCGAAACCGTCTTCGAAGCGGCATCCAGGAAGCACGCGGCAGAGACAAAACAGATGGAAAACATCAAGCTCGGGAAAAACGACCGGACATGGGTCGATGCCTCTCTTGCCCGACTTGGCTGCGTCATCGAAGCTTGAAGACCATGAGGCGTGGAAATGCCCGCGCCTCTCTGGACGCGGTAACGATCTTGATTGGTTGAACTGGGTACAAATAAGGAAGTGGTCAGCAAACCTTCCTTTGAAAATGCCGATAATAGGCAAATTTTGGGCTTTTTTGATTGTAGCTTAAAAGTCTACAATCCACGTCGACACTTCATTTCACCCGAAAGGGAGCCAAACAAACGGCTGCTTCGCGCCTTCATATCGGCCATAGAGGCGATCTTTGCCTCGCCTGGAAGCAGCCATTTCGGCAGCCACCTAAAGTTCATAGTCGTGCCACAACCGGCCATTCGCGCAGGTCTTTGTGCGTCACGCCCGACTCGCCCGAACGCTCAGCCACCGATCATGGGGCTTTCCGACGCACCGACGTACCTCGCTGACGATCCAGCCGGCGTCAGTGAGTGCGGACCGCAGGGCAGACTCGCGCCAGTACGTCTCGAAGTAGCGCCGCGGCGCAGCAGCATTGCCGCGTGTGGACACATCCTCGCCGTCGCCCTCTCTAACCGAGGCGTGCAGTCGGCCACCGGTCCAGGTCGCCTCGGCCAGCCGTCCAAGCACCGTGCCGAAATCCTCGCGCGCGACGTGAATTAGGCTGGCACAGGCCCAGATCCCGTCGTACGGCGTGCCGGGACGCTGCGGGTCGGCCAAGTCATCGGTCAGCGGGTCCAACAGGTCAGCCTCGAAGCCACGTTCGCAAAGCAGGTCGACGAAACCCTTCGAGATGTCGGTGCGCCGGACGCTAATTCCCCGTTTCTCAAGCTCAAGAGCATCTCGCCCGCCACCGCTTCCGATCTCCAGCACCCTGCCCGAGCCACCCAGCGCGGTCACGAACACATCGATCTCTGTCGCGACCCATTCGGGCATCGCCGCGGCCTCTGAAGCGTACTCCGCCGCGACCGTATCATAGGACCGCACGGTATCCCGGTCGGTGCTCATCTTAGCGCTCCTCCTTCAAGACAAGAGGCTCGATGAGCGAGAGGCCATCAGCCCATTGCGCCTTTCTCACTTCGGCAGTTGTGACATCGCCGGCGATTTTCTTCCCAGCTTACGCCGAAATGCGGTCTGAGACACCGCCGACCGATTGTCAATATGCCGGGCGGCAATGCACCCGCATCTCGGTCACACCCCGGCGACGGCGCTGAAGCGGACATGGAGCGGACTGAGGTGGCTGCATGTTTGTATCAACAGCGGTCCTTCCGCGTGAGAATGGAGGCGGGAACAGAATCCGCCGCCATTTCAATGGCGTCACCTGCATGGGAAGCTTAGATATCAGAGAGAACAGTCAGGTCACCCGTCCGCCAGACATTGTCGACCGTGTTGCGGGTGATGACCCAGACGTCGCCGCTTCTCGCCAGCTCGACGTCGTAGCGGTTCTTCATGAGGTAGTAACGCGAGGGATCGCTGCGAGGAACGTGCTGGGCTTCCACGAGCACGTCCATGCGTGCCGTGTCACCATTGATGGTCACACGTGGATTGCTGACGGAGTGGGTGGTGTCCAGTGTACCAAGCGACGTCAACAGGGCCGTGGCAATGAAATCCCGGCCTTCGATGACTGGATATTCGAACCCGGCCTTGGCGGCGGCCGGTCGGAAGTCCGAGATCGCGTTTTCTGCGAGCGACGACGAGAGAAGCTCCTTGTCTCGGAGGTCGATACCTGCTGCGAAGCGATACAGCGTTTCGACGACAGCCAACTTGTCGGCAGCCTCCTGAGTGGGAGATGGCGAAATTGTCATGAACGTACTCCTTATTGTGCCGGAGACTTGCGAATACAAGCCTCCCCCGGCATCCGCGCCTCAGGCGCAGATGTTCATTGTCTTGATGTGACTGTAAGGTGGGCGGCTACTCGAGATCGGCATCGATGCGCTCGATCAGACCGTCCGAATTGATCGCGATCTTGAGGATGCCCACCTCGTGACCGAAATCTCCGGTGAAATCGACACGGACATTCGAATTGAAGGCGTCCGGCGTCTGGATGGACAGCAGCCTGCTTGCGGTGTTGTAACCAACGAAGAACCGCTCCAGATAGATCCGGACGCCGTCCCAGCCGACGAAGGCATTGCCGACCGAAACATCTTCGATGACCGCATCGGGAGCAAACAGGGACAGCGCGCGCTCGACGTCGAAGACGTTTGCGGATGCGATGAATGATTCGACGAGCTTCTGCATGGCGTTCCTCAGATGTCGACGATTGTGGCGTCGGCGATAGTCTGAGCAAAGCCGCTTCCGAACACAACGGCGGGCGTCTGGAAGCCAGGTCGGAATTCTCCTCCCAGCACGCGGCGGCCGGCTTCGGCCGTTGCCATCGCGGTGAAGGTATAGCCGTTGACCGTGTCGAGACGCGAGCTGGTCACCTGGCCTTCCGCGTTGGTGACTTCAATGGCCGCCTGGTATCGGTTCGCGAGGCGCTCGTCTTCGCTCGGCCCATCCGGAAGCAGCGAAACATCGCCCTGCGGGAAGCCATCGCCTGTCACATGCACAAAGGTCTCGACATCAGGGACGCCCGTTGACCGCCAGATCGTGATGAGATCGGGAAGCGTCACCGGAAAACAGTCGACCCCACCCTTGCCGAAGTCGAATTTTCGAATTCCCTCAGCAGGAGCGCTTACGAGCTTGCCATCGATACGAGCCAGAGTCTGGGTCGTGACATTCTCCATGGCGCTGATTGCCGACCCGCGCGAGAGGCCACCTGCGACATGCAGCGCGATCCTGATTTTTCGGGGGTCGTGGACTCTCCCGACAGCGTGTCCGGCGAGGCTGCCGAGCATTGCGACGCTGCCACCACCGCCCGGCATCAGCATGATCCCCGCTGCCTTCGCCTCATCATCCAGGTCTTCGGCCAGGCAGTAGCTGTCGAGTTCGGCTGCAGTGTCGAGATAGTGTACGCCGTTGCGGAGCGACGCCCGCATCAAAGCTCCGGCGGTTCGCAGGAAAGGACCGGCGCAGTTCAGCAGGACCGAAATATAGGCAAGGCCTTTGTCAATCGCCGCAGCCTCGTCGAGGCCGAACACCCGGTATTCAACGCCGAGCTCTGCAGCAAGCCTGGAGAGAGATTCCTCGGTACGGCCTGCGAGAACGACAGGCGTGCCTGCCGCTTTCGCATATTTCGCTGCCATGCGGCCGGTATAGCCGGTCGCGCCATAGATCATCAGTTTTGTCATGTCAGTGCTGCCATTCCTTGTAGACAAATTCGAGGCTGTAACCATCGGGGTCGCGAACCTGTGCGGCGTAATAGCGTGGGTCGTAGTGAAGCTGCGGGCCGGGCGGATGTATCTCGGTTGCACCCGCGATGATCGCCGCGCCGAAAGCGGCATCCACTTGGTCGGTGCCCCTGGCGACGAAACCGACATGCGCTGCGCGGCCGTCCACGACCCCTTCGCGTAGCCAGAAGAACACCCTGCCGTTCGCGCCAAAACCTTTCAGGTCCGGATGGCCGCAAGGTCCGTCCTTTCCTTCGTAGTCATGTGCGTGGGCAATTCCGAGTGGTGCCAGCGCCGCCTCGTAAAAGGCGATCGAGCGGGCGATATCGCTGACGGAGATGAAGATGTGGTCGAGCATGCTGCTCTCCTTTGGTCAGATGATGTAGCCGCCCGCGACTTCGATGTTCTGGGCGTTGATCCAGCGGTTCTCACTCGACAGAAGGCTGGCGACAACGCCACCGATCTCTTCGGGTTCGCCGACGCGGGCGAGCGCGGTCTGGCCCGCGAGTATCGCCTCGAACTCGTCGTTCATGCCACCACCCAGTTCGGTGCGGATTGCCCCGGGTGCGATCGAGTTCGCCCTGATTCCCCGCTCGCCGAACTCCTTGGCCATGTACCGGGTGAGGACCTCGAGACCGCCTTTGAACGAGGCATAGGGCGCGACCCCGGCAGTGGCCACGCGCGAGGTGGCGCTCGTGATGTTGATGATCTGGCCGCCATCCGCCATCATCGGCAGCAGGATCTGGGTCAGGAAGAACGGTCCCTTGAGATGGACGTTGAACAGCCCGTCGAACTGTTCTTCCGTCACTGTTGCAATCGGATTGAATAGGCCGTAGCCCGCGTTGTTGACGAGACAGTCGAAGTCGCCACGGCTCCAGACGGTTTTTAGTTGGGCGGCTACGGCATCACGGAACGCTGGAAAGCCGCTGACGTTTCCGACGTCAAGCTTGAGAGCCACGGCCCTGCCGCCGCTCTGCACGATCGTCTTCACGACCTCCTCTGCCTTTTCGAGATTGCTGTTGTAGGTAACGACAACGCCCATGCCGTTTCGGGCGCACTCAACGGCGGCGCTCGCTCCGAGGCCCCGGCTGCTTCCGGTGATGACGACGATCTTCATGGGTCTTTCCTTCTGTGTTGGTGACCTGAAGCTAAGCCTGCACCGTCTCTCGCGCTCACCCATTTCTCTCTAAAACTTGCCTATTTCTGCTTCGCGCTTGCGGAGCCGATCTCAGTCTGTCACCTTCGCTCCCATGAAAAAGCAACTCCAGGAACTGCGCAGTTTGGCTTCGTCGGCCGAAAACCGCCGGACGGAGACGGGCATCCCCCGTGTTGCCATGGTGCAGGGCGAGATACCGGAACATCGGCTCTCAGCCGTCTACGAGCCGATGATCAACCTGATCCTGACGGGCTCGAAGACGATGACGGTTGGCGAGCGAACTTTTGCCTACGATCCGGCCACCTATTTCGTCATGTCTGTCGATCTTCCGGCCGTGGGGGCGGTGCATCCGTCGGCCACAGGGGAGCCGTATCTCGCGGTCAGCCTGACGCTTCATCCTCCCACGGTAGCGGCGCTGATCAGTGACCTTCCCATCCAGGTCTGCAGCAAGCTATTCGGATCAGGCTTCTCGGTTGCCCCGGTCAACGACGAGTTTCTCGATGCCTGGGTTCGAATGCTCCGGCTGATGGACAGACCGGACGAGGTCGCTGTGCTGGCCCCCACTTACGAAAAGGAGATCCTGTTCCGCGTGCTGCAGGGGCCGCTCGGCTGGATGCTTCGGGATATCGCAGCACCAGATGCGGCGCTTTCACGGATCAGCGTGGCAATCCAATGGATTCGACAGAATTTTGCAAAGCCCCTGAGGGTCGAGGTCCTCGCCGAGATGGCGGCCCTGAGCGTTTCGGCATTCCACCGCCACTTCAAGGCTGTCACAGCGCTGAGCCCGATCCAGTACCAGAAGCAAGTCCGGCTGTTGCATGCGCGCACGCTACTTATGGCCGGAGAAGGAACTGCTACTTCGGTGGCGTTCGGTGTCGGCTATGAAAGCCCGAACCAGTTCAGCCGGGAATATGCCCGGCAGTTCGGGCTGCCGCCATCCAAGGACATCGTACGTCTTCGAGGCGAGGCCGCGTAATTGTGCCTATGTGGGAGAAATCCATTTTCGACCGCTATGGGCTGCATTACAGAGCCTTGCACCCGACGGTTTTGTGTCCGCTTTCATCTCGGTTAGCCCAGCAGCGGACAGTCGGCAGTCGGCCCCATCTCGGTCAGTCAAGGGCACTAGCTCCGTGATTGTTTAAGGGAAGGTGCATAATGCGTATTTGGCTAAGCTAACGGTGCCAGTGATTAGCTCGAACTAATGACTGATGGCTCATGAGAAAGCTAATTTTGACTTCCCTTCGCCTTGAGCGGGATCGAACTATCGGCATGCGCCTTCGTTTCCCTAAACAATTGGAACGTCGAGAATTTCGGCACAACGGAATGTACGTGTCAAAGCTAGTTCGAGGTGCGTGCTCACCAGCCAATTAGAAGCGCGACACTTGCGCTGCCGATCAGCCCCGATCTGAGCGGCAGACCCTCTTGCAAGATCAGATCGGTGCGGGTGGGGCACATTATGGTGAGGGTAGTCAGCTGTCATAGCCTCGGACCTCGGCGAGCATCACCTACTGCCCTATTCGTGCGGGGGCGAAGGTATAGCTGCGACAACCTTGATTTCCACAAGAAGACCGGGATGGGCAAGTTCAGCGACGCCGATGCAAGTCCAAGCGCATGTTCCGCGAGGGAAGATCCGGTCCTTCACCTTACGAAACGTATGCATGTGCTGCTGCAATCCGACATGGTACGTAGTCATTTCGACAATATCTTCGAAGCTGCAACCTGCCGCTGACAAAACGGTAGCTAAGTTGTCCCAACACGCCTCGAATTGCTTCTCTGGGTCGTTGATGACATTCATGTTGGCATCACGTCCAACCTGCCCCGCGCAGAAAACCAGGTTTTCGACGCGTACTGCAGGGGCATAGCCTGCCTGCTCCACAATTGGCTTCATTGCCAGCGGCACGATAATTTTGCGATTCACAAATGATCCTTTCTTCGTTCGCATAGGCCGAGCCAACTTAGCTAAGTGAATGCATTGATGCGAGGCGGTCGTTGTGTTGAAGCCGCGTTAGCCCCGGATTAGGTTGAGACGATCAGGCAGGGCTCTTTGCCAATAACAAGCGACCGCCTAGCAAAATGAAAGCCGCCCCGGAAATTATTTTGATCCTTCTGGCGATGTGCGGGCGATTGAGAAAACCAGTCACGCTGCCGACAAGGAGGACAACTACGCCGTAAAAACCTACAGCGATCAGAGCATGTGTGAGTGCAAGCGCGGCGCCATTTGCAAGATCCTGTTGGTGGCCCTCCAAGAATTGGGGGAAGACTGCAACGTAAAAGATCGCCGGTTTGGGATTGAGGAAGTTGCTGAGATATCCGCGAACGAAGGCTTTCGGAGCTGTCAGGCTCATTGGAACCCGGCTTGGATTTATGACAGATGCATCCAGACCGCGCAGCGACAAGAGAGATTTAATACCCAGCCAGATGAGATAGGCTGCGCCCAACAGTTTCATCACTGTGAACAAGATTGCCGAAGCTGCGATCACCGCCCCCACTCCAACAAGTGCCAACGTGGCATGAGAAACGATGGCTGCGGCGAACCCGAACACCATCCCGAAGCCGGTCAGCTTCGTGTTGCTCGGCGAATTGGTTAGGAGCAAAGCAAGGTTGGGTCCCGGTGTCACCACGATCATGGTAACGATAGAGACGAATATGAAGTACTGATGAAGAGGGATGGACATGGCAACGACCTTGCGGTTTGGGCACAATTAGAGCGTACTGCATCCGGCCGTTTTCCGGCCTGGATCATACGAAGGGGTTAGAGTCGAGACAGAGTTATCGGGCACAGTGCTCCCGGGCAACAGATATGCAGAGCACCGCTTCAACGAAGCTGAAAAGTTGAGCCATTCTACATTCATAGGAGTACGCTCCTGCTGTACCTTCCATGGCGATCTGCATTGAAGGCCCGCGACGACACCAGGCTTTAAAGCGCGATGTTGGATCGCGGGGACCCTCTGATGACAACGTTTATCCTTTGCAGCGATCACATCACTAGCAAGGCACGAGTCCAAACTCGCAAAACGCTGCAGCTAGTGAATTTGCAGAGTTACCGCGGTCCTTTTCTGTCAGTCGACAGCTTCCGCGGCCTCCTCGATCACCTTCGCAACTGCAGCCGCCTGCGAGATATAAATAGCGTGACTACCATCGATCTCCGTCACAGTTGAACCGGCGCGCTTGTACAACCAGCGCTCAAGGTCCGGATTGATCGTCATGTCGTCCTTCGCAACAATCCCGTAGCTAGGCTTGTCGTGCCAGGCGGCAATAGACACCGGTGCACTGGTGGCCGCGATGGCGACAGGCATCTGAGACCGGGCCATAAACTCGCCCTGCTCTTTGGGTACATCCGCTCCGAAATCAGCCGCGAACTTTGCCGGGTCGATGAGCAGGAAGCCATCCTTTGTCGGCTTGATATCATTGGTGGGTGACGGCATCGATTGGAGCAGTTGTGCGCTGCTTTCGCCCTTTTCGGGCTGCAGTGCCGCAACATAGACAAGTGCCTTGACCTTGAGATCATCACCTGCTGCCGTGATGATCGTGCCCCCATAGCTGTGGCCGACGAGAACGACGTCCCCGTCCTGCTGATCAAGCACGCTCTTCGTGGCTGCAACGTCCTGATCCAGGCTTGTCAGTGGCTGCTGGACGATGCTGACCTGATAGCCGTCGCGGGTCAGGATGTCATAAACGCCGCGCCAGCCCGAACCATCCACGAGCGCGCCATGGACAAGCACGATGTTGCGCGCGTCCGCTAAGGCTGGGGCTGTTAGGACAGCAGAAGACAAAAGCGCGGCAATGAGGCCAACAGCCGCTTTACTGAAGTTCGACATGGTCGGTAGTTCCTTGAGTTTTGTGCGTGGAATTATGCAGGCTTTGAAAGCGCTGAAGGACATGTCTCTCCTGGTTCAGGGAGGGACGGACATGATCGCTTGCGCTTACTGCATGACGACAATTGGAGCCTTGATCGGCACGCGTTCATAGAGGTCTATAATGTCCTGGTTGAGCAGGCGCACACAGCCGGACGATACGGCCTTGCCAATCGAGCGCCATTCCGGATTGCCGTGCAAACGATAGAGTGTATCTTGGCCGCCGGAGAAGATGTAGAGCGCACGCGCCCCCAGCGGGTTTTTCAGGCCCGGCTCCATGCCGCCATTCTCGATCGAATACTTGGCCAATTCCGGCTGACGGGCGACCATCTCGTTTGGCGGCTTCCAGCGGGGCCATTTCTGACGCCACTGAATGATGCCCTTGCCCTGCCAGGCAAAGCCATCGCGCCCGATCCCGACACCATAGCGCATAGCGGTCCCGCCCGGCTGGACGAGATAGAGGAAGCGGGAGGAGGTGTCGACGACGATCGTGCCGGGCGCCTCGCCAGTCGGGTCGAGGACCTGCTGGCGATAGTAGCGCGGATCGATCTGCTTGTAGGGAAGCGCCGGGATCAGAAAGCCGCCATCCTCGGTGGGACCGTACATGACAGCCAGTTCGGCATCTGTCGGCGCAGGAGCGATGTGGACAGAGCCGATCGGATCCTGGGGAGGCGTCGACTGTCCCCCCACCATCCGACGCTTGCCGGCGGTGGAGACGCACCCTGCCAGTACTGACGCCGCAGCAATCGCCGAAAGCGTTATAAAGCTGCGGCGTGATGTAGTGTTTTCCAGATCCACGTTCATTGCTCGTCCTGCCACCTGCGCAGATCCGTTTGGTCGTGATAGCCCATGCGGTCGGGTGTGGTGATAAACTCAATCATCGTGCCCCAAGGCGTGCGGCAGTAGCAGACCTTGTTCCCTTGGCCTTTCTCGGTGGCATACGGAATATCGCGCGGCGCGGTGAGTGGCGTGCCGCCAGCCTTCTCAAAGCGCTCTACCGATGCGTCGATGTCGTGGGTATAGACACCAAAATGCGTGATGCCGAAGTCGCTCGGTGTAACCGGTTGCGCTTGTTTGGGGCCGTGCATTTCGAAGAGCTCGATGTCAGGCCCGGTTCCGATCTTGACCATCGCCTGCGCACGCACAACCGTTCCAGGGAATGCACCAGTGGCCCGCTCGAACTGGGGTCCCTGCCTTGCCGGATCCTGCGGTCCGAACGATTGGTAGATCACCTGGCCGCCAAAGGCTTCCACCAGGAACGATTTTGCCGCTTCGATGTCGGGCACTGTGATGCCGATGTGATTGACGCCACGAATTTGAGGTGCAGTCATGACAGTTTTCCTTTTTTGTTGAATCGATGAACGTGATCGTGCGGATCGCAGAGTTCAATTGGCCTTGAGGAAGTCGATGAGAGCAGCGGCTACTTCATCCGGGCACTCATCCGCCACATAGTGACTGCAGCGGGCAATCGAGCCGCCCGTTACATCTGTGGCGAACTCCTTGAGCATCGGAACCATATGCGCACCGAAGCGGTGCTCCCCGCCGAGACCTAAAACCGGAATCCGGAGCGGTTGCTTTTTGTATTCGAGCGCGGCCGCATGGTCGGCGGTCAGTGTGCGGTACCATTCCATGCCACCGCGCGTGCGACCAGGAAGTGCCATTGCTTTCGCATAGATGTCGATGTCTTCAGGATTAAAGGTGCTGTGATCGTAAAACCGCTCCGCCATGAAGGCCGAAACATAGTCATGTTCGCGGCCATAAATCAGGCGTTCCGGCAGATCCCGATTAGCATGGAACGCGAAGTGCCAGATCTTTGCCGTCGTCGCCTCCCACTGGCTCCAGCCAGGAAGCGGAACATCGAGGACGGCAAGGTGAGTAACCGCATCTCGATAGATAGCGGCCTGCGGAAGCGCCACCATTCCGCCGATGTCATGGCCGCATACGGCATAGCGTTCATGCCCAAGGGCGATCATGACCTCGTGCGCGTCGCGCGCCATCGTCGCCTTATCGTAGCCGTCAAGCGGGCAGTCGGAAAAGCCTGCGCCGCGCAGATCAATCGCCACCACTCTGAACTCTTCGGCCAGCAGCGGCATGACGTCGTGCCACTCCCACCAAGTTTCCGGCCAACCGTGAAGCAGAAGGAGCGGGGGGCCAGAGCCGCCCGTGACGGCATTGATCTTGATGCCGTTCACCGGCACCAGTTGCTGGGTAAAATCTTCCAGTGTTGGGATCATAACTCTTTCCCGTCGATGTTGATGTTAAACAGAGCTAGCGACCAGCTCAGGCCTGATCGAAATCGGTGGCGACCGAGATATCTCGCCAAGCGTCGATATCGGTGCGGAAAGAAGCCAGCTTTCGCTCGGCGATTGAATGCGCGACGGGCCCAAGCGGCAGATGAAGCGGGGCGTTATTGGCGTCGACCGCCTGCAGGATCACTGTAACCGCCTTATCGGGGTCGCCCGCCTGATTGCCGTTATTGGTTTCGCGATAGTGCCTGCGCGAACTCACCGCGTATTCCGGCATCTCCTTGGCCGCCATCGTGATCGAACGGCCAAGGAAGTCGGTCCGAAATGGCCCAGGCTCGACGATCAGCACGCGGATGCCGAACGGCTTCAGCTCACCGGCGAGCGCTTCGGAAACCCCTTCAACCGCAAACTTGGCTGCATTGTAATATGCTGCGCCGCCGCTGCCCGCGATCCCTGCGCCAGAAGACATGTTGACGATCACTCCGCCCGAACGTCGCAGTGCAGGCAAGGCTGCCCTGGTGGTTTCGATAAGACCGAAAACGTTCACCTCGAACATCGGTCGATATTCTTCGGGCGTGCCCTCCTCAAGCGCCCCAAACAGCCCGTAGCCGGCATTGTTCACAAGCACGTCAAAGCCGCCGAATGTCTCGACCGCCTTTGCGACTGCGGCTTGCGCTGCCGCCGCATCCGTCACGTCGAGCGGCAGGGTGATCATACGGCCGTCGAATGGCCGAGCCATTTCTTCAATCGAGTTGACGTTGCGGGCAGTCGCGACAACCTGATCGCCCCGCTGTGCCGCGGCGAGCGCGAGCCGTTGTCCGAAGCCGCTCGAGCAGCCTGTGATAAACCATGTTTTCATGACGTTTCTCCGCTTCATTTCAGAAGATGACTTGAATCTATATGTTTATATTTGTACTTGAAGTGACAGTTTTGTATTTTGACTGTTCACTTTTGTAAGGGCATGGCCGTGGAGTGGAGTGACGTAAAAATCTTCCTTGCGATTGCGCGATCCGGCACGCTCGGCGGCGCTGCGCGTGCTCTTCATACAAGCCATCCGACCGTCGGCAGACGGCTGCGTGCCCTCGAGGATGCCATCGGCCATACGCTCTTCCAGCGGACCGCGGACGGTCTCGTGCTGACCGAGGAGGGCCATGGGATCATCGCACTGGCAGAGCAGATGGAAGAAGGCGCGCTTGCCATGGAGCGCCGGCTCGCCGGGCAGGAGCAAAATCTCAAAGGCAATCTGCGTATCTCATCGGCAGACTGGTTCGGGGCCTATGTCCTGCCTCCAATCCTGGCAGATTTCTCGAAAGCCTACCCCAATGTAGACGTCGAGGTCCTGACCGGTACTCGCTTGTTCAACCTCGCCCAAAGGGAGGCCGACGTTGCCTTTCGCATCGTTCCGTTCGACACTGCCGATGTCATTCAACGGCGGCTCTTTAGGCTCGAATACGGCGTCTACATCGCCGAGGAGTCGCCTGACCCTAAATATGGCGACGGGACTGGTTTCCGTCTGATCACCCACGACACTTCTACCGGGCAGTTCCCCGACATAGCCTGGCTCGCCGAGAGTTTTCCGAACGCGAGACCCGTGCTGCGATCAAACAACCGAAACGTCCAGGGGCGAATGTGCAGGCAGGGTGTTGGAATCGCCGTCCTGCCCCGCGCAGTGGGCAATCAAATCCCGGGTATCCGCAGACTTGAACTGCCCAAGCTCCCGCCGGCGCGAGACATCTGGATGGGATATCACCGGGACCTGCGACGTCTCCAGCGTCTTCGGGCGTTTATCTCGACCGTCTCGGACCACATCACAAATGCCCCTGCATGGTAAGTCGGGCGAAGGGAATCGATTTTCCCCGCCGATCCACGGCTGCGGTAGGACAGCCGCGACAGACAACTTACTTCCTGGCTGCAATCTCCCTGTGCCGCTCCACCACAGCGCCCACGATCATTGTCATCAGCCCTTCGACAAAGTGCCGACTGAGGCCAACATCATTGGCGATACTCATCAGTCGATCCAATTGGCGTCGCTCTCGCTCATTATCGATCGCCGGCAACGCCTGCTCGGCTTTCAAGTGGCCGACTTGCTCGGTACAGCGAAAGCGCTCGGCCAGAATATAGAGGATAGCCGAATCCAGATTGTCGATGGTCCTCCGGTAGGAAGCGAGTTGCTCTGCCACATCATCTGTCATCATTTGAATATCTTCCAAGTGGTTTCATAGGCGCGAGGTAGAGCTTATGAGATGGGATGCATACTGCGACGCGACAGGGCGATCGTCAGCCAAATTGCCGAAACCAGGAAGTAGAATGCCCCAACGCCAGCGTAGCCCGCAACCGTGGAGATCGAAGGCTCCTGCGGCATTTGCGCTTGAAAGATGAAGAGAGCACCGGCCACAGCGGATTGGCCACCGCTCAAAACCATCGCCCACTGACCTCCACTCGTTCTCCAACGCCGCACGGCAGTTCCAAGCTGCAACAGCCCCGAAAAGATCGCCCATAGACCGAAAGCGCCCAGAACCCAGTTCATGTTCATTGTCAACGCCAGGATCACGGCTATCGTCATAATCGAGCTCGCTGTGACGTTGATTACCTGACTCCGGTTGGCGGCAAATCCACCACTCCTGGCCGCGTCAACGACGTTGGCCGCGGCATCCCACGCCGGATAGATGATCAGCAACGCGGCGGCCACTGCAAACGACTGCCGCCCGACAGTTAGCGCAGCCGCAACCCACAGCACTGAGAAGGCCGCTCTGGCGAAATAATACTGCTTGAGCCACTGGTCGTTGTCGCGTGTGGCGCGGGAGGTCTGAGTGTTCGACATTGTTTTCTTCCACTTTCTGAATTGGTTTATGGATGGTCCGCGCGAGCCTTGTCAGACGAAGCCAACATGCTTGCCAAATGGGGTGTTCTCGTCCCAATCATTTCGGCCGATACGATCGCTTTCTCCGGAGAGTTTTACGGTGTTCTGTAAGCTGTCGTGAGAAGGAACCTTTGCCCCGTGACGCTGGTCGCTCTCCAAGCGCATGCGTTTCTCGAATGCCTCGCTGATCGCCTCCTGCCGCTTTGCGACCCATCGACCGTCGGGATCGGAGAGGATCGAATTGGTTTGGCCGATGTCGACCTGGCGAGACGAAGCTGTCGCAGAAATCGGCATGACTTCCTGAACCTTGCGTCTGCTCATGAACTGTCCTCCTGCGGCTTTTCTCAGGGCCTTAGATCCCGGCGTACCATTCGTAGCCGCGGTCTTCCCAATAACCGCCGTTCCCGCCCCACAAGCCGGCGAAGCTGTCGACCAGTTCTATGCGCATGATGTACTTTGCCTGTTTGTAGCCGAGCTGCCGCTCGACCCTCAGGCGCAAGGGGGCACCGTGGCCGACGCTGAGGTCCTGGCCATTCATCTCGTAGGCGAGGATGGTTTGCGGATGAACCGCGTCGATGAGATCGATGCTCTCGTAGTATCGGCCGCTTCCATCCAGCGTCTTTTCGAGCTCGTCGGCACAGTGCAGAACGACAAAGCGCGCCGTGGGCTTGAGCCCGGTCAGGCGCAACAGATGGGCGAGCGGAACGCCTTTCCATTTGCCGATGGCGCTCCAGCCTTCGACGCAGTCATGGCGGGTGATCTGCGTGCGGGAGGGAAGCGCCTTCAGATCGGCGAGCGAATACTCTCGAGGCCGATCGACGAGACCGTCGATCTTCAGTCGCCAATTCGCAAACTTGCTTTCCAGCAGTTCCGCATATTCGTCGCTGTCGGGGGCACTCGTTCCATTCACGCGGAAGGAGGGGGAAATGTCCTTCTCGTCAAACTCACGCGCCAGCGCATTGCGCCCCTGAAGCAGTCTCTGTGCCTTCATGGTCAAGTGTTCGGCTGAGCGAAGGACATTGGCGACGTCTGCATTTTGGTCCAACAGGTCGCAGCCCGAGAGAGTAAGGGCACTGGCGCCGAGCGTGCCGCCGATGAGAAAGCGGCGTCGGGTGAAAAGCTTGCTCATGCCTTCGGTCCTTCCTCATGAATGATGTAACGTCCAGTGATCATCGAGCGGATGTTGTTCCAGGTCCAGGACAGGACGACCATCGCCACATGGACAATAACGAAGATGACGAGTGCCGATGCTGTGATGAAATGGATGGTTCGTGCGGATTGACGCCCACCGAAGATCTCAACAAGTGCGGGGAAAGCGGCGTCAATCCCGGGTGACATGGTCAAGCCCGTCACGACCATTAGGGGCAGCAGAATGACAATGACGGCCAGGTAGGTAAGCTTTTGAAGGGCATTGTAATGCTTTGCCTCCTCCCCTTGCGGAAAGCGCAGCCGAGCATGATCGAGAACTTCACGGCCAAGGTGGCTTGGCGAAAGCTCATGGGCCTTGGGTGCAAGGTCCCGTCTGAAATGTCCGCTGAGCAGGCTGAAACCGAGATAGACAATGCCATTGATGACAAACAGCCAGGCGAAGAAGAAATGCCATCGACGTCCGGCCGCAAGATCCTGGAATGAAGGGATGGTTGCCCAAGAGGGAAAAGCGCGTAAGACTTGTTCGCCTTCAACATTCGACACGCCGAGGACGCCTGTGGTGGGTAGTTCCAGGCCTGCAATGCGAGCAAAACCGCGCGGTTCGCCGCCTTCGTCATCAGCGCCAATCGTCAAGACGGCAGGATCACCGTCGGCGCCATAATGTCCCCAGTATAGTTCGGGGTGGGCGTTGAAGATCTGCAGTCCGCTCAAGAGAAGGAAACTCAGGCAAAGCACGTTCAGCCAGTGCGTAAGCCGGGTCACAACCGAGTGGCGGCGGATGAAGACCATTCGAGGATATTGAGCAGGAACATTATCGGCATTTTCGGTCATCTCAGCGTCTCTCGTCTGTGACGTTCACGGCTGCCGGTGGAGCAGCATCGATCGTATCGCCTGGCCGAAGCGGGGCGGCCGCTCCGGCCAGTGACGGCGTGGTCTTCACATGGGGGGAACTACGCCATTCTTGCCGACGACCACCTGATGGGCGACCGGGCCGTTTACAGACTTTTCGCCGGTGATGAAGACGACCGCCCCCGGCACGAGATCGTCCTTGGCTGCCGCAGCAATGGTCACGACAGGCGTACCATCCGGGATGGCGATCTTCTTTTCCTTGCCGTGATAGGTCACGGTGACAGTCCGTCCCTCGACGCCCTTGACGGCATCTGCCACCGTTGCGTTGGTCATGCTGCTGTCCGGCTTCAGATCCCAGCCGTAGCTGCCTTCTCCAAGGCCCTTCATCGCCGGCGGGAAGATCAGGACTTCGAGTGCGCCATCACCGCCGCCAGCCTTTGGCAGGGATGCAATACCGACAAAATCGCCGGGCTTAATGTCCGTCACCTTGGCTTCCGCAACGCCCGCGACCTTCCAGTCGTCGGCAAGCGCAACATCGACAGTCTCCCCTTCGCGGGTTTTCACCTTGAGTGTCGATCCCCCATAGGCGACGATGCTGCCGCGGACATGGATCGGCGCGGCTTTCTTATCTTCGGCAGATGCGGGTGTCGAAAGGACTGTTACAGAAAGGATGCTGGTCAGCCCGAGGGCCAGAGCGGGGAATACATTTTTCACTTAGATCTTCCTACTAGTTGGTAGTTTCGTTAGGCGCGATTGACCTGAGCAGGCTAGCTACGCAGGATTAGTGAGAGACAGTCGGTGTGAGGCGGTTGAGAGCAGGTTCGAGTATCATTGAGAACACTCCCGGCTTCCCATAGGCTCTCGCCGAAAGCATTGCCCCGTATACGGTTGCTAGAAATGTCTCGGCTTCAACATGCGGCGCACTGGTTAGACCCAGCTCGCCCTGCTTGGAACCGCGCTCCATGACCGAAGCCAGCCACGAGGAGATGAAGCGGAAAAAGTTCGTCACCTCGGTTGCGACTTCCGTGGGGAGGGAAGGCAGTTCACTGGCAAGCATGGCACAGACACAGTATGGCCTGCTCGCATCCTCAATGCATGCAGCCCAGTGGTTTGCATAAGCCTTGAGGATGTCCAGAGCATTCGGAACCTTCTGCTCAAGGACTGCCACGCTTGCCTGGCCATCCTCTCGATAACGCTTGACCAGCTCACGCACCAGATCGACCTTGCTCGGAAAATGATGATGGATGCTTGCCTTGCGGATACCGACAATCTCCGAGATATCGGCGTAGCTGAAGCTATTGTAGCCGCCGCTTATCAGAAGGTTTCGGGTGGACGCCAGAATGTCGTCCGAGGTGGTCGAAAGATTGCTCATGCAGCCTGTCTACCTTCTAGTAGGCAGATCGTCAACAACAAATTTTGGGTTTGCGTCAGCCGTCCGTGGAGACAGTCACGCCCTTCCAAGCTTCGATTTCCTGGGTCAGGCGTTCGATCCGCGCCGTTACATGTTTAAGCGCATCGCTGCCAAGGAGAAGTTGCGGCGGGGGATTGTCAGATTCGATGAGGGTCAGCACCGCGTCGGCGAGCTTTTGCGGATTTCCAAGCTGCTTGCCGCTCACTGCCTGACGCGCCTCGCGAATCGGATCAAACAGGGTATCATAGTCAGCAATGGAACGCTCTGTGCGGACCATGGAACGGCCTGCCCAGTCCGTCCGAAATGAACCGGGGCAAAGGGTTGTCACACGAACACCGAACGGAGCCATTTCCGAACGCATGACCTCTGAAATACCCTGCAACGCGAACTTGCTGCCGCAGTAATAGGCGATGCCGGGCATGGTGATCATCCCGCCCATCGACGTGACATTGACGACAAAGCCCCGGCGGCGCTCGCGGAACCTCGGAAGAAACGCCTTGGCCACGGCGACGGCGCCGAACACGTTCACGTCGAACTGACGGCGCATCTCTTCGATTGGCGATTCCTCAAGAACGCCCTCATGACCGTACCCGGCATTGTTGATCAGCACATCGACCGGCCCGTGTTCGTCCTCGACTTGTCGGACGACGTCCGGGATTCGGTCGAATTCGGTGACATCGCAAAGAACCGGGGGTAGCGTCGGAAGAGTGTCCGCCAAGGCTTTGCGCGAGGCCTCAGAGCGGATGGTGCCGATAACCTTGTGACCGGCGTCAATAGCGGCAGTGGCGATCGCCAACCCGAAACCCGAACTCACACCCGTTATAAAAAACGTTTTGCTCGACATTTTCGAAACTCCTTGATTTATGCAAGATGACAGATAATCTGATGGTTCTCTTATCTCGATTGCGAATCCTCTCGATATTTTGCCAAATCCTATGATTTATGAAGAACCGTCCGTTGGCCATGACCGGCTTGTCGCCCTGGCCGGGCAACTTGCTCCCCGTCTCGGCTACAATCAGACGGCGATCGGTTGTGTCCGTATCCTGCGCACTGAAGCAGTCCTCAACGACGTGCCGGTTCTCTATAAGCCAGGGGCAGTCTTCGTATTACAGGGAAGCAAGCACGGCATCTTGGATGGGGAAGCCTACCTTTACGATGAGGATCACTATCTTGCCGTTTCGGTACCCGTTCCCTTCAGGATGACTTCCAAAGCCAGTCAGCAGAGACCGTTGCTGGCGATCTATCTCGAGTTCGACATGCAGGTGGCGGCAGAAATCGCCATGCAGGTCGAACAACATGCAGGTTCTTCGAGCGCCACGCCGAAGGGGCTATTCTCCAGCAGGATGGACCGCAGCATCCAGGACGTGCTTCTGCGCCTGGTCGAGGCGCTCCAAAGTCCGGCCGAGGTCGCTGTGATCGGAAGCTCCATCCTGCGCGAATTGCACTACCGCGTCATGGTCGGCCCGCAAGGCGGCGCGATGATCGCGGCCCTTCAGCGAAAGGGGACGTCCGGAAAACTGGTCGAAAGCGTAGCGTGGCTGCGCGAGAACTATGGTTCTGACATCACTGTCGCGGATCTTGCCAAAAGCGTGGGCATGAGCGTCCCTTCGTATCACGTTCATTTCAAAAACCTGACCGGCTCAAGTCCGATGCAATACGTGAAGGCGATGCGACTCCACGAGGCGAGACTGATGATCGCGCGCCAGAGCGCGACCATTGCTGCCGTGGCTGCATCGGTCGGTTATGTCAGTCCCGCTCAGTTCAGCCGCGAATTCAAACGGCATTTCGGACGTACCGCATCGGAAGAGGTGAAGTGGGTCCAACAGCACCTTGGAGAACAGGTTTAACCCCATTTGCCAAGACCTGAACCCAGGGCGCCTCATACGAGATAACCGCCGAGCCGCAACCGGCAGCACATCAATCCAACGCCGCCCTAAGAGCCGCTTCACAGTGAATGAGGGTCGTATCGAAGACAGGGACGGCGACATTATCCTGGTTCAACAGCATGCCCACCTCCGTGCAACCAAGGATAAGACAGTCGCAGCCTCGATCGATCAGTCGCTGCGCAATCAATTCGTACCTCAAACGGCTTTCCTTGGTTACGACATCGCGACACAGCTCGTCGTAGATGATGCGGTGGGTCTCCGCTCGATCTCCCGCTTCAGGAATTATCGGCAACAGTCCCCTAGCAGTCAGACGGTCGGTATAGAAGTTCTGCTCCATCGTGAAGGCGGTCGCCATCAGGCCCGGCTTGCGAAAGCCGCCGTCGAGGATCGCCGTCGCCGTGGCGTCTGCGATGTGTACGAACGGGATCGACACCCCGGCCAGAATCCTGCCCGCCACCTTGTGCATGGTGTTCGTCGCCAGGATGAGGAGCTCGGCGCCTCCACGCTCCAAAGCAATGGCTTTCTCATTCAGGATATCTGCCGCCGCGTCCCAATTGGAAGACACCTGCAACGTTTCGATTTCATCAAAGTCGACGGATCGTATGAGAAGCTCAGGAGAATGAAGTCTTCCCAGGGTCTCGCGGGTGAGCCGGCAGAGTTCACGGTAATAAATCTGCGTCGAGGCGGCGGACATTCCGCCAAGTATGCCGATGGTCTTCAAATGCTTTCTCCGGTTCCATCTGTTTCAGGTTCGCCCAAAAGTATGCATCCAGCGCAGAGGCGCCAAATCCGAAGGCTGGCGGTTCTAAGGCGTTTATACTCCATGTTTCTGCACCTTTTTTCGGTCCCGTTGAATAGAACGCGGTGCTCGAGGCGTACGGTCCGCCGCCTCGCGCCAATGCTCAGGCGCTTATGCCGCCATCGACAAGAATACCCGAGCCGGTGATATAGGCAGCACCTGGACCAGCGAGGAACGCAACGGCCTCTGCCACTTCTCTGGTTCTGCCGTACCGAGCGATCGACAGTTTTGGCAGGATGGCAGGCGCGAGATCACCGTCGGCAGGGTTCATCTCAGTGTCGATTGGCCCCGGTCGGACCAGATTGACGGTAATCTCCCTCGGACCCAGTTCACGCGCCAGGCCGCGCGTGAAGCTTTCCAGCGCTGATTTGGTCGCCGCATAAACCGCGATTCCTGCAAATGGCACCGCCAGGCCTGCATTGCTTCCGGTGCTGATGATACGGCCGCCATTCGGGATGTGTTTCAGCGCTGCCTGGGTGATCAGAAACACGCCGCGAACATTGACGTTCAGTTGCAGATCTATTTCCTCCAGTGGCTGTACCGCGAAATCTCCTGCGAAGAGGACGCCGGCATTGTTAACCAGAATGTCGAGGCCGCCAAGTTCAGCGACGGTCCGCTCGACGGTAGCCGTAGCGGCGGCTGTGCTTGCTGCATCGGCCTGAATGGCCACAGCTTTGCGGCCCATAGTTCTGATCTCGGCGGCGAGAGCTTCGGCTTTTTCGGCCGACTTCTCATAGGTGATCGCAACGTCGGCACCATCTTTAGCCAGCTTCAGCGCGATGGCCGCGCCGATCCCGCGTGCTGCACCGGTAACAAGCGCGCTCTTACCCGAAAGAGGAAGATCATGGATGTTGTTCATGGCGGTTTACTCCGAAATAGTTCTGTTTCAAGCTGTGAGGAATGGTCCTCTGGTGGGGACCGACGTGGAGGCGGGAATGATCAAGCCGTCAATGCAGCGTTAGTCATTGAGCTCGTCAATGCGCGTGCTCATCGGCGCACCGCCTTGTTCGACGGAAGGCCAGCGGAAAGCCATCCTGCGACGAGAAGACAGAGTGCGATTGCGATTGCTGCCAGGCTATATGCCCGGCCGATGGATCTGGCATCGGTTGTAGACCCCAAATTCAAGAAGAACAACCCGCCAATGAGTGCAACCGCGAATGCGCCGCCAATCTGAAATGTGGAGTTGACGAGACCGGAGGCCAGTCCCGATTGCGGTCTGGCGACGCGCTGCACGACGCTTTTCAAAAGGTTTGGAAGCGCGATCCCCTGCCCCGCTCCAATGAGAAAGAGCGCTAGAGAGAGGAACTGGGCATGATCACTTGAGATAAGGGCGGCCGTTGCAAACAGGCCGCCTGCTTGCAGCCCCATGCCAATGGCAGCGGAGTATCTTCCAAAGAAGCGGAGGACGCGCTCGCTTGCAAAGGGGCCAAGGACAAAACCGGCTGCGGCAGGCAGGATGGCGAGCCCGGCTTCAAAGGGCGTGCGGCCAAGGCCGCTCTGTTGATAAACCGAGAATACGAGCCAGAATGCCGCCAGAGAGTAGAAGAAGAAGGCAGATGTCAACCCGCGCTTCAACCCCGAGACGTTCAGCAGGCTTGGTTCAAGGATAGGATTTCCGCCCGCTGTCTCGACGTTTCGCTCATGCCGCCAGAACAAGACGAAAAGCAGTGGTGAAGCACAGAGCATCAGAAGCAACCAGATTGGCCACCCCCGCTCCCGGCCCTCGATAAGCGGCGCGATCAGGGCAAAAAGTGCAAGCGCTATCAGCAAGGCTCCGCCCAAATCCAGATTGGTTGGGTGTTCCGAGCGGGTTTCGCGCAACATGAAGGAGGCCAGCGGCGCAGTGATCGCAATCACCGGGAGGTTGATCAGGAAAATGGCCCTCCATCCGAGACCGAAGATATTCAGTGCGATTAGCGCTCCACCGAGAAACAGGCCAGCCATCGATGCAACACCAAATGTCAGGGCATAAAAGCTGAGTGCCTTTGATTTCTCGTGGTCTGGAAAAATTGCATTGATCGACGCCAGCGCCTGCGGTGCCATGATGGCCGCGGCAAGCCCCTGAAGGACACGGCCGGCGATCAACGCGGCTGGAGACCAGGAAAACCCGCACAAAGCAGATGCGACTGCAAACCCGACCATTCCAGCCAGAAAGACATTTCGTCGACCATAGAGATCTCCAAGCCTGCCCCCAGTGATCAGCATCACAGCATAGGTGGTGGCGTAACCAGAGATAATCAGCTGCATCGTTGACGCAGAGGCCCTGAAATCCACCCGGATCGAGGGCAGCGCCACATTGACGATGAAGAAGTCAAGCGGTGGCAAAAATGCGCCGGTCAAAAGGATGACCAGTGCAATCCATCGACGTGGATCGAGTTTGTCATCGGGATTGCTTGTGTCTCTCATAAGTGTCTCCACATCGACCAAAAAATCGATCGAAGGTTTGCAATGTTAAAAATTTGGAACCTATTGGTTCCAAATAGAAGTCAGCCAAGCGCCTTTAGCGCCAGTTTGACCATGGCCCTCGTCTCAGCGCGATCCGCTCCTGCTTTGGCAAGAACCCGCATGCCCTGAATCTGACACACGAGGAACCTGGCAAGCGTTCGTTCATCAAGCTCGGGATCGATTTCGCCCAAGGCCTGCGCTCTTATTATCGCCGCCGCATAAAGATCTTGCAGCCGCCTGAACAGCCGGGAAATACGTGGAGCGACCTCTTCATCCTCTGGAAGCATCTCGACGGCTGCAAAGACGACAAAGCATCCACGCAAACCTTCCTTTCCCGATGCTTGATCCACTTGTTGAGAAAAAGCTTCTAAAATCGCGGCTTTGGGCGACGGATTGGAATGCAGCGTTTCACCGACCGAGCGAACAGCGTCCTCAATGTAAGCGTCGAGGGCGCGCAGATAGACGCCTCTCTTGTCGACGAAAGCCTTATAAAAGCTGCCTCTGGAAAGTTTCATACCCTCAAGCAAGTCGGGAAGGGATGCATCGTGATATCCACGATCCCAAAATACGTGCATTGCTTTTCGAACTGCTTCATCGAGTTCAAATTCTCTAGGGCGACCAACGGACGCGGATATTTGAGTACGCTTGACCATGAACGCTATATGGAACCATTCGGTCTATAATGCAAGCGATATTTTCGGGATGACGCGCCAAGCGTCGGCACCCAACTTAGTTAGCGACGCCGATCGACAGGATAGGCCCGAGAGAATTCCCTGACCGCCATCAAAATCGGCATAAGCCCGCGGCCTGCTGAACTCAGCGAGTATTCGACTCGAGGAGGCTGCTCTTGAAAGTCGTGTCGGAATATGAGGCCGTCATTTTCCAGTTCCCTGAGATGTTGCGTTAGCATCTTCTGGGATATCCCAGGTATGTCTCTCATGAACTGCGATGCCCGCAATGATGGTTCGGCAAACAATCGGAAAAGGATCGGCAGTTTCCAACGTCCTGTAATCATCCGAAGCACCCTGCTGACATGAGAGACAGATCCGTCGGCTCCGAGGCATGTCGCCCTGTCCTCGACAGGCACTTTAAAGTGCGTAATTGCCTGTTTCATCAACGAACCTCATATCTGCAGGAGACGACAACACGGATGAGATATCGTGGACTTACAACTCCAAAACAAGGTTGCGCTAGTCACGGGAAGCAGTAAGGGGATTGGCGAGGGCGTGGCCAGAGGCCTCGCAAAGGAAGGGGCAACCGTTCTTGTCCATGGTCGCGACAGAATGAAAACAGAGGAAGTCGCGCATGACATCATATCCTCTGGAGGGCAAGCGTTCGCGGTATTCGGCGATCTAACTGTGCCGGATCAGGTCGATCGTCTGGTTCGTGATTCAAAGGCTGCAGCAGGCTCAATCGACATCCTGGTCAACAATGCCGGCGGATCTGCCCCGGCGGAGGATTGGACCTCGACAAACTCTGAAACGTGGGCCGCTGTCTATGACAGGAACGTGCTCGCATCTGTGAGGATCGTCTCGCTCGCTCTGCCCGCAATGAAAGCGTCGCGGTGGGGTCGGATCATAAACATCTCAAGCCTGGCGGCCCTGATGCCGCCTGCAAGTCGACCGGACTACTCTGCCGCCAAAGCAGCCATGATCGCGATGACGGCGTCGCTCGCAAAAGACGTTGCTGCACACGGCATCACCGCAAACACCGTTTCGCCTGGAACGGTGCATAGCATCAGTTTGGATACCGCATTCCGTAAGAAAGCAATTGCGACGGGGATGGCCATTGACGCCCCCTGGAATGACATAGAGAGAGAAATCCTGCCGTTGTTTGCTCAGGTGCCCGTTGGAAGGGTCGGAACCCTCGAGGAGATTGCTGATGCGATTGCTTTTCTCTCAAGCCCTCGTGCCGGCTATATCACAGGGGCGAACATTCGACTTGACGGAGGAATGTGGCCAGGGACGTAGCTGGGCAACAGAGGAGCTGCGCCAAACCTGTCTGGGTGCTCGCATCATTTCCAGCTTGTCATGACGAACTGGTCGATCTCCGCTTCGAGTTCCTGGTCATCCGGCGTCCCACCCATGAAGCCACCATGGGGCATAGCTTCGAAGACGTGCAATTCGGTTTCCACGCCAGCTTTTCGCAAGGCTCGATGCATCCTCACCGTGTTCGATAGGAACAGGTCACGCGTGCCGGTCTGCAGAAATGTCGGCGGGAAGCCCCGCAGATCGCCAAAGAGTGGCGATAGATAGGGATTGGAAGATCTGCACCACCAGCGTAGAGCAGGTTGCTTGAACTAAGCGGGCGAGGCAGAACCAGATCAAGCATCTGGTTGGTTTGGAAACTGTCGCCCGATTCGGTGAGGTCAAACTGTGGAGAGAGCAAGACTAATCTGCCGGGCATTGGCATGCCTTCATCTCTCGCTCGCAGCAGCATAGCAGTCGCGAGATTGCCGCCTGCCGATCTCCCCATGATGACCACCTTGTCGGGGGATGACCGTTCAATACATGACGGTACGTGGCCAAGCAGTCATCAAGAGCGGCCGGATAGGGATGCTCAGGCGGCATCCGGTAATCGACACCGTAGCATCGAACGGCATGCTGGTGAGCTTGGTGTCGCGCACTGACGCGACAGGCCTCACCGCCTTCTGCGCCGCCATGCAGGTCGATGAGTGCGCTACGCTCATGAAATGATCCGTGCGGCCTCGCGACATGGATCGTTGCTTGTTCGACTACAATTGTCTCGACTGTGGACTTCAAACTCCCGGCAAGATCTTTAGCCGCGGCGGCGTAGTGTGCATCTACTGCGGCTTTCATCATCATCCAGCCTGAAAAATCCTCTGGGGACGGCATTTCATACCGCGCGTTGATCGGGCTGCCGTCCTCGTCTACCAGGCGTGATAGCGACGCCTGGGCTTCTACGCTAATGGATTGTGGGGGATAAATTGTTCGTGCAGGTATGGTTACGCTGCGTGTGAAATTGCTCATTTTTTCTTGCTCTGTCATTGGTCGAAAATCGACATCTTTATCCCTACCTCGGAATATCGGTCTGGCTTATCAAATTACGATGATCTGCACGCGACGACATCGCATGGAATTGATGCCGGTGTCCGCGGCTCCTTCTTTGCCGCATCCCAGAAATGTGTGGGGGACGTTGCATCCATTGCCGACCTCAGCCAGCTACCACCTCAACAATCTTGGGCCAGTAGCCGCTCCCAACGCAGTCACGAACGCGATAGCAACCGAATACCATATTGCGACGAAGGCAGCGCCATCGTTGAGACAAGCGATCGTATAGGCAAGGGCACCGACGGAACCTGCGAGCAAACCCGCGACAGCGCCTGCTCGGCCAAGCCGCGTAGGCGTTCCTGCCCGCATGGCAGCAAGAAAAGCAGCCAACGCAGGAATGGAAGCCATAATGATGATGCCTGCACAACTTGACACCGAATAAGTGTGAACCCCAAGCAATGGAAAGCCGCTCCGGTCGAGCAATGCTCCGGCAAGCAGGAACGCCACGCCTGGAGCAAGACACAGCAACGCACGAAGCGCCCGGCCCGGTCGTACCACGGTCCTAGCGAGCTGAAACGCGCCAGCTGCGATAAAGGCCATGCCGATGACTTTGAACTGGAACGTCCAGGTCGGCAAGATCCGCGCGAGATCTGAACGCGCCCCGGCAATCAGCAGAACCACGCCAGTTGCCGCCAGGATCGAAAAGACCATGGCAGCGGCAAGGACAATGGAGAGACTGGGTGTTGCCGACGATCGTTTTCCTGCCTGCGTTGCCAATCCCTTGATCAGATCGTCGGTCCGCCCCGTCAGCCGTTGGGTGTCATTCATGGTCGAAGCCTTTTCTCCGCGCGGCAACCATCAGTTTCTTTAAGGAGCGATGGAACGCGACCCGCACCGCCCCTTCACTTGATCCGAGCCGTTCTGCCGCCTCTTTGGTCGATGCGCCCTGAAGACCGATGGCGCGGACAGCAGCCTGTTCGCCACGAGGCAAGGCAGAAATGAGTTTCTCTACATCTGCCGGATTGCGCTCCGGATCGAACGCCTCCGAAGAAAAGATGCCAGCCCATTCCTCCTCGGTCAGATCAATGCGCACGCGTGCATCCCGTCCTAGGCGCCGGCTTGCATCAATGATCTTGTAGCGCGCAATTGCATTCAGCCAGGGAAGCAGAGCCCTCTGCGTATCCCATTGATGGCGACGGGAGTGAACGGCGATCAACACCTCCTGGACGACATCCTCTACCTCTGCGAGACTGAAGCGCATGCGCCGCAGATGCGCTTCGACGATCCTGCGCACCGAAGAGGCGAAGTCCCGAAGAAAGGCTTCATAGGCAGCACTATCTCCAATACGTTCGGCCCGCATCGCTTTCGCCCATCTGTCTTCCCGTGTATCCATGCATTTGTAACTTCGTTGGACGAGACCTGTTATTACGTGGCATTTCGAAAATCTTCCGATTTTGCCCAATGATCACATAACCGTGACGATGTAAGATCGACGACTCGGCATCGAAAGACTCCATCGAAGCATGTGCTTTATCACGAAAGGAGTCCAAGATGATCATGAATAGACGCAGATTTTCAACTGCATTGCTTGTTGGTGCGGCGGCAAAGCTTGTTTCAACCAACGGCATGGCCGCACCAGCGATTGCCCGCCCACCAAATGCCCGCAACATCGTCTTCGTCCATGGGCTTTTCGCCGATGGCTCCTGCTGGAGCGAGGTTATATCCAGGCTACAGCCCAAAGGTCTGAACATCACGTCGGTCCAGAACCCTCTGACCACCCTACCCGAGTCGATTGCGGCTGCCGAGCGCGTGCTGGCGCGGCAGGACGGCCCAACCGTCCTTGTCGGGCACTCGTTCGGCGGAATGGTCGTAACGCAGGCAGGTATGCATCCAAATGTGTCCGCTGTCGTATATATCGCAGCCCGTGCCCCAGATGCGAATGAGGACTTCGCCGCATTGGCTAAGACTTATCCTACACCTCCCGCATCTGCTGGTATTGTTTTCGACGGCGAGGAAGGCAGGCTAACCAAGAGGGCGTTCCTTGAGGATTTCGCCGGCGATATCCCAAGGGCTCGTGCGGAAGTGCTTTACGCAACGCAGTATCCGTTCCGGAAGGCGCTACTCTCAGGCAAAGTTACCGAAGCCGCTTGGCGCCACAAGCCTAGCTATTATGCGGTGTCGAGCGAAGACCGCACGATCAACCCGGACCTGCAGCGCTTTCTCGCCAAACGCATGGACGCAAAGGCAATCGAATTAAAAGCCAGCCATCTCTCGCTGATCTCGCACCCGGACGAGGTCGCGGAGCTTATCCTGGAAGCTGCAGGCTAGAAAGCCTAGCCCGATCCGCGAGCGAGACAGTCAGACATCGCTGCGTGACCTCCCCTAAGCCTGCGCTAATCGTCCAGTGACCTTTTTTGCAAAGCGGACGGTTTCCAGGCAACCAGGCGAGCAGGGCAATCGAGAGAGGACGACAGCCAATACTGGGGGTGTCGTTCTTTCTACGAGTTGTTAGCCAGTGAATATATGTTTGCCAGGTTGTTCAGATTCATCTCTCCAGAAATCTAGCTCTTGAATGGAACTGAACCGCTGACCTATAGATTACTGCTGCGTACAAACAGGAAAGTGATCAGCAACCCTTCCTTTGAAAATGCCGATAACAGGCCAATTTTTACCGATTTCGATTGTAGCGTAAATGTCTACAATCCCGCTCAAAAGGCTGTTTTGTCTCGCCTATTCAAACCAGCTTGGCCAATTCTTGAAAACTGCCGGACCGTAAAGCGCCTCATCCGAGCCATTTCAATTAAGGTCGACTGGTGCCCAAAGCTGTCGTTTAGTTTGGCGATGTAGTTCACCTAATGTTGGAAAGCAGATGACACAAGGCAGAGAGCATTACCGGCAAGCACAATGCCTTAAACCGAATCAATTGCCCTGTAGAAGGCGATTGAGTGGTTCGTGCAGTCGTCACGCGGGCAACCGCGCCTGCAACGCCATCAGACAAGCGGCAAACGCGAAGCGATTATTGTCCTGGCTCGTCCAAAAGTTTGGTTATTGCCAATGGCGCACTGCAGCCAATGTCGAGTTTCGCCATTGCCCGGGCGTCAGCCCAGAAACACAGGAAGGCGCCACACTCCCGGCAATGAACTGGTGATCGGTGTGAGTCCTCAAGGGGCACCACAGCATGAAGGTATCCGCATTCGGTGCATTTCAGCGGTTCCAGCAGCTCAATAAGGGGAAGGTCTATCATGGCACACGGCTGTCCAGGGTCTCCCTTGCTATTGTAATATTGTTACCTTTTCTTCTGCCGGAAAACGGAGACTGTCGAGAGCTTCTCTTTCCGACGTCTTCCCGAACGCCAGTTTCTGCCAATAGCCCGCAGGTGGTCTTGATATGTAATAATATTCGCAGGTTTTGGCCAGCGACGTGGCTGGGACTTGAAACTGTCGGGCCAACTCACTGATCGGATACTGCCACACCAGTTCATGGAGTTCCGCCCGCGTAAACATGGTTTCGATACACATGGTATCATTCATGGCAGTTGCCGGTCGCCGGGTTCATGGAGCAATCTCAAATGACACCGCTGGGTTATACCTCCGCTCCAAGCTGAAGCGGAGGATTCTCATTTGCCTGTGTTCAGAATTTGCCGACGACATTGAGGAAGACGCCTTCGTCATCGAAGGTGAGATCTCTCAGATCATCGGAGAATGATCCAAAATTGTAGCCGGCACCGACCTTGAAGTTCTCGCCGACATGACGATAGAGCGCAACAAGGGCACCGTAGTCGGTGGTCTTGGCTTCCGGCATATGCATGACACGGCCCTCCAGCAGACCATCCCAGTTCTTGACGATATGCAGATCGGTCCGGATAATGCCGAGATGGGCGGTGGAGGTTTCCCATCCCGTGAATGAGCCGCGATCGCCGTCCAGAATGCGCTCGCGCACCTCGCCATAGCGGAAGCCGTATTTGGCACCGACCGACAGCCAGGGAACAAGATCATAGGTGAAGTCAGCGGAGATGATGTGGCTGCGCTGCGCCGGGCCGTAATCATCACCGGTGATGGCACTGACCTGGTTTTCGCCAGGAAGATCATAGACCCAGCTATATTTGAACAGCGCATTGAGGCGGTCATTGTCAACGGGCCGGTAGGCATAGCCGAAGGAGGCTTCCACATAATCACCGTCGCGGAAGGACCCTTCGCTGTCAGAGTCGGACAAAACCGCATCAACATTGGCCAGTATCCGCCAGTTCTCGCTGGTCTTCCAGCTGAGGCCTGTGGCAAACAGATAGGTGTTGCGGTTGCGGGTATCGTCGTCTGATTCCTCAAACCGGGCTTCGCCGCGGATACGCGCGTTGATCCCGCGTTCCTCATCCTTGTAGCCCACGGTCATCGAGATCGCCTTGCGGTCAAAGTCGGACCGTTCAAGGCCGGTATTTGGATCGAGCGTATCGTCCTCGATTGTTCCGGCCTCAAAGCCGCCGTCGATGGTCCACTTCTTATCGGGCGTATAAACAACGCCATAGGTCTTGGTCAGGGAGTTGCGACGCCCGAACAGGTCATAATTGTTTTCCGCATAGGTGGACAGCGTATCATCGAGCTTGCGGCGCATGCCGATGACAAAGGTGCCCTTGTCGGTTCCCTCCAGATCATAGACCCGGTCAAGATCAAAACCACGGTCCGGATCAAGCCGATAGCCGATATAGTAATTGTCATCGGCCGTTGGCGAGTAGGTGATGCCGCCAAGAGCGCCCCAGCCAGTATTGCCGTAGGAGACTTCGCCTTCGAGTGCGATCTTCTCGGTCAGCTGATATTTCGAGCCGATGCCGATGCGGTCATTGCGCTTCACATCGCCGGAGCGATCGAGTGTACCCTGGCCAAACACATAATATTTGTGATCGGCATCGGGAGCATATTCGAGCTGCGCGCCGGCATCGAGCCGTTCGCCATCATAGCCATTCTTGCCCGATAGCCGTGCAATGGGAGAGCGCAATTCGGTATAGGAAACACCGAACGACGCCTTCCAGTACTCGTTGAGCTGCTTGCTGATAACCGCCTCGCCCTTGCGCTTGGTACGGCCGCCAATGTCCCGGTCATAGAAGTCGTCATAATCACGGCCTTCCTTGAAGTCGTCATAAGTCAGCTTCAGATCGACATCCTTGGTGATGTCGACATCGGCATTGACGCCCCAGATAACCTGATCAACCGAGATCTGGTCCGACAGGGTTGAGAAGCCTGCCTCCTTTTCCTCGTAATAGCCACCGATCGTGCCTTTCATGCCATTGCCGGTGATCTCTTCAAGTGCCACCTGACCACGTGCGCGTACTGCTGTTGCGGCATGATTGCGCGTGCCGGTCGTCCCCACATCGCTGAGGGTCAGGCCGCCATCTGTGGAGCGCGAAGTGCCAAAGCCCGGTCCTTTCGAATGGGCAACCTCAGCTTCGATATAGGTCTTTTCCGAATGGCGGATCTTGATATCGGCGCCATAGGCCTGCTGGTCGGCAACGCCCGTGGTTTCGTTCATGCCGGTAACACCAATTCGAACCTTTTCATCAAACCAGTGTTGTGCGCGCCCGCCATAGACGTAACCATCAACTTCGCCAAAGGCAGGACTGTATTCATACTGGGTGATAAGATAGACCCTGTTGCCGCCAAGCGCCCCTTCACGCACCGGTGAACTGGTGCCGGTCGATGAGGACAGCGGCCGCTTGAGGATGAGCATGCCCTGGAGATAATCGAAGGTGTAGTCCTCGCCATAAACGAGGGTCTTGCGCTCGATCACCTGCCCGGTCACCTGATCGCGATATTCAACCGTCACCGTCTCCGAACCGATGGTGATGTCCTGCTGCTTGAGGAAATAGGCAGAGCCTCCGGTGCCGAGGAACTCGTCACGCTGCGGCAACGTATCGGGCTGGGCCGCATAAAGGTTCACTTCACTCTTGCGCTCGCCGAACGATGTGGTCTCTTCGGAATTGTAGACAGCGCTTGCACCATAAAGCGCCCGCTCGGAACGCATGAACTCGGTACCCTTGATCACAGCCTTGTAGTTGCCCCACATGACATGGCTGTCGCCGCGATCAAGCCGCACATAGAATTTGCCATTGGTCGGCGCATCCTCATAGGCGGTCGAGTCATCGCCATAGATCGGGTAGTACTGGTCAGGATCGACCCGCCGCAGCAGGCTTCGTGGATCCTTGTCGTCCAGACCGCGGAAGAGATGATCAATATCATCCTCTCCGGTATCACCTGCCGCAGTCAGAAGATATTTGCCCTTGATCTTGCCTTTGACATAAAAGGCAAGGCGGCCCTTGGTGTAGACCTTGTCATATTCTCCGGGCCGAACCGCTTCAATATTGGCATCGCCGGAGCGCTTGCCGACCGTAAGATCGGCCAATCCGACATAGAACCACTCATTTTGCGGAATATTGATCTGCCGGCTAAAATCAAGCGCGCTTCCCTTCAGCGAGCCAAGCACCGCCACGTCGACATCATGTTCGCCGGGCGGCAGGATGCGCTGCATGACGAAAGACTGGTTGCGGTCGAGTGGCACCACATCATCCAGGGCGCGGACCTGATAGCCTTCCGGCACATTGCGCCCATAGACCGTGACCGCGCCGCCATGAACCTGGATGTTGCGCGACCCGGTATTGTCCTCGCCCATGCCCGGCGCCACGGCGTCGGTGATCTTGTCATCTTCCTTCGGCAGTTCCCGGTCCGTGCGTGCGATAGAACGCGGCAGGGTCTCGTCGTAGCGCCCCTCCCCGTCATAAACACGCAGGATATATTTGAACCGGGTCTTGTCGTCCTCGGATCTGGGCATCACCCAGTTGGCCTGGCTGTTGACGCTCACGGGTATGACGTCAACCGGATCGCCGGTCAGTGGCTCGTCCTTTTCGAAGATGCGGATTTCCGAGCGCTTGATGAAGGCCGGATAGTTGGCTGTTGCAAAAAACGTCACCGGCTCGCCGACATTATAGGCACGGCGCACCGGCGTCGTTGACACGTTGAGAATCGGGCGGGCGTCCAGTCCATCAAACTTGACCTGGATATCAACCGCGCTCAAGCCGACATCGGCCTGGCGCTGCAGATCCGGCTTCTTCGCCGTGACCCGCCCCTTCTTCGGCGATCCGCTTTCAACAAGAGGTGCCCCGTCCACGCTGATCGAGAACGGGATTTCTCCGCCTCCGCCTGGCTGTTCCTGTTCAACATTGGCAGTAATCGGTGTGGTCGCAATATTGCTGCTGTCGATCACCTTGCCACGCAAGGGAACAACTTCCTGCGCAAATGCGCCGTGCGCCATTGTCTGCATGGCGAGCGCCGCGCAGCCGGCCAGAAGCCAGCTGCGCTTGCCAGAGGCGAATAGGGATTTGCGTGCATTCGAGCTCATGAGGGTGGTTTTCATTGGGCTGCCTCCACGCGGGTCTCAATGTTGAGTTCGTACCTGCCTTTGACCGATTTCCATCGCTGCGTGATTTCCTCCTCGATGGATTTGATCCGTGCCCTGGCAAGTTTACTGTCTGCCGATGCGCCGTAGCCGATGCGCAAGGTCGAGGGCTCGGCTGCGAGCGTCTCGATCAGTTGATCAAGGCCCCTTTCCCACTGCTTGCGCAGCACTGTCGTGCCCCGCTCGAAAGCAGCATCGGAAAGGTCGAGGCGTACGACACGTCCAATCGATGCGCCGAAGTTGAGCGTTGACATCTTGCCGGCCGTCAAACGGATAACCCGGGGGTTTTCGGTGGTGACGCGGTAACCGGTCGGCAAGGTGCGCGGATCAAGCTTCATGATGTAGTTGGAGCCAATGCGCGAATCCGGCAGATCAGCACAGGCAACATGGAAGCGTCCATGCTTGTCCGTGGTGATCAGTGAGCCGCGGACCGTGGCGATACGCACGCCCGGCAATCCGAGCTCGCCATCATCCTGGTAGCCGTTTTCATTGGCATCATCGAACACCTTGCCGACGATGTCACCGCAATCGAATACCGGTTCGATCGTGATTTCGACATCGGCACGCGCCTCCGGCGCCAGCGGATCACCGTCAGGACCATTCACAGTGGCCCTGTTGGTGTGCTTGCCAGGTCCTGCAGAACTGAGCGCCAGCATCTGCACGCGGATGACCACTTCGGCATTCGGTCCAAGCACGACATTGTCAAAGCGAACACGCTGGCCGTTGATAATGGGCGTTGCCGCCACACCATCAACGCTTGCAGAGCCCTCGACGAAGCGGAAGCCGGACGGGATGATGTCGGTGACAGACACCGCACCGGCATTTCTGCTGGAGTGGTTGGTCACCTTGATCGTGAACGGCGCTTTCTGGCCCCGCTTGATCTGGCGCAATCCCGCTTGTTTGATGATGCTGATGTCGGAAGGTTCGGCCGCCGGCATCGTGGTCGTGGTGGACGAGGTGTTGGAGGCAACAGGATTGCCGCCGGTCACACCTTCAGCTGTCGCCGAGTTTTTGATGCCGTCGGCAATACCGGCAGCATTGTCGATATCGTCCTGCGTCAGCGTATAGGTCGCTGAGAACGTCTGCGAAGCCTTGGCTGCCAGAGTGACACTTGCCGGGGTAAACGCCGACAGGGTTGCCGTCGCCGGCTTGCCGTTGAAGGTCGGCCCTGCATCCACAGGTGTTACACCGGTAATGACCTGCCCGCCGGTATTGGTCACCGTAAACGTATAGGTGAGCGTATCGCCGATACTGGCATAGCTGTTCCTGTCGACATCATTGAACGTGCCGGTCTTTTCGATAGTCAAGCGGGACAGCTCGACCGGCGGCACGACGACCGTATCGGGCGGCGATTCCACCGGCGGACCGGATGGCGGCGTGCCCGTGCCGGTGGCAGTATTGGACACATTGCCAGCTTCGATCTCGGCTTGCGTTGGTGCATAGGTTGCCGTGAAGGTGAAGCTTGCACCCGGGGCCAAGGTTTGCGGACCCTGATCGAGCACAACACCGGCATTTTGCAACAGCGGATCGTTGACAGTGACATTGGTCAGCGTCACGGCACCGGTGTTACGCACCACAAAGGCGTAACCGATCGTTTCACCCGGATCGATGACATTATTGCCGTTCTGGTCGTTGAGTGTACCGGTCTTGTCAATCGTCATGCCTGACGCCTGATCCGGCGGCACCACGACCGTGTCGGGCGGCCCTTCAACCGGCGGGCCAGACGGCGGCGTGCCAGTCGGCGTTGCCGTGTTGGAAACCGAGCCTGCATCGATATCGGCTTGGCTTGGCGTATAAACTGCCGTGAAAGTCACGCTGCCGCTTGGCGCCAGCGTCTGGGGAGCGGGTGTAACCGATAGACCAGCATTGACCAGCAGCGGATCGTTGACCGTCACACCTGTCAGCGTGACATTGCCGGTGTTCGTCACCAGGAAGGAATAGCTGACGGTCTCGCCCGGATCGAGCAGGTTGTCACCGTCCAGATCATTGAGCGTGCCGGTCTTGTCGATGGTCAGACCGGATGCCTGATCCGGAGGAACAACAACCGTGTCGGGTGGTCCCTCGACCGGCGGTCCTGAAGGCGGCGTGCCGGTGGGGGTGGCAGTATTCGACACAGAACCTGCATCGATTTCTGCCTGGGTTGGCGTATAGGTGCCGGTGAAGGTAAAGCTTGCGCCAGGCGCCAGTGTCTGCGCCGGCTCGACAACCGATACCTTCGGATCATTCACCGTGACATTGGTCAGCGTCACATTGCCGGTATTTGTGACCAGGAACGAATAGCTGATTGTCTCGCCCGGATCGAGAAGGTTGTCGCCGTCAAGATCATTGAGCGTGCCGGTCTTGTCGATGATCAGCCCTGTGGCCTGATCCGGCGGGACGATGACCGTATCGGGCGGGCCTTCAACCGGCGGTCCCGATGGCGGCGTGCCAGTCGGCGTTGCCGTATTGGTTACCTGGCCGGCATCAATCTCTCCCTGAGTCGGCGTATAGATCGCGGTGAAGGTTGCACTGCCACCAGGCGCAAGCGTCTGCGGAGCAGGTGTGACCGATATGCCGGCATTGACCAGCAGCGGATCGTTCACCGTGACACCTGTCAGCGTCACATTGCCGGTGTTGCGCACCAGGAATGAGTAGCTGACCGTCTCGCCCGGATCGAGAAGGTTGTCCCCGTCAAGATCATTGAGTGTACCGGTCTTGTCGATGGTCATGCCCGGGACCTGATCCGGAGGAACCACAACCGTGTCGGGCGGGCTTTCCGTTGGAGGCCCGGAAGGCGGCGTCCCGGTGCCAGTCGCGGTATTGGTCACCTGCCCGGCATCAATTTCTGTCTGGCTGGGCGTATAGGTGCCATGGAAGGTGAACGAACCGCGCGGCGCCAGTGTCTGCGGCGCCTCGACAACCGTCACTTTCGGATCGTTCACCGTCACACCTGTCAGCGTCACGCTGCCGGTATTGGTGACAAGGAAAGCATAGCTGACGGTCTCACCCGGATCGAGAAGGTTGTCACCGTCCAGATCGTTGAGCGTACCGGTCTTGTCGATCGTCAGGCCCGGGGCCTGATCCGGAGGAACCACAACCGTGTCGGGCGGGCTTTCCGTCGGAGGACCGGATGGCGGCGTGCCGGTACCGGTCGCCGTGTTGGTAACCTGCCCGGCGTCAATTTCCGCCTGTGTCGGCGTGTAGGTTCCATGGAAGGTGAACGAACCGCGCGGCGCCAGTGTCTGCGGTGCCTCGACAACCGCCACCTTCGGATCATTGACGGTCACGCCTGTCAGCGTCACGCCGCCGGTATTGGTGACAAGGAAAGCATAGCTGACGGTCTCGCCCGGATCGAGCAGCCCGTCGCCGTCAAGATCATTCAGTGTACCCGTCTTGTCGATCGTCAGGCCCGGAATCAGATCTGGCGGAACCACCACCGTGTCGGGCGGGCTTTCCGTTGGAGGACCGGAAGGCGGCGTGCCGGTGCCGGTCGCCGTATTGCTCACGGAACCCGCATCGATTTCCGCCTGTGTCGGCGTGTAGGTCGCGGTGAAGGTTGCGCTGCCGCCAGGCGCAAGCGTCTGCGGGCCTGGTGTTACCGCAATCCCGGCATTGATCAATAGCGGATCGTTCACCGTCACACCTGTCAGCGTCACACTGCCAGTGTTGGTAGCAAGGAATGAATAGCTGACGGTCTCGCCCGGATCGAGCAGGTTGTCACCGTCAAGATCATTGAGCGTTCCCGTCTTGTCGATGGTCAAGCCAGGCGTCTGATCCGGCGGAACGACAACCGTGTCCGGCGGCGACTCCACCGGCGGGCCAGAGGGCGGCGTACCGGTACCGGTGGCTGTGTTGGTGACCTGACCGGCATCGATCTGCGCCTGCGTTGGTGTATAGGTCGCCGTGAAGGTGAAGGAAGCAACAGGAATGAGCGTCTGCGGACCCTGATCCAGGGCTATGCCAGCATTGACCAGTAGCGGATCGTTGACCGTCACACCTGTCAGCGTGACATTGCCGGTGTTCGTCACCAGGAAGGAATAGCTGACGGTCTCGCCCGGATCGAGCAGGTTGTCACCGTCCAGATCATTGAGCGTGCCGGTCTTGTCGATGGTCAGACCGGATGCCTGATCCGGAGGAACAACAACCGTGTCGGGTGGTCCCTCGACCGGCGGTCCTGAAGGCGGCGTGCCGGTGGGGGTGGCAGTATTCGACACAGAACCTGCATCGATTTCTGCCTGGGTTGGCGTATAGGTGCCGGTGAAGGTAAAGCTTGCGCCAGGCGCCAGTGTCTGCGCCGGCTCGACAACCGATACCTTCGGATCATTCACCGTGACATTGGTCAGCGTCACATTGCCGGTATTTGTGACCAGGAACGAATAGCTGATTGTCTCGCCCGGATCGAGAAGGTTGTCGCCGTCAAGATCATTGAGCGTGCCGGTCTTGTCGATGATCAGCCCTGTGGCCTGATCCGGCGGGACGATGACCGTATCGGGCGGGCCTTCAACCGGCGGTCCCGATGGCGGCGTGCCAGTCGGCGTTGCCGTATTGGTTACCTGGCCGGCATCAATCTCTCCCTGAGTCGGCGTATAGATCGCGGTGAAGGTTGCACTGCCACCAGGCGCAAGCGTCTGCGGAGCAGGTGTGACCGATATGCCGGCATTGACCAGCAGCGGATCGTTCACCGTGACACCTGTCAGCGTCACATTGCCGGTGTTGCGCACCAGGAATGAGTAGCTGACCGTCTCGCCCGGATCGAGAAGGTTGTCCCCGTCAAGATCATTGAGTGTACCGGTCTTGTCGATGGTCATGCCCGGGACCTGATCCGGAGGAACCACAACCGTGTCGGGCGGGCTTTCCGTTGGAGGCCCGGAAGGCGGCGTCCCGGTGCCAGTCGCGGTATTGGTCACCTGCCCGGCATCAATTTCTGTCTGGCTGGGCGTATAGGTGCCATGGAAGGTGAACGAACCGCGCGGCGCCAGTGTCTGCGGCGCCTCGACAACCGTCACTTTCGGATCGTTCACCGTCACACCTGTCAGCGTCACGCTGCCGGTATTGGTGACAAGGAAAGCATAGCTGACGGTCTCACCCGGATCGAGAAGGTTGTCACCGTCCAGATCGTTGAGCGTACCGGTCTTGTCGATCGTCAGGCCCGGGGCCTGATCCGGAGGAACCACAACCGTGTCGGGCGGGCTTTCCGTCGGAGGACCGGATGGCGGCGTGCCGGTACCGGTCGCCGTGTTGGTAACCTGCCCGGCGTCAATTTCCGCCTGTGTCGGCGTGTAGGTTCCATGGAAGGTGAACGAACCGCGCGGCGCCAGTGTCTGCGGTGCCTCGACAACCGCCACCTTCGGATCATTGACGGTCACGCCTGTCAGCGTCACGCCGCCGGTATTGGTGACAAGGAAAGCATAGCTGACGGTCTCGCCCGGATCGAGCAGCCCGTCGCCGTCAAGATCATTCAGTGTACCCGTCTTGTCGATCGTCATTGCGGGATCGCCGAGGACATCAGTGTCGCTCGCGCTGTTGTTGGCGGTGTTGCTATCGGTAACGCCGGCGGGAGCTGCAACCGTTGCCGTGTTGACAAGGTTGCCGGTGAAGGTTGCAGGTATACCCATAGTAAGCCGATAGGTCACCGACGCGCCCACCGGCAGATCCGCCGTGGTGCTGATCGCTCCCGTACCACTGGCGGCATCACAGACAGCACCGCCCGTGGCGCTGCCGCACGTCCAGCTCGCTGTCGTTATGCCGGCTGGCAGAGGATCGCGCACCACTGCATTGGTGACAGCAGCGGGGCCTCTATTAGTGACAACGATATTATAAATCGTATTGCTGCCCTGCGCATAATTCGAGCTGCCATCAGACTTTGTAATCGCCAGATCGGTGCTATTGGCGTTCGTGAACGTACATAAAATGGCAGATCCAGGCCTGACATTGGCCCCGGGAATTGTGATTCTGGGCCTGGCGAACGTGCCTATCACCGCCGGATTGCCTGTCGAGGCCGCAGCTTGGTCGGTACAGACAGCGGAAGCGAGATTCCAACCGGATGGGACAACTTCGGTCAAGGTCAGGTTCGTGCCTGGTCTCGAAGCAAAGTAGTCCGGCGAAGACACCGGCGTGCCTGCCGTCGTTGTCCTCAGCGCGGTGCTGAGAACACCGGTGCCGTTCACTTGCGCTACATTGGCCATATTGACGGTGAAGGTGCCGGTGCCACCCTGACTGATCTTCCGCACTGTCAGACAGGCAGGGCGCACGGTTAACTGATGGCCAATATTGTCATTCCCGACAATGTTTGTCGCCGTGATTCGCAGCGAGGTGATCGTGCCGGTCGAATTGAAGCGAAACGTTCCGTTTTGATCGCGAGCGGGGGGGCCGAGACGGATGACACCTGCAGTATTCACCAGATCGCCGGTCACCTTGACCATTTGTGCAACCGTGGCGGTGCTGCCAGCACCAAGCGTCACGGTCAACCGAGCGTTTGTCGATTGCAAGTCAACATCAATTAAATTGAACTGGAACCAACTGGCCGGAACTGGCTGGCTGAAGTTCCATTGAATGGTGTAATCTCCACCAAACGTATACCATGAGTTCGGGGCTGGCTGCCAACCACCATCCGTGCCGGACTTCGTGACCGTGCCGGAGATGGGCATTGGCGCGAGCGTGAATGAGGTTCCCTGCACGACATTGCGCGGCGCGCAGGTTTGCGCTTGCGCGATACCGGCGAGACTTGCAAGAGCTCCGAAGGTAATCAAAACCAGCAGCCAAGCGCGGAGAAAGCGTCGGACAAAATGACCAAAGATCCCACTACCCGTGATATTTTTCATAGACAAAGATTCCCCACTCGTTGGGAGCAGCACCTGGCAGCTGCCCCCAAAACGCCTCAATTCTCCGACGACGCCCGCGCTAAAGGAGCATCAGCTCATGCTTGCAGTTCTCAAGAGTCCCCAAGGCCTCTGATTCAAACGGAAATCCTGTAACTTGCTGAAAAGCGCACTTAGTTACGTGCGCCACGAATCAGTTTGCCATAAAATCCCATCCCGATTGGGCTTATGTTCAGCACACATTTTCGCCAAAGTGATTACACAATGTTGCCCTTTTTGTGCGATCCTGCACAAAGGCTTACGATTCTTTATAAAAAGTGAAGTGAGGTTAACGACGTTGCAGCCGTGCAACAGTGACCCGCTACGGGACAGATTGCGGAGCTCTTCTACCGTTGGGCAGCTCGGCGGGTTCTGATTATTTGGCCTGGCGTGACGTGCTTAACGCGCTTCATCATGTTGGTGAGGTGGCTCTGACTCGAAAAACCGCACTGTAGCGCCACGTCTTCGATTGTGAGCGTGGTTTCGGTCAGAAGTCTTTCCGCCCGGTCAAGCCGTATCTTGGTGAGATATTGATAAGGTGCCAGACCAAAGGTTAGAGTGAAGGCGCGGATGAAATAGCTTGGAGACATCCGGCATATCCGCGTGAGATCAATGATCGTCACGCTTTCCGCCAAATGCTGGTGCATATATTCGATCACCAGTTTTGCCACATTCTTTGGAAGCGGCTTTCGTTTCGCAGGCCCAGTAGCGCTTGGTAGGGAATAGGTCCTTATCAGGTGGACGCCAAATATCGTAAACAATGAGTCCAGATAGAGGGCATTCGTCGCCCTGCCCGAAATCTCCGCTTCCATGGCCTTGGCGATCTGCAGTGCCTTAAGGTCTATATGACCAAAACGAGGGGGCTGCAGCTCCCACTTTCCCCCATCAAGCTCCGTCTCCACCAGATCCAAATAGGCCCTCTTACTGAATGCAATGGCAGCATTTTGCTTTATCACAGGCCACCGCAGGATCCGGTCAACATTGGAAGGATTGATGATCAACGTACCTACAGGAGCGTCAAATACCTGAATTTTATCACTGGAGAAGGCCGATTGCATATTGGGCACGGGTGCAAGAAGAACGCTCGCAAACTCTGCATTTGTCCGAAACAACATTGATCCAGGCGGTCTTGTTATACTGGCGACGCCTCCCAACGGGGCCTCAAATCGGTGGCCAATCTCCTCCGGAATCGCGGAGAGAAGCCCGCCCTCATTGTTTAGGTCAATTGCTATCTCAGTGTGGTTTGTCGGACCATTCATGATCAAAGAGCCAAGCGTCAAATTTGAGTTCAGTTATACCTCTTCACTTGCTCGCAAAGCGCAAGTGACTACGCTACTCCTCGATGAGTACCGTCAAACAGCGATGTTAAGATCAATTGCACCGGCCAAGGCTTGAGCACTTGTCGGAGTCTAGAGTCCTAAGAACACGCAGATCATATAAATCAAAAGTTGTAAATACCTGTAACACACGTATTGCAGGTTGCATTACAGCTCGCGAGACCAAGCATTTTCTTAGAGTTCTACAAAGTAAGTATTTAAAACAGGTATTTACTAATGATTAAGTTGATGCATTTTGTCCTAATTCGACGCACTTTGTTAGTGATCGCCAGGGACACCCTCACATCTTCAACGAACCACCAACCATTGCCCGACCTCTTTGTATGGTGCTTAGACTGCGCCACAATCAAACATTTACTGAGATAGAGATGGCTCCGTGCTTCCTGCGCTTTTATCCTCGGCTGCAAGCGGGGATTCGGCCCCTCCTGAATACTGCTCCACTGCCTGACGAATGAGAACAGCGATCGCTGCGGGCTCATAGGGTATTGACAGGACCGTAGAACGCGGCGGCAATTCCACAGTATCGGACGCTTGAGTTACAGTCAAAAACAAGGCTATGCGGGGAAACTGCACAGCTATCATTTCCGCGAGGGTCGCTTTGGTTGTTGGACCTAATCGTGCCCACTCAACGATTGCGGCATTTATGTCAGGGCGAGTCGTCAGAGCAAGATATGCCTCTTCCGTGCTGGCGGTTTCGATAACAGTAAATCCGGCGCCCTCCAGAAACTCAGTCATGAAGAACCTCGGAACGAGCTCTTCTTCAACGAGGAGCACCACTAGGGGCTTTTCCGTGGTCGTATCGGTTGTACTCATTGACTGCCCCCGGGTGGCCTGTAGCGGCGTCAGCCTGCTGAGCTGGCTGTATCAATGTTAGCGCCAATATTTAAAATTTCAAATTAATATCGCTACACTATCTGCCGCTGTTGCCACTACGACCTCTTGTACAAGACATTAGTTTCGCCTGAAGATGCAGGCAAATTAAAGGCGTACGATGTGGGGAGCGGCAAACAACATCTTCTTGAGAAGGAAGCTTTCCTGTTTGCCGTCAGTGAGGGAAACTTGGCAGACCTCGACACAGTCCTTGCGGCAGTGAGGTACTTAGGATTGTGACAAAGATGACTTATTCAGATCATACTCCGTTCAAGCCACCTGTGCCTACTTATCAAGTGATGCTATAAAGGCGTCGAATGCTTCAATGTCGTATCGAAGATCATTAGGAGCAATGGCATCAAAAAGAGGCGCTGAATCTGGCAGCTCCCAGTGAACCCGCCCACCCAACACGTCGTCCAGATGCTTGTACCACCGGAAGAGTGCCGGTTGTAACTGCACATGCAGATCAAAACGACTTCGAAGTCGAGAAGTGTCGGCATCACTTTGGCGTTTGGCAACAACCGGATCGATAATTTTCACGAAGTACGCATCTGCAAAGCCAAGTTTTCTTTCCAGGACCGCCTGGCGGGTGGTTTGGAGCTGCAGTTCCCACTGAGATTTATCGGTAACACCAATCTGCAGCAGGCACCATGAATAGTGAAGCTTCAACGGGTCGGTGTCACACACCGCATGCTCTTTTGTTTCCTCCATTGCCAAAGCATCATTCCATCGCTTGGCATTCCAGTCAGTCCAGTATTGGGCGGTCGCCAATCCTTTTTCGGGCTGAGTCTTGCGGTCAGCAGGAAATATTTCGGGCACGAGATACTGACTTGCATTGGATCGGCACCACGTGGTTTTTCCGGCCGCACTAATTCCCTCGACCACTATAATCATCAGACACCTTTAGCTTCACCAATGCGAAAGTTACCATTTCAAAAGTAGGACCCGCTTCCGACAGATCAGCAACGCAGGCGAGCCATGCCCAGAGCGTCGACATAGGCTCCCGCCTTGAACGCGTAGAACCGCTTTATGCCTTCGCGTTCGAAACCGAACTTTTCATATAGGCGGATTGCCGGAGCATTGTCAGTGTAGACCGTCAGCTCGAGACGTTTAAACGCCAGCCAGTTGTCGGCAGCATCGATCACTTCCCGGATCAATGCTGTACCTACCCCTTTCCCAACATGATCGTCATGCACTCCGATTCCCAACTCGGCGGCATGAGCACGGCGGCCAGAGTAAGGATGAAGACCAGCCTGGCCGACGATGACATTATCAATCAGAGCGACGATGATAAGCGAGTTCGGCCCTTGGCTTTCCAGCCATTTCTTTGTCTGCTCGGGTCGTTGATATGGCAACCGCAGCGTGCCGGCCCGGAATCCCGGCAGATTGATCAGGCCTGACAGGGCTTCAAAATCATCAATCCGAGCGGCGCGGATCAACTGCCGAGGTGACTGTTTTCCGGGAGTTGAATCTGAAATAGTCGATGACTGTTCGGTAGCTTGATTCATGGGAAGCTCTCCTTTTCTATAAGGGAGGAGAGCCGAGTGTCATGAACCCTGCTCGCCTCGGCAGGGTTCGCAGGTTGATCGTATCGCGACTAACGCAATGCCACTCCCGCACACCCTTCAAGGTGCGTGGTCATGAGCATGATGATGGTGATGCGAGCGTTGATCATGCGCTGATCATAGTGAAATCGGATCATTGAGCAAGGGTCATGAGAAAGCCAGGTGTGTAGTGGTCCGGAAGTTCAAAGTTGCGACACATCGATAAATCATCGGGGGAAATTCGTGGCATCCAAGAGGAAATATGCCGCTCATCTAGATCGCTATGATCTGCATGAGTTCGATACGATTGCCGAAAGGATCGCTTACATACTTTCGCAAATATCCCTCCAGTGGTTCGTCCGAAATGGTCGGAAAGCCCGCTTTCTCCAAAGTTGCGCATATATTGGAAAGATCATCGACGATAAAGCCGGGGTGCGCTTTCCTGGCTGGGGCGAAATTCGCCTCTACGCCAAGGTGCACTCTGACACCACCGTTTTCGAACCAGCATCCTCCGCGGGCAGCAAGGTTTGATGGCTTGGATACTTCGTCAAACCCAGTAGCCCTTGGTAAAAGGCTCTGGCAGCGTTTTCTTGTCCTGCGGGCATTGCGAGTTGAACGTGGTGAATTGCCTTGATCGTCATTTTCTTCCGTTCCGATCAGCTTTACATATATCGCAGATCTTATTTCATCGCCGTCGTAGTTCACAAGAGAACCGCCGGAGGGCGCACCGTCCGGCCGATGCGGTTGGCGTATTCGGCCGCCGACAACCAAGTGATTTCATCGCCGCTGCGACCCATGGAAATTCCTTGAATCCCCCTTATAAGAGGGTATGACCCTTGGGTAGGGCTCAAGCGGTTTCTCGAGCCTTTTTGGCGGCTTCGGCGTGGTCTATGTGCTTGATGAACCGATGAGCGCGAGAGACTGGATCATACAGATATTGATCCGGGCCCAACATCTTTCGCTGGTTCAATTCGGTTGTATCGAGCAGATCAAAGTCAACTTTCTCAATTGTGCAGTCCCAACCTAAGCTCTGCGATGACCATCCTTTCCTGTGGTGTCCCAAAAGACGGTCACGGGAAGAGTATCCATGATAATCGAAAGCGATAACGCCATCCGTCACGTAGATGTGGTTGCCCCAGAAACCGTCGATTGGAATAATCCGCTCCCCATAGAATCCTTCCAGAGGGGCGCGCTTGAGGAAGGCACCTGCAAGGATATGACACGCGCCGTAACCGAAGAAGATGCGGTCTGGCAGCATCCATCGTTTTTCGGGGTCTTTCTTGATACCGTGCTTTAAAACGTACATGACTTAACGTTAGCTCCGTTGCGGCGCGCGCCAACCTCTCAATCAAGTGATCCCTCATCCTCGGGAAGATTGTATTCGGCCCAGTCCTCCTTTGGGATCAGCTCCCCTATCAGGAACTCAAAGCCTGCAACCTTCTTGTGATCAGGTGTCAGTTCGCATTTGAAGCGGAGCCTGGACCATTCCCGCTTGCTGTGTAGCGCCGCCCCTTCCGCCAAAAACGCGTTTGCTGTTAGGTTCGGGTTTGCCAATGCATAAGCGATGACGCGATCGGGCTGAAATTCTTTGCTCCATGCCCCGACCTGCGCCATGGCTTCGAGGTTGCAGAGCTGCTCAATCTGATCGCCGGGTGCGAGGGCCGCCAGTTCCCTCCGGGCCTTCCGGCTTCGTGGATCGGCAAGCACCTTTTCGGACAACATACGAGATGGCTTCACCATCGCCGGCGTTTCATCATGAGGCTGAGACTCTTGCGGTACTATGGGAGCAGCCGCGTTCTCCTCCGCCTTGTCCGGCACGACCTCTGTCCTCTCGGGAAGCGAAGGTTGCCGCGGCAGTTCCGACTGTTGCTCCACAATTGGAGGCGGCGGAAGGGTGACGAATTCCACCTGAACACCTTCTTCTTCCTGCGGGGAAGATATTTTTGGAGGAACGAACAAGAGCAATACGACGACGAATAAAACTACATGAAGCAGCGTTGATGCAGCAATGCTCCACCCATTGAACCAATCTTCCGTCCGCGCCAATCCTCCCATATCTGCGTGTCAGGGTGCTGCAGCGGCAAGGCGCTGCAAAAGGTTGATGAAATGGCTGGTCCGCATACCTTTGGCGTTCTGCGCGGTATCTACTATCTGCACGACGACCAGACGCTTTGACGGCACGATGGCGATAGCTTGACCACCATAGCCCGATGCGAGCGCTGCGCAGGGGCCGAACACTTTCGGGTTCAGCGTCCACCAGAGATAGCCATACCCCATGCTTCCCCGTTCCGTGCGCGAATAGGCTGTCGTCGACTCCCTTACCCACGCAGCGGGAATGACCTGTTTGTCGCCCCACCGGCCGGCATTGAGAAAAAGCTGGCCGAAACGGGCGGCATCCCTGGCGCTGAGGCTGAAAGGATAAGCGGAATGCTTCGACTGACGTTCGGCCACGTAGCGGCCGTCACGAGCCGAGAAATCCTCCATGCCAATCGGCGCGGCAATACGTTGCGCAAAACTGTGGAAAATATCCTCGCCGGTTTGCTGCCGGTAGATTGTGCCGAGGGCGTTGAAGTCCCAATTGTTGTACCACCAGAACGAACCGGGCTGCTTGCTGCCGCGCCCGGGCCTGTTGCGCCGCATGTCGACGGTCTCATAGGCGGCTGGATGGTAGATTCCGGATCGCGCCATAAGCAGATCTCGTACTGTGGCATGCTTCTCTGCATCGGTGAGTGCCAGTGGTTTGTCGTCAATGCCGAGTTCAGCAAGGGTGCTGCCGAGCTTAATCCGCCCTTCAGAAATAGCGATGCCATAGAGAGCGCTCAACAGGCTCTTTCGGATTGATGCGACATTCACCTTGCGGGAAATATCGCCCCAGGCGGCAATCACCTTACCGTCTTGCACCACCATGACTGCCGTCGGTTTTAGACTGGCGGCATAGGTCTGAGCCTGTTTCAAGCCGTCAGCAGACCAGCCGGTAGACGCCGGATCAGCGCTTTCCCAAGGCTGTGCGCGCAGACTTCCTCCGTAGAGGATGGTAAGGAGAGTAACCGAGAAAATTAATACTATACGCATCAGCAACCTTGGACGAATGTGAGGACTATAACAGCTTCGCGTTGGCGTTTCCGTTTGAACGGATATTCACAAAGTTCCTATGACGGCCGCACCTGCCAGCAGCACTCCGGTCAAGATGTTCGCCAGGAACAGGCGATAATTTAATTCTGGACGAGCAAGGTCAATCTTCCAAGTCTGCCATCCAAGATGCGCAGCGATGACCAGCATTCCAATGGCATAAGGTGGAGACATATCCAATAACCAGCCGCCTAACGACCATGCTCCAGTCGCCAATGCATAAAGCAGGCCAATATAGATCTTGCCGTGCCTGCCGAAAAGAATTGCCGTCGATTTCAGGCCAAGGCGGGTATCGTCCCTTACATCAACATAGGCATAGACAGTGTCATAACCAATCTGCCATGCGATGGCCCCGGCCCACATGAGATAGCGCCGGGCGGGATATGTCCTGCAACTTCGGCCCATGCCATGAGCATTCCCCAGTTGAAGGCCGCGCCCAAGACGGCTTGCGGCCAATGGGTAAATCGCTTGCATGGTGGATAGATGAAGACAAGAGGCAGGACGCAGACTGCAATCAGACGTCTGTAACGCGCGAGGAAAAACAGCAGCGAACCAGCCAGAGCCAGTTGCACGCCCAGAAAGCCAAAGGCCTGGACCATGCCGATCTGCTTGCTCGTCAAAGGCCGGAAGCGGGTTCGCTCAACGTGGCCGTCAAAGTTCCGATCAGCAATATCGTTTATGGTGGAGCCCGCGCTGCGCATCAGATTTGCAAAAACCTTCCATTTTCTGTCTTGTTTATGACAGAAAAACGAAATCTATATAATCACAATGGGCTACCTCAACGCACTTTTTCGGTTCGTGGGCGCTCGATTTCGAACAGTAGTTTGGAGTATCGAGAATGCGTATGCATGAAATTCAACATACCAAGGCGTCACACACTTACAGTCTTCTTAAGGAACACATAAGGAGATTAGATCTCAAAACAGGCACCCACTTAGAAGTCGATATCCTGGCTAAAGTATTTCAAAGCAGTGTTACACCCGTAAGGGAGGCTTTATCTCGCCTCTCCTGCGAGTCTCTTATAGAGTTACAACCCAATCGTGGTTATTTTATCCGACGAGTAGACCTCTCAGAACAAATGTCTCTTCATGAGGTTGGCGATATCATATTAGGATATTCCTGCCATCGGTTGAACAGGTTCCCGCTCGAATTTGATAACTCAAAAATTACGCCCGAACATTATTGTAGCTTTCTTGAGCTTGTGGTCAGAACTGCTGGAAATCCAGAACTCAGTCAAATGTTCCAAAATTTGATGGATCGAACGTTTGGCATGATAGCTCTTCATCTACAGCGCGAAGAAGCAAAAGCAGCGGCGGCGGAAGACATCTTCGATTTCCTGAATACCCCAGATCCTGCGCTCGCTTTCGGTTGCCTTCGTAGGCTTCGCCAGCGACTTGCTGGCGAACTACCACAACTTGTTAAGGAGTCTTCCATGCGTGTAGGCGGCTCGATAGCTCAATTCGCAGGCAATTTTGCGCGTAGGCAAACGTGAGGCCAATATGCGAGCGCGACATGAATTGTGATCTAGTGCGCTTATATGCGCGGTTGGAGCCTTCAAGACGCGAGTCGACGTTGCGTTAGGACTTCGTAGTGATCCCTTGATCTCCTTCCCCAGACATACCTGCTCCAGGAATGGGCTACGTCCAGTGGGGAGGAGACCTCAACAGGATTTGATCTCAAATCTCGTGACTCGCTCAAAGAATCTAGCCAGGTGTCATTGTAGGCTGTATGATAATAGCGATGCCCCTCATCGGCCAGCATTGCCACCACGACTTTGTCCGGCGACGTTCTTGCAACCCAATCTGCAACAAGAATCGAAGCTCCGCTAGTTGGGCCCATGAACAAACCGTGTTGCTTATGCAAGGACCGCATGGCCGTGAGGGCTTCGAATGCCGTCACCCAATGCACATCATCGAACTGCGAGTGGTCGAGGTTCTTAGGTATGATGCTGTTACCGAGGCCCCGAAGGGTTCGCGGACCATCTAACTGGCCGAATAGTACGCTATTATGAGTATCAACACCAGACACGTGCAAATCAGGGAATACGTCTCGCAAGAATGTTGCAGTACCGGACATAGACCCCCCCGACCCAACGGAACCGACTAGACAGTCAACTGTCCCTAGAATCTCTGCAAGCCTCTCAGCGACCATTGCGTATGACAATGGGTTATCCGAATTGTCGTATTGTTGGGGCCAATAGGCACAAGGGTTCTCTCTCAGTACTTGATGCAGTCGGTTGAGGCGGGCAGATTGATATCCGTGAGCTTCAGCTGTTTTTGTAACGATCTCCACCTCAGCTCCGAGGCTTTTCAGCCGCGACGCCAAATAGGGATCAACTGCGGGATCGCTGATTAGTTTAATCCGGTACCCCCGGATAGAGCCTAATTTCGCAAGGGCAAGCCCGAAAGTTCCGGATGTTGTTTCGCATATGAGAGTCCCTTCACCAACTTGACCCCGGTCCTCAGCTCGATCCAACATAAAACGAGCAGGCAGCAGCTTCATTAGCTGGAAGCAGCAGGCAAAAAGGTTGGGGCGAAGTTTAATGATCCTGGGCCGTTCAATCTCGCTGATGCTATCTAACGCTTCATACGTGGACATAGGTGCCTCCATTTGCGTGGAAATACAGTTGAGGAGAAAGCCCCAGTGATCGAAGATCGGCCACTACTTGTGCTCTGATTTGCGAATCTATCGGCCCATCGGGTTCGAACATCAGACCTACAACTGTGCCACTGTGGGCGACTTGAATTCCGAGAACGTTGTTTTTCTCTGCAATTCGTTTGATTTCGATAAAATACTTTTGGGGTAAGTGCCGTTGATTAATAATTGCGCTTGCAGTCGCTACCCTGCCGAGCAGCAACGCACTACCGTTGCGGATTGCAGAACGGAGGAAGCCCCGCAAGGAGCGGAATTGTTCGATCTCTAGGGTTGAATAGCGTGCAGGGCGGTACGCCAAAGTATCAATGGGTTTATCGGGAGCTACGTTCACACTGATCAAATCAATCGGGGGTAGCCTGCCATGTAGGCTTTCAATCACCAGCCCCTCGCGTTGTGCAAAAAGGACAGCCTGACCCGCGAACATGGTGGAATCGCATGCCTGCTCCGCTTCGACCGCAATTCGTGCAATCTCGTAGGATGTCAGTGCAACATTATGGTAATTGGCCACTGCTCTTATGGAGGCAATCACGTCGGCGGTCGATGAGCCGAGACCATAGCCGACCGAGATATTGCTCTTAATTTTCAGCCGTCCACCCCCCTTGGAAGGCAAATTTCTGCGTTCTAAGAACATCTTAACGGCGTCTCGGGCCTTTGTTTTCCAAGCCGGCACGACTGTGACCTCGGTGCCTTCTGAAGCGGTGAAGGTAGCTGTCGATTTTAAAGCACTGCATGGGAGGGAAACTAGACCCCGGATAAGCGACCGCCTCTCGCGCTCGAATACGCCTTGAATTATTTCCCCGTGGTGTCCTATCGCTGATCCTGTTCCGCGCATGGAATCTGTCTTTCCGCCAAAGGGCTTACGATGGCTAATGGTTCGCGCCAGTTCTTTTCTGTACTTCTGTGGCCAACCAGTCTGGCGGTATGTAATTGATCGCTAGGTGTGGACGTTCACCAATGAAGTCACAGCCCCATTCGAAAATCTCTTTGAGATACGGTAGGTCGAGGCCTAACCGTCTTCCCAATTCGAGATAAAGTGCCATGGAATAAAAAAGGTCAGCTCTGAAGCCAGCATGTTTCGTATTGAACAGAAAGCCGCCACAAGGCTGTTCAACGAGCGGGATGTACGATTGATGAGCCGGGATAGTTCTGAATGTTGTCAATAACGAAGTTGGATCACCTATGCTGGACCCGTACTGTTCAACTTGCTTCCCATATATCGTTCCAGAATTTGGAAGCTTGATCGCTAAGTGAAGCTCTACGGTTCGAATGAGGGTCTGTATCTCGCTATCACACCTTTCCAAGAAATACGCGGAAAGCTCGGAAAGATCTGCCCACCATCGCAAGCGCGTTTTTAGCGGGGAGCCGTCCCATTGTGAGTAAGGGCCCATTATCCCGTACAAGACCGCCGGATGCAGAGATGCGGGGCTTAGGGTCATCTCTAAGTAAGAATTCAACATCACAGTAGGCTGAGGAAAAAGCCGCTGTAGCACCTCACCTATTTTATCTCGATGATATCCAGGAACGTTATCAGCGAAACCAAGGTACAGAATGTCTTTATAACCACCAAGAGTAACTGATTTTCCAAGAGACATCGTCGGGCTCGTGGCCGGAACGCCCCGAAGCCCCCACACAAAAACGTTTTCGTTGTCCGGAACTGCACTCTGCATTAACCAATCAAAGGCATTTCCCAACGCTGGAATTACACCAACATATGTTGCCTTGGTTCTGTTGAAGTGCTTTGAGGCCGCCAGGACAGTGGGTGGAAGCCCCTCATTTTGCTGCGTGAAGATTACCACGTCAGCATCGTTGACCACTGCGGTAACGTCCTCAGATACGAGATCAGGACGGCCCGACGCTATGACTTTGTTTTCCGAGATAAGTTGGATGCCTGATGCTGGCATATTCTCAGAAATCTCGCTCGCTTTGCGGGAGTGCCAAAAAACCTCTACATCTGGAAGCTGTTTAAATAACACCGCGTACAGATGACCCGTTCTTCCCCCACCGGAAATAGATACTCTCATAGAACTCTCCATTTCATGATTTCAAATTCTATGGAGATTCCAAATATAGTGCTGTTATATTCTATATATATATGAGTTTTATCATCATATACGAATGAAAGCGCGATAAGTGTCTCGCGCTATCATTTTATAGTTATCTATTCAACCGGCTTCCCGATTAAGGAGTGGGTATTGCTTCCCTGAAGGGACGTTGGTTTGCGAGAAACGCCAAAGCCACAATCGAAGCGCATGAACACGCTGCCGAAACGATTAGAACTGCGCTGCTACCAAAATTTGTCATTAATGATATCAGCAATGGTGGAGAGATCGCAGAGATCCAATTGAGTGGAAGTGCGATGCGTGAAAGAGCCTTTGCAAAGTCGCTTTTGTCGTAAAATACGAGGGGAATAGTTGATCGCGCTACGGCGAGTGCACCGCTTCCGAGGCCATAGAGTGCAAGAAAAGCAACAATAGCTAAAATCGAACCATGAGCCACAAGCAGAACGATAAGCGAGAGGAACAATATCGCAGATGATGCAATTCCCATAGTGAGACCATCCCATCGCTTGCCCACAACGATGTTCAATCCTCTCGCGCTAATTTGCAGTATTCCAAGCGCGGAGCCGAAAGCAATGGCATTTGACGCGCTTAGTCCCTCTGCCTTAAGCAATTCGATAAGGATCGCACTGAAACCAAACGTGACGAATGCGTTGAGAGCTATTGCTGTGACAATCAGAACGAACGTTCGATCATTCGGACGTACCAATTGACTATCTGGTGCTGGGTTAACTCGATCAATCTTGCTGCTTCGTGGCAGGCCGAAGATGTAAAGCGGGAGGCAAATTACGAGCAGAACTGCTGCATACGTTACGCAAGTTCCGCGCCACCCAAGTTGTGCAGTCAGAATAGAAGTTAGAGGCCAAAATACTGTGCCATACAGACCAGTAACCAACATCAGCGTTGCGATGGCGCGCCCCGCATCCCGCCCGGCAATTTCGTTAAGGAGTATATGTGCCGGAGTCGTAAGAGTGGCGCTCCCTGCAACCCCCAGGATAAGCCAGGCCAAGAAATAGGTAATAGGTGAGTGGCAAGACGACAACAATCCTAGCCCGCATGCTGCAATGACAGTACCGCAAATCATAACCTGCCGGGCTCCAAAACGTCGAAACGTGCCCGAAAGAAAAGGGGCGCAGGTTCCCATCGCTATGTAGAACACAGTAGTTCCCGCGAATATTGTCGAGATATCAAGCCCCAAATCCGCCCCGATTTCGTGGCTTATCACTGCCAAAAAGCTGACTGTTCCCCATCCAATAAGTTGGGCGATAGATAGTATAACCAGTGGCCGAAGAATCTTTTGTCCCGAACGGGTCATTTGTGTTGCCTTCTACAATGCAATCGCCGCATCGTTACCAATCATTTGCTATCAATTTTGTGACGTTCTCAGTCGCTCGCTTCCGGCCATTTCCTCCACGCCAAGACAAAACCTCTGGAAAGCCAAAGAGAGCGACTGAAGTGGTTCGGGAGGCCTGCCGAGTTGCCCCCCTTGGTCGGCGGAAATCCTTACTTCAACGAAGGACGGCGTACCCGTTGTGCTCACCCACTTAGTGGTGCTCAGTTCAGCGCCATTTGAGATTTGCAGCGCAGATCGATATCCAAGTGCTGCTGCCAAATTCTTTAGGTCCGTTTGTGGAGCACATGTTGCCGTACCGCCTACTGAGCCATGCACTCCATTGTTGAAAACCAAGTGAATCAGATTAGGCAACCTCAATGCCCCAATAAGGGCTGCTCCACCCAGATGCATGAGGAAAGCACCATCTCCATCGAAGCACCAAACCCGCCTATTCGGTTGTGCTAATGCGAGGCCAGCGGCAATTTGTGATGCATGCCCCATAGCGCCAACACAGAGGAATGACTGATCGGTATGTCCCCGGGATTGAAGTTGCCCATAGACCTCCCGGCCAATGTGACCGGTTGTTGCAATCAAGGCGTCTTCAGGACCCACCTGTTCCAAGAGCCCCGAGATCGCATCAGTGCGAGACCAAAGCGCTCTACGTAATGATATCTCTTTCTTTCGTGAAGTGAGAAACCCAGGAGGCACAAGTACAATTGTTGGAGCGGATTTCCTTCGGGCCGTTGTAACCGCTGCAGCAATTACGCCGGCCGCGGTCGATTCGTCCTCAAGTACGTAGACTTCAAAATTGCAAAGATCGGCTAACGCCACCGTGATCTCGCCCTTGATCCGATGCTGAGGCTCGTCTTTATGGCCTGGCATTCCTCGCCATCCCACAAGGAGCACCATAGGTATGGAATAAACCCCCACGTTCTCATTGCATTGCGATGCAGACGGTTTGTCGCCATATTCGGCATATGGAAAACGCGATGGATGAATTGCGCAGCATTGTCATGCGCGCCGGAGACAAATGGACCGCCACCGGAATTCCGCGTGTTGCAATGGTGCGAAGTGAAGCTTGCTCGGATCAGGTATATGAGCCGATGCTTCACTTCGTACTGCAGGGTTCGAAGACTCTTTCGATTGGGGACCACGTCCTGCGCTTTGAGCCGGAAACCTATTTTGTCGTCCCAGTCGACATTCCGGCGATAGGTCAGATCAGCTCGGACAGACCAGGGAGCCCCTATCTTGCGCTAAGTCTGACACTGGAGCCAGCGATCATCGCCTCCATGCTTGCAGACCACGGTAGAAGGAGTTCGCAGCAGCAAACCCCTGATTTTGTGGTTTCAACCGGCACGCCGGAACTTGTCGATGCATGGCTTCGCATGATGCGTCTAATCGATCACCCTGGAGACGTGGAGATGCTGGCACCCATGATTGAACGCGAAATTCTGTTTCGAGTCCTGCAGGGTCCGCAGGGCGACATGCTCCGTCAGATCGCATGTGCCGACGGCCGGTTGTCTCAGGTTCGTCGCGCGATCGACTGGATCCGCGCGCGATACACCGAACCCTTTCGCGTCGAACCGCTCGCGGCGATGACGGGGATGAGCGTCGCCGCATTCTATCGCCACTTCAAGGCTATTACTGCCATGACACCAATTCAGTATCAGAAGAGGCTTCGTCTGCTGGAGGCGCGGAGGCAGCTTTTGTTCGAGCCTCGCGATGCGGCCGCGATCGCCTTTTCCGTCGGCTACGAAAGCCCATCGCAGTTCAGCCGGGAATACGCGCGGATGTTCGGCTTGCCGCCAGCCCGCGACATTGCCCGCTTTAAGACGCCGGTCTCAAAACCTGCTGCCATTATCGCGCCTTTTCATGAAAGCCTCGAACTGGCCTAACGATCTGCGATGATCAGCGGGAGGAACGACGCCTGCTCATCATAAATTCAAAAACAATCTCACCCAGCCACAGGCCGCTTGTTAACTGTTTGCCAACGACCCGATCCACTCCGCCCCCGATATCTGATAGCGATTACCCAACCTGGAAGCAATTCTAACCGTCTGCGCCGCCGTGAATAGGCCCGTCAACGTAGTCATGGGGCTAAAAGGCCCAATTTTCTCCATCGCCGAACTGTCGGATGCGGACGTGCGCCGTGTGAGCGTGGGCGGATCGTTCGCGCGGGCTGCGCTCGGTGCGCTGAAGCGGGCTGCCGAAGAGGTCAGAACCACAAGCACATTCACCTATGCAGCCGATGCACTTCCTGCCAGCGTAATTACCAAGCTTATGTCACAGGGAAAGCGCAGCGCGAGGAAATGAGCGAGGTTCGCCGTTCCGTCGCGAAAATCGCGAAACCTGCGATGACTTTAGCGCCTGGCTCCTGCGACGGAACAGACATCGTTGGATCTCCTGATTCGTTTTCGGTCATCCGCCATTGGCAAAACACCCGTATGTGCAGTTCAAGCCGATATTTTTTCCAGAGAATGGACCGTACCTGCCGTATCGATCAGGCAGGTCGACCGTTGCCCCTTCGCCTCGACGATGATCTGATACTTTCCACCCTCGACGGCGCTTGAACTGACAGGAAGCGCATTGGCATGGTCGGCCCCGAACTTTGCCGTTGCCGCACTGGCGCAGGCGAGTTGCAGGTCTGCAGGTGCCGTCTGCATTGTATTGCGCGCCATGTTGTCCGGCGTCGGGCCCGAGACGCATCCGGCAAAAGCCGGAAAAAATGCCAGAACCGCGACGCCCAATATCGATTTTTTGAACATGATCCCCACCTTGTTTTCAAACGCCCTTGTAAAGCGACGCGCCCTGCATGAGCACGATTACCTTCGCACCGACATCGATCTGTGAATGGAGATCGACGATGTCCTCGTTGTTCATTCTGATGCAGCCGGATGAGACGTTGAGACCAATCGACCACGGTTCGGGTGTGCCATGGATGCGATAGATCGTGTCCTGGTCGCCGTCGTAGAGATAGAGCGCCCGAGCCCCCAGCGGATTGTCCGGACCACCCGGCATTCCGCCGGCAAACTTTAAGGCGTTGGGGTCGCGCGCCACCATTTCTGCTGGAGGCGTCCAGGTCGGCCACTCGGCCACTCGCCCGACGCGCACGATTCCTGCCCAGCCGAAGCCGTCACGCCCGACACCGATGCCGTACCGCACGGCTTGGCCGCCACCTTTGACGAGGTAGAGAAAGTGCTGGTTGCCGTCGATGATGATGGTTCCCGGCTTTTCTGCCGTCCTGAACGTCACGGCCTGCCTGCGGAAAGCTTCAGGCACCTGTCCGTTAGCGGCGTAGTATTTTCGCGCCTTCTTGTTGTCGTAGCTCACCCAGGTGCGGGTTTTGGCGTCGTAAATCTGCGTTTTCGGCACTTGGGCCAAGGCAACGGCCATTCCGCAAATAAGCAGTCCCACTGCGATTAGAGCCGCGATCAGTTTCATATTGGCGTGAGACGCGTATCCCTTGCTCATTTTGCCGATCCCTTCAGCCATTGTGCAACCCGATCGGCGTTCTTCCCAACCCAAGCCTTTGCGTAATCGGCGGGAGACTGGCGATCGACTTCGACCGCATAACTCATTTGCGTGATCTCGTCGGCGGTAAAATCGATACTCTCAAGGAACGAGGCCACCTCCGGCTTACTTGCTGTTAAAGCCTTCGAATACGCAATGTGGAAACGCGCCGCATCCCAACCGACGGGAGCGCTTGACTTGCGCAACCAGTCGGGGTCGTCGGCAGGCAGGACAACGTGCCATTTGGCAGGGTCGTAAGTGGGCTCCTCCAGCTTGACGATATCGTGCAACTTGAAAACGACGTGCGGGCTGTAGCAGGCGAAGACGATCGGCCTGTCAGTCGCCGCCGCTGCATCGACCGCAGCCATGCCCATGTCCTCCGGCATTTCAAGAAGGCGCATGGTCTTGGCGTAACCATAGCTGTTTGCCCGAATGCGCTCTATGGGAGTCGACGACCAGGATGGCGCGCCTATCCATAACTCGCCCTGTCCGTCGCCGTCCGTATCAAGGGCTGCGGTCTTCTTCACGTCCAGAAGGTCAGCAACCGCCTGTATTCCGGTTTTCTCCACAGTCTGTCTGGTGGTGCAAATTCCTTGCCACGCCGGAACACCAATTTCCGCGAGCTGGACCGGGCCATCTTTGCCAGCATATTTTTCGGTCAGCGACTTAAGATTTGGGAGCCAGACCTCGGGATGAATGTCCACATCTCCGCTGGCCAATCCGGCGAAGGCGGTCATGGTACCCATCTCTTTCACCTCGACGCTGAGACGCAGGTTTTTCTCCATGCTGTCCTTGATGATGTTTGCCGTCACCTGCCCCGAAGGCCAGTTCGGCATGGCAACCACCAGATCGGCAGCATGCGCGCAGGCGGCAGACGCGATGCCGTGCACCATGACCAGGCCCGCCATTGTTCGTGATAGATATGTCACACACCAACTCCTTCTCCTGGATTCAGTAGGCATCGGTTCAAATCCCGCTCAACAAAACGGAAGCACGAGAACAGTTGAAATGCGTGTCACCATCGGAGACCTGTCCTTTTTAGTCATGTCGAAAACTGAAATCGTCAGTCTCATTATCTCAGATATTTCACATGCATGTTCTCGATCTTGCCGTTGAACTTGAACGGCGCTCTGTCAAAATATGCCTCTGAGACCGGCGAATAGCTGTCCATGCCGACGTCGAATGCGTCGTTTGGGGTGAACCCGATGGAGGCCGAGCGCGGCACTGTGCCTGACGCAATATCTTCGCCATTCGCGCGGATTACGATGGCAAGCGGGCCGATCGGCCCCTTGCTTTTGCGCGTCTCGATCTCAAGTTTCACCTTGCCGGTTGGTAGTGGTTTTGTACTCTCGATGCGCGTGCGTTCGATCTGAAAAGCATTGTACTCATATGTCAGCTTTCCATTCTCTACCCAAACACTCATACCCCCTGAGTAAGCCCCGACAGCATAAAGAACGCCCTTACTTTCCGGTGTTAACTCCAAGTTGATCGTTGCGAGATTACTGAGTACACCCACTTTCGCAGCTGATGCCTCGGGCAAGCCGAAGACGTCCTTTGTGTAGAAAAACTCTGTCGCTGGATTGTGGGGGGCATCCTCGGGGTGGAAGACCATGGACCAAAGGCCACCGCCCACTGGATACACCTTGTTATCGTATGCAGCCGCGTCGAAGCTGGATACCAGTTCCTTCAACTTCTCGGGGTTCTCGTCGGCAATATTCCGCGCTTGGGAGAAGTCCTTACTCAGATCATAAAGCTCCCATTTATCATTATCTGGAGACCAGTTGACGATCTTGGGATCAATACCCGGCTTCCAAGGAATGCGAGGCCCGAACACTGACGCGAACCAGCCATCCTTGTAATAACCTCGACTGCCCATGACCTCGAAATACTGTTCTTTCTTGTTCGCAGGCACCTTCGGATCGTTGAACGAGGCTACCATGCTGACTCCGTCGATCGGCTCCTGCGATACACCTTCCACAACCTTCGGCGGCGTGATCTTGAGCACATCGTAGATGGTAGGAACGATATCGTTCACATGATAGAACTGCGAACGTGGTTCGATGTCGTGCTTGATTGCTTTCGGCCACGAAATCGCGAGGGGAGTTCGCGTACCTCCGAAATGAGCCGCTACGAGCTTTGTCGACTGGAATGGAGAGGACCCCGCCCATGCCCAGCCGGCGTGATACATGTTGTCTGTTTTTGGGCCGCCCAATACATCAAGACCGCCGAGTTCATTAAGCACGCGGATGTGGTCCTTGATATCACTCGGGATACCATTTTGCGCCAACAATTCACTGATGGTCCCGTTTTGGCCCTCGGAGCTAGAGCCGTTATCGCCCCATACGTAGAAAATCAGAGTGTTGTCGCGAACACCCATCCTGTCGAGTTCTTCAAGCAGCCGCCCCGCCTGCGTGTCGGCATGCTCAACGAATCCGGCATACACTTCCATCAGGCGACGTTGGAACGGCTTCTCGTCGTCTGGGATGCTGTCCCAGCCAGCCAGTGTTCCCGGTCGAGGTGTCAGCTCCGTACTGGCGGGAACCCATCCTTGCTTCTTCTGGTTGGCAAAGACCTCTTCTCGCATGACGTCCCAACCGGCATCAAACTTGCCTTTGTATTTATCCGCCCATTCCTTGAAAATATGGTGTGGCCCATGGGCCGCGCCCGGGGTCCAATACATCATGAATGGCTGGCCAGGGCTCACTGCCCGATGGTTGCGCAGCCATGAAATTGCCTTGTCCGTCATGTCCTGAGTGAAGTGGTAACCTTCACGGTCATGCTTGGGCTCGACGACGGAGGTGTTCTCCACAATCGCTGGCTCCCATTGGGAGGCTTCACCAGCAATAAAACCGTAAAAGTAGTCAAAGCCGACGAGCCTTCCCGTGGGCCAACGATCATAGGGTCCCATGCGGGATATGTCGGTTGAAGACGTATTGTGCCATTTACCGAAAGCAGACGTTGCATATCCGTAGTAGCCAAGGACTTTCGCTACCGAAGCGGTCGTGGCAGGCCACGATCCCGTGTACCCCTCCCAAGCATTTGCGAATTCGGCAATCTGGCCAAACCCAACACGGTGCTGGTTGCGACCAGTGAGCAGAGCAGCTCGTGTGGGTGAGCACATGGCCGCATTGTGAAATCGGTTGTAGGACACGCCAGCATTCGCCACAGCCGAAAGGGTCGGCGTGTTGATAGGTCCGCCGTAGGTTGCAGGCAATGCCGGTCCGGTGTCGTCAAGCATGACAATGAGAATATTGGGAGCGTCTGCAGGAAGGTGGTTCAGCGCTTCAGGTTTGGCATATGTAGACAGTTCCATCGTCCGCTCTGCCTTCGGGCGTGGTGTGGGTGGGAATGGCAACGATTCCTGCGCAAAGCTTGTACTCGACATCGTCATGCTCAAGATGAGCATTGAACAGCATGTCGACAGAGACCGCCTACAGTACTTCATAGACATGATGGCTTCCCCTAATTTTTCTTCGTGTCAGGAATGTACTTGGCATAGACTTTGTCGATGGTTCCGTTAAACGCAAACGGCGCGCGATCATAGTAAGTCTCGGAAACGGGCGAGTAGCTGTCCATCCCAACGTCGAAGGTGTCGTTGGTGGTAAAAAAGAGGCTGGGAGAACGCGGTACGCGGCCGTCCGCTACCACCTTGCCATTGATTCGCATCGTCACCTCTATCGGAGCGGCTGGCCCCTCGACACGATGCGATTCCACTTCAATCTGCACTTTGCCTGTTGGCAACGGCTCGGACGTTTCGATCCGGGTGCGCTCTACCTGGAAGTTGTTGAACTCATAAATAAGCTTGCCGTTGTCTATGAAGAGAGAGAGCCCTCCGGAATAACTACCTAAGGCATATAGAACCCCTTCCGAGTCTGGTGCCAATTCAATATCGACCTGCGCTATCGTGCTTGATGAGCCGAGCTTTGGAGCATTGAACTCGGGAACTTCGGTGACATCGGCGTTGTAATGAAACTCGTTGGCCGGATTTCTTGGGCTATACTCGGGATGGAAGACAGTGGACCACAATCCGCCGCCGATCGGAAAAGCTTTGTTTTCTTTGGCGGCGTCATTGAACGCCGAGATCATGTGCTTGAGCTTCTCGGGGTGTTCGGAAGCGACGTTGCGAGCCTGTGAGAAGTCCTCGTTGAGGTTGTAAAGTTCCCATGTGTCTTTCTCGGGGGACCAGTCGAAGATCGCTGGATCGAATCCTGGTTTCCAAGGGATTCGTGGCCCGAATACCGAGGCGAACCAGCCGTCTTCGTAATAGCCGCGACTACCCATCACCTCGAAATACTGGCCGGTCTTGTTTTCCGGGGCTTTTGCATCGGAAAGTGAGGCCATCATGCTTACCCCATCGAGCGGGTCCTGCGTCACGCCGTCCACCAGCTTTGGTGGGACGATATCGAGGATATCGTAGATGGTCGGCACGATATCGTTGACATGATAGAATTGCGAACGGGGCACTGCGTCAGCTTTGATCTTCGCCGGCCACGACACTGCAAGAGGCGTGCGCGTGCCACCGAAATAGCTCGCGAGTAGCTTGGTCCCTTGAAAAGGGGTAGAGCCTGCCCAGGCCCAGCCACCGTGGTACATATTATCGGTCTTTGGGCCGCCCAATGCGTCAAGGCCACCAAGACCTTCCAAAACCCGCAAATGATCCTTGATCTCGGTCGCGATACCGTTCTGAGCAAGGAATTCCGCCACCGTACCGCTCTGCCCCTCGGCGCTGGAACCGTTGTCGCTCCATACGTAGAAGATAAGGGTGTTCTCTCGGATACCGAGTTCATTTAGCGTATCCAGAAGTCGGCCCGCCTGCGTATCGGCATGCTCGGCAAAACCAGCAAAAACCTCCATCAGTCGTATCTGGAATTCACGCTCATCCTTGGGGATATCCTCCCATGCTGCCATCGATGGATGACGATCGGATAGTTTCGTCTCCTTAGGAGTCCATCCCAGCTCCTTCTGCTTTGCCAAGATATCTTCGCGAAGAACATCCCAGCCCTGGTCAAAGCGTCCCTTGTACTTGTCGGCCCATTCCTTGAATATCTGATGTGGGCCATGGACCGCGCCCGGAGCCCAGTACATGAAGAACGGTCGTTCAGGCGCGAGCGCGCTCTGGCTCCGGATCCACTTTACGGCCCTGTCTGTCATATCCTCGGTGAAGTGGTAGCCCTTACGGTGGTGCTGCGGGGTCAGACGGATCGTGTTCTCGACAACCGCCGGTTCCCACTGTGAAGACTCGCCTGCCAAGAATCCGTAGAAATGGTCAAACCCAACAAGCTGTCCCGTTGGCCAACGTTCGAACGGTCCTACGGCCGATGTGTCGGTGGCCGGAGTGTTGTGCCACTTTCCGAATGCCGACGTCGCATAGCCATAGTATCCCAGAACTTTAGCGATTGAAGCTGACGTTGCCGGCCATGCGCCGGTGTAACCGTCCCAGGCATTTGCGAATTCGGCGATCTGGCCGAAGCCCACCCTGTGATGATTTCGGCCTGTCAACAACGCGGCGCGGGTCGGTGAGCACATGGCAGCATTGTGGAAGCGGTTGTAGGACACACCGTCCCTGGCAACCCGGCTCAACGTCGGAGTGCTAATTGGCCCGCCATACGTTGAAGGCAATGCGGGTCCAGCATCGTCCAACATCATAATTATGATGTTGGGCGCATCTGCTGAAAGGCGGCGTTGCGGTAGCGGCTGTGTGTAGGCTGCAGCAGATTCGCCCATTGTAAGTGCCGTTGGTGGCCCAGCAAGGGTTGGAAACGGCAGAGATTCTTGCGCTGAGGCAAGCCCGGACGAAGCTAGAGTAATGGCAAGGCAAGAGCAGCAGGCCAAGAGGCCAATGGTAATCCGATTGCATCGCATATGTAACCTCCTAGGCATGTTCATTGAACTCGAACCACGCAGCGAAATCCAACGTGGTTGGTGGATGTGTCGATCGGTTGGGCATATCGCGCCGCCGGACGGTAGCGTTGGCAGTAGTTTGCAGCGCAGAGATGCGATCCGCCCTTCAACACCTTGCGTGGCACCCTGATTTCCGGTTGGCATGGATCGTAGCTCTCTCGCTCTGGACCGCCGCGAGGGTTTTCCGGAATGCAACAAGCCTTTTGGGTTGGAGCATCGTGCTTCGGTCGATAGAAATCGCCGGTCCACTCCCAGACATTGCCAATCATATCGTAGAGGCCGTAGCCATTTGGCGGGAACGATCCAACAGGAGACGTGCGCTCATATCCGTCCAAGGTAAGATTCTGATGTGGAAACTCGCCCTGCCAAGTATTGGCCATATGGTGTCCGCCTAGAGTAAATTCATCACCCCAGGCGAATTCCACTCCTTCCAATCCGCCTCGTGCAGCAAACTCCCACTCGGCTTCAGTCGGCAGTGACTTGCCCGCCCATTTCGCGTATGCTTCAGCATCACAGTGGGCGATGTGCACGACGGGATGATCTTCTTGGCCATCGGTCGAACTATCCGGGCCCAAAGGGTGCCGCCAGTTGGCACCGAAGCAGAACGACCACCACTGTCCCCAATCTTGCAGCGATAGAACGCGGACTGGCGGTCGGAACACCAAGGAACCTGCCTGAAGCATTTCCGGAAGAGCACCAGGATACTCAGCCAGATCAGGTGCTAGTTCGGCAAAGGTGATATATCCAGTAGCATCTACGAAGGCTTGGAATTGCCGATTTGTAACTGGTGTCTCGTCGATGAAGAAGCTATCGACCGCAACGGGATGAACCGGCGCTTCCTCCGGATAGTGGTTATTTGAACCCATCTGAAAGATGCCGCGTTCAATCCGAACCATTCCAGAATAAATAGGCACCTCTACGGACTGTGATGACCGCTCACCGCTTTGAATACTGATCATTGTCCCCCCTCTGTGCCGGCGGCACTGCTACGCGGATACTGCGCCATCGTGGAGTCCGATTGCCATTGGTAAAACACCCTATTCTGGTGAAGAGTTTTCCCGTGTGCGGTGTTTTTCCAGAAAATTGGGCACCAGGTGCCTTGCGCAAACTTTCGCTGAATTGCGAACCATGGCAAAACAGACAGTTCAACCGGCGAACTCGCTATAGGGCCACTTTTATAGATAACCGCCGACGTGAAGTGATCTTCAATTCACCTGCAACGACATGAAACGAAATTCCGGCGTCAGGTAGCCACCCTGTCCGGGCCTGCATCTAAATCAACAACGCCTGATGAATATCCCTATTCAGGCGTATAACGTTTTGCCTATCAACAGGAGCAAGCTCACGTGTGTGGTTAAACCTTCCAGAACCATATCCGTTGCGGTCGAACAGAAATACAAATCACTCTCACCGCGTAAAAAGTTATCGGTCGTTAGTTTCACCATACTTTGCGCATGCAGTGGTTATCACGACCAATACGAGATAACTAACACTCAAACGATTTTCATTTTTTCGCCCTGCTAACTGGATTGGGCAACAGGGGTGGCTGTTTGCAGATTTCCTTGAGCTCGAACGTCATCTAGTGTCATGATGTCAGCTCCTCGCTTACTGAACCCGAGCATTCTGTAAGTTTGAGAGTTTGAAAATCGAAGTCGGCCATTCGCCTCGCATCTGTCAAAAACGCATAACCATGCCAAGAATTGGCCCCTCTTGAACGACATCGAACACAAATCCATCTCTGTTATAGTCGACACCGAGAGCCCGATACCCCGCAACGGCTGAAAACCGATCGTTAAATTGGTAGCCGATGGTTGCGGCGACATCCCAATCGAGATCGGCCTGCCCAGCCCCAATCAGACCCCAACCGCTCACATAGAAATTCTCCGTCACGAAGTATTTGCTGCGAATGCCAGCCATACCGTCGACCCAAGTGGCACTATCACTGGCCGAGACACCATCGAGCAGGCCTCCAGTGAACGACACTTCTGAACTGGCGTGCCAGACCCGGAGCCCGGCCACCAGGTCAAGATTTCCTCGCTCATCCTGAAGAACGGAATATCCAACTCCAAAAAGGCCAGCAAAGGTCTCCGACGTGAGATCGACGCTCCCAGCGACGATGCCCCTCGGCGTGCCGGAGCCGCTCGAGAGTTTCGTGTAAATGATATCCCCGAAAATGCTGACCCGTTGATTGCGGGCCTCACCAGTGGCCATGAAAGCAAAATCCAGATCTTTGAGAATGTCCTCGAAATCGGTTTCCAAATGTACGGCGGGAAGATTGAACTGACCGACATTGCCGGACATACCCGCGCCCCAGAAGTACGGGCTGACAGCGAAAGTCCAACCGCTGTTCTCAACTTGTCTGGACTCAGGGACCATGATTGGTTGCGCGACATCAGCGGCATATGTGGGCGTTACTGTCGCAACACCAAGCAGCAATCCAATTGCTAATTCTTTACGGGTCATGGTTTTCCTGTTCGATTTGAATTCTGGTCGCTATTTGAGCTGTCCATCGTGCTGCCATCGTGTTGGAAACGGCAGCGTGTTCATCGCGATCGAGCCGGTGCTCGCCACGGTACCGACAAGAAATGCAATCTCAATGAATTGATGTGACGCATTTGAACCCTACCGCCTGACCCAGAACAATATCCTAAATGCGAACCTTATCAAACGCCCGCCCTGCTCGCACTATCCCCGATGAGATCAGAAAGTGTATTGGTAGAAGGCCCTATTTCCGGCCGTAATTTCCCTCACGGGAGCGGATTCCGGAATTGCATCGGTCCCAACACTCCAGCGCGGAGAAGCGAAGTAATGTGTGCCCACGTTAATTCGGACAGGTGGTTCCATCGAATAGGTCCGATCATGGCTCGAGCATCTTGTTTCGAATGGCGTATCGAACGAGCGCTGCGGTAGAGTTGATCTGCAACTTTCCCATGGCGGACGCCCGGTGGGCTTCAACCGTCTTGCTACTGATATTCAGAATTGTCCCGACCGCTCGGCTACTGTTGCCTTCGGCAATGAGCTGGATGACCTCCTTCTCGCGTGGCGTCAAAAGTCCAAGTTCCCCTGTGTCCGTGGGCTGGGACAAAAAAAGCGCCAGAAGTGCTTCGCTGACTTGGCCGGTGAAGAAGGGCTTCCGGTGGGCAAGGGCGTCGAGGGCGGCATATAGAAGTTTGTCGACATCCGACTTGAGCAGAAAACCGCGGGCGCCGGCCGTCAGAACCTCACGCAGAATGTTCTCACTTTCATGCATGGTAAAGATCAACACTTGAGTCTTCGGCGATTCAGCGCAAATTCTGCGTGTCACTTGCGCGCCGTTCATCATCGGAATGCTGTAATCGACAATCGCGATGTGGGGCTTGAGGGAAACAGCCAAATTCAGGGCTTCCCGCCCGTCACGAGCCTCTGCCACCACCTCCCATCCTGGCCGACTTTCCACAACAGAACGAAGTCCGCGGCGGACGATATCGTGATCGTCTGCAATCAATACTCGCCGGACACTTTTTCCGCTACCATCCTGGGCCCATAGATCATTTGATCCGGTCATCATGTTGGCGTACCACTTGCTCCTATGCAATCCAGCTAAGGATATATTCATCAAGACTAAAGTCGACAATCAGACAAAGCACCTAATCACGGCAAGGGAAACACCTAGTTGCAGAATTTGGAAGATTCAATGGCAACTGAAATCGCTCGGGTGAGTGCGAGTTATAGAAAAATAATACTTTAATGGTATAAACTTAATCTGGAAAGTCCAATATTCTTGCACATTTGATAGTAGTGAAATTAAGTGTAGACGATGTATTAGATGTTAAACTAGCGTTGCGAATGGAACAAGCAAAAGGTGCCAGCGTTTTACCAAAGATCAGTCCGGCAACCTATTGCCAACGAGATCAAACCTCGCATTAGGCGATTAACGGTCATCATTGCGAGTGTCCTGTTTGTCGCTTTTTCGATCGTATCGACCTTCGTGATTTTGAGAGCGCAGCAGGAGCGACACGCCGGTACTGAAAAGTTGATAGCGGCCTCGCATGGCCTTTCGCAAGCGCTGGATCGAGAGGTGGCTAGTTCCCATGCGCTGCTGGTCGGGCTCGGATCCTCACCTGCTCTGCACGCTGATGATCTCCGACTGTTTCACAAGCAGCTCACTGAAACGTCGCTCCCGGAAGGGGCTTGGCTGGTCCTGTCCAACAAGGAGAAAGTGCTCCTCCATTCACTTTACCCCTTCGGAACAAAGCTACCGTCCCTTAGCGATTTCGCGCCTCAACCAGCGTTTTTGGAACGCATCGATACTCTGGAGTTTAGCCTGACGGGTCGGGTGCGGGCCGTTATGCTCAATGCGACAATGGTCACCATCAATATGAAGGTTTCCGATCCTGATGGGGGTTGGCGTTACTTTCTGACAACAGTGTTGTCCGATCAGCGTTTTGCATCATTCCTTAAACAGCAGCGAAACCCTCCGAATTTTGAGGGGGCCATTTACGATCAAAATAACAACGGCATTGTCTCTGCCAGCGGGGAAGATGTTGTCGTTGCGCAGCAGATGGCTGAGCCGGTTCGGGTAGCACTTTTGGCAACGCCAACCCCGGGGGCCGTGACCGGGATAGTTTATGCTGACGATCCGCATGGCGTTCCAAGCCTTATTGCATTCAATCGCTCTGAGGTTACACAGTGGACTGCCACGATGTCGATGCCGCAGGCTAGCTTCGACGGCCAATTATTCGGGACGTTGAGGTTCCTTGCCGTCATGGCGGGTGCGTTGATGCTTGCAGGCGGGTGCGCATTGTTTTATTTGAGACACTTGATCGAAGCTCCGATAGGCCTTCTCGAAACGTCGATCACAGAAGCGGGTGAGACCGTTGAAATGCTGACCGGGCGATTACTGCAAGCGCAGGAAGATGAGCATCAGCGGATCGCACGGGAACTTCATGATTCTACCGCACAACATCTGGTTGCCGCGCTCCTGGGAATGATGAGCATGGAGAAAAAGGTGTCGTCGGACAAAACGGCCGTTCGGATTGTGAGTGACGTCAAGTCTTCAATTGAATTAGCTTTGACTGAGATGCGGACCTTCAGTTATCTGCTTCATCCGCGGGATCTCGGAAAGCGCGGTTTGGCGACCACGCTTACGAGCTTTGTGCATGGGTTTATCCAACGAAGCGGAATACGCGGTGAGGTATCAATTGATCCTGCCGCAGATGACCTTTCTATTGAGTTGCAACGTTCGCTGCTACGGATAGGCCAGGAAGCGCTTGCGAATGTACACCGTCACGCTAAAGCGACCTCTATCTCGGTGACGTTCAGGATCGAGCCGGAGCGCATAGTGCTCACAATCACGGATAACGGCCTTGGTAGCGGAGCGCCCGGGTTTGTAGAGAGAGATGCCGGGTACGGCGTCGGGATTCCAAGCATGAAAGGTCGTCTCAATCCCTTCGGTGGAGCCCTCGAAATTGAGAGTTCGACGGACGGAACCACCGTTCGCGCAATCATCCCTCGGACGAAGGCCGCCACCGATTGAACTCGCGGCAGAATGCCTTGCCGCATTCCACGACGGTGTTGATTTTTGCAACGAGTTGATCCCGCACTTGTCCATTCAACACGACGAGAAGCTTAAATTGATTCTTTCTTAACGGTGATCAATCACAGTTGGGTAACCGATGATCTGCCAGGTCTTGTCATCCAGCTATGATCATAGCCGGGACCGCGCGATAGTAATCATACTGGCGTGGGCCTTTGGCAACCGTATCCAGAGAGATGACCAGTACACTCGGTTACTGCAGTTCTTAAGTAAAGGCCACACACACACTGCCCCGCTTACCCAAATTTGCCAAATTTGAAATTCAACGAGGCTAAGCGCCACGACTTTAACATCCTGTTTACGTTAATAATTTTCTCCACACGGTACTTAAGTTGCACTTAGCTTCGTCTTATCGGACTAAAGAAAGTAAATCCGATACCGCCGTGTAAGGTATCGCCGGCCGAAACTGTAACCGAGGTGCAGCCGACCTTCTTAGTCATCTAGAATGCCTGATTTCCTTGTATTTCGGACATTTCATCGACTGTAGAGTCGCCGTTTCGCCTATTATCGGCATTTTCAAACGACCGTTTTCCCAGGACTATCTATTTTGTACAGACCCATTCGATAATGAGATTTTTGAATTAGGTCCACGTTCGTTTGCTGGTCAACATTTCATTTTCTCCGCTTGATCTTGTCATTTAGCTCAATCCACACCGGCGCGTGATCGCTGCTATGGGCCCAGCCGCGCACGTGTTTGTCGACTTCGGCCTTTGCCAATCGTCCTGCAAGATCGGCACTGAGGAGGAAATGGTCGAGTCTCAGGCCCGCGTCGCGTCCATAGGCGTTGCGGAAATAGTCCCAGAACGTATAGATCCGTTCTCCCGGATGCATCTGCCGCAGCGCATCAGTCCAGCCCTGATTGATCAAGTTTTGGTAGGCCTCCCGAACTTCTGTGCGAAACAGGGCGTCGTCCTTCCAGCGCTCCGGTTTATAGACGTCCAGTTCCGTGGGCATGACATTGTAGTCGCCCACCAGCACGACCGGAACCTCAAGTTCCAGGAGCTCCGCCGCATAGTCATGCAAACGCCGGAACCAGCGGAGCTTGTAGTCGAATTTCGGGCCGGGATAAGGATTGCCATTGGGAAGATAAAGGCCGCCAATCACAATACCGTCCACGATGGCCTCGATAAACCGGCTCTGCTCATCCTCGGGCTCTCCAGGGAGATCTTTTCGCGTAAGGTGCGGCTGTTTTCCCCGGGCAAGAATGGCGACGCCGTTCCAGGATTTTTGACCGTGCCAAACCGCGCCATAGCCCGAAGCCTCGATAGCCTTGGCGGGAAATCTGGCGTCCGGCGCTTTCAGCTCCTGAAGAACAACAACGTCCGGCTCCGCCTCGCCGAGCCAACGGAGAAGGACATCAAGACGGCCGTTCACGCCGTTGACATTGTAGGTGGCGATTTTCACGTGGATCTATGATCGTTCTGGTTACGCGAGCCAGGGGTGGCGTCGTTTTTTACCTTGTACTGGTCGGAGGATGGGAATTGACCAACATTGACAGACAAAGTGAACGGGCTCTCTTCATTTTTCCGCTCACCGTGTTTGTCGGTTCCAATGTGGATGAGCTTGCGCTTTGACATCATGATCTCCCGTTGCCTGTGCACACCAAACCCTTGTTCTTCGAGATGGAGAGGCGATTTGCCAGCCCATTGCTACAGTGGTTCCTATTACCGATTTTCCCACAGCCTATACCATACTCGCTCATTTGACCCAGTCGATATTGCGCTCCGGCATGACCTTGATCTGCCGCCTCGCGGTACAATCTAACCGCTTCTGTTGGATTTACATCACAGCCGCGCCGTCCTCTTTTTAACAATCCCCTCAGAATGTGCGCATCGGCATTGCCCGACCCGGCTTCCTGGCTATTACAGCCGCGGTGATGTCGATGTTGTCTTGATGCTCAGGCCTTTCCTCGCTCTCAGGTTTTCCACAACATCAGTTGACTGTCTACCGTCGGGTAAATTGATGCCGACATGTTGCGAGCCATACGGAGGAATTATCTGCGTGGCCTTCGAGCATTGACCGAGTCGTTGATGCGCTCACAGTCGCCATTAAATTTAATAATCAACTGTTGGGCAACATCCTTGTTTAGCTTAAACGCCTCCATCGGGTGATCGACGGTGTAAGTCTCTCCAACCTTGCCGGGACCTCGGCCCTTCCAATTCGATGTTGGCTTGGTTTGGACTATCTGTTTGTCTTCGTTATACCAGCCTTATGTTTAACGGGCTAAAGAGATTGCTCATGCTTTCTAGCTCTCAGCAATGAATCAATAGCCATTTGAATTTCCATCAGGTTTTTAATCGGTCCAGGATTTGCACCATTTTGAGCAATCTGGATAATTTCCAGCCGACGAGCAGCAATAAGTTCGTTTATTGCTTCATCGATCTCTTTGACATGTTGTGCCGCCATATCGAAATCAGCCCGCAGGCTTGCGAGTGTGCGAAAAACCGCCGCCCGAACGTCTGAGTATATTGGACAATTCGGTCCAATCCGTCGACGGTATAGGTTCAAGACCGTGAGCGGCCCTCACGTTCGTGCTCGAGGCGATTAGTTTTCCGGAGCTGGTTTCGCTTTCCCGGCGCGTCGTCCTTTTAGGAATTGGAATGTACTTCATCGCATCCTCCTCAAATTGAATAAATACTGGCTGTGTCACTATGCTTATGCAAACCGGATGTGGCCGTGGCTCAATGATAACATGTTTGATACTGATCTCTGTCTCTACGGCCCTTTGAGAGCCCTTGTGAGCAAGTCTTGGCGTATCATGGAGTGTGTGGCTGTTGACGAAAAATTTTAAATGCTTCGCAACGAATGGTTTGCATTATGTCCCACTCATCAGGTGGGACATGGCTATGCGAAAATCTACTTAAATGCACATAACGAGCTGCGCCAGGCGAAAGCTCAAAGCACTCTCGAGCGTCAGTGGTCATAAATGCCTGACGACAATTGACTGTCTGACAATTGAGGTAGGGAGTCAATGCGAACCTGAAATATCCAGTTTGTCGATTGGACCGTCACAATATTCAGGTCATGCACCGTTGACTGGGTCAAAAGGCGGGAGTCGATTCGTCTCCTACCGGGCAACTAGCCCGTGCATTCTACGAAGCCATGAGTTATCGGCACTGCAAAGGTGCCGATAACGTACTGCGCAAAAACTTCCAAGTTACAGATGGATTCATTCAGAACCGAAATGAGAGTAGTGCAATGTTCAAGAAAATAAATGACAGCGCTGCAGCAGCCGATGGCGGTTCGCTGGCGTTATTTGTCGAGCGTGACGACGGCGAAGTCGAGACCTTTATTATCCTTCGTTCAATTGCCAGCCGCGGAACTCCAGACTTCAATTTGGTCACTTCAAATCTGAGGAAGCTGACACCAGACCTGTGCGCCAAAATAGCCGAGGATTTTGATCGTCTTGTTTCTACGACAGATTCAATCCATTCTTTGACGCAGTTCGTTCAGGCACTAAAGGGCCAAAGCAGGCCGAAAGATTGAGCGGCAGCCCGAAGACTGCCGCTCGTGCACCGGCGTCCGAAATTTGGATTTCTACCAGTTCCTCACGCACAAACCACGCGGCGTCAGGTGGTAACCACGTGCGCACACGCGAGCAACCGGCCTTACCCTAACACATTCACCGTATCGGTTCAGTCGCCATCCCCGACCACAAACTGATGCCCGACGATTGGGAACACAATCGCCATACCTGTTCATCCGCCAGCCACGGCCACAACGCCATCCAACAGCTTCAACTGGCCCGGAAATTTCGGGACTACCGGAATTATACGATAATGGTGCAGCTCCCGCCGGAGGAGCAAATGAGAAGAAACCCAGCGCAAGAATTAGCGCATAAAACCCTGATCTAAGTGACATCGCAGAATCCTCATTCTAATGGACCCCCGTGCCTTAGAAAATAAATCGCCAAGATGAATAGAAGGTGAATGAGATTGGTTGTGGCAGATCGGATCAGAGCAACGATCTTCTGGTCACGATCCAGACGAGACAGACCACTTCCCCTGTATGCGGAGCAGAGTTTAGGCAATTGGTTTAAACGGCGACATGCTATGAAGTTTATTCAACTTGCGTCCCGAAGGCTAAAAGAACATTTATGTTTATTACATGGCCTATACTGAACGGACGGTAATGATAATAACTGGGTGACGCACCTTTACTTGTGATTGCTTTTGTTGGGATTTGCTTATCGAATCGCTGGCACGGACAACAGAACGAGCCGTCTTGTCGATTTTTTTCACGCAATCCCGTCGGCAACTTTTGCGTCGGCCGTCCGGCTTTTGGAGTTTCGTTAGAAGTCAGGTTCGATCAGTCTAGGGCGTTAGGCCGCAAACCTTCCTGGCGGCAAGCCGTGAAGATTATCCCATGTGCCCGGCAAGTGTTTCGGTGCAAGGTGCAACAATTTGCATGCGCGCACGCCCCTTATACAATCACAACTTATCCCGCTCTATCTCGTGGGCATTGACTCGACGGAGCAAACTAACTCCCTTGACAGGCTAAAGAGCACGAACATGCAATCAATGAACATCCGAAGGTAGGACCGAACGACGACATCGCATTTCGCGAGATGAACGTCGTGTTTGCTCGGGCTTTCGGTGATCCGGCTACCTACACAGGCGAACCACCAATTTCGGCCTACATTTCAAATCTGCTGTCGATGGACCACGTCATCGTTCTGGTCTGCATACAAGATAACCACGTCATCGGTGGCTTGGTCGCCTATGAGCTCCAGAAATTTGAACGCCAGCGCCGGGAGATCTATATCTATGACCTGGATCTATGACCTGGCTGTCGATGAAAAACACCGCCGTAGGGGCGTAGCAACTTCTCTCATTGAGCAGCTTCGCAGGATCTCCCGTGACCGCGGTGCCTGGGTGATCTATGTGCAGGCGGACTACGAAGATGATCCGGCAGTGACTCTCTATACCAAGATGGGCAGCCGTGAGGATGTCATGCACTTCAACATCCGTGTTTGAACTTAACGCGGTGGGAGATCAAAAGCATGCAATACGTGCGCTGATCCGCAACCTGCCACGCGGCTTTTCCGCAGCCGAGGCAATGGCGCTGGCTGTTTCGTCGAGCTCCGTCAGGAGCGCGGCTGTCTGCTCAAAAAGAGCGCGTCCTTCCTCGGTAAGTTTAAGATTGCGCGCGCCGCACTCGAACAGCCTGAGATCAAGGGCACCCTCCAGTTCCGCCACCCGGCGTGACAGGGTTGCCTTCGGCCGCCCGGTGGCTCGTGCGGCTTTGCCGAAGCCGCCGTGGCGGGCAACAAGGTTGAAGTCAGCAAGCGCGACGAGATCCATTTTCTGTTCCAACAGTGAGACGGAGTGTCTAGATTAGCGATCTATTGGATAGATATTGATCCGTCCATATTCGGGGTGTCAAGTAATATCAACCCCGGAGAAAATCCCATGACTATCCTCGTGACCGGCGCCACCGGCAATATCGGCAGCCAAGTCATTCAACACCTTGTCGATCGTGGCGCAGACGTTCGCGCTCTCGTCCGTGATCCCTCGAAAGCAAACTTCCCGGCCGAGGTTGCCGTCGCCAAAGGCGACTTCCTCGATGTCGACTCGCTTCGGAGGGCCTTCGAAGGCGTCTCAACGCTCTTCCTACTGAACGCCGTGGTATCCGATGAATTCACCCAAGCCTTGATCGCGCTCAATGTTGCCCGCTCGGCCGGCGTTGAGCGGATCGTCTACCTGTCGGTTATTCACTCCGACATCTACGTCAACGTCCCGCATTTTGCCGGCAAGTTCGGCGTGGAGCGGATGATCGAGCAGATGGGCATGAATGCCACTATCCTGCGCCCGGCCTACTTCATCCAGAACGATCTGACAATCAGAGACGTCATCACGGACTATGGCATCTACCCGATGCCCGTCGGTGACAAGGGTCTCGCCATGATCGATGTCCGCGATATCGCGGAGATTGCAGCAATTGAACTGCTGCGTCGCGAACAGGCTCCTCAAGTGCTTCCGACCAATCGCATCAATCTTGTCGGTCCTGTCACACTCACAGGAACAGATATCGCCGCCATCTGGTCCGACGTTCTTGGCCGCCAGATCAATTATGCAGGCGGTGACACTCTGGTCTTCGAGCAGAGCCTGAAGCAGTTCATGCCGCCGTGGATGGCCTACGACATGCGCATGATGGGCGAGCGCTTCCTGACCGACGGCATGCTGCCCGAGGGCGGCGACCTCGAGCGCCTGACAACACTTCTCGGCCGCCCGCTCCGCTCCTATCGCGACTTCGCCAAGGATACTGCTCCCTCTGCCTGAGGCTGCCGTCTACCGTTTCCAAACAAGGAACATCGTCATGATCTATTCAACCGCTACCATCCCCGTAAATCCCGAAGGCGAAATAAAGCTGACCCGCGAGCAAGTCTGGAAGGGCCTGGAACTGAAGGCACGCGATGCGCGCCTCTTTCTCCCGGCTGGCCTCTGCACCCGCTGTGATGTCATCGAGGAAAGTGCGACGCATTTCGTGCGCGAAGCCACCATCGCGCACTTCGACATCAGGGAGATCATCACCCTTGAACCCCATAGCAAAGTCACCTTCTTCCAAGCCACTGGTCCACGTGAGGGCGCGATCATCAACGAAATCTTCGAAGATGAAACAGGGGCCTTGCAGCTGAAATTCTACTGCTACATCGGCCTGCGCGGCAAAGTTCCAAATGGTCCGGAAGAACAGGCGGAACAGAGGCAATTCGACAGCGAAAAGGGATACAAATCGGCCCTGCTATCGACCCTGAAACGGACACGAGAGCTGCTTGCGGAGGGTAGCCTCTGACGGCACGCGTCAGCACCGCGCCAAGGCGCCGTGAGACATCTCGGCGCTCTGCCATTTGTGCAGAGCTTGCACCTCTTGATTATTCGGCAAGCCCGGCATCGTTACTCAAGAGGAACCTTATTACAATAAAGTTCGTCCAGACCGTTATGGATATTTCTTTGGAAGGATTCCCAGTCTCGTAGTCTCATTCTTCGAGACACGCGGGATTTGCGTCGTCCAGTCGATCGGGTGGCTGAAGAGCCACTTTTCAATTTCCCGGAACAAGCGTCGCCTTCACGAGATAGCGCATTGGACCGGACGTGATGCTGTCGAATGGCCAGCAGGTAGCAAGCACGAGATTTTTGCCGAATGCCTCGGCGTTGACCCCGGATTGATCCCACCGAACGATTGCCGTTTCCGTTACCCGGTAGTGGAAGGCTTGGGCATCCTTTCCTGTCACCATGATGTCATCGCCGATACCCACATTCTTCAGGAACGCAAAATGTGTATCGCGATGTGCGGCATAGACTGTCGTGCCATCGCCGCCGGGCTCAGCGCTTCGTTCGAGATGACCGGGGCCAAAAGCCAGGGCTTGACCACTTGCACCATGCAGCACGATAGCGCTCTCAGCCAGGCGGGGAACCTCTATGCGGGCAACAGGCCATGTGTCAGCCCAGGACCAAGGTTTTACAGTCTTGCCAGTTGCGAGCGTTTCGGCAAATGCGCGTTCCAGGAGTATCTGCGCGAGCTCAGCCTTCGCATGTATCCAAATGCCCTGGCCGAAAAGCAGGAAACCGGTAAGAGCAGCCATCATAGTTACGAGCCGAAAGGCCGGGCGCAAGACCGCCCAGCCCTTGGGCGTTTCTGGCGTCGCGATCATGATGACTTGCGTCCGGATTTACGGTTGAGCAACAGACCGGCACTGGCCAGGAGAAGCAGAAGGCCGCCGAGCATGCGTAGTTCAGCATCGGTTGCAGTTTGAGGCAGAGGTAGCTGTCCTTGCAAGTCTCCGGCCACCTCGGACGCTCTGTTCAAAGCGATCTGCTTGATATTTTGTATATCGATATCAGCTTTGCGGTCCGCGTGCTCTCCGAAGACCTTGTCGAAATCCCAGCCCGCCGGAAGATTCAGCGGAACGTCAGAGCGTGTCAAAGGCTGGTCTTGAGTGCGTGACGGTGTCTTGTCGATCGCAACCAGGCTGGTAAGACGGGTTACGAGACCATGGTCAAGAGCCAGCTTGAGAATGCGCTTGTTGGTTTCGTCGATGCCAGAGATGCCAAGCGTATTCTCGACTTCCGCATCGGAAATCCTGCGACGCGCCCAGAGCTTAGACAGGCCTTCACCGGTCGCAGCATTAGCTACTGGAACCGTCAGCTCCCAAGGCTGCCTGCCAATCGTTCCCTTTACAGTAAGAACTCCTGAAAGTGAGCCAAGCTTTGCTGCGATGACCAAAGGCTCGCCCTGATAAAGATCAGGCAATTGGGATGGTGTCATGTCCCCATTGCCGGACGAGAATGTTGCAACAAGGTTGGTTACGACGGGGTTTTCCAGTTTAACGAACAGATCACGCATACGGTCATTGACCTGTTCGCCCGAACCAATGAATGTAAAACTGCCACGACCGAGCTCAGCAGCGCGGTTCATCAGGTAGTTGTTCGGAGCCGAGCCGATGCCGACCATGAAAACCCGTGAGCGACCGCGTTTTGCGGCAATTGTATCCAGGAGTTGCTGTTCATTGCCAACAGCACCATCGGTGAGGAAAACAATCTGGCGAATAAAAGACTGATCAGCCGGACGTGGGTCATTCAACGCCGCCCGTAACGGCTCAAGCATTTCCGTACCGCCGGATGTCTGAAGGCTGCCAACAAATTCACGAGCCACGGAAACGTTCCTGGCATCGGCTTTGACGGTGTCAACAAAAAGAAGGTTCATTGTGTCATCAAAACGGATGATGTTAAATTGATCGGCGGGTTTTAAACGGCTCAATGCATAATCCAGGCTGGCCTTGGCTTGATCCATGGAAGGTCCGCCCATGGAGCCGGAGTTGTCGATGACGAAGACGATCTCGCGGGGACGTGCATCTTTCTGCTGCTGGATGGCGGGAGGTGTTACGTAGGCAATGGCATAATCTTCGTCGCCGACATGTTCCCGGAAAAGTCCAACTGCGGGAATCTTGCTGTCCTTCGGCCTCCAGGTCAGTTCAAAATCTCTATCGGCATGGGTGCCGTCAAGGAGAGTGATAAGCCGCGTCTGGGCATCGATGGTTTCCGTCTTTACAGAATGGAAATGGCTCTTGACTTCGTTAAGGTTAAATCCCGCCTGTAGACGAACCTTGATACTCACCGGATTTACTGGTGCATTGATACGGCGATCGAGCACAGGAGATGTAATCTTTTCGCGGTCAGGAACGGGATCAGCCACAACACTCCAACCCTTGCTGTTGGCGGAGACATCCGCTGATTGCGTTACTGGGGCGGGATTATAGCGAGGTGCAACAACCAGCGGCACGCGAAGGGAAAATACATCGTTGGAAAGGCGGACAGGCTCCTGTAGATCGATCTGTACGACGACCTGTTCGTGCGGTCCGATATTGGCGAGCGAGTTGGTAAAAAGATTAGGTCGCGCCGCTTCCACTAAGCTAGCTTTCTGACCAACTGCCTTTGCATTCTCGTAGATGGCTTTCGCCTCCAGCCGCTCCTTGATTTCTCCTATGATAACGCGTTTGCCGACAACCATCTTAAGCCCGTGCACTGCACTATGCTCCGGCAGAGGATATGCATAGACAGCCTCGACCCAGTCATTGGAAGGGTTTGTGAATATCTGGGTGATGCGAGTGCGAGCCGTCGGGCCGCTGACAACGATGTCAACATCAGTCGCCACGCGGGTGGCTGCCACATAGTGGCCTGGCGCGGTGCCCTGCAACAGCAACGAACCGGATTTTACGTCATCAAGCGTCATTTGTTGTGTTCGAGAAGAAGAAACTTCTGCACGCGAAGGAATTGCAGAAAACAGGGTCGCAGCAAGCGCAATCAATGGCAGAACGAGAAGGTTGATCAGGCCAATTGCTCGGCAACTGTGCCCCACCCAGCGGGGTATTGATCTTTTTTTGCGGTTGAGTGTTAAAGGGTTCATCGGAAAGCTCCTGTTGATGCTCCCGTCGGGAAGCTTTCCCCATTTCATCCACGTGCCATTTTGCCGCCAGCGTAAGCTTCCGTGATGTTCCGCACCCATGCGCCATCTCCAGCCTTGCCGGATGCCACGATGTGTGGATATGTGACGGAATGTGCGGACCCTTACATATTCGGGCAGGTGAATGGATAGCGACGAACTTTCCGAAAAACAGAACCTGGCTGTTGCCGCGCGAATTCGTGAAGAATTGGCGCGTCGCAGAATCTCTAGGCAGCATCTGGCCGATCTTGCGAAGATAAGCCTTTCAACGCTGGAAAAGGCCCTATCAGGCCACCGACCGTTTACGCTGGCAACGACGATACGATTGGAAGAGGCGCTTGCCATGCGCCTGCGGGCTGCAGACATGCAGAATGTTTCGTCTCCCGTTTCAAATGGCCAGGCAGATGAGCAATTGGGGGCATACTCACGGGCATCGGTGGCGTGGATAGAAGGTCTTTATCTGACGATCCGCCCATCGTTCGGCGACAGGCAGGCGATCTTTGCCTATTGCACCGAGATTCATTGGAGCAACGCCTCTTCCAATCTCCGGTTCAATGAAAAAGACAGGTTAGACGCTGCTTTCACCCAACAGGGTACAGTGGCAATCCCCAATCTTTCCGGCCATATTTATCTCTCTACCAACACATCCGGTCAGCAGAGATTGATCATTGTGTCCCGACCTTCCATTACCGGTGAAATGTACGGAATACTTACCACGTTGCAGGCCGGTCGCGGCGCACAACTCACACCCGTGGCTGCCCCGATAGTCTATATTCCAATGAAGGCGCTGGCCGAGGCTCCGATGGGCCGAATAGGTCCTGATCAAGCAGGTTTCGCACCTTATGCCGCTTTTCTCAAGCGCGCTGTGGAAGAACCGTTCGCCATGTTTTTGCCTGGCGTAGCAGCGCAATGATCGGTTGTACGGGATAATTGAAAAGCTGAACCAACCGAGAAACCATCGTCTTTACTTCCACTGCGTGGCGTTTTCGCCAGCGCAACCATATGGTGGTACGGACTTGGCAAAACGGGTTTCAAGCATGGCACATCCCCATCTATTGATTGGGTCTGGCGCGGCATTGTTGAGGGTGATACCAATTTCATCGTAAGGGCTGTCCGTGTTGCTGACGTAGCGATACCAGCGAGAGCCAGCAAGAGCCATCACCGCAATAATAATCGTCAAAAAAACGAGAAACAATTTCTTCATAACGCTTCCTTAAACTACAGCCCACCCGCTTAGCATTAATGTTGCAAGGCCGAAACGAATTCTTCCTTTTGGCTGCAAAGCGTCGTGTGAGGCCTAGCGGCCAAATTGCCTGCTTTGCGAGAGGAACTGAAAAACCTGGTGGGTCCTTCCCTGGAATCTTGTTCACGGGAACCATCGGACCAGGACAGTTTGCGGAGGCGACTGAAGCAATAGGAGAGCCTGTGCTGGTTTGATTTTCGTGTTATTCTGCGCTCAGGTGAATTTTGGGGAGGATGACCTTGGCACAAGATCGTTTGGAACCCGAACCAACGCGCACAATCGGCGATGATGCTCTGCGCCAAATTGGGACAGTTGCATTGCTCTCAGTCCTGTTGGGGTTTGTCATGCAAGGGTTTATACTTGCCGCCAAACTAGCCGGAGGCAGCGCCCCTGCGGGTGTTTTGTTTATCTCTGATTTGGCTCAAGGCGTCACATGGTCATTCTTCGTCTGCACAGGTGTCAGCATCGGCGTATTCCTGAGCAAAGCTCGCGCGTCCGTGGCGGGACTCATCGCACTGGCATCAGCGCCGATTGCAGTTGCCTTCGCGAAATCAGCGCAGAAAACCATGAATGGAATATTGAAGGTAGCGGATCAGCCGGCAGTACTTTCCCTGGCGACAATCAGTATTCTTCGCGCAATTGAATACGGGATATTGGGTTGGCTTTTGGCGAAGCTTGTCCAGCAAGATTCTCTAAAAATCGACCGATACATCGGATCAGGGGTATTGATCGGCGTTGTATTTGGTGGAGCAATTGCCTTTCTGACTTATTCGTCTTCTGTAACAATGGGGACAGCTCTTACGCTGCCGAAAACTTTGGGTACAGTCGTGAACGAAGTGGGCTCGCCCATCGGGTGTGCACTGCTCATATATATTGGTCAATGGATAACCCATCGCCATAAATTGATCAGCGAACGGGATAGCTAGAAGTGGTTTTTGGAAGTGCGCGATAATTTTTGCGCCTGACGTCGCAGGCCTGCAGTGAACCGTTGCCGCAAGGGACAGCCAGGGCTTTCCCACGCTGTGGCTTTGCCGATCCTTGCCCGGCTGGTTCATGGACTGATCGGCATAGGCAATTTCTTCGGTTTTAGCCGTCGCGCATATTGGCTCAACCACTCCAGCGAAGTGCAAAACACCGTGCCGCAGAGCTACGAGAGGTCTGGTGTGGGCAAACTACCCGAAATAAGCCTCTGAACGTCCTCGCCAAGAACTGCATAAGCACCGAAGCTCGAGTGTTGCCTAACGCGGCGATGCTTGTCGGCCCTCAACCAACGGAGGGCGTGAGGACCAACCCAAACATTGGAATCAGGCATGCCTGGATTTGCCGAGCGGCCCGGCGCCGCCGGCAAAAACGGAGCTAAGCTGTACCAGCAAACAGCAGAGTTCCGATAATTGGATTTCATGTGCTTGAAATAGGAGTGAAAACGTTTCTCTATCCGCCTCGCCTCGGTCTGTGTAGCCGGGTCAGTGCTGATGGAAAGCGAACCCTCGGTAAGCAGATCGCCATGTATCCTGCTCCGGAGAAACTGAATGGTCGCCATCTCTGAATCGCAATGCCATTCATCTCCCTTGTACTGCGCACTCAGGGATGGACGATCCAGCGTGGACCAAATGATGCAGTAGTTTCCTATCCGATCAAGTGAGTTCAATTTGGCTGGCGAATCGGATGTCCAGATCGGCCCATCAACCAATACGACACCCTCTTCTGCGAGCACCTCCTGTTCAAAATCCTTTTCATCGTCTGGATGCATGATGAACCGCTTCTGCTTCCTCAAGCCCATAACCTCCGCATTAACTGACTCGCCGATAGCTCCATGGAGGGTACATTCAACGAGCTTGAATAGCTGCGCAAGGCCAGTCACGGCGCAGGGTAAAATGACGATATTCAGCGACTAAAGATATGTCCGGGGACAGCTTACAACGTTGGCAAAGAGATTTGACTTCGTGTGAGTACAGCAAGCTCTCTTATTCGTAATCGGTCCAAATAACGTTTCGAACGAAACCGCTGAGTGGACACTGCCCAGTTGCGCCGCAGCTGAAAACCGTGAGGCATGTTCGCTCAAGCACTGACGTGATATCCGTGATTTGATGACATTGTTGTCACAGGCTCAGACATTCGCAGTCGTCGGCATTTGCTGAGTCGGCGCACTGCTTGCGTGCGCAACTCAGGATCGAATATCATCGCTCAAACAAGCCAAATCGGCTCCTGGAGGGAAAGCATGTCCATAATGCGACCACGCATCGACCGCCGCCACCCCGAGCGCTTTGCAGAGTGTCAACGTGCTGTCGAAGATGAAATAATCAACATCATCGGTGATGCCCAAGAGGCCGGTTGGGACCGGGATGAAATCCTGTCCGCCATAGTTGAAGTGGCCGATAGGATGGGACTGGCTCTTGGGGCCAATACACTACGCTCAGTAGAAACGGAGCTCGGCCGGTTACGAAAACGTAAAAATATCTGATAGGTCAATGAGGAATGTGGTGAAGACAACTAAGCCTTATAAATGACGCGTGTCCATTGGCTTTTGATTGTCGGAACTTTTACCATCTTCCCGACGTTCTTGGCCCCGTTTGCCGAAGCACCATCCGACCGCATGGCGCCAGGCATTCCTAAATCCACTACCCTTCAAAGTATATTGAAAACTTTTTGTCTCCAGGAGACATGGGGCTTGTCGCCAAACATACGATGGCCACTGCGCTATCGCCCACCGCGTTGATCAGACACAGGCTTCTCCTTGTCTGCTTTGGCATCAATTAAAGGATGTCTCAGGGCACCCTCAACTGATCCATCACGTTCCTGGTGTAGGCGTTCCTTTGGCCTTCCAAGCCCTTGAGTTCATGAAACTCAGCTTCGTATCGGGCCGCAGTGGAGATCTTGGCGTCAGTTTGGATCTCGCGGTTACCATGTGATGAACGGCGTTTTCTTGAGCCATGTGCTCGAGGTGACTTGATCGAGCAGGAAGGTGGCAACGTCTTTACGCGAGATCGTACCGCCATGTACGTCGCTGAGATCGGTCAGAGCTCGGACCGGTTTGTGCTCCTGTTTGTTGTTCAGGATCGAAGGACGGACAATGGTCCAATCGAGATCGCTGCCCTTTACGATTGCCTCCTGGCGGTTCTTGTCAGCGTAGACCTTCCGCAAAAGCAAAGGATAGATCAGGTTATCGAAGAGAAAGCCGCCATGTCCCTTGCTGTCGCCGGCGCCAAGCCCGGTAACCGCGATAAGCCGTGAGACCTGCTCTGCCTTCATGGCATTGACGAGGGCGCGGGTCGCGGTGGACAGAAGCGTGACTTCACGAAAAGGGCTCGCTGGCGTACCAAGGGCGCTGATCACCGCATCGCGGCCTTTGATGGTCTGGCGAAGCGCCTTTTCGTCGCGGGCATCGCCAACGACAATCTTGGCGCCCTTGAGTTCAGCTGCCTTCTCTGGCGAACGGACCAGGACGGTGACGTCGTATCCGCGGGCCACAGCTTGGGCTACGATATGGCGACCTGTCGGGCCGGTGGCACCCAGGATGACGATTTTCGGGGAAGCGGCCAGATTTGACTGAGGAGCGGACGTTGTCATTGGATGTCTCCGTGTTGGATTTGCTTGACACCCCGAATATGCACGGTTCATTGTCCGGCCAATAGACTCCCAATCTGGTCACTCTGTCTCATAATTGGAACACTCATGGATCTCGTCGCACTTGCGGATTTCAATCTCGTGGCCCGCCACGGGGGCTTTGGTAAAGCAGCGAGAGCCTCCAATCGCCCGAAGGCGACGCTGTCGCGGCGGGTAACGGAGCTGGAGGCTGCGCTTGAGCTCCGGCTCTTCGAGCGCGGCGCCCGCAACCTGAAACTCACTGAGGAAGGACGCGCCCTTCACGAACGGACAGCGGCGCTTCTCATAGAGATCGACGAGACGGCATCCGCCATTGTCTCAGGGGCGGAGAAACCCCGCGGCCGGTTGAGGGTAAGCGCGCCACTTCTTCTTTCGCAGACCGCCATGGGCAAGATCGCCGCGGGATTTGCCCTCAAATATCCGGACGTGAAGCTTGAAGTCACCACGGAGGATCGGGCCGTCGATATGATTGAGGAAGGTTATGACCTGGTTATTCGGGTCAATCCGGATCCGGATGAAAGCCTCGTTGGTCGCGCCTTCCTTCATGATCGCCTGGTCGTCGTCGCGAGCCCTGATTTGCCTCGTCCCGCCGGAGACAATGCGGCTCCGGGAGTCGTCCGTGGGTCTGGCGACCGGCAGACCTGGAATGTCACGACCCCAAAAGGACCCACGCAGATAAAGATCGAGCCGGTCCTTGTCTTGTCGTCGCTGATCATGGTCCGGGACGCCGTTCGCGCCGGTGTCGGTGCGGCCCGTCTGCCGATTTCGCTGGTGACCCACGATCTGAATGACGGCAGCCTGACCCATTGGGGAGATATCAAGGGATCCGATATCGCGCTTTGGGCGCTCTACCCCTCGCGGCGACTGCTGAGCGCTCGGGTCTCCGCCTTCCTGGATTTTCTGAAACAAGCGTTTCCCAATGGGACGCCAGATGAACTGGCGTCCTATATCGGAAGATAGGACAGCCATGCCCTGCATACCTTCGGGAAACAGATAGGAGAGCTTGATTGTGGGCCGCCCAGCTCTCCGCAGCCTGCTCGAAAGATTGACAGCCCACAAATGAAGGTTGAACCAGCGGCCGTGAAGCGTCCGTAGGCACGTGTAATCTCTTGACCAGCGGTAAAATGCGCTCGAGTTGTCTTCCGAACGCTTCTGTTAATCAGCATCAAGTCGCGTACGAGGCGAGTGAGAAAGCAGCACGCCACGCAGATCCTGGCGGGACTGCTGCAACGACAAAAGCGTTCGTCAGGCCCGGCTAAACGCGGATCTCTGGCCAAATCTGTTGATCATCGGGAAATGAAAAGATGGTCAAACTGATACCATAAACAGCAGGATTTGCACTGAGTGGCTGATAACGTCGAACGCCTTGATCGGAGGCGAACCGCCGACTATTTCATGCAGTTTTACAAGTGCTGCGTTGTTCCAGAGGAACAATTCCTGATTTTACCTAGCCGCAAGTCGCTCCAACAACGCGGCCGGATGCTGGATCCGTTTCGATCGTAACCCGTTCTTGCCTGTAGTCGTGGGTGACCATCTGGCCCGGCTCTATCTGCCGCACAAGCTTTGAATTTGACAGACGCATTGCTTCTGCGTCTGTCGGCTTGGGCTTCCCGACCAGTTTCCGGGCGGCATCGGCACTACACAGACCTTGAGCCGGTTGAAGCGATACGGATTTGTCGTTGCACGATGCAAGCGCTGGTAAGAGCCCAATGAGAAAGATGGAGATGGTCCGGTTTGCTCTCGACATGTGATCTGACCTCGATGTATTTATCCAAACTCGATCGCGGGCGGATCCATGCCTCACGAATCCGCTGTCATTGTGGATTTTTGGTTTAGTCTAGCTGACATTACCATGCCAACAGCTGTGTGGCCTTTTCAAGATAATCTAGAATGCTCGAGAAAGTTTCATCGGCTTGTGCCTGTCACCTCGCTTGCGGATCGATCTGCCATCCATCTCGGTTTCGGTACCGCACTCAGCAGTGCTTGCGTATAGGGATGCCGAGGGGAGGCGAACAAATCCTCCGTATCGTCTTCTTCCACGACCTTTCCTTGCTGCATTACGATCACGCGGTCCGCAAACTCGCGCACGATCGGTAGATCATGGGTGATGAAGAGGTAGGAAAGGCCGAGCCGCTGTTTCAGCTCGCTCAACAGCTCGATCACCTGCATCTGGATGGAGACATCAAGAGCGGATACTGCCTCGTCACAGACGATCAGCTCCGGATCGCTGGCGAGCGCTCTTGCGATAGCAATGCGTTGCCTCTGGCCGCCTGAAAACTGGTGAGGATGACGGTCGGCGTGCTCCGCTTTCAATCCGACAAGCTGCAGCAACTCAACCACCCGATCATTCCAGCGCGAACGCGGCAGGATGTCCGGGTGGATCACCAGCGGCTCGCAAATAATTGCCCGCACATTCATCCGCGGATTCATCGAGCCGAAGGGATCCTGGAACACCATCTGGACCCGCCTGCGAAAACCGTTGAGTGCCTTGCCCTCGAGCTGGAATATATCCTCGCCCGCAAACAGGGCCCTGCCCGACGTCGGATCGTTCAGTCGCAAGAGCATGCGCGCGATGCTGGATTTTCCCGATCCGGATTCGCCGACGATGCCAACCGTTTGGCCCCGGCGCAGGACAAAGCTGACATCATCCACCGCCCTGAATTCCCGCTTGGGCATGAAAAGGCCCGAGGTCAACATATAGTGCTTGCTGAGGTTCTCGACCTGTAAAAGAACGTCGCCCTTGACCCCGGTAGGCGCGCGCTGCCTTCCGGGGTCCCGTTGTGGTACCGCCGCCATCAGGCGGCGTGTATAGGCGTGGCCCGGACTGGTAAAGACCTCCTCGGCATTGCCGCTTTCCACGACCTTGCCGCCATTCATGACGATAATACGATCCGCCATGGCTGCCGCAACCTCAAGATCATGGGTGATCATGATCATGGCCATGCCGGTTTCGCGCTGAAGATCGCGCAGCAAGTCGAGGATTTGCGCCTGGACGCTGACGTCGAGCGCGGTCGTCGGTTCGTCGGCGATCAGAATATCCGGTTTAAGCGCAATTGCCATGGCAATCATTACGCGCTGGCGCTGACCGCCGGAGAATTGATGCGGGTAATGGTCAATGCGCTTTTCAGGTTCAGGGATGCCAACCCGCTGCATGAGTTGCACGACCTTGTCGCGCACCGATCCGCGCCCATGTTCGCTGTGGCTCTCGAATACTTCTGCGATCTGCCGGCCGACCGTATAGACCGGGTTAAGATAGGCCAGCGGATCCTGAAAAATCATGGCGATGCGCCGGCCGTTCAACGCACGCCGCTCTTCCTCGTCAAGATTGGAAAGATCGATACCGTCAAACACCAGCGAACCGCTGACAATATCGCCAGGCGGGCAGTCGATCAGCCCCATGGCTGTTCCGGTACTCACGCTCTTGCCCGATCCGCTCTCCCCGAGAATAACCAGCGTTTCACCCGGACAGACATGGAAAGAAACATCGTCGACAGCCCGTACCGGGTCACCCTCGGACAGGAAGTCCACTGTCAGATTTTCGATCCGGAGAATGGGTTTGCCCGTACCGGTCATCGGGGAGCCTTTCGCAGCGATTGCAGACGCCAGCGTTGAAGAGGATCGGCAACAGTCCGGGCCCAGCTGGCGAGAATGTTCAGGGAAAGGGTCGTCAGGAGGATTGCAAGGCCTGGCCAGAAGGCGATCCACCATGCCGAGGCCAGATAACCGCGTCCGTTGGCCACCATCGCGCCCCAGGTGAAGTCCGGAGGTTGAATGCCAAGACCGAGGAAACTTAATGAGGATTCAGCCAGGATCACTGTTGCAAAGTCGATGGCCGCGATCGTGACCAGCGTCGGGAGAACCAGAGGCGCGATATGCCGAAACAGGATGCGCCGGGAGCTTGCGCCCATGGACAAGGCAGCACTCACAAACATGCGCTCGCGCAGTTCGAGCACTTCTGCCCGCGCGGTTCGTATGAAAATGGGCATGCGCGTGATCGCCAGAACGATAACAAGGTTCATCATGCTGGGGCCGAGCGTATAAAGAACGATCAGCGCAAGCAGCAATGAGGGAAAACTCATAATGACGTCCGCCAGACGCAGTATGGCGTGGCAGTACCAGCGTTCCGAATAACCGGCCACGAGTCCCAGCGCGCCGCCGACAGACATCGAGAAGAACACGGCAGCAGCCGCGATTCCAAGCGTGTTCTGTGAACCCACGATCAAACGCGTCAGGATCGGCCGGCCAAGCGTATCCGCACCGAGAAAATAGATGAATCCGTGATCGAGAGAAAAGGGCGGCAGATTGCGCTGCCTCAGGCCCAGTCTGCTTGCCGATTCGCCGACAAGCAGGGGTCCGAGGGCCACGCAGGCAATCAGCAGGATCAGGAAGAGCGCTGCGCACAGTGCAAGCTTGTCGCGCCTGAGGTAAATTGCCAGCTGACGCAGATTTCCAGGCAGTTTCGGCAGCGGCATCGTCACGTCGGCCATATCGAGCTCCTCAGTAGCGAATGCGCGGATCGAGAGCGACGTAGAGAAGGTCGATCGCGATATTGACGATAAAGATGGCAATGGCAGTGACCAGAATTGTCGACTGGACCACAGCAAAATCGCGCTGAATGATCGAGTCGATCATCAGTTTGCCGATGCCGGGCCAGCCAAAAATTGTCTCGACCACCACCGCGCCGTTAATGAGACCGGTGGCAAGATCGCCGGCAACGGTAATGACGGGCAGCAGGGAATTGCGCAATGCGTGTCCAAAGATGATGCGCCGTCGCTTTATCCCCTTAGCGTGAGCCGTTTTGATATAGGGGGCAGCAAGTGCCGAGATCATTGTGCCGCGCACCACCTGGACCAGAAGACCGAACGGGCGAAGCATGAGCACGATGATCGGCATGATCCAGTGCAGGGCCGTACCGGTACCGGAGGTCGGCAGCATACCAAGGCCAACGGAAAAAACGAGAATCCCGACAATCGCGATCCAGAAATCGGGCATGCTGGCGCCGGTGAGCGAAACCAGTCCGGCTACGCGGTCGAACAGGCTTCCGGGGCGCGCCGCGGCCAGCGCACCAACAATCACGGCAAGAACCGTAGAGAGCGTCATGGCAAGAATTGCGAGCTTCAAGGTAGCCGGGAACGCCTCCAGTGCCACCTCTATGGCCGAGCGGTTCTGGCGCAGGGATTGTCCGAAATCCAAAGAAAGGAGGTTGCGCAGATAGTGCAGGAATTGTGTATGGATGGGCTGGTCGAGGCCATTGAGGCGTGCAAACGCCTCGCGCGCCTCAATGCTTGAGTCCAGCGGGAGATAGAGCGCCGACGGATCCCCGGTCAAACGCGTGAGGAAGAAGACAAGCGTCAGAAGCCCAATTACTGAAATGGTGCTGTGATAGGCGCGCCTGCCCATATAGCCTAACATCATACGAAGCCTCTGGATTCATCTGGAGTGGGAACGAGCGCGAAAACCGCGCCCGCATGGTCCCGGCATCGGAATGGGTCAGTTCCTCAGGCCGATATTGGCAAGCGGTATTTCACTGTTGGTGGTGATGTCCGGCTTCCAGTCCAGCCTTGTTCCCACCCTGGTGTAACCGATCATGTGGAACATCGGGATATCGACAGCCAGGTTGTCGTGAACCTTGGAAAAGATTGCCTTGAACCTTGCTGTCCGGTCGTCACCCGTCGCAGCCATAGCATCTGCCACATCCTTGTCGAGCTCTGGATTGTTCATGGTCGAATAGCTGCCGACCGAGGTATAGAAAATCGGAATCGTGAAAGCAGCGTCGCCCTTGTTGTTGTCGTGCATCATCTGCAGGAGATTGGGGCCGCGCCCTTCCGGGAAGGGCTTTTGCAGATAACGCAACCAGTCATTCACGTCGAGCATTGTCAGTTTCACATTCAGTCCGACATCCTGCCACATCGCCATCATTGCTTCCATGGCTTCCGAGCCGTTCGGATAGATGCCGTTGCGCCCGATCAGCTCGATTTCGGTATCGACCGGAACACCGGCTGCCCTGGCTTCGGCAATCAGCTCGCGGGCCTTTGCTGCATCGAAGGTCCAGGCCGCAAGGGCATCATTGTGACCATTGATGCCCTTGACGACCATTTGCGAGGCGCGCTGCGCATCCTTGCCGAAGAGCTGGGACAGGCCTTCCCAGTCGATGGCCAGGTTGAGCGCCTTGCGGATACGAACGTCATCAAGCGGGGCGAAGCCTGCATCAATGCGGATCGCCGTGGTCTCCGAGTTCAGATAGGCGAAATCGGTATCCGGATTTGTTGCATCCTGGATCGCGATGGACGGTGTCAGATCGGCCTCGCCCGTCTGAACCATCGCCGCACGGATGGACGATTCGGGACGCCAGACATAGCTTGCTTTGGCAATGGCCGGTTTCTTGCCCCAGTAGCCGTCAAATGACTCCAGTACGACGGTCTGGGACGTAAAGCTGGAGAGCTTGAAAGGACCGGTACCGACGGGGTCGTTTACCGCCTTGTCCGCCGGTGTGTTTGGAGAGACAACCATGATCACGCTGAGCAGGGTCGGCAAGATGGGCTGAGGCGTGTCAGACTTGATTTCAACGGTCAGGTCATCGATTGCAGTGACGGTAAGCCTGGCGTCGCCAAACTTGGCAATATTGCTGCACGTGACCTTGCCGCTGGTCATCCGTTCGATGGAAAACTTGACGGCCCGGGCGTTGAAGGGGGCGCCGTCGTGAAACGTCACGCCCTCGCGCAGCTTGAATCTCCACGTATTGGGATCGACCTGCGTCCATTGTGTTGCCAGACTGGCGACCGGCTGACCGCTGGCTGGATCGATGATGGTCAGCGGCTCGACAACATTACGGCTCAAGATCTGGCCGACATTGGTGATAATGGTGCCGCATGGTTCAAGATTTGCCGGTTGTTCAGGCAGAACGATATTGATCTGAGCGCCATTTTGCGCCGCCGCAGGGCCGGCCCAGCCGGCAATTGCCAGTGCTCCTGCGATAATGCGAATAGATGTCTTTTTCATTACATTCCTCCCAGATGAAACGATGACGATATCAGGATCGGGGCACCGTCTCCGGGCGCCGACCGAACTTGCCGGTCAGCCGCCCGCGGCGGCAATCAGTTGGCGCAGTATTTCCCGTTCCTCGCCATCGAGGTCGATCAGCGGCGGGCGTACGGGACCGGGTCCATAGCCGACGAGATCGACGCCGGCCTTGATGATGGAAACCGGGTACCCGGCCTTGCGGTCGCGCAAGGCTGCAAAAGGAAAAAAGAAACTGCTAAGTATCTCTTCCATGACGGCCCTGTCGCCCGCGCGCATCGCGCGATAAAAGCGCTGTGCGAGTTTCGGGACGAAATTGAAAACCGCGGAGGAATAGGTCGTTACGCCGACCCCGTTGAAACCTTCTGCGAAGAGCTCATGGGTCGGCATGCCGCCAATATAGCAGAGCCGGTCACCCAGCTTGGCCGTGACATGACGCACTAGGTCCACTTTGCCGGTTCCGTCCTTGAACCCGATCAGGTTGGGACAGGCATCTGCCAGGCGCGCCACCGTATCGGCATTGGCCACCGAATTGGCGCGGTTGTATAGAATGACGCCAAGGCCGGTTGCATCGCAGACTGCTTTGACATGCGCGAAGATGCCCTCCTGCGGCGCTTCAGTCAGATAGTGTGGCAGGAGGAGAATCCCGTCTGCGCCTGCGCCTTCGACGATCCTGGCCGTCTCATGGGCAAGTGACATGCCATAGCCGCACCCGGCGATGATCGGAACCTCGCCCGACACTTCCTTTGCTGCACGCGTGACCTGTCCGACCTCGGCCGGTGAAAGCGAGAAAAACTCACCGGTCCCTCCGGCTGCAAACAGGGCAGCAGCTTCAAAACCCGACAGCCATTCAACGTGCCGTTGGAAACTGTCCAGATTGAGGTGGTAGTCCGATGTGAAGTGTGTGACGGGGAAAGACAAAAGCCCTGAACCGACTCGCGACTTAATTTCTTCAGGCGACACTCTATTTCCTCCCAACAGATGCATTCTGCAGGAAGTCATATGATGACTTTTAAGATGAGTCAACCAGACTCATCTTCTTTTTGTTCATTTTGCCATGGCGTGAGCGAACGATAGCGCTTGATGCCTGTAACGAGATGGCGGCGCATGGCCTCCCGCGCCCGATCCGGATCTCGCGCCATGATTGCCTCGGCGATTTTGCGGTGCTCATCAAGGATAGGTCCGTCCCTGCTGGGCAAAGGATCGACGCCGCCCATAACGGTGCGAAACTTCACGCGGGGGATCATGCGCCGGCCGATATGCTCCAGAAATGTGCGGAACCGTGCGTTGTTCGTGGCCGCTGCAATCGCCATATGGAACTGGAAGTCGGCTTCATCCGTTGGCCTGCCTTCTGCGACGAGTCCCGCAAAGATGTTGACCTGCGATTGAATCTCGGCCTCCTGCGCCGGAGAACTGCGCACTGCGGCGAGCGCAGCAGCCTCCACCTCGATGCCGATACGAAGTTCCAGCTCCTCGATAATGTCGGAAATCTTGCTTGTTTCCTCTGTGAACAGACGCAGGCCCGGATCACTCTGGCGCGGCCCGATCACGAACACGCCCGACCCATGCCGGGATTCCACCAGGCCGTCGGCGCGCAGCGCCGCGATCGCCTCGCGTATCACTGTCCGGCTGAAACCGAATTTCTCAATCAGCGCCGGCTCGGTCGGCAATTTGTCACCGGGGGCATAGTAGCCGGCCTCGATTTGTCCCCGTATCGCATCGGCGACCTGAAAGGACAAGGAAGGGCGCCCGCCGCTTCGCTTCATGTTCAGCATCTGCCCGCGTATATCCGATTTTACTTCAGTCATCATATGACCTCGACCCGTTCCTTGTGATTTCATCTTATGGGAATGGTCGATGTTGGTACAGAGGCAGCCGGGGAAATATTCAATCTCTGTCGACGCATGCGTTGCACCTCTCATGCTGCATGCTAATGCAAGTCAGTAAACTGGCCGGAGCGACCAACTTCACGGCGTCATTTGCGTCAGCGGCAGCAGGGGTGGTGTCCGAAACCGATCGCTGCAACCGGAGGCATAAACGGCATCGCGAGAAACCTGATCGGAGTGTACGTGCGATGTCTTTGGTGGGGGGCTCCATGCGTCAGCGAATTAAAACTGAGAGGGCCAAGGCATAGCCGGAGCCCGTCTTGAGTATCGACTGCCGGTGCCATGTCGCCGGGTTTGCTTGAACAGTCGCACCTTAAACCTGGAATATCCGAACCTTTATATGCGCGCGCGCCATACCCACAATTTTTGTGAAGGAGGTATCAAATCGCAACCTGGAGCGGCTTGATTAACCTTGGGCGCATCGATTATCTTTACTATCAGCACTCGATTTGTTCCCGGCTGGCGCCAAAGATCTGCAATGCCAAAAGGAGACCCTAGGTTTGGACGGACAACTTCAATCGCTCATTGACACGCTCGATGTCGCTATCGACGAACGCATGATTGAAAGCGCAATGAAGCGTTTCACGATTGCGTGCGGGTTCGAGCGTTTCGCCTATCTTCAAACGGCCGGAACAGAAATCAAGACTTTCAATTCCTATCCTGCGGAATGGCAGTCAATTTATTTTACAAATCGATATTCCCGTATCGATCCGGTTGTAACGACAGCCAAACGGCACATGAAACCCTTTGCATGGTCGGCAGACGCCTGGCCTCGCGGCGATCTGTCGAGGGAAGAAAAACAGTTTCGCTCCCAGGCGCTCATGTTTGATATTCGATCTGGCATTACAATTCCGGTTGAAGGCAGCTACGGTTCCACCCTCATGCTCACCTTCGCTTCCTCTCAGCCGCATTGCGATGCAACCATTCTCGGCGACCCGAGGAGGGCAGAACGGGCGGTGCTCTATATCCACCATCGCTGGCGCACAGTGGCGCAGCGTCCCCTCAGTATGCCGAAGCTTCTGCTCTCACCAATGGAACTCGTCTGTCTCAAATGGTCGGCGGAAGGCAAATATATGCCGGACATTGCCGAACTGACAAACAAGCGGCATCGTACGGTTCAATATTATCTCGATAATGTGCGCGCAAAGCTTGAAGCGACCAATCTCAATCACGCAATCGCGCTTGCGAAAGACATGGGTATTCTTGAACCCGATTGACTTCTTCAGGCCCCTCCTCCGGCACCTTCGGTATATATCCCAACAGATCGAGGAGTTCGGACAAGTGATTTTGTTGAGCAGCGGTTCTTTCCTGACGCGAAAGACATTCTGCAGCAAGTCTTTCTATCTGCTCCGTGGATACCTGGGGGTTAGCCCTGGCTCTTTCCCATTCTTCATAGATGATCTGATCGGACTCCAACAGGCGCCGATGTTCGCGAATGGCGTCGATAACGCAGAGCTCCAATTCAACCTTGCTCATTGATGTAAGGCTTGTGCGGTCAAAATTGATACTTGTTTGATTATTGGATTTTGGTTTCACGCGTATCTCGCCAGTTTTGATCTTGATTTGTTTGGCCAGCAACGTTGTACGGAAGCTGGATCAACGGAACCTCTGAATCGTGTACCAAACATATGTAACACTTCAATGCATACAGCGTCACTCATGATCTTCAACATGATCGCGTCAGTATGATGTGCCGAGTTCGCAGGTTTCCAGGTCTCTCGTTTCCGTCCATCGGTGTCGATTCCCCATTAGAACTTCGTGCTCAACCATTGAACGAGTTCGCCGTTTGCGAAGACGAGGCCCACGCAGCGGCGGGCGATACCGATTGCAGAGTATACTCTGTAGCTGAATGCACTGCAACGCGCATGACTCCGGATCATGGATATTCGAGAGATCTTTGCGCTCAATCTCAGGACGCTGCGACACGCCAGGGGGCTTTCGCAAGAGGAACTCGCGCACCGTGCAAACATCCATCGCACTTACATCAGTTCCCTGGAAAGATGCGTTTACAGCCCGACCATCGATATGGTGGACGGCATCGCAAAAATCCTTGAGGTGGAAACATTCGAGCTCCTCGTTTCCAGGCACCGTTCCGCTGCCAGCAAGACAGCCAAATCGGAATTCAATCCATCCTCCGATGTATGATTCCAACGCGTGTAAACTCACCGCTGTTTCAGAGAAACTCCGATCATCGTGCTTAATCATGAACCTCGCCTATCAACGCTTTGGAGACCGAGTGTCTGCTGCCCTCTTCTGCTGCGAGGGTACACAGCATGAGAGCGGTCTTGTAGGATTGTTCGAACGCTGGAACGGGCAGAAATTCGAAGCGCGAATGGAAATTACAGGCGCCGGTGAAAAAGTTGGGGGTTGGCAGACCATGGGCTGACAGCGCCGCCCCGTCGGTTCCTCCACGCATCGGTACAAGCTTTTTTTCAATCCCGAGATTTTCGAGTGCGCGAAAGAGCAATTGTGCCGGGCGAGGGTCTGCATGCAGGTGATCAGCGATGTTATGGTAGGTGTCAACGACATTAAGCTGCACCAATCCGGAAGTGTACTGTGATCTTATCTTTTCGGCGATGTTGCCGATGCGCCGTTTGCGCCGCTCGAATTCTTGCTTGTCAAAATCACGGATCATAACTTTCAGGTGCGCTTCTTGTTCATTGGCGACGATATCCTTGAACCAGTAATAGCCTTCGCGGCCTTGTGTGCATTCAGGTGTTTCGTTGCGATCAAAATGAGAGATGAAATCGAGAGCCATCAGCAGCGGATTGACGAGAACGCCTTTTGCCGACATTGGATGCGCGGTGACACCGGTAAAGACAATATCGGCTGATGCGGCATTGAAATTCTCGACGACCACTTCGCCGAGGGCGCAGCAATCAATTGTGTAGGCGAAATCGCATCGGAATCGATCAAGATCGAGCGCGCTCGCACCGCGCAATCCAATTTCTTCATCGGGAACAAAGGCGACAAAAATGTCTCCGTGGCGCTTTGACGGCTCCAGCCGTGCCACCAGGGTCATAAGAACCGCGATAGCTGCCTTGTTATCGGCACCAAGGACGCTTGTTCCATCGCTGACAATAATGTCCTCATCCTTCCAGGGAAGAATCTCCGGATGTTCGCCGACACGCAACCAGATGTCCTGCCCGGGATTGAGACAAAGGTCCGATCCTTCGAAACGCTTGATCTGCGGGCGGATAACCGGAGAAAGACCGACATCGACGGTATCGAGATGGGCGATGAAGCCGACAGGCGGTGCGGCCGGGCAGTTACCGCGTTTCACCCCTGTGACGATGGCGTGCTCATCGACGATGACCTCCTCAAGGCCGAGATTGCGCATCTCACGGGCAAGCAGTCTGGCCAGTTCAAGCTGGCCCGGAGACGATGGCAGATCGGGTGAAGCAGCATTGCTCTGGCTTTCTATCGCTACATACCGGAAGAAGCGGCTGACAAGTTCATCGCGGACGCCTGTTGTTTGTCGGGTGGGGGGCATTTAATTCTCTCTGCTGGTGTGATCGAGATGATGTTTGGCAGGCAGTTGTCTTCGGGCATCCGTGGTTCTCTTGTCCCTCTCCTTGCCAGCCTATGGAAATCTCAAGGTCTGTTCAGGCAGCTTACGATTGATCCTTTCAGGCAGGCTGCTATCCCGCCCTGCTCAGACGCGCAGGATGCCGATCCCGTCAGCAAGGTCGATCTCGGCGCCCATATCTGCCGATTGGCGCTTGAACCGCTGCAGGATTCGTGTCGCGCTTGCTCCCGTCGCAAGGTGAGGAACCAATCGGCCCTCGAGTGAGTGACCGCCAAGGCTGTCTTCTCCACCGATCACAATGGGATAAAACCGGATGTCGATCAGCGAGTTGTCGTCTCCGTAGGCGCACAGGCCAACAACACTCTCCCAGACCTCGGGTGCATGCCACGCGGTCGTTTCTGACCTGACATGGAAGATGAAATTGCCAAGGCTGTAGAAAATCGGGCGCTGGCGATAGATTTCCACCGGTTGCAGCACGGGCGCGCCATGGCTGACGAACATGGCAGCGCCTGCGTCAATACATTGTCTGGCAACGGCGCCGACCCAGTCCGGTACCTGATACCAGTTTGAGGCCCAGTGATGATGGTGCAGATAGGCCATGACAAGGCATCCATCGCTTGCAGCGGAATTTATTGCCGCAAGGTTGCGGGCCAGATCGTCTTCATCGATTTTAACGCTCCTGCCACACCTTGGCGCCCGTTTGAAGATTGCACGGCCAAGTCCGATCTCCTCATGCGGGTCTACAAAGGGTGGATCATCAGGCTGACTGTCATTGGTAAGGTCGATCGCCGTATAGCCGACTTTTTCCCTGACGACCCGCATCTGGTCAAAGGCTTTGTGATCGAGCTCGATGATCTGTGACAGACCGAGCCTGTTGACACCGGGCCTTTCCGGTCGATTTTTGCCGGCATTGGCTGCATACATGAAATCTGGACCTGGCCCGCCATCCATCGCGACGATGGCAACAGATCTTCCCCGGATCGTCGCCCTTCCTGCCCGCGACGCCTCGCTCTGGTTGCGTCCGAGGCCGGCATGGAGAAAGCCGCGCTTCTCCACTTCTTCGAGGGTTGAAAGCACACCGGAAGGGCCAAGGTCGAAAGCGTGATTGTTGGAAAGCGAAAGCCCGCCGAAACCGGTTGCCTGCAAAGCATCGAGAACGACGGCGTCGCTGCAGCCAAAGAATGACCCTTTCAAAGGCCAGCCGCCATGGCTTCCAAGGATCGTCCCCTCGAAATTGGTAAATGAAAGATCTGCGTGATGCAGCAGTTGCCGGACCTCATCAAATGCCGGGGTGCCGAGACTGCGAATATCGTGTTTTATAAGCGACTGGCCTGTAAGGGCCAATGTGAACCTGTCATTCATGAGTTGCCTTCGTGGAGTGTTGTTTTGATATCCGCAACGCGGGTGTGGGAACGTTCTGTCGATGCATGTTTCCTTGTCCCTCAACAGGTGAACCGGGCGGGCCGGGCGTCGATGAGGGTGCGTGTGTAGGGATGTGTGGATTGTGTGAAGACGAAGTCGGAGGATCCGGAGTCCACAACCTGCCCGTCCTTGAAGATGTAGACGCAGCTGCACAGCTGCTGCACGACGGCAAGATCATGGGAGATAAAGACCATCGTCATGTGCTGCGCTGTTATGGTGTCCTTCAAAAGCTCGATGATTTCGGCCTGTACGGACACGTCAAGCGCCGAGGTCGGCTCGTCCGCGATGATGATCTGCGGGCGTGCCAGCAGCGCCCGCGCAATACAGATGCGCTGCTTCTGGCCGCCCGAGAGCTGATGGGGAGAACGGGAAAGCAAGCTGCGGGCCAGACCGAGCCGGTCCATCATGGTGGCAGCGTCGGCGGGCTCGTCTTCGGGACCGGGGCGTGCACCGAAGCGAATGGCCTCGCGCAATGTCTCGCCGGCACTCATCCTCGGATTGAGCGACACCGAAGGGTCCTGGAAAATCATCTGAACCCGGCCAAGAAGGCCGTTGCGGCCGCCTCGTTTCGAAACATCGAATGCGTCTTTGCCGATCGTGACCGTCCCTGCCGGCGCCGTATCGAGACCGGCGATGATCCGGCCGATCGTCGTCTTGCCGCTTCCGCTCTCGCCGACAATGCCGGTGATCGCGCCACGCGGCAGCTCAATACTGACATTGCGCAATGCGAAACTTGCCTTGTTGCGGGACAGGCCCCACGCGAACCCTTGGCGACTGAAGGTTTTGGAAACACCCTTTGCCACGAGAAGCATGGTGTTGTCCGCGCCTGCATTGGTGGAAATGGACCTGTTGCCGTTCTCTGGACCGTTGCCGGCAGCCGCCGAAATCCGCAATCGCGGAACTGCGGCAAGCAGAGAACGCGTATAATCATTTGCGGGTGCATCAAGAATGACCGAAGTGCGATCCTGTTCGACCACCCTGCCCTTTCTCATGACGAGCACCCGGTCGGTGATCTCCGACACCACGCCCATGTCATGGGTGACGAGGACGATGGAAATACCGGTGTCATCGACGAGAGTTCGCAGGAGCTTCAAAATCTGCTTCTGTACTGTGGCATCAAGTGCCGAGGTCGGCTCGTCGGCGATGATGATGTCGGCAGATCCCGCCAGCGCGACAGCGATGACAGCGCGCTGTCTTTGTCCGCCGGAGAATTGATGCGGATAATTGCCGTATCGGCGCTCAGGCTCCGGGATCCCGACGCGGGCCATGAGCTCGATAGCCCGGGCGCGTGCCTGCCTTCTCGAAACAGAAGCGTTGATTGCCAGGATCGTTTCCTGCACCTGTGCGCCGACGCTCATCAAGGGATCGAGTGAGGCAGTGTGGTCCTGGAAGATGGCGGATATCCTGCGGCCCCTGATGGCATCGCCACCTCCTGCCATGGTGTCGCCCTTCCCTTGCATGGCATTGATTGGCCTGCCATCCAGTTCGATCGATCCCGACACCCGCTGGAACCCGGGAGCAAGCAGACCGAGAATGGCGTTGCCGAGGGTCGACTTTCCGGCACCCGACTCGCCGATGATGCCGACGATTTCGCCGCGCCCGAGTTCGAAACTCACATCCTGCAGGATCGTCACGGGTCCGGGCGCAGAAGAATAGCGCAGATTAAGGTTCTTCACCTGAAGAAGAGGTGCTGTTCGGCTCTCAAATGTCATAACGGGCGGCTCCTTGGATCAAGACGGCGCCGAAAATCTTCTCCGACGAGGTTGATGCTGGCGATCAGGCCGAACAGCGCGAGACCGGGAAAGAGGCTGGTCCAGTATTGTCCGGTCAAAAGGTACTGGAACCCGTTTGCGACGGCCGAGCCGAGCGAAGGCTTGTCGATCGGAACGCCGAGGCCAAGAAAGGACAGTGTCGCTTCAAGCGCGACTGCATGACCGATCTCGATGGGAATGAGGGTCACAGCCGGTGCAATGCTGTTGGGCAAAAGGTGGCGAAAGATAATCCTCGACGTTGGCAGCCGCATGAGGCGGGCGGCATCCATGTAGGACTTGTTCGTCTCGCTCAATGCGACGCTGCGCGCCAGTCTGGCATAGGTTGCCCATTGCGCGATGATCAGGGCCAGGATGATCCGGTCGATCCCGGGGCCGAGCGTGACAATGGCGACCAGGGCGACCAGAATGGTCGGAAGGCTGAGCTGAAGATCGACCAGTCGCATGATGGCGATATCGACCCAGCTCCCGAACCAGGCAGCGCTGACGCCGGCTGTCAGTCCGATCAGGGCGGCAATGGCAGCGCTTGTGACTGAAACCACCAGGCTGATGCGCAAGCCATAAACTATGGTGCTGAGGATGTCTCGTCCCAGCCCGTCCGTTCCCAGCAGATAGAGATAGCCGCCGGTGCCGGGCGTGCCCGGAGCAGACGAGGCTTCCCATCCATAGATCTGCAGCGGATCATAGGGGTTTTGCGGCGCGATGACCGGTGCGACAATTGCAAGCACGATATAGGCTGCAAGCACGATCATGGGAATGGTCAGGACTTCACGACAGCGGTGCCTTTTCAGGGCCGGAAGGATTTCGGTTTTCATGGGACTTCACCTTTATGAGGACAGGCGCACGCGCGGATCGAGCACGGCATGAAAGAGATCGACAAAGGCATTGAGCGCGACGAAAATCACCGAAATGAACGTCAGCGTCGCCATCACCACCGGCCGGTCGAGGAGCTGGATGGAGTCGATCAGGAGTTTGCCGATACCCGGCCACGCGAAAATCGATTCCACCACGACCGCAAAGGCCAGCATGCCGCCGAACTGCAGGCCGATGATCGTCACAATCGGCACGCTGATGTTCGGAAGGGTATGGCGAAGCAGTATTCGCCTGGAGGAAAGTCCCTTGGCACGGCAAAACCGGGTGAAGTCGAGACTTTCAACTTCAATCGTGCCCGAGCGCGAAAGCCGCGCGATCAGTGCGATATTGGGAATGGCAAGCGCCAAAGCGGGAAGGACAATATGCCAGACCCCATTGCGGGTGAGGATACTCCACTCCTGCCCGAGCAAACCAACCGTCGCGCCTCTGCCGCCGGACGGAAACCATCCGGTCAGGACAGCGCCGCCAAGGATCAGCATCATGGCGAGCCAGAAAGACGGGATGCTTAGGGCAAACACACTGGACTTGAGAACAATCCGATCGAATACGGTTCCGCTTTGCCTGCCGGCGAGAAGCCCCAGACCAATGCCGATGGGTGCTGCAATGAGCATTGCGACACAGGCAAGCTCGAGCGTTGCGGGCAGCTTGCTGATGACAAGCGCGAAGGCCGGCATATGATAGATATACGAGGTCCCGAAATTCCCCCGTACCACATTGCCGATGAACACGCCGTATTGGTGCCAGATCGGTTGATCCAGTCCAAGCGCGATCGTGGCATTGCGGATATCCTCGGGCGTCGCCGTTTCGATGTTGACGATGTTGAAGACCGGGTTGCCGACACTGTGAATGCCAAGGAAGCCGATCACCGACATGGCGAAGAGAAGAAGGATGGCTTGCGACAACCTTCCCAGGGCAGCTGAAATGAGGGCCATGATCGCTTACTCCGTCACGGCAGATGTCTGCATGGCGGTCGTCCAGCCGCGGGGATGCATCGCATAGGAGGCAACCCGCTTGCCGTAACCGACAATATGGTGGAAGTGATAGAGCGGGATGATGGGTTGGTCGGCCATCACCAGATCCGTCGCCTCGGCAAGGGCCTTGTTGCGCGCGGGGCCTTCCGGAGTGCTTTGCGCCTTTGCCAGCATCTGGTCAAAAGCCGGGTTACGATAATGCCCGAAATTCAAGGCGCCGCTGCCGGTCTGCGGACCTGGTGAAGCAAGGAGTGCGTGAAGGATGACATCGACCGCCTCGCCGGAGGTGCCACCATACCAGAGCCCATAATCGCCGGCGGCACGCTTGGTGTTGAAAACAGAAAAGGGGGAGGCAGCGGGCCGGACGGCCACCCCGATACGGGCCCAGCTTTGGGCGATTGCCTGGATGCTCTCGCCGTCACCCGGATAACGGCCCGCGGGACCTGCCAGAACAACGCTGAAACCGTCGGGAAAGCCGGCTTCAGCCAGAAGGGCTTTGGCCTTGTCATAATCTGGAGCTTCGGGCTTCAGATTGGCGGAGGTGCCGGGAAGCCCGTTCGGAAAAACCTGTGCTGCAGCGGTGCCGTAACCGGCAAGAATCTTGTCGACGAGAACACCCCGGTCCGTCGCCATGGCAAGCGCACGCCGCACCAACGGTTTCCTGAAGGGATTGGGTATCTGCTCTCCCGTTTTGCCTGTCACGCCGGGGAGTGTGTTTCTTTCCACATCGAACTGGAGGAAATTGATGCGGGCTGCACCGACGCTCGCAATTCTGGCGCCGCGCTGTTTCAAGGATGCCACATCGCGGGCCGGAATGGCGTCGGCAACATCGACATCGCCGGTGGTCAGGGCAGCAACACGGGCAGCGGGGCTTTCAATAATCCTGAACGTGACTTCTGGCCAGGCAGGCCTGTCGCCCCAGTAGTCATTGTTTCTCTCAAGCTTGAGCATCTCCCCGGAACTCCAGCTTGCGAACCTGTATGGCCCCGTGCCGACGGGTGCGCCCGTACCGACGGGTGCGCCCGTACCGACGGGAGCGCCCGCGCCTGAGGAAGCGCCGCCGGCATTGAGTTCCTCCGTCGTCTGAAACCCCGGCCCCGGCCGGTGCATGATGAAGATCGAGGAAAAGGACAGCGGCAGATTGGGAACGCTGCCGTTGGTATCGATGACGACAGTCAAGGGATCGGGCACTGACACCGACTTGATTGCGCTGACATAGGAGCGAAAGCCGCCACTCGGCGATTTTACGAAGTCCCGGATGCGTTCGATCGTGTACACGACATCATCCGCCGTAAACGGCGATCCGTCATGAAAGCGCACATTGTCCCGCAGCTTGAACTGCCACCGCGTTTCGGATGTCGCAGCCCATGAGACGGCAAGGCCAGGCTTCAGGTCCAGATGCTCGTCTTGATAGACGAGCCGCTCGTAGATATGGGAGAGCAGCGAGGTATTCTCGTTGAGGTTGGCGTAATGCGGATCAAGCGTCATCAACTTGTACGATGTCGCGATCCGAAGTCCTTCCTGTGCCCGTGCCGCCCCGGAAAAACTGATCCACGACAGGATCACAATCAGCAGGGCCGACAAAAGACATGAACGAAACGGGTTTCCTGATTTCATTATAAGTTCCCTCTTTTTTAAGATTCTGAACGCAGTTGGCCCACTGCGGCGGAAGGGCTTCCACCACATGTCGGCGCGATACCGGGCCGTTGCTTTGATATTTTTGAAGAGTATTCTCTGTAGATGAATACGCTTCAGTACGGAATCACTCCCTTTGTGAAGACGGACAATGCGTTATTCGGAAACTGAAGAAGGCGCCCGCATTGACCGGGTTGAAAGGGCTATGACGATGAAGAAACCCATACGTTTTGCTCCGCCGGACGAAATGACTGTTGCCGGCCGCGGGGGACATGCTAACCACCCCCGGCCGCTCTTCGCCTTCCCGGCGGCGACACCTGATCACGCCCGTTTCTCTGAAGCGACATTTGCGCGTCGATCTTCAAAAGGTCGGCAATGACAGCGCGGATTTGCAGCCAGGGATATTCGTCGCAGGCAGCATCAGGCTGCCACTTGTCGACGATGGCGTGCAACTTGGCAGTTGCGCCCATGATTGTTTGGGCCGGTGTGTACCACAGGATCTCTGCAACTCTGTTCTCAGCGATAAATGCCTTCCGCTCCCGGTCGAGGGCTCTGCTGTACCCTAGCTTCTCATCGCTAGCCTTCCAGGCATCGGGTGCACTCTGCCGCGAACCGGCCATTGAGATGAGTTTCGCTTCAAGCTTCTGCTGGCGCCGGCACGATTTACTTGCGTCCAGCCGTGCAGCGCACCATTCGCGCCACGTCATGACCGCCGGATCGTCATCGCAAGCCTCTGCCGGTGCGGTAATCCCGGCAGCAAGGTGCGGATATGTGGGTAAAGACGCCGCCAGCACCAAATGGAAATCTCTCCGCGTGACCGGAGGCAAAGTTCTGCTATTGTCGGAATCAGCCATGATCCGAGCTCCTTACAGCTTGGTAGTGGTTAGGCTGCATCCAGTGCTCGAACACTGGGTGCAGCCGGTGTGAGTGTTTAAGTGCCATATGAACTAGAAAAGTTCAACCAGAAAATGACAATTATGAGAAAAATAACGGGAGCGCAAATCCGTGCGGCAAGAGCTTTAGTTCGATGGACCGCTAAAAGACTAGCAGATTCAGCTAGTGTAGGTGTCTCTACAATACGACGTGCAGAAGAGGACGATGGATTGCCCTCAATTACGACAGCAAACCTAAAACTAATTCAGATTGCCCTTGAAAATGCTGGAATTGAATTTATCCCGGAAAATGGCGGAGGCGCTGGCGTGCGCTTCAAGAACAATGACCAATCGTAAGCCGTTTTACAATGGAGCGATCCGCTCAACGAGAACCAATGTGACTGCAGCTAGCTTGAAACGGTAGCTAATGTGACAGGCAATCGCTAATTTTCTATGCGAGGCCCCATCCGCCGATTAGCAACAACATCGCAAGCTGTTCGCCTTTATCTAGTTTAGGTGCCTTAATGATACGGGAGATGGCATGACACCTACACATTCGGACGGCTCGGTTACAAAATGGAGGCCTCGCCCGGAAGGGATTTCGTGAGGGATATCAGTTACTTGCCATAGGGTGTGGCAGGAACTTTCATCAACACAAATCAATAACTTAGCTGGCGCGCTGCCACACCTTTGTCCAGCCCAAATAGGTTTGTTGCATGAAAGAGGAGAACATCGTCATGGCTGGGAAGTTTAACGAAGAATTGGAAAATTATTGTTCGACAATAACGCAGCCAAGGTGGCGCACGAAAAGGAATTAGCACAACGTCGAGACGAACGGCACCGCTTAAACAACTCATTCGTACAAATACGCGACCAAGTGATCTTGCCTGCTCTTAATGAAATCCACGCAATTCTAAGGGCGAGAAACGTCGAATCCTCCGTATCAAAATCTCCAGACGCGATGAGCAATGGTTTCTACACAAAAACTGGACCCGCGACCATTCGCTGGAAACCGGACGGTTCTGCACCTTCGCAGGTCAGTTTCGGGCTTACGCCGGAATCAGACCAAGTGATTGTAGAAGCTGAGCAAGCCATCGGGTCAACCTCTACGTCGCTCCGCCTTGGGGAGTTGGCCTACGCGAGGTAACGACAGATGGAGTTCAAGAGAAAGTTATGATAATTCTCAGGGAGGTCCTCTCTCCCAAACAGTAGGCCGCGGGTATCCCTCTGCTAATGGCTGCAAATGTTAAGGTTCTTGTCAAAAATTAGAAAGGCTCTTTTGATCGGCCCAGAGAAAATTGCAACAATTCTGCAGAGCGCCGCTGCATCTCAAATAGATTCTATTTCCAAATCCCACCTGCAAGATTATTTGCAATATTACATTTCGTTGGACCGTCCCGGTTACGCGGTTTTGGTCACCGGAGAATGGGGCACTGGAAAAACATTTCAGGTTACAAACTCTCTATCTGCCGAGAAGTATTACTACGTTAGTCTGTTTGGCATCCAATCAGTTGAACAGCTTCACGCGGAAGTGCTCGCAGCAGCTTTTCCAACGCTCGACAAAGCCGGTAAATTCTTCAATTGGGTCGGCGAAACGTCAAAGGATGTAGGCGGAATATTCGCACTGGGAGGAGCAGCTCCCGGAGCATTTAATGCCTTGTTTCGTCGGGAACTTAAACCAGAACGCGCGCTGATATTTGATGATCTCGAGAGAAGCAACCTCCAATTGGCCGATGTACTTGGAGGTATCAACTTCTACGTTGAGCAGCAAGGGTTTCAGGTAATTGTAATCGCCCACGACGAGAAGCTGGCAAATGGTTTTCTCAGCATGAGGGAAAAGACGTTCGGCCAGGCGATCCGAATCGAACCTCAGATCAATCTCGCGTTCGAGAGTTTCGTTACGGGATTAAAAAGCACGTCTGGCGCAACATTTGTTAGAACCCATCAAGATACCATTCTCGGCATATTTGCGGAATCGAGGGAAAGATCTCTACGAATTCTTCGACATCTAATTGAAGATCTTGACCGGTTACATCGCGCCCTGACCATGGAACATTTGGCACATGAACCGGCGATGAGGCACCTAGTTAAATTGTTTTCCGCATTCAACATAGAAATGCGTACGGGAAATTTGTCTGAAACTAACTTGAGAAATCGAAAAAATGCCAGACTAAACGCAGCAATTCGCTCCAGAGGGAAGACCGATGCGGAAGAAGTTGATCCACTCGTAGTAGCGGATACAAAGTTTAAAGAAATTGATCTTGAGGACGGTTTACTTAACGATCATGTGCTCATAGCGATGTTTGTGGACGGTCGCTATGAACCAAATGAAATACGTCGGTCACTCGACAATTCAGTTTACTTTCTACGACCCTCAGAAGTTTCGCCTTGGAAGGTAGTGATCAATTTCGACGAACTCGACGATGAGGTTATTGGCAAAGCCGTAGACGAAATGGATGTGCAATTTGCAGAACGCTCGGTAACGGATACCGGAGAGCTACTACATATTTTTGCTCTCCGCTTAATGATGGCCGACAATGGAATCATCAAGCGCTCACTGGAAGAAGAACTAAGAGCCTGCAAGGACTATATCGATGACTTACTGAAGGACAATCGCCTTCCCGCTCGACCAACGCGTTGGGATTGGCGAAGCAGTTTCAACAATGGATATGATGGTTACGGTTATTGGATAACTGAAAACGCAAGGCCATCCTTCACGAAGATACACGAGTATCTTATGGAAGCCCGCGAGCAAGCACTAACTAATACCTTTCCGGCGATACGCGAGCACTTGCTTAAGACAATGTCCCATGATTCGAAAGCTGTGTTCGAAATGATCTCGCCCACTAACAACGGCGAAAACCCTTACGCGCATATAGCTTTGTTACACGGTATCGCACCAGCAGCCTTTGTTGACGCATGGCTTTCAGCACCAATAGATCAGTGGCGGATGATTCAGTATGCTTTGCAAAATCGATATGAACACGAACGCATCAATCGAGATTTAAGCGTTGAACGGGACTGGGCTCGTAGTGTCCATCAAGAGTTGCTCGACAGAGCTGAAGCTGCAACAGGTTTTGCATCCCTTCGAATTCGCCGCCTTATTCCAAGTGTCCTTCGAGGACTTACTGAAAACGCCGATTCATAACGGATTGTTTCCTATCAATCGTCTGCTTCTACTGGAGTATTGGCAGCCTCCCGCCTAACCGTTTTACCAAGAGATTTTCTCGGATCGGGCCAAGGTTCAGCCAGAACTTTTCGCGCGTTGTTAATGGCATCTCTGAGCGCAACCTGCCCCTTAATCGATGTGTATTTATTCTTGAGATTGGTTTGTCGCTCAAAATCCAATAGAGCCACCGTAAATTTAAGGATGAAAGAAACATCTTTAAAATCTTCATTATTAGTTTCCCCGATTTCCTCAAGTATATGGTTTGCACTCTCGTGGAATACTCCGACTAATCCGCTCTTCTGTTTTGCGCTGACTGAAAAATTCAAGTTATGAGCGAAAGTATTACGCAATGAATTTATTTTAGTAATAATCGTAAAAAGTGCATCGCTGATGAGACCGTTGGCTAAACAAATCTCCAACTTATCGAGAACGTACTTCCTCCTTTTCTCATTTATTATCGCGTCCGGGCGAGCTAAACTTTCTGAAATCATCTGATTAAGGATGTGGTCGATATAGATATGGGCAATAATTATTTTGACCCATTCATCATGATTGTCCATCCTTTGCGCAAATTCGTCATGATCGTAGGATGATATGGCAGCGGTTGCCTTAATTTCCTCTTCCGTTATCGATCTCCAGTCGATGTCGCCAAACTTCATGCTATCGCAAGTCCTTTCCAGATTGATATTTTGCAAGACTCCCAGGCACGCCCCCCCAGCTTATTACCACCACAACATGTTTAGCATTCGCTGAGAATACAGCCGAGAGACTTCAAAAATTGGCAGAGGTGGTCGATAGCTGGGCCAATGAACATTCCCCCAATCCTACATTGCTGATTACGCTACTAGTATAGATTTTGTAATGTGGTACGGACGGGTCGCTTCACCATAAAACTCCATCCTCAGCAATTACTGGGACGCGCCGGGCATCTTGGCGCAATTGGGAACGATATCGGGCACAAATTCCGGTTACATTTCACAGCCGGTAATGGGTATGCAGTCTGGCGGCGGTGTATGCGTGGCGAACTCTCAAAGCTGCTCATTTGAGCGCAGCAAAGACTAGCGATAGGTTGCAGCTGATCGACGGACGTTAATTTTTGAATAGCCTTGGCTTATAACGAAAGTTTTGATTATGTCCTCAGGCGTCGTATGTTTGGGGCCGAGTATTACCTCATTCAGGATGGCTGGGTGGGTGCTACGAAATTCGACGGTTTCAAAAGGTTTTAGCGCGCTTCGAGTCGGTCGAACCTCGAACTTGCGGTTTTCATTCGAAGTGAATGGCGCCAGCAACCGCCATTCATGTTCTTCTGAGAATGCCGGGTTTTTGAATTTGTACATATCGTCGGTCAGTTCGAGTAACCAAAGCTGAAATTCTCTGAACTCTGCGTTGAGTTTTTCAATGTTACGTAGGGTGCTCTCAGTTGATGCTCCTGGAGTAATTTGAAGCCGGGAAAAAACTCCTGATTTTGAATACTCCATAATCTTCCTAACATAAGGTGCTAAGGTCGACTCAGCTTTTGTCTTGCTGTACTCGATACGTACAAGGTCAATTACTTTAGGCATTTGTTCTAGCCATTCGTTCACGATGCTTTCAGAAAAGCCTAAGCACAGGCCGAATCCATCGTCCGCATACCCCCGCCACTGACTTAGAAGATCGGGAATTGCTGAGAAGCAAATGCCCAACCCATCCTGCATGGTGGGCAACTCGTCTAATTCTTCTTTGACGAGTGCAATTTGTGATTCAATCAGTCCTTCATCTCGACACATGGCCAATAGAAGGTCTGTTAGCCATCGTCCCTCGGCAGCATCGTTCGACATGGTCATTGAAGAGAGCCTCAGCGTTCCAGAAGTGATAATTGCGTGGAACGCCTCGCTTGAACAGTAATGATAGATCATTTCCCCTCCGGCTCTGAAGCGACCCTTACTAAGAGGTTATCAACCGCTGTGAATTTGTCGATACTTGCTGATTTGAAAGATATCGGCTTTGCTCCGATGCAGGGGCAAAAGATGGCACAACAATCAACCAAACCAAATTGGTCTGCGGAAAAACAAAGACGTAACTGGCTGGCCATAATGGCGGCAGTAAGCATCGGTTACATATTGGTGTTAGGAGTGCTGTTTCATCTGGTCACACCAAAACCCTACGATTGCGCTTACGGCTATTTTCCTTGTTTATCGGCCAATGAGTTAGGTGACCTGGTTGCCGGTGTATTTGCTCCATTGGCATTCCTTTGGCTGGTTGCCGCTGTTCTCGTGCAATCCCAAGAGCTACAAGAGCAGCGTAAAGAGCTCGCGTTAACCCGTGAGGAAATGAAGCTTCAGCGCGGAGAGTTTGAGCAAAGCAGGCTCGTGGCCATCGAGAGCAAAGGCGTGGCCGAGGCTCAAGCGAAAGCAGCTGATGCGCAAGCCCAAGCTGCTATTTTGAATGCTAATGCGGCTGAAGTTCAGAATACAATTCTGCATGAACAATTGTTGGCACAACGTCAGGAGCGGACAGATCAACACATAGTCAGTCTAATTTCAGAGTTGCATTCAATGTTCTCTTACAGATTGGCTGATCATTTGTTTCTGTCAAAAGAGCTGGGACCATCTTCCATTCATACCATCGATGTGTTGCTTTGGACTAACACACGCACATCTGATCCAATTTCAGCTTTGTTGGGCATCCTTCCCCATGCAAACCTGCAGATGAAGAAGATAAATGACCTTAACGAAGGTTATAAATTTGACCCGGGACCGCAGTATAGCGACTTGAAGAGGACGTTGACGATACTATCCAGCATTATCGAACTCTCTGCCAGTGCATCACCTAGAAAAAAGCAACTCATTGCTGACCTTGATGTAATTCCAGTGCGCGACCAGCTCCACCTGCTGATGCATTAGTTTATCTCAACACCATCCCCTCCGTTTCCCCGTCCAGGGCCGCACCAAACGCATTTTTACCAGGAGTCGGCCGACGTCCTTCCCACCGGCAGAGATCATCGCAAGCGTGCGGCCATATTTGTCTATCAACCGGCCGCTCTTAGGGTCGCCGCGCTGAACGGTAAAGTCACCGGCCTTTAGCAGCTCGTTCAGCACTAGTTTTGCTTCCAGCCCCTGCTTGAACTCCGATTCGCATTTTGCCTGCCGCGTTTCGGGCGCATCAATATTGGCAATGCGGATCGTCTCGCCGTTCAAGCGGATCGTGTCGCCATCGATGA
>NZ_JBQENG010000007.1:0-337991 GCF_052044585.1 Phyllobacterium sp. 22552 | reverse complement strand
GCCCCGCCCTCGTTGTGTCGGTATATAGACCCCACTCCACAAAACTGTCAACAACACTTTCTCAAAAAAATCCCCAAAATATAACTTTTATAAAACAAATCCCAATCCCTGGGGATAACTCAACAAAATGTAGATTTTTCCTTCGCCGATTTACGATTTCTTCACAAAAAAAACGAGGCTGCCATCATGGCCAGCCCCGGTTTTTGAATTACGAGAGAACGAGCCGTCAGTTGAACGGCTCAAGCCTTGTTCTTATTGTAAACGTCAAAGACCACTGCAGCCAGAAGCACCAGCCCTTTGATCACCTGTTGCCAATCAATATTAACGCCCATAATCGACATGCCATTATTCATGACGCCCATGATGAAGGCGCCAATAACTGCGCCCATCACCTGACCGACGCCCCCCATTGCCGATGCGCCGCCAATAAACACAGCCGCAATGACGTCGAGCTCAAAGCCAAGACCGGCTTTCGGCGTTGCCGTGTTCAATCGCGCAGCGAAAATCAATCCAGCAAGCGCGGCCAATACACCCATGTTGACGAAGGTGAAGAAGGTTAGCCGCTCGGTCTTTATGCCAGAGAGCTTTGCCGCTTTTTCATTACCGCCCATGGCGTAAATACGTCGGCCAATTGTCATGCGTTTGGTCACGAAGACGAAAAGCGCAATCAGCAGTGACATGACGACGAGAACGTTGGGCAGCCCCTTATAAGAAGACAGCAGGTAAACAAGGAATAGAATAATACCGCCGATGATAAGGTTCTTGGCTACAAAGAGCGCAAAGGGCTCACCGTGATAGCCATGCTTCTCGCGCTTTGCCCGGCCACGGACACTTGAATAGATCATTAAGGCAACCAGAACGATACCGATCAGCATGGAAGTTACGTTGAAGCCAACGACGCCAAAGAAGTCAGGAATGAAACCAGAGCTCAAAAGCTGGAACTGAGGCGGGAACGGGCCAACCGATTGTCCACCGAGCAACCAAAGGGCCAGCCCTTTGAAAACCAGCATGCCAGCCAGCGTGACAATAAAGGATGGTATTTTGTGGTAGGCGACCCAATAGCCCTGTGCCGCGCCGATTACACCACCCATTATGAGGCAGAGTATCGTTGCCGGCACATAGTGAATTTGCCATTTCACCATCATGACAGCAGCCAATCCGCCCACAAAGCCCGACACGGAACCGACAGAAAGATCGATATGTCCGGCAACAATGACCAGAAGCATGCCGAGAGCCATGATAATAATGTAACTGTTCTGCAAAACGAGATTGGTGAGGTTCACCGGGCGGAACAGCGTGCCATTGGTGGTGAACTGAAAGAACAGCATGATCAGAATCAGCGCCGCAACCAGCCCGTATTCACGCAAATTGCCTTTTGTCGCCGAACCGTCGGTCTGAATTTTTGCCGGTGCAGTTTCAATACTCATGATTATTTCCCTTCAGCGCGGATAATGGCGCGCATGATCTTTTCTTGGCTGGCTTCGCTGGCAGCCATTTCGCCAACGAGCTTGCCCTGATTCATAACGTAAATCCGGTCGCATATGCCGAGAAGTTCCGGCATTTCCGACGAGATCACCAAAACGCTTTTACCCATCGCCACAAGCTGATTGATGATCGAATAGATTTCATATTTGGCACCGACATCAATGCCACGCGTTGGCTCATCCAGAATCAATAAGTCCGGATTGGCAAAAAGCCACTTCGACAGAACGACCTTCTGCTGATTGCCGCCGGAAAGATTTCCGGTTTTCTGATAGATGCTGGATGAACGGATATTGGTTTTGGTGCGATATTCATTCGCAACCTTCAATTCGGTCATATCATCTAGAACGCCATTACTGGAAACACCTTCCAGATTAACGATCGTGGTATTGTGCTTGATGTGATCAATCAGATTGAGGCCATAGGTCTTGCGGTCCTCCGTGACATAGGCAATGCCATTATCGATGGCCCGTCCAATGGTTGAAACATCGGCCTTCTTGCCCTTGATGAAAACTTCGCCGCTGATCTTGCTGCCATAGGCCTTGCCAAAGACACTCATGGCGAATTCAGTTCGTCCGGCCCCCATCAGCCCTGCGATGCCAACGACTTCGCCCTTGCGGACATTCATGCCGATCCCGTTGACCACGGTGCGGTCGCTATGGAGATGATGGTGGACCACCCAGTCCTTCACCTCGAAGACAACTTCGCCAATATTTGGCACACGCTGCGGATAGCGGTCTGCCAATTGGCGGCCGACCATCAAAGTTACGATCTTGTCTTCGGAAATATCCTGCTTATCCAGCGTCTCGATGGTTGCACCATCGCGCAAGACTGTAATGCGATCCGCGACTTTACCGACTTCATTGAGCTTGTGGGAGATTAGGATCGACGAGATACCCTGCGCCTTGAATTCCAGCAGCAATTCAAGCAAGGCATCGCTATCCTTTTCATTAAGACTGGCTGTGGGCTCGTCAAGAATGAGAAGTTCAACTTCCTTGGATAAGGCTTTGGCAATTTCCACCAATTGCTGCTTGCCCACACCCAGATTGGTCACGAGCGTCAGCGGGTCTTCTTTCAAGCCAACCTTGGCAAGCAATTCGCGCGTGCGGGTTTCCGCTACGTGCCAATCAATAATGCCAAACTTTGCAGGTTCATTACCAAGAAAGATGTTTTCAGCAATTGACAGCAGCGGCACCAAAGCCAGCTCCTGATGTATAATAATAATGCCTTTTTTCTCACTGTCGCTAATATCGCGGAAGCGTTGCTCCTCGCCCTTGTAGAAAATTTCTCCCTCATAACTGCCATGCGGATAAACTCCGCTTAGCACCTTCATCAGGGTTGACTTTCCGGCTCCGTTCTCGCCCACCAGAGCGTGAATTTCACCTTTGCGAACATTAAGATTGACATTATTCAGCGCTTTGACACCAGGAAAGGTCTTGGTGATATTGCGCATTTCGAGGATTGTATCCATCGAGATCCTCATCGACGTCACTGCAATAGGAAAAGAACCCTGCATCGCAAGATGCAGGGTTCATGCGATCTGTCAGCTTATTTCAGCTGATCTTCGGTGTAGTAGCCACCACCAATCAGAATCTCTTTCCAGTTGGTCTTGTCGACTTCAACAGGCTTGAGAAGATAGGCTGGAACAACTTTCACACCATTATTATAGGTCTTTGTGTCGTTGATTTCCGGCTCTTCGCCTTTCAGCACCTTGTCGATAAGGTTGGCCGTAACCTTGGCTAGTTCGCGTGTATCCTTGTAGACCGTTGAATACTGCTCGCCTGCGATAATGGATTTGACGGAAGGCACTTCAGCATCCTGTCCGGAAACGAACGGGAATGGCTGATCTTTCGTGCCATAGCCTACGCCACGTAGCGAAGAGAGGATGCCAATGGACAGACCATCATATGGCGACAGAACTGCGTCCACCTTCTTGTCTGTGTAGTAGGCTGAAAGGAGATTATCCATGCGGGCTTGAGCAACAGCTCCGTCCCAGCGCAGTGTTCCGACCTTATCCATGCCTGTCTGGCCGGACTGGACAACAAGTTTGCCGCTATCGATCAAAGGCTGAAGCACCGACATTGCGCCATCATAGAAGAAAAAGGCGTTATTGTCGTCTGGTGAGCCGCCGAATAGCTCGATGTTGAACGGGCCCTTCGCATCAGGAAGTCCAAGCGCCTTGACCAGTGAACTCGCCTGTAGAACGCCAACCTGGAAGTTGTCGAATGTTGTATAATAGTCAACATTACCGGAATCACGGATGAGGCGATCATAGGCGATAACCTTGATACCGGCATCATGTGCCTGCTGCAACACATTCGAAAGCGTGGTGCCGTCGATGGCACCAATCACAAGAACCTTGACGCCCTTGGTGACCATGTTCTCGATCTGGGCCAGCTGGTTGGGAATGTCATCTTCCGCATATTGCAGATCGGTACCATAGCCACGTTCTTTCAACGCCTTGACCATGTTATCGCCGTCAGCAATCCAGCGGGCGGAGGCTTTGGTAGGCATGGAAATGCCAACGGTGCCTTTGTCTTGTGCAAAAGTTTGCGTGCTCATCGCGCCCAGCGCGATCAGTCCCGCAGCAACCAAATTAAGTATTTTCACGTCTATCCTCCCAATTTCCAATCAAATTACGCGCTTTTGTTGACCGCAGCCAGCTTTGCCAAGATTGAACCAGTCCTCCCAAGGCAGGGCCCGCCTGCACATTTATCTGAAAAGTATGACTTTTGGAATAGGCCTTCTTTCACGATTGTGAAATTCCGCTGCACAAACATTTTCAGTTGCGCATCAGGCTACTCAACGCTGGCTTAATGCCATATAATCCTATTATAATATTTTTTGGAAGACATATCCGTCGATCCCCTTATATAAATATTTGCAAATGAACACCGGGAGGAAATTGTGAATCTGGTTCAACTACTCAATACCAAGGGCAAGCGTCAGGTTGCTGCACGTATCGGCGAAGAGTTTCGTCTGGTAAAACGGACCCGTTCTGTATTGGAACTGGCCCATGCGGCAATCGAAGCTGGGACTGGCATTGCTGCAATTATTGAAATTCGCGGACTTGGAAAGACCGTCGATATCGCTGCTGCCTATAGTGAAGGCAGACTGCTGCCGCCCATCGATACCCATGATCCAGCTCATATCCATCTGACAGGAACCGGGCTGACACATCTTGGATCTGCTGCAACTCGCGATGCCATGCACCGCAAGATTGGCGATGCCAAAGAAGAAACACTCACCGATTCTATGAAAATGTTCCGTATGGGTCTTGAAGAGGGCAAACCCAAAAAGGGAAAGACCGGAGTTCAACCGGAATGGTTCTACAAAGGCAACGGATCAATGCTGACTGGCCCAGGCCAAGCCCTGCTTTCTCCAGCTTTTGCCGATGATGCAGGGGAAGAACCGGAAATCGCTGGCATTTACGTGATAGGCCCGGATGGATCACCTTTCCGGCTGGGCTTCGCGCTGGCCAATGAATTCTCCGATCATGTCATGGAGCGCGTAAACTATCTTTATCTTGCTCATTCCAAGCTTCGCCCCTGCTCGGTCGGCCCAGAATTGATCCTTGGCGATTTGCCAGCAGATATTCGCGGCACATCCCGCATTACGCGAAAAAACAAGACTATATGGGAAAAGCCATTTCTTTCCGGCGAAGATAACATGTCCCATACGATTGAAAATCTGGAATATCATCACTTCAAATATTCGGTTTTCCGTCAACCAGGTGACATTCATATTCACATGTTCGGAACAGCAACATTGTCATTTGCGGATGGTATAAAGCCCGAGAATGGCGACGTATTCGAAATCGAGGCACCAGCTTTCGGCCTTCCCTTGCGCAATCCGCTCAAGGTGGAAAAGCCTTCCAAAGTGAAGATCACAGCACTTTAAGTATCTTCTGTATGATCGAAGCGTGTTCTTCCGTTATCGGTATTGACGGAAGAACAGCCTCGACATGTGATAATACCGGCTGGTTATAGTGCGAGTTCTATGACGCTGCGCGCCCTGCGACCAGGACACGCTCTGCGCCTTCGGCAATGACAACGCGCATCGCAGCCTTGGCAGCCTCCACATCTCCGTCACGAATTGCCGCAGCAATTGCTGCATGGCGGGCTACTGAACGGATATGACTTTCTGAATTAGGAATCGGCGAGCTGATGGTAAATGTCGTCACCAGAGCTACCTCTATCAGTGCACTGATAGAGCGCATGAAGGGATTCCCGGAAGCCTCTGCAACGGCAATATGGAACTGCAAATCGCTGTAGACAAAGTCCGTTGCGGACTCTTTTGCCTCTCCCATCCGCTCGACCCAGCGAAACAATGTTTCCAATTGTTTGTCCGTACGTCGCAATGCTGCAAGACCCGCCGCCTCAGGCTCCAATGCCAGACGCATCTCGACAATACTCGCCAGAAAATCGGCTGTTGCGCCGGCCTCGAAATGCCAAACCAATATATCAGGATCGAACAGGTTCCAATGCGATCGTTCCAAGACCCTTGTGCCGATCTTGGCTTTCGGTTGGATCAGACCTTTCGCCGCCAGCGTTTTCAGCGCTTCACGCAAAACGGTTCGCGATACTCCAAAACGTTGCAGAAGTTCGGTATCTCCTGGAAGTATACTCTTTTCAGGATAGGCGCCGCTGATGATCTTCATACCAAGATCACGCATAACATGACCATGATGCGTTCGCGACTGGCCCGTCGTGCGAAAGTCGTAATCGGTGAGTTCCCTGCCTGCCAAGTGCTTGCCTGTAAATTCATGGGGTGACTTTACACAGGAGATTGCAAAACATGCCACGCAACGGTTTCTGAACCGTGCAGCCTCTGCCTCCCTCTCTCCCTGATACTATTTATAATATTATAATATCATTCACAATCGGCAATATTGCTATTCCGCAGGTCCCCTTCCTCCTATGGAGCGAGAAGAGCGCGAATAGAGCACATTCGCGCTGTTCGCCGGTCAATTAATGCGGAAAAAATGCAAACCGGATCACGAATAAAGCCGCCACAAGCAATGTTGCCAAATGAATATCTCTGAATTTTCCGGTTACCGCCTTCAAAATTACATAGCTGATGAACCCGAAAGCAAGACCGTTTGCAATTGAATAAGTGAACGGCATTACCAATGCAGTCAATGCAGCTGGCGTGGCCTCCGTAATGTCATCCCATTCGATTTCCACCAGTTCATGCATCATCAGACCCGCGACATAAAGCAATGCAGGCGCGGTCGCATAGCTGGGAACCGACGCAGCCAATGGCGCTATGAACAAAGCTGCAAGAAACAACAGCGCAACAACCAGAGCCGTCAAACCAGTGCGTCCGCCTGCCTGCACTCCTGATGCACTTTCAACATAGGCCGTGGTGCTGCTGGTTCCTAGAACCGACCCGGCTACAATGGCGGTGCTGTCGGCAAAAAGCGCACGGCCCAAGCGATTGGGCTTACCTTCCTCGATAAGGCCCGCACGTTTGCTGACACCGATGAGGGTGCCGGTGGCATCAAATACCTCAACCAGTACAAACACCAGAATGACTTGCAGAAAACCGGTATGCAACGCTCCCGCTATATCGAGCTGAAAGAATGTTGGGGCCAAGCTTGGAGGCATTGAAAAGACGCCTTTGAACTCGCTGACACCAAGAACCATCGACAGCACAGTCACAACAAGTATTCCAATGAGAATGGCGCCGCGAATCTTGAGTGCATCGAGAGCTGCAATGACAAAGAAACCCAATATAGCAAGCAGAACGCCGGTATCGCCAAGATTTCCAAGCCCAACCAGCGTCGCGGGATTGTCCACGACAATGCCCGACGTCTTCAATGCGATCAGCGCAAGGAAGAGACCAATACCGGCGGCGATAGCGCTGCGAATGGATTTTGGGATGCCTGAAACAAGCCAGCTTCGGATGCCTGTTACCGTAAGCAACAGGAATATACAGCCTGAAATGAAGACTGCGCCGAGCGCTTGCTGCCAGGTAAAACCAAGTGCCGCAACCACTGTAAAGGCAAAGAACGCGTTCAATCCCATGCCGGGGGCCATGCCGATTGGCCAATTGGCGACAAGGGCCATGATGGCCGAACCCAGCGCCGCTGCGAGACAAGTCGCAACAAAGACAGCGTTGCGGTCCATACCAGTCGAAGACAAGATGTCTGGATTGACAAATATAATGTACGACATGGTCAGGAATGTTGTCAGGCCCGCCAAAACCTCCGTCCTTACGGATGTCTGGTGGTCGCTAAGCTTGAAAAGCTTTTCGAACATGATGGTCCCCCTAAGCTAAGACGAATATTCAGATTGTTGCTATGATGAACAGACGCGGAAATGGCAAGAGCACAATGCCATTGTCCATTGGCTTATATGATTGAGCGAGTAATTCCTGATATTTTTCAATAAATTGCGGCTTCTGTTCTTCGCTCAACGCAGCAAGATACGGCCTTAACGCGGAGCCCAGAAACCACTGAACAATACCCTCGAGCCCTTTTAGCGGATGATGGTAGATGGTGCGCCAGATATCCACACGCCGAGCGTGAGGTTTAAGTAAATCATAGTAAAATGAAGCCTCGCCCAAACTGCTTCTGGCTGCATTGGCTCCGGAAAGCTTTTCGGCCCAACGTTTGTCGGCCGCAACCTCCCGCATGGCAATATGGGTCGGCTGCTCCAGATTGTCCGGCATCTGCACTGCCAAGGAACCATTAATATTGAGAAACTGCGTGAGTTGCGGAAACAGTGTGTCGTGCCCAGACAGCCATTGCATTGAAGCATTGGCGTAAAGGAGGTCAGCTTTCTTTTCCGGACGCCAAGTATCGAGATTCCCCTGTTCAAACCTGCAATTCGGCACTCTTTCACGAGCCTGCGCAATCATCTCTGCAGATGAGTCTATTCCCAGAATCTCTGCTGAGATATAGCGTTTGAGCAAGAGTTCTGTAGAATTTCCCGGGCCGCAGCCGAGATCTACTGCAAATTCTACTTCCGCCGTCGGCACCGCCGATAAAAGATCGTTGGCTGGGCGCGTGCGCTCGTCCTCGAACTTCAGATATTGTTCCGGTGACCAACCTGTTTTTCTCACGATGATACCTTTCAGATACGAATCGCAATAAATTTTTGACCCGTTGTCGGCATAAGTCATACTGGTTCGTCATCCTATGAAGAAGAGGAAATAAAATGCTCTACGCCATTCTTTGCTACAATTCCGAAGACATCGTTGGTGCCTGGTCCAAAGACGAGGACGATGCTGTCATGGCGCGGCTCGCAATTGTTCAGGAACGACTGACCAAGGAAGGAAAGCTCGGTCCGGTAGCACGGCTGCTGCCGACGACAGCTGCAACAACCTTACGCAAGAGCGGCAATGATCCCGTCATTATTGATGGTCCCTTTGCCGAAACCAAGGAACAGTTCCTCGGCTTCTATGTCGTCGATTGCGCCTCTTTGGACGAAGCACTTGATATTGCCAAGGAACTTTCGATCGCTAATCCCGGAACGGGATCCTACGAAATTCGGCCTATTTCAATATTCAGACCCGGACAAACCAAACCATGACAGATGCACGTTGGATCGATGCGGCACTTATAGCGGCCCGCCCGCAGGCTGTAGGCGCGCTGCTGCGTTACTTTCGCAATCTTGATGTAGCGGAAGAAGCGTTTCAGGAGGCCTGCGTCAAAGCGCTGAAAAACTGGACCAAGAACGGTCCGCCACGCGATCCAACGGCCTGGCTGATTTTCGTCGGGCGCAACAGCGCAATTGATGTGGTTCGCCGTCAGGCAAAGCAGCAGCCATTGCCGCCTGAAGAAGTGCTGTCTGATCTGGAGGATAATGAAACGACGATTGCAGAGAACATCGACGGAGCGGATTATCGTGATGATATCCTTCGTCTTTTGTTCATCTGCTGCCATCCTGACCTTCCGGCAACGCAACAAATTCCATTGGCGTTGAGAATCGTTTCGGGCCTTTCGGTAAAACAAATTGCCAAAGCCTTTCTGGTCGGCGAAAGCGCCATAGAACAGCGCATAACACGTGCAAAAAGCCGGATTGGCGCAGGCGAAATCCCGTTTGAAACGCCCGATCCCATCGAACGTGCTGAGCGGCTAGCGGCGGTCGCGGCAATGATCTATCTGATTTTCAACGAAGGATATTCCGCTGCCGCCAGCGAACAAAAAGCCCGCATTCCGCTGTGCGACGAAGCAATCCGTCTGGTCAGGCTTCTATTGCGCATGTATCCGACCGAACCCGAAATAATGGGCCTGGCGGCATTATTGTTACTACAGAATGCGCGATCGGCTGCACGTTTCGATGCAAATGGCGAAGTCATTCTTTTGGAGGAACAGGACCGCAAACTCTGGAACCGTGAAATGATCAATGAGGGCCTGGCCCTGATCGATAAAGCGATGCGGCACAGGCAGCCCGGTCCCTACCAAATTCAGTCGGCAATAGCAGCGCTGCATGCGCGCGCGCCCACCGCAGAAGAGACTGATTGGAACGAAATTGACGTGCTTTATCGCGCGCTGGAGCGCATGATGCCCTCACCTGTGATCACGCTTAACCGCGCAGTTGCCGTCGCTAAAGTGCGCGGGCCCGCAGCGGCACTGACGCTCATCGAACCATTGGAAGAGCGGCTCTCAGGTTATTTTCACTATTTCGGGGTCAAGGGCGGATTGCTGATGAAAATCGGCCGGAATGGAGAAGCGCGCGAAGCATTCAACCGCGCAATCGCTCTTGCCAATACTGCCGCTGAAGCAGCCCATATCCGCACCCACCTTGATAGTCTCTCAAAAAAATAACCGTCAATTTTTTTCGCGGTAAATGTCGGATTTCACGCATGCCGTTCGTCCTTAGTTCAGACCATCGAAACAAGGAGAACTGCAATGGATACAATGGCAAATACAAATCGTGATCTGGTTCTGACACGCCTCATCAACGCCCCCAGGGAAAAGGTTTTTAAAGCCTGGACCAATGCGGAATTATTGAAACAATGGTTCGCGCCCCTGCCCTATACAACACCGCATGCGGAACTGGATGTGCGCGTTGGCGGATCCAACTTCATCACCATGCGCGGACCGGACGGGAATGAATTCCCCAATCGAGGTGTGTATCTTGAAGTCATTGAGAATGAACGGATTGTGGTCACTGATGCTTTCACCAGTGCTTGGTTTCCTTCAGAAAAACCTTTCATGACACTGATTCTTACTTTCGAGGAGCAGGAAGGCAAAACGAAATACACGGCGCTTGTCCGTCACTGGTCCGTGGCTGATCGCGAAGCACATGAGAAGATGGGATTTCATGAAGGTTGGGGTCAATGCACCGATCAACTTGAGGCGCTCGTCGCAAAACTTTGAAACTCGCTTCACACTCCGCAATTAACACTGGAAGGAAGTAAAAGTGACAAGTATTAATCAAAATACCGCCATTGAGGACACCCTCAAGAACTGGTCGGATGCAATTTCCAACAAGAATGCGCAGAGCACGCTTTCTTATCTGACGGAAGACATTGTCGAGTTCAGTCTTGCCCCACCATTACAGTATCGTGGCAAGGATGCCGAAGGCATTCAAAGCTGGTTCGATAGCTGGACCGGGCCTATCGGAAATGAGTCGCAGGAGTTGGATATTACGGCAAGCGACGACGTTGCTTTTGCGCGCTGTCTGGTCAGAATGACCGGCACGAAAACCACGGGTGATAAGGCCGACCTGTGGTTTCGGCAGACGCTGGGTCTAATCAAACAGGGCGGCATCTGGAAAATCGCTCATGTGCATGCTTCCGTTCCATTTTATATGGATGGAAGCTTTCGAGCAGCAATAGACTTAAAGCCTTGATAATCAAGACATATCTATGGGCATTTTATGAGCGGCAATATCGTGAGGCAGCGTCGTCTGCCGCTCGATCATGCGGTGGACACGCGGCTCAGTATCGCCCTTGTGAAGGGCTCTGATCCGCGTTCCGACAATGGCATCGGCCTTTGTGCGGCGTTGATTATGGCGCACATATTCCACCCAGGTCGGCGTATGGTAGCTTTCCGTCCAAATCTCCGGGTTCTCCAGATCGCGCATCAGGGCCCAATGGCCTGCACCATCGCGAATTCGGATGCGCCGCCGCGCCGCCATTACCTGAAGAAATTCGTTCACGTCCTCTTCCTTGATGACATAATCAATCATGATAACAATGGGCCCGCTGCGCGGTTTAAGATCAAGCGCCAGCAATGGTTCACTGAAATGATTGAGCGGATCCAGATTGAGTGTTTTGAATTCCGGCAAAGCATAACGAAGACCAATCGCGCCGCCTATAAGCATTACCACGCTCGATGCAAGCAACGCCATTTCCGCACCATGTTCTGCAGCGGCCTGACCCCATATCCAGCTTCCTCCGGCTATGCCACCAAAAGTTGTCGTTTGGTAGAGCGACAGCGCCCTGCCCACAACCCAGCGTGGTGTCGATAGCTGTACGGTGACGTTGAACAACGACAGGGCCAGCACCCAACACGCGCCGGATACAAGAAGCGCAGCACTAGTCAGCCAGGTATTGGTGCTGACAGCAGTTACGACAGCACTAAGCGCGAACCCGATAAACGCTGATTTTACAATGGCTTCACTTGACATGAACTCACGCAGGCGGGCACTTAAAAGCGCTCCGCCAATGGCCCCTATGCCAAAGGCGCCAAGCAGAATGCCATAAACCAGCGGGCCACCTTTCACCAGATCGCGTGCAACCAATGGCAGCAAAGCGAGAACAGCACTGGCAGAAAGCCCAAAAACAAAACTGCGGAATATGACTTTTGCAATGTTCGGAGACATCGCAACATAACGCAAACCTGCAGAAATGGCTCTCCCGAGAGTTTCTCTCGGCAAAGGATTAGCATCATATTTTGGTTGCCAGCGAAACAAGGCAAGTATCAAGGGCAAGTAACTGAGAGTATTGACTGCAAATGCAGCTGCGGCTCCCGCGAAAGCAACAATAGCGCCACCAATAGCTGGGCCGACACTGCGCGTTATATTAAAGCCCATACTGTTGAGCGCCACAGCGCCCGGAAGGTCATCGCGCGGAACCATGTCGCCCACAGAGGCTTGCCATGACGGGTTGTTCAATGCCGTCCCGCATCCCAGCAGGAAGGTAAAGGCGAGAAGCAACCAAGGCGTAATGAGCCCGAAATAGGCAAATGCCGACAAAGAAACGGACACAGCCAACATAAAACTTTGCGCCACAAGCATCACCCGGCGGCGATTGAAATTATCCGCGAGCGCGCCAGACACCAATGAAAACAACATGATAGGCAATGCGGTCGAGGCCTGAACCAAGGCCACCATGCCCACAGAACTGGAAATGGTCGTCATCATCCAGGCTGCACCAACGGACTGGATCAAAGATCCAAAATTCGAGGATAGACTTGCAATCCAGATGTTACGGAACGTGTCGTTTTTGAACGGCGCCAAGGGCGATTTTCGGTCTGTCACCGCATCAACTTTCTTGTTCGGGCAAGGTTGTTTCGGGCTCACATCTTACAGGCAATAATTCCGGCAATGCCAGTCGCGGACGGCATTTATCGCAACGAAACATGCGCTTCGCACAACTTTAGACAACTGAAATGCACTTAAAAGTTGAATTTTTTCGGGAAAATTTGGCGATTCTTCGGGAAGTTTTCCGCAAATGTGTAGCGAGGTTGTGCGATTTTCAGCGCAGCGTGTTTATAAAGCCTGTTTTTAGCCTCCAAATATTGCCGATTTCTGGAAATCCGGTCGAAATTAATTGAACGATCGTTTCTTTAATTTCGACCCGGGAATTTTGTGTTCTGTCGCGCAGCTAATTTCAATCTCGGCTGGTGGAATGACAGGTCTTCAATCTTGCCTTTCAGACATCATATTTTACGAAGGCATAACGCGGGTCATCCTGCGGCGTTCCCTCTAGCGGGCCCTCTTCTTTGCCAGGCTGCCACTGCACAACCTTCTCGATCATTGCGCCGAGCACGAAATCCTTATCGCTGATGCCCGGGAACCAATAGTGCGTGGTTCGACAAGCTCACCATGAGTAATGTGGATTGATTGCAATACATCGCAGTATTGCAGGAAGGTTTCCGCAAATAACAACCTCCCTCATGGTGAGCTCCTGAGCGTGTCAAAGGACGAACCACGCACCAAAAACCGCACGGCCAGACAAACCTAGTGAAAAGCGCCCCAGCCTTCGGTTTCACCGCGGCGGCGCTCAATCTCAACTCCGACGCCGCCCGGCCCCAATTCCAGCTTCTCGGCCCTGACCACAACTTTCAGCACACGCGGATTTTCCAGAATGAAAGCCGCAATCTGTTCGGCCAATGTTTCAGACAGCTCGACATGGCCCCGGGCGATAATGGCTCTTATGCCGTCCATGATGAGATCATAGGAAACAACATGACGCAATTGTTCTGCATTGCGGGCAACGCGAACAACTTCGGCAGTAACATCGAAGCGCATCTTCTGGGTCTTGCCATGCTCGAAACTATAGGCACCGATCTCGACCGGCAAAACAAAATCGCGCACGAAAATCTTGTCCGTACCCAACCCTGGCTCGCTGCCGTCCGCCAATGGTGCAACGGACCGCACTGCGCCTTTCGGAATCAGCCCTCTTATCTTTGCTGCCCCAGGACCATCCATTGGCGCCGCCCAATAAAGGTCAGTGCGCAATGCGGCGCAAAAACCAAGCATATCCGGCCTGTAGGAAAGCAGCCGTGGAATATCGGGCGCTTCGAGCGAACCGGCGGCACCCGCCAGCAATCCTTTCGACTGAACGAGCTTGAAGAACTGACCGATCTGGTCAGGCGACAAATGGTTGAGCAAGCGTTCGCCAAGCGTGTTTTCCGTGTCAATCATGGCGGCGTGAAAACCGGCCGCAACCAGGTCATCTAAAAATGATTTGGGATATCGGCTCTGTTCTTCAGCAAACATGACGGCGACAAGCTTCACTTTGGAGGTGAACGGCTTGATCGCCTCGATCACTGCCAGCAGGTTCTCGCCCGGACGCAAGCCCACCCGTATATATTCCACACCCGCAGCGACAAACTCTCCAACCTTGCGGCGCATCACATCTGCCTGCATCGGCAAATGGCTGGCATCGGCACAAACGGGCCTGCGGCCAGCCACGAAATTGATGATTTCCGGCAAAGGCCCGGATTCGACCGAGCCTGACATGGCTATGGCCGGACCGCCGACATCAATAATGTCCGCACCATTTTCGAAGACGATTTCCGCCTCAGGCAGATTCTGTACGCTGGCAAGCAGTTTTGTCATTCCTGAGCGAACCCATGTTGGATGAAGCGGCAAATAAAGATGATATAGCTCGTAACGATCGCCCGCCCAACATGTTGGCACAGTTATTCCGATATTTCTGCTCAACCCACGACACGTTCGGGCACATATTGCTCAAACCTCGCCGGCAAAAACTTAACAGCGATGTAGGATTTGGATTTCCTCAAACGTTCCTTTGGGAGTGAACCATGAGAGGAAATCAAAATGACCTATGTTGATGGCTTTATACTTGCAGTTCCGAAGGACAAGATCGACGCTTATAGGGCGCTTGCCCAACTGGGAGGCGAGGTTTGGATGGAGCATGGCGCGCTAAGCTATGTTGAATGCACGGGCGATGATGTGCCCTATGGCGAACTGACGTCGTTTCCCCGCTCCGTACAGGCAAAGGACGACGAGATCGTGATTTTTTCCTGGATCACCTACGAATCCCGTGAGCAACGCGACAAGATAAACAAGCTGGTCATGGACGACCCGCGACTATCAAAGCAGATGGACCAAATGCCATTTGACGGAAAGCGCATGATCTATGGCGGGTTCAACGTCCTGCTGCAAATGTAGAGCCCTCGCCCATAGGCAGCAGAATCAACGGGACATTGTTTCCGGTTTTTCTGTGCGAAACCGGACATTCAGATTGCACGGGAAATAATATTCACCCATATGGTTGACTAATATGCGCAGATGCGATATTCAACCATATGGGTGAATGAAATGGACGACGATGCCCTGTCAAGAATTCTGAAGGCCGCTGGCGATACGACACGGCGACAGATTTTGACGCTCCTTGTTCAGGAGGGTGCGTTGAGGGTGACCTCACTTGCTGCCCATTTCGACATGTCCCTGAATTCCGTTTCCAAACACATCAAGGTGCTGGAGGAAGCAGGACTTGTCACCCGGCAGACTTCGGGCCGCGAGCACTTTATCGCTGCCGAGCTTGCCCCGCTCAGACTTACCGAAGATTGGTTCGGTCAGTTGAAGTCGATTTGGGAATTGCGCCTGACAGCGCTTGAGAACATGCTTTTGGAGGATGACGAAAATGAGTGAGCTAGAACTGACGATCAACCGCACAATCGCCGCACCACGCGAGAAGGTTTTCAATGCCTGGATCAGCCCAAACGCCATGGCAAAATTTATGCGTCCGCCGGGTTGCATCGCGGACTCCAAGGTGAAGAATGACCCGACCAAAGGCGGCCGCTTCGAGATCATCATGGTGACGAGCGAACGCGAAATCCCGCATTATGGGACTTATCTTGAAATCGATCCGCATTCGCGGCTCTCTTTCACATGGGGTTCTCCGCACTCACTCGATGACAGCGTGGTCACGATTGATTTTGTGGAAGCGGGTCAGGGCAAGACGGATGTTACCCTGCGGCATGTGAAATTCCGCAATGAAGAATCGCGCGATGGCCATAACAAAGGCTGGACAGCAATCCTTGATTCCATGGGTGAGGCTCTCGCTTAAAGGGCGTGGCAACAGCGTTATACGTGGTTCGACGAGGCTCACCATGAGGATGGTTAAAGTGCTGCAATAACAGTTGCCAGCGTTGCAAATCCTGACTCCCTGCAATCGCCAGCTTTCCTCATGGTGAGCTTGTCGAACCACACAAGATACTGGTGCGGCAAACTGAAATTCGAGCAGAATTCGCGCCGACAATGACACTCCAACAGAGTTATTGATTGCAGTTTCGCATTTGCGCGGCGTAATCCTCGGCCATTTTGGTGGTGGCGCGGGCGACCTGCTGCATGCTGGCATTGCTTTTCCACTCACCGCGTGAAAAAGCGCCGTGACCGAAATAATAGGCCAGATAGAGATGATAGGCATCATTCAACTCGATGCCGTTCGTCTTGTTGCTCTTGGAGTGATACCAGCCAACGAAATGGACCGCATCGGCAAACTTGCTGCGGCTTGCGCCATAGCGCCCGGTTTCGCGCTGATATTGTTTCCACGTTCCATCCAGCGCTTGCGAAAAACCATAGGCGGAGGATGGCCGCTTCCACGGAATGAAGCCAAGCAGCTTTGTACGCGGTGGCTTTACACGGGGACTGAACCCGGATTCCTTGCGGATGGTCGCCATGAGAATTGGCACTGGTACGCCATATTCGCGTTCGGTCTGTTTGGCAGCAACATACCAATTATCAAACCAACCATCGCGTTGCTCGAAAACAGCGCAGACATTATTAATCCGGCTGGGCGCAGATGCGCACCCGCCCAGAGCCAGAATGACGGCGATTACTGCCATTTTCAGAGACAATTTTCGTAACATTGTTCCTGATATAGACAGGAAAAGTTAATAGTTTTTTGCCATGCGATTCGCCGGTTTTCAACAATTGTTGCGGCGAGTCATCCTCCGCAGCCGCTTCCCTGCGGAGATGCGGCCCCGGTACTCGGCCAGAGGATTGGAATGAACAGGGCGTTTACGTCAGCAATTGCTATCGAGCCGAGTTGCCGGCGGGCATATCGGCAACGCCCTTGTTCATTTCGTCGAGAATATTAGGATTTCCGTACCTCTGCCAACCGGCTACCCGTGTCGCCACGTCTGCCACAATTTTCTTGTGCACTTTTGCAGGCCTCGAATGAACGCGTGAAACCTTTGCCCTGCAGGGTCAATTGTTGCTTCGCTGGCGTCAGCAAGAATAGCTGCCTAATATTTATCCATCATCAGATATAAGCTTACGCATTGTGCATATTATTTAATATATGTCGGCATAATAACGGAATATGGCGCCGCTTGGCACTTTTTGTCCCAATCTGCGCCAAGGGAAGCCATCATGAAAAAAAGCGGCACGATCGTAAATGAATGCTTTTCTCTAATACTTTATGCTTATATACCGATGGCTTCTGATTGATTGTCTTGTTAATTGCTTTGATGTGCGGCGCACCATTAAGCGCTGGTAAGTTTTCTCGTAAACTGGCGGTGGGCACCGTTACGGAGACTTCGATGGTACCGAATTATCTGCAACATATGATTGATAACGAAGCGGCACCGGATGACGTGTCGAAGCCATTTGGTGGCCGCAAGCCCGCCAATATTCCGGCACCGAACATCACACATTTTGAACTTGCGCGCACGCTGGAGCGGGTGAACAGACGATTTGCAGCCTTTATGCAATCGGAAATGACCCGTCGCGGCGTTGAAGAAATCGGCCACGCCCATCTGATGCTGCTTCTGGCAATTGGCGATGATGAAATTTCTGTCACGCAGTTGATGGAACGCGGTCCCTATGCGGGCACCAACCTTTCCTACTACCTCAAGCAGCTGGGTGAGTCCGGTTATATTGAGCGTAACGCCCTGCAGCGTGATCGCCGCGCAGCGCGAATCAAGCTTTCGGAAAAGGGCAAGGAGCTTTGCGCCGACATGACGGCCATCGCCGCCAACTGCCATAAAATCGTTGCCGACAGCCCCGACAATATTCGTAACCTCGAAATCACTTTCAAAACGCTTGATCGTATTGAGCAGACTTGGGCAAGCGCAGCCATTTTCGGCCCCCGCGGCGAATAATAACCAACAAAAAAGGCCGGATTTCTCCGGCCCTTTCGTCAACTCTTCAGGCGTTGCTATTCGCGCTCGCCTGTAAAGTTCAGCAGAAGCTGAAAAATATTGATGAAGTTGAGATAGAGCGAGAACGCACCGAATACGGCCATTTTCTGCTGTGTCTCTGAATCAATATTCTCGCCATACTGTTCCTTGATCGTCTGTGTGTCCCAGGCGGTCAAACCGACGAAGACGAGAATGCCGGCAACTGACACCACAAACTGGATCATTGTCGAACCAAGGAAGATGTTGACCACGCTGGCAACGACAACACCGATCAGACCCATGATCAGGAACGAGCCGAACTGCGAAAGGTCACGCTTGGTGGTGTAACCGTAAAGACTGGTTGCACCGAACATTGTTGCAGCAATGAAGAATGTGCGCGCAATGCTGTTGCCGGTAAAGACCAGGAAGATGGAAGCCATGGACAGGCCCATGACGGCGCAGAACGCCCAGAACAGCATTTGAGCGGAAGCTGCCGACATTGTCTGCATCTTGAACGAGAAGAACATCACGAAAGCCAGCGGCGCCAGCATCACCACCCATTTAAGCGGTGTCGAGAAGATTGGTACATAAAGTGCTGGCGTTGAAGCGACGACGAAAGCGACAACACCGGTGAGAACAAGGCCAAGGCCCATATAGTTGTAGATGCGCAGCATATGCTGGCGCAGGCCCTCGTCGAACGCAGCGGCTGACTGGCCGCCTGCCCGGTCGATGCCATAACGAAGTGGTGTATTCATCAGAACGTTCCTTCTGTTGTTGATCAGTAAAGTGTGTTGGCAAGTTGAGTAGCGGCTTTGCCCAGCTCATCGGAACCACCATCGGCAACGAGTGCATAGGCGACGTCGCCGATCTGGAAATAGGCTGCTTTCATGTCTTCAATCTCGACAATGCGTGGTTTAACGACATCAAATGACCCGGGGCGAACCGCAAAAAGAGACAGGGCACCCGTGACAGACGATCCGATCTCAAGTTCAATGCTTGGTCCGAATGTAGACGGGAACAATTGCACGTCCTTCACTTTCCATTCGGTTGGAAGCTTGGGCATAATGATTGCCGTGGCGGCACGTATTTCAGCCGGGTCATAATTTCGGGTGCCGGGCTGCGATGTCATTGCAGCGCGGACCAGCGACGTGCGATGCGCCATCACCGCATCCTGGACATAGGCAGGAGCCGGCTGTGAAGCGACAACCTCCGAAACGATCAACGGACCAAAACCGGCATGGGCCATCCAACCGAGGCCAACAAGCAATGCCACCGCCGCAACGCGTTGCAGCCGATTGAAAATCTGCCTGCGCCCAAGGCTGCGCTGAAGCCGCTCGGCAGCCTGTGCAGAAGCAAGGCCGGAAACCGAAGCGGGCGCTGAGAGCGCGAGACGCAATTCATCACGGCCACGCAAATCTGCCATGACGCGGGCAGCATCTTCGGGATGCTCGGAAAGATATCCAGCCACCTCGATACGGCGCGCACCATCCAGCTGATCGTCCACATAGGCATCAAAATCGGCCTGCACGATAGGGTCTCTTGTCTTAATCATCACGACCTCCGACAATTCGCAGTTGGGCAGCGCGGGAAGAAGGCTCTTCACCTTCGCTGGCGCGCATGAAAGCCCGTGCCCGGCTGACCCTCGACATTAATGTGCCGATAGGTATGTCCAGAATTCCGGCAGCTTCCTCATAGGAAAGCCCCTCAATAGCCACCAGATGCAGCGCGCTTCGCTGCTCTTCGGGCAAGGTTTCAAACATCTGGCGTATCTGTTCCAGCCGCACCGCATGTTCCTGCGATGGCTGCTGGACGGTTTCCGCCGTCTCTGCTGTCTGGGCTATTCTGCGCGCATCAGCCTGGCGCGAGCGGAAACCATCAATGAACGTGTTGTGCAACACGGAAAACAGCCATGTCCGCAAATTACCGTTCGGACGAAAACTCGCCTGCTTTTCATAGGCCCGCACCAGCGCATCATGCACGAGATCCTCGGCATCCTGCTCATTACGAGCCAGCGAGCGCGCATAACGGCGCAGCGATCCAAGCTGGCCAATCACGTCGAAGCGGGTTTTCTCATTGCTCATGACCGATATACGTAGCCTATCGCGGGTTTATTCCCATGCAGTACGGTTTTTTTGTCAGCAGTAAAACAAGAATGATCATTCTCATATTGACGATATTGTGCAGCTGATATAAATGAGAGAGAACGTTCTCTCTTTTTTATTGGTGACTGATGACCGATCAAGCAATGCCAAGGCAGACACCCGCCGCATCAAGTGATGATACGGAAGGATCATGCTGTTTTGTCACCAAGCTGTTCGGCAAGCGGGCGCGCAATCGCGAGGCGCAGGAAGAGCGCATCCTTGCCGCTGCAACCACCTGTTTCATCCGCTCCGGCTTTCGCGGAGCCTCCATGAATGACATTTGTTCCGAGGCTGGCATGAGCCCTGGCGCGCTTTATCGTTATTTCTCCTCAAAAGAGGCGATCATTGAACATATTTGTGCGCAACATCGGCGTGAAAGCGCAGAGATCCTTGATCGCATGTCCAATAGCAATGACATTATTGAGGCCGTTGTCAAAGTGGGCATAGAGCATGTGCGCCACATGTCGATGGATATGAGCAATAACGGCCCAGCCGATGCCAGTGCGCGCCTTTTCATTGAAGTACGCGCCGAGGCGACACGCAATGATGCGGTTGCTGCCATTTGCGAACTGCATGAAGGCATGATGCGTGAAAGGCTGATTGCTGCATTTACCGCAGCAAAAGAGGCCGGCCTTATCGACCCGGTGGTCGAACTGGAGCTTGCCGTCGCCACGCTCGCAGCCATGGGCGAAGGCATTATCCTTCGCAATTTTCCAGCACAAGGCGTGCCGCTGGAAGCATTGGAACCCGTGTTCCGTGCGCTGGCAACCGCCGTTTTGCGACCAACGAACAAGCAACTATAGCTCTCACCCCCAGGCTCCAAGATGAACCGCCACCCTCACCGCAATCTCAGAAAAGTTCTCTTCTCCTTCATTGTGGCGATTGGTTTCGCCTTGTCCTTGCCCGGAATTGCCGCGGCGGAAGACACACCAGCGGTTGCAAGCGAACCCAAGGCTCCCTCGATCAATGTGGTCACTGCCGGAAAGCAGGAAATGGTGGCGACACTGACTGTAACGGGAACCATTGTTCCCCGGCAGGAGGTTGCCGTCGGCACGGATGTTGCCGGACTGCTTGTGCTCGAGCTCAATGCCGATCAGGGCGATGTGGTCAAGGAAGGCGACATCCTGGCAAGGCTCGACAAGTCTTCGCTTGAGATCCAGCTTGCGCAAATCGAAGCGCAAGGGGCTCAGGCCGCCGCGTCCATCGCACAGTCCGAAGCACAGATTGTCGATGCGCAGATTGCCGTACGGCAAGCATTGGAAGCGCTGGAGCGTGCCCGCTCCTTAAGCGCCAAGGGCTTCACTTCCAAAGCTGAATTTGACAATGCAACCAATGCCCATGACAGCGCCAATGCCAAGTTGAACACGGCTCGTCACGCGCTGGTGGCAACGCAAACGCAGTTGCAACTTGTCGCCGCCCAAAAACGCGATGTCATGCTGCGTCTGGAGAAAGCCGATGTAAGAGCCCCGGCAAGCGGCGTTATTTTGAGCCGCGACGCGCTTCTTGGTGCAATCGTCTCCGCTAATGCGGGACCATTGTTCCGCATTGCCCGCGATAATGATTTTGAGCTCGCAGGCAATATTCCGGAAGTCGATTTGCCGCTGTTAAAGGCGGGCATGCCGGTCTCTGTCCGCGTTTCGGGCATGGAAGAACCGGTCGCAGGCAAAATCCGCCTGATCTCTCCGGAGATTTCAGCAAGCTCGCGTCTGGGCGCGGTAAAAGTGTCGCTTGAGAAGAACCCTTCAATCCGCCCGGGCAATTTTGCCCGCGCTGTCATTGAACTTGCCCGTCGTGGCGGCATTAGCGTTCCGCTTTCCTCTATTGTCTATAATGGGCCGGCGACGCTCATTCAGGTCGTCAAGAACGGTGTTGTCGAAAGCCGCAAGGTGAAGATCGGCATTCGCAACGGCCATTCCGCCGAAGTACTTGAGGGTCTTGCCGAGGGCGAAGAAATCGTCGCCCGCGCCGGAACATTCGTCGCCGATGGCGACCGCGTTACCCCGGTTCGTGTCTCAGCCGAGCAGACCGGAGCGGTCAAATGAACTGGAACATCAGCGCCTGGTCCATCCGCAACCCGGTTCCGGCAATTCTCCTCTTTGTCGTTTTGACCGTGCTGGGGCTGATGGCCTTTTCCAAACTGCCCATCACCCGTTTCCCCAATATCGACGTGCCGCTGATATCGGTTTCAATAACCGATCCAGGCGTTGCGCCGACAGAGCTGGAAACCCAGATTGCCAAGCGGGTTGAGGACTCTGTCGCCAATATTACCGGCGTCAAGAATGTCATCAGCAATCTGACCGAAGGCAATTCGACAACGCTTGTCGAGTTCCGGCTGGAGGTTGATACACAAAAAGCGCTGAACGACGTCAAGGATGCCGTATCGCGCATCCGCGATGATCTTCCAGCGACCATCAAGGAACCGCTGATCAATTCGGTGGATGTCGAAGGTTCGGCAATCCTGACCTACGGCATTTCCGCTCCGGCAATGACGGCGGAACAGCTTTCCTGGTTTGTCGATGACACGATTATCCGCGACATTCAGGGGCTCAAGGGCGTTGGCAAGGTGGAGCGCTATGGCGGGGTGAAGCGCGAAATACGTGTCTCGCTCGACCCCGATCGATTGACCGCACTCGGGGTTACCGCTGCCGATGTCAATCGTGCCCTGAAATCCATGAGCGCCGACTTGACCGGCGGTCGCGGCGATCTGGGCGATACGCAACAGACGATCCGAACCTTGGGCGGCTCCCGTTCGCTCGAAGATTTGCGTGCCGTGGAAATTCCGCTCGCCGGTGGACGCTCTGTCCGGCTCGATGCAATCGGAACTGTCAGCGACGCTTTTGAAGAGCCAAAATCCTTTGCGCGTGTCGATAATCAGACGGTTGTTTCGCTGGGTGTGTTCCGCGCAAAGGGAGCCAGCGATACGGAAGTCTTTGCGGCCGTGCAGGCGCGCATCGATCAGTTGCAGCAGAAATACCCCGATACACGCTTCAGCATGATCGATAATTCGGTCAATTATACCTATGGCAATTACGAATCCGCGATGAGTTCGCTGATTGAAGGTGCCGTGCTTTCCATCATTGTCGTGTTCCTGTTCCTGCGCAATATTCGGGCGACATTGATCGCGGCTGTTGCCCTGCCCTTGTCGGCGATCCCTACTTTCTGGGCCATCGACATGCTGGGTTTCTCGCTCAATCTGATCAGTCTGCTTGGTATTACTCTGGTGACCGGTATTCTGGTCGATGATGCTATCGTCGAAATCGAAAACATTGTCCGGCATATGCGATCCGGCAAATCACCCTATCGGGCTTCACTGGAAGCTGCCGACGAAATCGGGCTTGCTGTTATCGCCATCTCGGCCACAATCATTGCCGTGTTCGCACCGGTCAGCTTCATGAGCGGCATTGCCGGTCAATATTTCAAGCAATTCGGTCTGACGGTTGCGGTCGCGGTCTTTTTCTCGCTGCTCGTTGCACGGCTTATTACGCCGATGATGACCGCCTATCTGTTGCGCGACGGAAAAAGCCTGCACCACGGCTCGGAAGAAACCGGCTGGATCAAGGCCTATACCCGCTTCCTGACCGTCACTTTGCGTTTCCGCTGGCTGACGCTGGGCAGCGGCGTGGCTCTTTTTGCTGTTGCAATCTGGGCCATGGGCTTTCTGCCATCGGGCTTTGTCCCGCCACAGGATGAAGCCCGGGTTGTCGTGAGCCTTGAACTGCCTCCGGGTGCACCTATCGAGGAAACACGCCGCGTTAGTGACGAGGCGGCATCACTTGTTCGCCAGATACCAGAAGTCAAGCAGACCTATGTGACGGGCGGTGCGTCGCCAACGGGTTCGCTGGATACAAGGCGCGCAACGATGGTCGTTAAGCTCAGCCATAAATCTGAAAGGGACCGCACTCAGAAACAGGTGGAGACCGACATTTTCAACAAATTGTCCGAGGTTTCCGATCTGCGCGCCAATTTCGTCAATGATCGCGGCGAACGCGAATTTGCTGTCGGCGTCATCGGCAATGATGGTGAGAAAGTAACCCAGCAGGCAAGACAATTGCAAAGCGCCATGACTGCAACCGGCGACTTTCAGGCTGTGTCATCCACGGCGGCGCTGGATCGCCCCGAGATCATAGTGACACCGCGCATGGATAAGCTGGCGGAGCTGGGCCTGTCGACATCAGCGCTGTCGGAGGCTTTGCGTGTTGCGACCTTGGGTGATCTTGATGCCAATCTGGCAAAATATACGGTTGATGGAAGGCAGGTCCCGATCCGCGTTCAATTGACCGAGGATTCGCGCCGTGACCTTTCTGTGCTCCAGACCCTGACCGTAACAACACCTGCCGGTGTAGTCGTTCCGTTGGAATCAATTGCGCAGATCAGCTTTGGACAGGGTCCCTCCTCCATTGAGCGCTTCAACCGCGAACGCCGGGTCGTCGTTGGCGCAAACATGGCCAAGGGCAAGGAAATTGGCGAGGGCCTCTCCATTGTCAAAAACCTGCCGCAGACCAAATCCATGCCGGAAGGCGTCAGGATTCAGGAAACCGGCGATGCCGAGGTGATGGGTGAAGTCTTTACCGGATTCCGCGATGCAATGATCATGGGCCTGATGCTGGTCTTCGTTGTGCTGATCCTGCTCTTTGGCAGTGTGTTCCACGCCTTCACCATCCTCATGTCACTGCCTCTTTCGATTGCAGGTGTCGCGGTGGCTCTGCTTTTGACCAATAATTCCGTCTCCATGGCCGTGGTCATCGGTATTTTGATGCTGATGGGCATTGTCACCAAGAATGCGATCATGCTTGTCGATTTTGCCATAGAAGAAGTGAAGCATGGGATACCGCGCAATGAGGCAATTATTGATGCCGGGCGCAAACGCATCCGGCCAATCGTGATGACGACGATTGCCATGTCGGCAGGCATGCTGCCCGCAGCAATGGCTTTTGGCGATGGCGGTGAATTCCGGGCCCCGATGGCGATTGCGGTGATTGGCGGTCTGCTGGTTTCAACAGTTCTGTCGCTGGTGTTTGTACCATCCTTCTACACAATCATGGATGATGTGAGCCATTGGATGGGCAGAATATTCCATTGGTCCATGCGTCCGAACAAACCGGATGAACCGCATACGGAGCAGGTCTATGCCAGCAGTCCGGTGCCGCTCATCCACCCGGCGCGGGTCATGACCGAAGCGGCTGAATAAACGCAAAAGAGCGCCCAAGGGCGCTCTTTCTGTTTCTGCTGCTGCTATTATAGCGGATGGTAATTGCGAACCCTGTCCCGTTCCCGCGCGAGCTCTTCTTCGGTAAATGCCGGGCTTGACTCATCAAAGCGATCCCAGCCTTCTTCACGATACATGGATCGCCTCGTGTCGAGATCTACCGGCGTATTATTGTTGATGATCGAGCGGGCAATATCGGCCTGGTCATCGCTGACCCTGGCGGATACGAGCGTGCTGCCGCGGCGGACGCCCTCCGCATAGACATGCGCATCATCTTCATCAACGCCGGAACTCGTAAGCCCGCCAATCAATCCGCCAGCGGCGCCGCCAGCCACTGCACCGGCCGCCGCACCAGCAGCTGTAGCTGCGAGCCAGCCTGCCGCCACGACAGGGCCGACACCAGGAATTGCCAGCATGCCAAGACCGGCAAGCAGCCCGCCCGTACCACCGACAACAGCGCCAATACCGGCGCCGGCAGCAGCCCCCTCGCCCGCATAGGTTTCGCCGCTATCGCCATCGCGTCCCGCGATTGTGATATCGGAAGAGGAAACCCCGGCGTCTTCGAGCTGCTCGACCACCTGTCTTGCATCGCGGTGATTGTCATATAGTCCTGTTACAGTTTGCATATCTGATCTCCTTGAGCTGGTTTACGCCCTTATTTTGCGGTCTCTGTTATGTTGCCCTGATAGTCGAGCTTGACCTCGAAAGACTTGCCGTCCTTGTTGCCCGTACCCGTCCAGATGCCGTCTTCGCCTTTTACAAGGCCCGTTACGGCAGTGTAGCCTTTGGCTTCAATGCGCTCTTGGGCCTGGGCTTCTGTAAAGCTATTTTCTCCGGCGACAGGCGCAGCAGGATTGGTAGAATCCGGCGTTGTCACTGCCGGTGTTTCAGACTCTGTAGTCGGCTTAGGAGCCTCCTGTGCATAAGCCAGTGAGGCAATCGAAAGCGCGCCAAGTACGAGTGCAATTCGTCTCATATGAACCTCCATCTTTCGCGACCATTTTGTCAGCCGCCTGAGAGACTAACCCGCATAGGCAGATGAGGTTCCTGATTTTCAGATGATGGAGAGCAGGTTTATTTTTTCTAATTGACGGAACTTCCTGGAAGGAGCGTCAATGACAAGAACCAAAAACAATCGCGAGGAACGGCGCGGGCTTATTGCGCACCCACCGGCCGCGGAGGATAGACTGCCTGTGCAGGTACACGGTATATTGCGCCGGTTGTCATGCTTGATATGTTGGGAGCCTGCCTTCCCTTTATCAGCATGTCCTCATGCACCCAGCCAATCATGCCAGTTGTCGGCACTGCAATATGATGCCATTTGCCCGCTTTGCTGTAGGAGCGCATTTCACGCCCTTTTTCGACAGAGCCTATCGAGGCGGAAGCTTGCGATGCGCTACGCCGTAAAACCAGCCTGTCACGAGCATAGACTACCGACGGCGCCATGCCCGGCACATTGGTGCCGCGCGGTGGCTCGCCAATTGCTTTGCCAATGGGCCCCTGCGGACGCTGCAATGATGCTTGCTGCGTCGGCTTCGTTGCAGCAGGATTTTGTTGCGGCACGCCCACGGGAACGGAGGGTCGCGGCACAGGCGCTCGTGCTATCTCTGTCCGTCCGCTATCCTCGCGAAGCGCTGTTTTTGCCGGCGACCTCACCTCTTTCTCGGGTCTGGGCACCGCAGACGGCGCTCTGGAAGCTGTAGCCACGGGGGATCTGGTATTTGTTGCAGATGGGTTTTTCGCCTGTTCCTTTGTCCAGAATGCCAACAACCCGACACCACCCAATACCGCCACTGCAAGCAGCAACCCGACGGGAGACCAACGCTGCGACGACCGCGAGGAAGATCGCTTCGGAGAGCGCGAAGTTGAACGAGTGCGGCGCTTTTTCTGAGCCATTGAGTCCTGCCGTTTTCAGTCCATCATGGGGTGACTGGATAAAAGTCGGAAATATCGAGTCGCGATATTCCTAATTTGACAGGGCTTCCTTGGTATTTCGTTACCATGGCAAAGGGAAAAAGTTTTTACGGATAATCGCCGATTTAGAGAATTATTTCCCTTTTCATTGGCTCCCGTCCGCCGTAGATGCGGGTATTATATCGAAAGTCGCCCGGAATTTTCCAAATGCGCCAATTTTTCTATTCAAAAGGCCCGGATGGGACGGAGCGGTTTCGTCTCTTCGTGCCGATCCTCGCCGGGGCGACATTGCGCGAGAGAATTATCGGCTGCATTGGGGCATTGATCGGCATTGGCCTGACCGGTTGGATTTGCGGCATCATGTTCGGTGCTGGCCCCGCCGTGCCGCTCATCGTCGCGCCTGTTGGCGCATCCGCGGTCCTGCTGTTTGCCGTTCCGGCCAGCCCTCTGGCACAGCCTTGGCCAATCATCGGCGGCAATACAATTTCCGCCTTGGTCGGCGTGACAGTGGCTCATTTCGTACATCAGCCGGAACTGGCTGTTGCTCTGGCTGTTGCATGTGCAATCGCAGTGATGTCGGTGGCACGGTGTCTGCATCCGCCAGGTGGCGCTGCCGCTTTGACAGCTGTTATCGGCGGGCCAGCGGTTCTTTCGGCGGGTTTTCTCTTCCCATTCGTGCCGGTTGCGCTGAATTCCGTGCTGCTCGTTGTGCTGGGTATCCTGTTTCACAGGCTGGCTGGCAGAACCTATCCACACAAGGCAGCCGCGCCTGTTGCCAATATACATGGGACGCAGGACCCGCCAGCCCCATTGCGTTCGGGCTTTCAAAGCGAAGATGTCGATAACGCGCTGGAAGCACTTGATGAGACATTCGATATTGAACGAAGCGATATCGATATTCTGCTGCGGGAAGTGCAGGTTCAGGCCGCTATACGGTGGCACCGGGCACTGCTGTGCAGCGATATCATGTCACGTGACGTAATCAAGGTTTCTGAGGATGCCAGTGCGGATACCGCGCGGACCCTGCTGCTTGAACACAATGTGCGTGCCCTGCCCGTTCTTGACCTTTCAGGATGCCTGCTTGGCACGATCGGCTTGCGCGAATTGGCAAATGCCGGGGCGGCAATCAAAGGGTCAATCACCGCTGCTGTCACTGCCAAGCCTGACGACCATGCCATGAAGCTTTTGCCCATGCTGACTGACGGCAAGACCCATGCGGTGATCATCATTGACGATTCCCGCCATGTTCTCGGGCTGGTCACCCAGACCGATCTGCTCGGCGTCGCGTTCAATTCCTATCTCTGATCCGTTGCGCAAAAGATGCAGTGCCGGAAAAACCGGGAGCGGGCGCTTATCGCCCGTCGTCCGGCGACCCGTACTCTGATATCACCGTTAAATCCCGCAAACCAAAGAGACCCTCCATGCCGTCTTTCGATTATATCCGTCCTATCCTCCTACTCCTCGGATCAAATGTATTCATGACATTCGCGTGGTACGGGCATCTCAAATTTGGCAATAAATCCTTGATGCTGGTCATTCTTGTCAGCTGGATGATCGCCTTCTTCGAATATTGCCTTGCCGTTCCGGCCAACCGCTACGGGCATGAGGTTTATTCCGCAGCCCAGCTGAAAACGATCCAGGAAGTCATCACGCTTCTGGTCTTCGCAGGCTTTTCGGTGGCTTATCTCGGCGAAAAAATCACAATCAACCACGCTGTCGGTTTTGCCATGATTTGTGGCGGCGCATTCTTCGTATTCAAAGGGCCACTATAATTGAATTTCGGAATTTGTCCTGAACTGTCGCAAATCTGCGACAGTTCATCCTTCTATTTTTCAAATCGGGGATGACAGACCGCAAAAAAATGCGGTCTAACTTTGTACAATTGATTTGTGCGTGAATACTTCAGAAAAGCAGATAAGAACAATAAATGGGGAGAGCGCTTTCATTGCCCAATACTGTAAAGCTTGGCGCGCCAGATTGCTGGACTCATGCCTTTTTCATGGCCGGCGTCTCGTCGGCAACCACATCGCGCCAGAAGCACATTAAGGCACCGCATTCGGAACAATGCACGGGCGCCTCGTCCTCTTCTTCAATCGGAACCGTCATATGACTGGTTTTGCACTCGTGACATATAATCTCTTGGCCGAGCTTCTGCATAATTGCACTCCACAAGGAGTAAGCTTTAAATGAATAAAGAATGCAGGCATCGCTCGTGGAAGAACGTCTTGAAGCGACACCCTCTAAACCAGTCAACAATAACCATATTATGCGTTAATTGGCAAAGACAAGCTTGCCTATATTGAAAATGGATAAACGATTCCCACTATAATTAATCGATTGCGGACTAAATTAATCTGGAGTGACCATTTCGGTGGTGGGGTATGGTCGAAAATGAGAATTGAACCATGACGGGACACGAAAAACTTATTGAAGCAGTAGCTCAGGCTATTCATGCTTACCGCAGCACTGGTAGCCAGGAGTGGGACAAAATCCCCGACTTCATCCGTCAAACCTATCGTGATTATGCCAATGTTGCGCTCCCCATCGTCTATGATGTCCTTCGTAACCCGACGAATGAAATGATCGATGCGGCTAACCGTGCGCGCCCCTCTGTGACCTCGCGAACGATACAGGCGGCGATAGAGGCCTCCCCTCTCAATCCTGAGAATCAGGCGTGAAGGCGTAAAACCGTTTTTCTGACGAGACATCCCACTCAGGACAGATTGCGTCGGACGTAAAGCGCCGAAGCAATATAGGCTGCGATTCTTTTGGCCAATATCCGCCCGAAGTTTCAAACTTGAATATTACATTCTTATATCCACGCGGTTTTTGACCGGATCACAAACATACATTTTGCGACAATAAAGTATTATAAGCGCCAAAAAGTAATGTCTCGTCAAACATCTTGGATTAAAATCACTTTGTCTGCGTATTATTCAAAAAAAAATATTGCCATATGTAAGGCGATGAAGCAGTGTCTAAGGGAGAAAGGTGTAAATCGGATTGTTTACGAGTTTTGAATACAGCTATTCTTATATAGCTTTATAATATTGTTAAAATTGCAAATAAATCCTTTTAATTCGATAACTGAACATTGGTTTCATACGAAACTGGTTAACACGGTTTAGGTAATTGGGGGACTCATGTACGACAATTCTCTAGGTAAATCTGATTACAGGTCTTTGACCGTAGCAGATGATACTGATCGGGATGCAGAGGCCCCGGATGAGAAGTGGCGTTGGTCTTCTTATAGCGATGATAAGGGCAATATTGGCTACAGTCGCAACCTTTATAAACTGCAACAAACCACGATTATGTACGGCGATACCCATGGCCGACTAGAAATGATCTCCAAAGGAGCTTCATCCACTCTCAGTTTTCTCTTTGTCATCAAGGGAACTATTGACCTGGTCGACATGAAAAAGAGAAAAATACAGACATTGGTAGCCGGCAATGCAACCAGCATCATCGATCGGGCAGATGTGAAAGCCAAAATCCACCCCGGAAGCTCTTGGGTAGCCTATCGGGTACCGATCACCACGCTGCGGGAATATTTCGAACGCCTGATGCACCGGCCCTATTTTCAGGAGCAGGCTTTCGCGCCTCTCCATGATTTTCGCTCCGGTAGTGCGGCAGCTCTGTATCAAACGCTGTGTTACGTCAGTGAAGATCTCGCCAATGCGACCAATTCGACACGAGACGTTCTGACCAACGTCTATGAACGCTTACTGCTGGCGAAACTGTTCATGACAAAACCTGACAATGTAAACACGCTCAACAATTTGGCAGGTCGCCGGATATCGCCGCGCTATCTGCAGCGCGCCGAGGCATTCATGCGCGAAAATATCCATAATGCTGTGACACTCGATAACATAGCAGATGCAGCAGGGTGCAGTGCGCGGGCGCTGCAGAGAATGTTCAAGGAATATCGGGATACAAGCCCGATGCATGTTTTGTGCGAGTACAGATTATCTGCGGCACATGAGGCTATCCTGAGTGGCAGTGCTCGCAATGTCACGGATCTTGCCATCCACCTGCAATTTTCCAATCCCGGACGCTTCTCGTCACTGTACCGCAATGCCTATGGAATGAGCCCGTCGGCAATGATGCGCTTTCATGAAAAGAATACCTGACACATGTTGCGAATGCCAGTTTGTACCTTGCGTAGCCTGCCTTCCTCAAAACCACTCACCCTGGCCAGGATAAGCGTTTTACCACTTATGCTGGCAATAGCGGTGTCGGTTTCCGGTTGCCTTCCCCGCTCGGGGCCAACAACGGGTGACGTTCTCAATCAGCGGAAGACGTCAACCAACCTGAATTACGCTCTCGTCGACATAGGCAAGGATATATTGACCTATGCCGGGACCCGTCCGCGGGCAAGCCTTGCCGCCAAATTTGGCGCCGGGCCGCGTTCCAGTGATCTGCGCATCGCTGTGGGTGATGTTGTAGCCGTCAACATTTGGGAAGCGCCTCCCGGCAGTCTCTTTGGCGGAAACATCACCATGGCCGGTTTTCAGCAACCATCAGGCAGCTCAGCTACCATTCCGCCCCAGACGGTTTCCGGCAATGGAACGATCGCCGTACCCTATGCGGGCCGCATAAAGGTCATTGGTAATACGCCGACACAGGTCGAACAACAGATAACCAAGGCGCTTGAAGGCAAGGCAGTTCAGCCGCAGGCACTGGTCACCATCCAGCGCAGCACGGCCAATGCAGTGACCGTAACCGGCGAAGTGGCTGCAGGCGCCAGAGTATCGCTGACAGGTGCCGGCGAACGGGTCCTTGATGCCATCGCAAGCGCTGGCGGCCTTCGTGCGACAGCAAGCGACAGCATAGTTGGGCTAACGCGCAACGGCGTCGTCGCACGCGTACCCTTCGACGTCATGCTGGAAAACCCGGAAGAAAATGTCCGTTTGCGCTCCGGTGATCTGATAACAGTGGTGCGCGAACCACGTACATTTCTGGTATTCGGCGCCACTGGCCGCAATGCAGAAGTTCCATTCGACGCGTCCCGCATAACAATGGCTGATGCCTTGGCAAAATCCGCAGGTCTGAATGACCAGCGGGCGGATGCGAGCGGCGTATTCGTTTTGCGATACGAACTGGCGTCTGTCGCGCGACACTTCATTCCGGCAGGCAGTCCGCTCCTCAGCAGGGGCGAATACATTCCCGTGGTTTATCGCTTCAATATGCGTGACACGAATGTGATGCTTTCCATGCAGCGTTTCGAAATCCAACCGCGCGACGTGATTTATGTTGCCAATGCGGCGGGTGCAGATCTGCAGAAAGTCATGGCCATTTTCCAAGGTGTAAGTTCCCCTGCAATGAGTGCAACCTCGCTTGGTCTTAGTGCCAGCCGTCTATGAAAACTGTTTTTGTCTACTACCGGGTACTGGAATGAGATAGCGCATGCCATCATTGCTTCACTTGCACGAGATAGCGAAATTGAAGCGGCTTGATCTTGAGGCTGCGATATTGGCACTCGCAAACAGTGCCTATTTGGGAGATCATACTGCGATTGCCCGCGTGCTTGGCCGATACAAGCTCTATATCGACACACGCGATCGCGGCTTCGGCTCGCATATTCTGCTCGATGGTTTTTGGGAGATTTGGCTGACACAGTTTTGCGCCCGAAATGTCCGGGCCGGCATGACAGCCATCGATGTCGGTGCCAACTTCGGCTATTATTCAGTGCTACTTGCCGAACTCGTTGGGGAGAAAGGAAAGCTGATCGCTGTCGAGCCCAATCCGCACGCGGCAGACTTCCTCAAAAGAAGCCTCGACCTGAACGGGTTTACTCCGCGCAGCCAGGTTATAGAAAAGGTGCTTGGCGGCACAGGATCCAGTAGCGCGAAGCTGTTCGTCCGCGATCACGAACCGAAAAATGCGACTGTTGTGCCTGCCGCTTTCGATGCCGAAAATGCCCGGCAACATGGCGGTTACCTTATCGAAATTTCGGTCGCTACCATGGATGCATTATGCATGCCGCTTGAACGCGTGGATTTCATCAAGATCGATGCAGAAGGAGCAGAAGAGGATATTTTTTCTGCCATGGGCGAGACGATAGAACGTCACCGGCCAATGATCGTTGTCGAGTTCAACGCTGCCCGTTCGGAGAACAGCGCTCAGTTCGTCGAAAAGCTCACGAAAATTTACGGAAAGATCCGGCGTCTTGATTTTGAAGGCTTTGCCCGGCCCGTTACGGCCAGTGATTTGATGACGCAGAATTATGGCCAGGACTGGCTGCTTGTGCTTTCGGATAACGAACCTGCATGAGGTCATAGGGCCTTGAAATATCGCTTGAAAGGATGCCGCCTTGGTGAAAACCATCCTCTACGATGGACTTAATCTATCCCTGCAAAAGGGGACCGGCGTTGCCACTTATACACGCGGTTTGATTCAGACAGTGCGGAACCTTGGTTATCAGACAGGAATTGTACACAGTGTCCAAAGCAAGTTGCCCCGCAATCCGGCTTTGCGTGAAGTGGTGCTCTTTGACGATAATTCGAACAGGAAGCTGGGGCCCCTAGCTCTGGGTAAACGCTGGGCGCGGCGGCGCGTTGGGGCACCATTCGGCCTAACACCAACCCATGTTGAACTGACCGGGACAGTTATCCTGAAATCACTGCAGGGCAACGTTTTGGACTCGGATTATCTTTACGCAAACAACGATCTGTTTGCCACGGCACGGCATCACTTCAAGAATTTCGGCAAGAGCCTGCCGCTTTCATTTGCGCACAAGCCCGATCTTCTCCATTGCACCTATCCCATACCGATGCGAGCCAGAAAAGCACTGAATGTATGCACCATTCACGATCTGGTGCCGCTACGCCTGCCCTACCTTACCGAGGACAACAAACGCTACCACTACAAGATGCTAAAGCATCTGGTTAAATCCGTTGACCATATCGTCACGGTGTCCGAAACATCGCGGCAGGACATTATCCGGTTTCTCGGCGTCGAAGAAAGCCGGGTAACCAATACCTATCAGGCTGTTCACGTGCCGCTGGAGCTGCGCGAAAAAACGCAAGATGTTGCTGCCGACGAAATTGCCGGAATATTCAATCTGGACTGGAAAAAATACTTTCTCTTTTTCGGCGCATTTGAACCCAAAAAGAACCTCTCCCGTCTGGTTGAAGCCTACCTTTCGGCCAAGGTCGATTACCCATTGATCATCGTTGGCGCGCCGGGGTGGAAGGGCGATCAGACGCAGCTTTTGATTGAAGACGACCGCTTTCGCTTCTTCCTTCAGCAGGATAATCGCATCACCCCCGGCAGGCGTATCCACCGGTTCGATTTCGTCTCTTATAATCTGCTTGTCAGTCTGATCCGCGGAGCTCGCTCTGTCCTGTTTCCCTCGCTTTACGAAGGATTCGGCCTGCCTGTTCTGGAATCGATGCAACTCGGTACGCCGGTGCTGACATCCACTGAAGGCTCCGTTCCGGAAATTGCGGGCGACGCTGCCCTCTTGATTGATCCTTACAACACTGAATCCTTGCGTAATGCGGTGCGCGCACTTGCCAATGATCAAGACCTTTGCGACCATCTTGCGGAACTTGGCCCGGCTCAGGCCGCTAAATTCTCGCCTGAGCGCTATCAGCAAAAGATCGCCACACTGTATGACGATCTGTTGGGGAGCTAAGAGGTAGATGACACTCTTCGTCGCCTTTGGATTGCCCGGCACGATGTTTTCTTGGGGCATTGCTGCGCTCAAGGCCATTGCCAGTGAAGTCTATGGCGATTGCAACACTGTGAAAGTAGAGACCCTGCCGCAATTGCAGGATGCCTGGCGAAACCGCACCAGCGAAGCAATGATTATTACCTCCCATTATCCGGATCAGGAGCTCTGCGCTTTCCTTATGCGGTCAAAAGCGCCCTATCTCGTATTCACCGAAAACGTGATGGACGCTTTAAACTGGTTGGCCAAAACGACGGGTACAACTGATATCCCGCTGGTACGGGCCATGTCGGCGAGTCTTGCCTGCATCTCTCAAATACGCACGCATCCATCGATCCTTGCCGTGCAGCGGCAGAAAATGGGCCCGGTGCAAATACATAGAATACTTGGCCATTTTTGCCGGACACTTGGAATTAATCTCTCCAAGGAAGGGATTATCCGTTGTCTTGAAAAACTTGGCACCGACTTTTCAGGACCAGCGCCGGACCTTTCGCGTATTCCCACATTCGAAGCATCCGCCAAAAAGCTTGACCCTCATTATTTGACGCCCGGCACCGAGCTCAAAGCTATTTCGCCTGAGATACGCGCCATCGCACTTGATGTACTCAAACCGCTAGACGGTTCGATCATGCGAACCCCCATTGCGAATGTGACCTGGCCATTGCAGACCTTTTTGCTCGCCGATAAGGCAGGCGCCAATATTGTCAGCGAAATTGAGTTGGTGGGGCGGGCACGCTGTGTCGTTTATGGTCCCTATTTTCACCTTCCTCCGGGGGAATGGACTGCTCGTTTTTCCATGCGCATCGACAATGAAATCTACGGCCAGATATTCACCATCGAAATTCACAATTCAGAGCTGCTGAGCAAAATCAGAATCCGCCCCTCGCAAACCGGATCATTTGTTGCTCAAGCTCAATTTCAGATCGAACGGGCCAAGGAACCGATAGAGGTGCGCCTGTTTACAGAAAGCGGTGCCATAGAAGGTTCAATCGCCCACTGGTCGGTTGAATTGATTCCAGAAGAATCTCTCCCAGCACAACGCTTTGGCGATACGGGAAATTACTCTGAAAACGAGCGAGCATTGCCGCCATCAGAACGTTCCAAATCAAAAGAAAATCAGCCTGCGAACGCTCATTAGCCCAACGTAGTTCTGTTCAATACAAATTACGTCAATTAAGCACATTTAACGAATATCTTTAGCATTACTGGCCTAACTATATTGTATTCCCACGGTTTATTCTGTGCAAGTATAAGTTGAAGTTGCACATTCAAAGGTGAATCTCATGCGGAAATCCAACGTTATCGGTCTATTCTTGTCAGCATTGGTTGTTTCGGGGGGCGCGCATGCCGCCGATGCTGTCATTGAAGCTGCTCCCGAAGCTGTGATGGCTGATCCGGGCTTTGTCTGGACAGGTTTTTATGCGGGTGTGAATGCCGGTTACGGCTTTGGTGGCGATGACCGCGTTGGCGTCCGGGTCGGCGATACTTTTCTTGGAAATATCGGTAAGATCGAGCAGAATGGTTTCATTGGCGGTGCCCAGATAGGCTATAACTACCAGATGAACAATTTTGTTCTCGGTATTGAAGCCGACTTCCAGGGGGCTGGCCTTGATGACTCTACATCAGGAACACTAACTGGCGTTGATCTCCATGCCAAATCCAGCATCGACTGGTACGGTACATTGCGTCCCCGTCTCGGCTATGCCTGGGATCGCACGATGATCTATGGTACGGGCGGTTTGGCCTATGGCCGCGTCAACTACAAGATGTCGGCAGATGGCGTGCAATTCATGGACGAAAACAAAACCCGTGCTGGCTGGGTTGCCGGTGCAGGTGTTGAACATGCATTCACCGACCATGTGACCGCCAAGCTTGAATATCAATATGTCAGCTTTGGCGATTATACTGTCGAAAGCCAAGGTGTCTCGACACGGGCTTCACCAGACTTTCATAGCATTCGTGTGGGTCTGAACTACAAGTTCTGATCCCAATTAAACAGCATCACTATGATAAATTAACTCTTAACAGGAGCGGGGAAGGCTATGGCTTTAATTAACCTCAATCTGATCAGTAATTCGACGCAGACCATTGATGCCGGTAGCGGTGCCCAGAACGGCGATACCCTCGAATTGGGCCTGGTCTCCAATGGTACGCTGATCATCGATGGCGTCGATCTTACACTGACGAACCTCATCGGTGGGGGTGTCCTAACAAGCACCACCATCATCTTGCAAAACGGCGCTGATCTCGTCGTCGATACGGCTTTGGCCGGTGTGACGGCGGGCTCAACATTCCATTATATGATTGGTGACGGCACAAGTCTGGAAATCCAGGCAGCAGCCATCAGTGCTTCTCTTCTCGATGGCACGACCGTCGACTTCCTGAATGCCAATGGCAATGGCCACTTCATTTATGACTCCGGTCTGCTAAACATTGCTCTCAGCAGTCCGCCGGACATTGTGAACGTGGACAATGGCGATCGCGTAACTGTAATCGGGTCGGCCAGTGTTCAGCAATCGGGCAATACTGTAACGTTCTATGGACCTTTGGGCATTCTGCAACCCATCGCTTCCTATGACATCCCTGCTGGCGCTACTTACACTTATAGCAACGCCACAGATACACTGACCTTCCTGACTCCTTGCTTCGTTCGCGGCACACTTATCGCAACTCCGGACGGAGAGATCGCAGTTGAACGTCTGAAGGCAGGCACGGTCATCTCCAGCCTGAACAATGGCGCGGTTGCCGTGAAATGGGTTGGCAATCGATCCATTGATCCAAAGACACTGGACAAGCCACGCAATGATCTGCCAATCCGCATCCTTGCAGGTGCGATTGCGGAAGATATGCCCTCGCGCGACCTCTACGTCTCGCCGGACCATTGCATGTTCGTCAATGGATCTCTTGTGCCGGCAAAACTATTGATCAACGGGACAACCGTCAACCAGCCGATCACACTCAATCCAGTCGATTACTATCATATCGAACTTGAGCAGCATGACGTGATCTGGGCAAACGGTGCCATGGCTGAGACCTATCTTGATCTCGGCAACCGTCATGTATTCCTCGAGCCAGGTGTACTGCAATTCACCTCGCCCAAGGCATACGACGCGAAGGCATGCTACCCGCTTGCCTATTCGGGTCCGGCTGTGGATGCAGCCCGCGCAATTATTACCGAGCGCGAAGTAGAGCTTGGCTACGAAACCGAAGAAGCCAAGGTTTCCTGATAATTGTGGGGCGCGTTTACTCCAGTCAACGCGCCTCACATACTTCTTTAATCTAGAATCGACCTTTACTGTGCAAGGTAGAGGTCGATTTACGCATTAGAAGTTTTTCACATTCAGTATGACATCTGGCCAGCAGATGTTCTGGAGAAAAGTGTATGCGCAGTGCGCCAATCGTGTCGCCTTATACTATTGATCTTGATGATAAAAATTTGAAGTTCGCACGCGAGGCATTTGCCGGTAAGCGTGTTTTCTTCGACGGTGTGTTCAAAGGCGATTACAGCCTTGCCATCGTTAATCGGCTTCTGGCAAAAGCGCTTGTTGAGGCCGGTGTCGATCTTCACTGTTATACGCCCGAATCCGATTGGCAGAGCGATGCAAGGCTCAACGCCGCTCCCGAGGTGAAACGCCTGCTGCTGCCCGGCTATCCGACCGAGAAATACGACATCCATTTGCGTAACACATGGCCGCCAGCCACGCATGACATGATTGGGCGCTTCAACGCCTATGTGAACTTCGCCTGGGAAGAACTGGAAGTTCCCCAATATATGATCGAGCGCTTTAATCGCGACCTTGATCTTGTCATGGTAACGGCCAATTTTGTGAAACAGGCTTTCGTGCAATCCGGCCTGACGGTCCCTGTTGAAGTTGTCGGCAATGGCACGGACCATGTTGCGCTTGATGCGGGCCTGAACACGCCCTCGCCCCTGCCCGCCACCGGCAAGAAACGCATTCTGCATGTCTCATCCTGTTTTCCGCGCAAGGGAATTGATGTGCTTGTGGATGCCTTTACACAGACATTCAAGCAAAACGAACAGGTTGAACTTGTCATCAAGACCTTTCCAAACCCGGACAATATTCTGTCGTCGGTCATGGAAAAGTTCAGTGATCGGCTCGCCACTGCTGCACCGATAACAATCATCAATGATCTTTACACTTCCGAGCAGCTGCTGGCGCTTTATCGCACAGCCTCGCTTGTTGCCGCGCCAAGCAGAGGCGAAGGTTTTGGCCTGCCTCTGGCTGAGGCGATGCGCCTTGATATACCGGTTGTCACCACGGCCTATAGCGGGCAGGTGGATTTTTGTACGCCCGAGACCGCATGGATGGTGGACTATCAAATGGCCCCCTCACAAACCCATGTTTCCGGGCCTTTGAGCATTTGGGCTGATCCTTCTGTTGAACATCTTGGCGCGCAGATGCGGGCGGCCCTGACGAACCACGAAGACGCTCGCTTGCGAAGTAAAAACGCCCAAAGACTTCTGGCCGATCACCTGAGCTGGGGTGCTGTAGCAGGGCGCGTGCTTGCATCAATCGCCAAGGTCAAGAAAAGCGCAGCCACAGCGCGCAAACCCTGGAGCCTGGACCTGGTTTCGTCCTGGCATCAACAATGCGGCATCGCTACCTATTCGGAACATCTCTATTCCACCCCGGCATTTGCCGACAGATTTTCGCATATCTATGCAAGACGCCTGCTCAATGATGAGTTGCCGCCTTCCGCACAGGCAAAACATGCTCCCGCGCAGGATCTCGTTTCCCGCTCCTGGGGATATGATCTGACATCACTGACAAGATTCATTTCGGAAATCGAAAATGCCCGGGGAGACGTGCTGTGGATACAGCATCATCCGGGACATTTCTCGACACCCGATATGGAACTTGTCAACAATACGCTGGCAAATACCCGGCATAAATTGCGCGCTATCACGATGCACAGTGTGAAGGAAGTTCTTCGTCACGGTCATCTCGAATGGACGAAGTTGTTCGACATTGTGTTCGTGCATTCTGCCGAAGATGCGGGCCTTTTGGCAAAGGCCGGGCATCCCAATCCCGTTGTCATGCCCCATGGCGTCATTCCGATACCGGAAGACGATATCCGCCCCGATCCATCGGTTTTCACTATAGGATCATTCGGATTTCTGACGCGGCACAAGAATATCGACCTTCTGGTGCAGGCCTTTGCACGGGCGCGGGTCTTTGAACCACGTTTGCGCTTGAAGCTTCTCAATTGCATGCTTCCCAATGATGAATCGCGGGAAGCCCGGGTTGTCATTGAAAACCTGTTCTCCCATTTCAATCTGCACGATGTAGCCTCTGCACGATTTGATTTCGTGGAACAGGATGAACTTGCCCGCGAACTGGCACAGTCCGATCTTCTGGCCTTTCTCTATGGTCCCTCGAACGAAACGGCGACGGGAGCGGCTCGCATCGCAATGAGTGCCGACCGGCCGCTTCTGTGCTCACGCTCGACCGTCCTGCGCGACATGTGGCCGATCAGCCATGTGGTTCGTTCCGTGGATATAGATTGCGTTGCCGAAGCCATAATCAGTCTTGCACAAAATCCGGTCCTGCTTGGGCTGCGAGATCCCGACCGGCGTCAGGCGGTGCAATGGAATTCCTATCCGCGCGTCGCTGCAAGACATGCCGCCCTTATCGAACAGATGCTGGATCAAAAACATGACAATCGCCGAGCTGCATAAAATCCCGCTTCAAGCTGTGCCCAAGGATGTTTTTTCCCTGTCCGGTGAAGCCTTTGTGGATGCCTGGGCCACTGCTTTCAACTTGTCTGCTGATGAGCTCAACGATGAAGAAAGGCAAAATCTCGTGAAAGCCATCCGCAACGGTACAAACCGCCTCAAGATCATTGACGCCTTGCGCGCCATATCGTCCGACGGCGGCGAGAAACCAGTCGACTATGAGGCACAGGTGTTGCGGCGTACTCCGGATCAATATGCCATTATCGAGAGTTTCACACGTTTTGCACCAGATAATAATGTCGCCTTTCTGCGTTATACATTTGACAAGATTTGTGGCCGCGACCCCACTGAAAAAGAACGCCTCACCATGGAGTTCGATCTGCGGCGGAATGTGACCACGCGCGAAGATATCGTCAAACGCGTCGTCTCTATCGCACGCCGCGACGGTCAAATTTCGCTCTGGGATACGTTGGAACAACCGGTGACCCAGCACTCGGGTAACAAGCCGGTTGATCCCAGTTCCGCCCGCACGCTGCCGGCAGGCCTTTCCTATGATATTGATGGCAACCAGACACTGATTTTTGTTCGCGAAGTGCCAGGCGAAGGCTGGATGATCGGCCCGGACCTGCTGCACCAGCCGGTCAATGTTGTCGATGGCGGATGGAGTGTTTCGCCTGGCTGGTTGATTACCGGACCAAAACGCAGTCTGGAAGCCGGCACGTGGATGGTCCGGCTGGATCTCGTGCAGGATCCGGCAGCCAGAATTGCCGTACAGGTCAGCGCCAATTCCGGACTCGACACCTTGCAGGAATTGATCATTGCCGGTTCGTTCGTCGGAAGCCTGTGCGTGAATATCCGCAATGAGCATAGATTTGTGGAACTCCGACTCAAAATACTCGAAACGCCCGACACAACGCCCTGGATCAAACTGCGCGATGTCTCCATGATCCGGAGCAAGCAGGGGCTGGAAAACTCATGATCAAACTGCCTTTCTCGGACCGGACGCGGCGTATTGCAGTGCAGCTTGCTGCGGTAGCGGATAGCGCGACCAGCCCCAGAAACCTTTCCCAGCAGGCCGATGCCGCTCGCGACAAAGGCAATTGGGAAGAGGCCGCAGCGCTCTACACCAAGGCTATTGCCGCCGATCCCGCACGCACGGGTTTGCTTGTGCAGCTAGGTCACGCCGAAAAGGAACTCGGCAATTATGATCGGGCCGAAACGGCATATCGGAAGTTTGTCGGTATGAACCCTGAGAATGCGGATGTGTATCTACAGCTGGGACACCTCTTCAGCCGGGCGGGTGAGTCACAAAAAGCCCTTGAATGGTACGAGAAGGGTTTAAAACTGGCGCCTGCGGACGAGGAATTGATCCGCCACACAAATATCGCACGCAGCCGGTCCGGCAAACCCGGTGTTCAGCTCAAGCGCCTCGAAGCAATGAAATATGTCGAGGAGCAGGACTGGTCTCGCGCACGCCAACTGCTGCGCGAACTTGTTACCGAGGACAATGAGCGGGACATGATTGCCGTCTACGCCAATATAACCAAAGAAGACGGGGATTTTGACGAAGCGAAGAAGCTTTATGGCGAGTACCGCGCCTATGCGGAAGCTTTTGACCAAAACAGTCTGGAAGACGTAGAGGTCCAGCTTGGGCATTTACACAAATTGACCGGCGACTATAAAACAGCACTGTCGCACTATATTCTGGCGCGCAATGTGAGAGCGCAACGATCCGGATATATCGACCAGACAGGTTCTATAGAGAACGAAATTCAAGCGTGCATCAGCGAGATTTACACCTGTTTTGCACCACCCGCCTGAGCGCTCCTGTCTAAACTCAACTGTCGTGATCGCGGATCGCGGTAAGCAGTAGCCAGCCAAGCAGATATCCGATCGATGTGACCAGAAATACGATCGCAATATTCTTCAAGGCCAGAGGAAGCTCGGCCTGGTCTGGCAAATTGGGCGAGACGACCACTTCCAAATAAAGCTGCTGCCGGCGCGCGTCGGCCCGCGCCGTTTTCAGCGAATCCAATGCTGACAGGAGCGCCTTGTTGGAAAATTCCCTTTGCAGCATCAAGGCTTCATAATCTGCTATTCGCGGCGCAATCGAACCGTCCTCTCCCGCCACTTTGCTCCGCTCCATGACCAACTGCTTTTCGAGTGCATCAATGCGGCTCGTCATAAAGGGGATCGAGCTTGAATCGGGAGCCGTGGATCTGGTTTCTGCAAGATTTGCGCGGGAAACAGCCAGCTCCGAACTGATCCGGCTCATGAGTTCGACCATGGACACGGAGTTGAGCTTGGGATCGATCATAAGCTCCTTGTTGCGAAAGAGCGTTATGTTCTTCTGCGCTTCGATCATCCGTTGCTCCGCACTTTCAACTTCCGCAGTAGCAAAACGTACCGCATCCCCCCTCGCCCGTTCATTCATCTTGATCAGACGCGCATTGCCGATATCCAGAAGTGTCTTGTTCAGGGCCAGAGCGTCCTGCGGCAGGAATGCCGAGGTCCGCAGAAGGGTTATGCCTGTCGTGTCATTATGCACAATCTGGACACGCTTGCCGTAATAGCGGAACAACTCCTCGAAAAGCCCGCTTTCCCACGGAGCTGGAAACCGTGCCAGCACATCTCCATGGCTGCTATCAAAATAGGTTCGCAGGGGCAGAGTATCCTGCACAACAGTCAGAGCATCCCGGGAACGTATATATTCCTGAACGGAAAAAGTGTCGTCCTGCGATCTCGTGATGCCGCTGTTCTGCAACATGGAGCCAAGGTTTGATGAGGATGGCGGCGTGGCCATTCGCACGACAAAGGCCGACTCCGAGACAAACATGGGTGATGCAATGAAAATATAATAGAGGCTCACCAGCAAAGTCGGCAGGCCAATGAACAGGATAGCGAGCAGGCGCGGCACAAATTTTGCGCGTGCATATATGGGCCGAGGCGCGGGTGCCGGTGTAAACAGACCTGGAGCAAGACTATTAATGGCGATTCCCCTTTATGCACATGCAGAAGCGCAGCAAATATACTGAGCATCATTACCTATTTAAACTTTATCTATTTAACATAGGCAAAGTTTATTCTTATTTCTATTGCAGAATACTACTGTATGTATATATTCGTCAATGAACTCCTCTTGTTAATACCAAGGCGATAGAATGGAAGCTGCTCCGGCAAAACCCACATTGAAAACGACGATGCTCACGGGCATACGTACCCAGCTGCGCGTCCTTGGTGCGCTTGTCATGCGTGAGATGATCACACGCTATGGTCGCGAGAATGTCGGGTTTCTGTGGCTCATTCTTGAACCCATGATCCTGACGCTTGGCGTCATGGCTATGTGGACTTTGTTGAAACACGAGTCGCATGGCCTTGGCATTATTGCGTTTGTGTTGAGCGGGTATATGCCACTGACCCTTTGGCGCCACGTCTCGTCCCAGCTGGTTTCCTGCCTGAAGCACAATCTGCCTCTGATGTATCATCGCCAAATCCGTATGGCGGATACGCTGATGGCACGTGCCTTGTTGGAGGTTGGCGGCACCACACTTGCTTTGATTATTGTTTACACCGGGACACGCCTGGCTGGTCTCATGGAGCCCTATCACGATCTCGGACTGGTGATGGCGGGCTGGTTCTTCATGGCCTGGTTTGCCTTCGGGGTCGGCATGATATTGGCGGCTCTGGCGGAGTTCTTCGAATTTGTCGAGAAACTCATTGCGCCATTGCAATATCTGACCTTGCCCATCTCGGGCATGTTCTTCATGGTTTCGTGGCTGCCTTCCGACATTCAGAAACTGGCGCTTTATGTGCCGCTCGTACACTGCTTCGAAATGTTTAGGTCCGGAACATTCGGCGATACAATCGTCGCCCATTACGACATCTCGTATATTTTCTCCTGCTGCCTGATCACCACCGCCATAGGCTTTTTCCTGATCGAACGGGTGCGCGATCACATCAAGTTCGAGTAGTGGTGCCTGATGAGGCTTTGGGGCTTTGCTTTGCATGGCCCCTCCTACAGCGACGCGTAGATGTCGAAGGCAAATTTTACATCATTGAACACCTTGCCCCGCCCATTCTTGAGCACAAGCGCTGATGAACAATGTTCGGCGATGACATCCAGGCTGTGACCGACAATGATCATTGCCCGATCGCGTCGCTTCACAAACAGTTCTTCAAAAGATTTACGCTGGAACCGTTGATCGCCAACCGCAACGACCTCATCGATCAGATAGCAATCGAAATCAATCGCAAGGGAAAGTCCGAACGCCAGTCGCGCACGCATGCCCGAGGAATAGGTTTTGATCGGCATGCGCAGATATTTGCCAAGGTCACTGAACGTCTCCACACAATCGCGGATTTCGTCGACAGGCCTGTTATAAACGCGCGACAGAAACCGCATGCAGTCTATGCCGGTCATCGACCCGCCAAACCCGCCGCTCAATGCAATGGGCCAGGATAGCGACATGGTTCTGGTAATCTCACCCGAGGTCGGCGGCTCCATCCCCGCAATAAGCCTGACAAGCGTTGATTTACCCGCACCATTGTGACCAAGAACAGCAATTTTCTCGCCGGCCTTCACCTCAAAACTTATGTCATCAAGCACACGGCGTGTGCCCCCATTCATGGGATATTCCTTGATGATATTGCGAACAGAAACGGCACCGGTCTTGGCGGGTCGGCTAGCGGCCAACGAGGGCGGGAGACCGTCCTTGCCACCATGGAACGTGATTGTGCCTTCTGTGCTCATGTCTCTGAATGATCGTAAATCTGGTTGCGGAAAAAGCGAACAATCCAGAAAGCGGCAAAGCACAGGGCCAATACCATGAGAATGGATTTTATACGCTTTGGGTACATGGCGTAATCGGGGCGATTGGGACTGACGATGCGCTCGAGATAAAGCTGCTGCCTCTGCGCCTCCAGTTTGGCATTCTCAAGCGATGTCGCCGACGATTCCAGCATCCGCATGCCAAGCTCGCGCTGAAGCAGCAATTGCTCGTACTCGGCGATCAGCGGCGCCATTGAAGCGTCATCGCCAACGATCCTGGCACGCTCTTCGATAATCTGTTGTTCCTTGGCATCAATGGAGCTGCGCATCGCCTGTATCTGAGGGCTTTGCGGTGTCTGCTGCATCAGGGAAGCGAGCTGTGCCTTGCTTTGCGCAACGTCATCCGACAATTTTGCAATCATCTCAAACATGGCGGTGGATTGCTTGCTCGGATCAATCATCGCAACCTTGTTGCGGAAATCCGTCAGGGATTTCTGCAGGTCACCGAGCCGTTTTTCGCTGTCTGTAACCTCAATACGCGCAAAGCGAACCGCATCCTGACGCGCGCGATCATTAAGCCGATTAATAAGCATTTCAGCGCGATCCAACAGTGCTTGCGCCAGCATTTGCGCATCTTCCGGACGGAACGCGCGCACCCGCAATGTTGTAACCCCGCCACCGGAATCGGTCTCGATTGTCACAAAATCAAGATAGTGCTCAAACAGCGCCTCTTCGGTGGGCTTGCTCCAGAGTGAGGGGAAGCGGGCAAGAAAGTCTGCCTCCGGACGGGACAATACTTCGCGCAAATTGCTGTGTTCCGCCAGATCGCCTGAGGCTGCACGCGATTCGATAAATTCCATGACGACATAGCTGTCGTCCTGAGCCCGGACAAAGCCTGTGCTTTGAAGGAAACCGCTGAGCAGCCCGGCGGCGTTTCTATTGGGACTGCGCACGACGAACCGCGTTTCGGAAACATACTGGTCCGATGCGATTGCAATATAATAAATGGTGGCCAGGCTGGTCGGCAATGCAACCATGATCAAGACGAGAATGTGGTTTCGAATCCAGGAAAGCGCCCGATCAGTGACAGATTTCGTTTCGGGAGGGACATCTCCGGCATGAATATCCACCAACGTCAGATAGTCGGTAAACTCATCATTTGTACTAACGCGCGTCATGCTGCGTAGAACCGGTGTCTAGAGGATATCCAAGCCAAATTACGCTCCAATATGTGCACTAAAAACGTGCGTTATCGGCACTAATTAAAGTGAAGCATATAATGAAAAAACATTAGTCGCAATTATAAACCACTGTAAACATTTATATAAACGCAACTAAGTAAATAGATTTTAGAATAGAAACCATAATAGATAATTTTAATGGGTAATTGGCGTTTTTTTACTTGTTCTGGCGTAATTAGTATGGCGCCCAATGGTTGCGGATGAAATAACTCTCTGAAAAGCATCAATTTTATGCTCTGAGTAGAGTTTTGACCCAGAGTAAGCGTTGTAAAGGGGCTTGAAGACCTGTGGGGCATAAAATCGGACGCCATGAATCCGACCAATTGGGCCTGATCGTTTCATTTCCGGAGCGTACAGGCCATACGCAGCCCACACAAAAACCTCTCATTCTTCTCCTGCAAGGTCCTGTCGGTCCGTTTTTCCGTGTTCTTTCCACAGAACTCGAAGCCGAGGGTTATGACGTTCTCAAAGTCAATTTTAACGGCGGAGACTGGTCCTATTTTCGCGGATCGAAAACGTTGCATTTTTCCGGAACGACAGAGGCATGGAGCGATTGGCTGAGCGATTTTATCCGCGGCCGTAAACCGGAGACCATTGTTCTTTTCGGCGACAGCCGGCCCTATCACCGCCAGGCCATTCGAGTGGCGCAGCAGGCCGGTATTCCTGTCGCTTCATTCGAAGAGGGCTATGTTCGGCCAAACTTCATTACGCTCGAATGGGGTGGCAATAATGCCATGTCTCCCTTGCGCACACACACGCCGCGTCTTGTTGCCCGTGGCCCCGCTTTGCCTCCGGAACAGGTAAAAGGCAATCTCTTCCGCGCCATGACCTTCCTTGCCATCCGTTATTATCTGGCAAAAACGGCGGGGACCGTATTCTTTCGCGGCAATGCGCATCATCGCAGCCGCGGCATCATTTCCGAATCCATTCTATGGACGCGCAACTTCTACCGGAAGCTTCGCTATTATCCGGCAAATAATGAACTGATGCTCAATCTGATCGAGAATCTCGAGGGTCAGTATTTTGTCGTCGCGCTTCAGGTGCATGATGACCAGCAATTGCTTCGCCACGGTCGTGGGTGGACGATGGAGAGGTTGATCACCGAAAGCCTGCGCTCATTCGAACGGCATGCGGCGAGCAATCATCACCTTGTCATCAAGATTCATCCAATGGACCGCGGCCACAAGAGCTACCGTCCCTTTGCCATGGCATTGGCCCGCATTGCCGGCTGCGAAGACCGGGTTCACATTGTTGATGACGGTTCAATCGGTCTGCTGATCCGCCATTCGCTTGGGCTGGTGACAGTCAACAGCACATCAGGCCTGCTGGCGCTAAACCACGGCAAACCGCTATTGGCATTGGGGGATGCCTTGTATAGCGGTCAGGGACTGTCGTTTGCACACGACCCTCAAAAGGGTGCTGTTGCCAGCAATATGGATGCATTCTGGGCCTCGCCGGAGGCACCGGACAAAACGGCGGTAAATGCATTCAACGCAAGAATGCACGACGAAAGCCTCGTCAATGGCAGTTTCTATCTTCGAAATCTGCTCGAAGCGACTGCCAAAAGAGTCGTGAAACGAATTCAGCTGGAGCTGAAGATTGTCCCGATTGATGAAGCTTCATCTTTGGTGACAATGCCTTCCACACAAGACAAGACCACCGCGACAACAGAAGCAGCAACCGTCGGTGCTTCTGTTTCAGCAGATGCGGTGAATTGATGCCATGAGCGTAATCCCGCCACCTCCCATTGCACATTCTGCTCCGGTGGTTCTGGATGATTTTCGAGTGCGTGAAGCAGCGCCGAACTGGCTGCCAGAGAAGAATGCGCGGCTATTGGCTTTCACGCCAACGCGCCTGCGGTTTCCTTTGATCGGGGCTGCCTTGAATACATCGCGCATATGCAGTGCCGAATTGGCGGCCAGACCGGCAGACGGCATTGTCGGCTGGGGCGAAAAACCGCTGGCACGCATGGCCCGCCGGTTGGCAAAGTTGCGCGGGCTACCCTACTGGGCATTGGAAGACGGTTTCCTGCGGTCTGTTGGACTCGGCAAGGCTGGCGCGCCGGGGGTTGCAATCGTTGCCGACGACACCGGCATTTACTTCAACGCAGCAAAACCATCCCGGCTGGAGCTTCTTGTACAAGGCGGCTTTGGCGAGCATGATCTTTGCAGAAGCCGCGCCCTGCAGCAGCAAATCATTGAACACAGACTGACCAAATATAACCATCTGCCGGACTATCCATTTTCTCTCGCGCCAAACTCCGGCCGCAGGATTCTTTTGATCGACCAGGTCATGGGGGACTATTCGGTCAGCGGTGCGGGTGCCAATGAGCACAGTTTCCACCAGATGTTGCAGGAAGCACAAGCTGTGCCCGGCGCCACTGTTCTCGTTAAAAGCCACCCGGATATTGTTGCAGGATTTGCCAGAGGCTATCTCACACACCTTGCCGGTGAGGCCAATCTTCACGTTATAAGCGATAATGTTTCTCCCCACGCCTTGCTTGATGTCGTGGACGAGGTGTGGACTGTTTCAAGCCAGTTCGGCTTCGATGCTTTGATCCGGTCAGTGCCCGTCAAGACATTTGGCGTCCCGTTTTATGCAGGCTGGGGGCTTACCACTGACTGGGCTGACGGTCCGGTTGCACGCGCTGCCTTTTCGCGCCGGACTAGCCGACCGGACCTGGATAGTTTTGTTGCAGCCGCATTGCTGCATTATTCCCGCTATGTCGACCCGGTCAGCGGGAAAGCAACCACAGCCGAGAAGGCAATCGAACGCCTCATTGCCTGGCGGCATCATGCCTTGGCGCGGCGCGGTAATTATCTGTGCGTCGGCTTTTCCAAGCACAAGCACCGCAGCGTCAAACGCTTTCTTTCCGGTCCATGGTCGACGGTCCGGTTCATCAATTCCAAGCCAGATGCCAAAGCGCTTGCACAGGCAGATTATCTCGTCCGTTGGGGTCGGCAGGAAGAGGCTGCCGTCACTGACAGGAGTGCCCGTTCCGTCCCCACCCTGCGAATGGAAGATGGTTTTATCCGCTCGGTCGGGCTTGGCTCACATCTGGTTCCGGCTTCATCGCTTTGCCTCGACCGGGATGGCATATATTTCGATGCGACACGCGAGAGCGATCTTGAACGATTGCTGCTCAATACCAACTTCACGCCTGCTTTGCTGAGCCGTGCTGCCCGCCTGCGCCAGAGCATAGTCCAGCACAACATTACCAAATATAATCTTCAGGGCGCGATCACTCCAGACTACCGTCATCTGGCAGCTGGAAAACCTGTCATCCTTGTTGCGGGACAGGTGCCGGGCGATGCATCGCTACGGTTTGGCTTGACCAACAGCGTTTCAAACATGGATCTGCTGAAAGCTGTCCGCGCGCAACGTCCGCAAGCCTTCATCATATTCAAGGAACATCCCGACATGCTTGCGGGAAAGCGCGGCATGGCTTCAGACCCAGCCCAGCTTGCGCAGTTTGCGGATCTGGTCGTCGGCAATGTGTCGGTAGATAGCTTGCTGCGCGCCTGTGACGAGATCCACGTTGCGACATCCCTGATCGGGTTCGAAGCATTGATGCGGGGCCGTCCAGTCTGGTGTCACGGCCTACCCTTCTATGCAGGCTGGGGGCTGACGCATGATTGTGTATCCCCGCTACGCCCACGCAAATATCTGACACTGGATGCTTTGGTTGCCGGAGCGCTGATCCTTTACCCGCTCTATTTTTCCGCCCGCACAAACCTTCTTTGCGAGGTGGAAGACGTGATCGAAGAACTGCATGGTGAGACGCCAGCAGAGCCAACCTTATTGAAGACGGCTCTGCGCATGATGGGATGGTCATGATGAATGCAATTGCGATGGATATTTCCCGGCTGATTGACAGGTCGCATTTCTCGACACCCACCGGAATTGATCGCTTCGAGCTTCAATACGCCAATTGGGCAAAGGCGCGCAGCTCCTATTTCATTGAAATGGGACGGACAAAGCCAATCGAGATAAACCGTGGCCGCGCCAATGGATTGATCAGTGAATTGGAACAGAGATGGTCAACGGCTGCTTTGACCCAATCGCAATCGACAGAACTGGAACAGATCTATGCGGCAATAGACGGCCGTCTCTCCTGGTCACAGTTAAAGAGCATCGTGCCGACGAAGAATAAATCCAAGCTTCAACAATGGGGCATGAATGCCGGCAAGGTGCTGCGCACCATATTACCAATGAGCCGCTTGGCCACCAGCGCACCCTTTGTGCATGTGTCACACACCAATCTGCATCGTCCTGCCGCCTTTTCCTGGCTGGATGCTCAACGCAGCAACGGCATATTCTACGTTCACGACCTCATCCCGCTCACCCATCCGGAGTTTGTCCGCAAGAACGAGCCGCAGCGACACCTACAACGCATGGAAACCGTGCTGAAACATGCCGGGCTGGTTCTTTGCAACTCGCAAACCACCGCTCGTTCATTTGAAACCTTTGCCGAAGAGCAAGGCCGTGCGGTTCCCCCAATTGCCGTTCTCCCGCCCGGCGTCGAACATAGTTTCAACGTTGCCAGCAGAGCCGCGCGCCGTTCAAAGCGACCCTATTTCTTGATGGTCGGAACCATTGAGCCGCGCAAAAACCATGCGATGATCCTGCAACTTTGGCGCGCATTGGTTGACGAGCACGGTAAGGATACACCGCGCCTCGTCATCGCCGGAAAGCGCGGCTGGGAGAACGCGCAGGTCTTTGCCACCCTCGAACGTTGCCCTCAATTGCGCGATATTGTCATCGAAGCTCCAGATCTTGGAGATGCAGCCCTCGCCGATCTCATGGCAGGCGCGACCGCCCTGCTCGCCCCCTCATTTGCAGAAGGCTATGGCATGCCCTTGGCCGAGGCCATGGCAACCGGCACGACCATTATTGCTTCCAATATTCCCTCGCATAAGGAAATAGCCGGAGAGCATGCAATCTTTCTTGATCCGCTCGATGGTCTCGGATGGCGCGAAGCAATCGAAACCCACGCCGCGGAGCATCGCCGTCGCGCGCCCCTGACACTGCAAAAGTGGGAAAAGCACTTTGATCAACTCGACGAGTTGCTGGACGCGGCAGCACGTCAAAAAAGCAATGCAGACAAACAAACCAGTGCCAACCATTCCGGGAAATGAGTGAAAGCGTAATGACGAGCTATAACGACATTCTCAATTCGTATAAGTACATCCTCGGGCGTGATGTGAACGTTGAAGAAACCCGTATCATTTCCGAGAACCTGTTCAGCATTTCAGAATTGCCCCTGACGGAGCATCGAAGAAGGTTCATGAGTTCGGTCGAATTTCACCAGAGGCACGCCGAACTGCTGTTCAATAATTTCGTGCCCAAGAGCATTGAAGTCATGTACGAAACCAAGGACGGGTTCAAAATCTATCTCGACCTGCGCCAATATCACATGACCTTCGGCATTTTTAGCGGCGGCTATGAGAAGTTCGACATTGATATTATCAAGGCGATCACACCGGACAATGGGACCTTCTTCGATGTCGGCGGCAATGTGGGCTATTATTCGCTTTCAGTTGCCACAAAGCCCGGTTTTTCAGGCAAGGTGGTGGCCTTCGAGCCTCTCCCCCATTTATGGACGCTTTTCAGCAAGTCGATCAAAGAAAACAAGCTTTCAAAAACAATTACGGTTCATCAGATCGCTCTTGCAGATGTTCCAGGCACGATGGAACTCAACAGAGCGGACGAAACCGTCAATGCCGGTGCGACCAGTCTCGTTGCTGGTTCGCAAAACCGCCATTCAGATCGCAGTGTAAGAGTCGAAACGCTCGATGCCATCGCCAAACGCATCAGGCCGGATACGATCAAAGTGGATATTGAGGGCGCCGAAGGCATGTTCTTCATAGGCGCTGCCCATACGATCCAATCATCGCATCCAACCATGCTCGTCGAGATAAACCGGGATGTGCTGTGGAACCTGTCCCGCGTGACGCCGGGTAAAATTTGCGACATTCTGACAAGTTGGGGATATGGGGTATGGGAGGTCGATATCGATTCAATCGCGCCTCTTAAAAACGCCGCAGAAGTCGATGCTGCGTTTCCATCAGGCAGGGTTGCCAATATTCTGGCGGTTCATCCGGATCGCAAGAAAGACGTGCAGAAAAGATTGAGCACGCTCGGCCTCTCACTCTAGAAAAAAGCCGGCGCTGAGCGCCGGTCTTTTGTGGTCAATCAAGATAGCCCTTGTTTTTCAACCAGGCCTTGAGCCCTTCCGTGCTGTCGGGTTTAACCTCACGGGCGAAGCCATCATTACGCATTGTATGGCCCGCCGCAGGATCGTACCATAGTATGTGGTACGTCATCGGAGCGTTGGGATCGACCTTCTTCGGAGGAGCCCACCATTTGTTTCCGTCCCAATACATGGAAGTCTGCGAGTCTTCGTACCGTTTTTCCTGAGCGTCATATTTGATATTCGGATACTTAGCCAAATCTGCCTTGGCCGGATCGAAAGGCAATTGCAGATATTGAAGATCGTCCTGCGTATCCTTCAACTTGTGGTCGTCATTGGTTGTCATGTTGCGAATTGTCTCGGACACTTCCTTGGCTTCTTCCGGTGTCCAACTGTTGAACAGCTTGCCGAGCCGCGCCCGATTGTAATCAAGATCGGCATAGGTGCCGGTCAGAACATTATTTGCACTGCGTGTGCCTTCATCGCCGCCCATCAGATACTTATCGCCCGGAAGCACGGTCTGGAGTATGCCCATAAGACCCTCATCCAGAAGATCATTATGTTCGGCGAGCATTTCCGCAGTCTTGCGATCATTGACTCCATACAGAACCTGGATGGCATCAGCATCCGCCTTGTCATAGGTATGAGCAGCGTTATAAGCGCCTCGCCCGCCAACGATACCGGCACCGGCGACTTGCAGTACTGCTGCAACACCTGTGACCCTGAGAAATCCAAGGCGCGTCATTAATCTAGCCGCTCCGCTTTCTTTGACCAAAGCAGCCTCTGCGGCACCTGTGGTTACCTTCCCCGTTGAGGCGGCAACCGCAAACATCGCATCGCTAACCGTAGCAATGCCATAGCCCCAGGCCTTGACTGTATCCTGCTTGACGGAGTCAGTCCCCACTGTATTCAAAATCATGTTTGTCATGTCGGCGGCGACATAAAGAGTATCGACGCCACCCGCCCTCGTGAGCATATGAGAGGTCTTATTCCACCTCTCCTTTTGTTTTGAATCAAGCGTCGGATCGTTGTTAACATGCCCATTGATCTCGGCCACGTCAGGCGGATTTCCGGTAGCAGACGGAGTCGACAAGATTGACTTGGCATTGGGATTCAAAGCCGTCTGTGCCGCGGTCAACATCATTATCGTATGCGGCACGTAGTACACCAAATCGTCTGGAGTACCCGTCAGGCCGTCTATGTTCTTGCCAAACAGGCCTGCACTTAACCCGGAGGAGAAGCGTGTAACTCTGCCAAATCCGTGATCAAGGCGCTGTACGCTCGCAATTTGCCTGCGCTCTTCATCAGTGGGAACGACTTTTCCGGACACGATATCATGGACTTTCGACTCGCCCAGGATTGATTTAACATCCTTCAAGAAGGCAGCATCGGCAGGCCTCAGCTTGTCAGCTTTGAGAATTGCCTGCGCTTCGGCCATTGTGGGCAGGGTGTTCCCTTTCAATATCTCCTGGAAACGATTCTCTCCCATTGCAGCAGTGATATCTCCGACTCGGCCTTTAAGGGTTTGGGTGATGGCTTCTGTCGCCAAAGCACGGGTCGCACGCTGCACCCAGACGGTGCCTGGGGTTTTTTGTTCGGTGGTGGTCATTTCCTTCGGACGCTCCGGCAGGTCCGCCAGTGCTTCCTTGGTCGACTTGGATTTGGTCATCATGATGCCGGTACCGAACAACATCGGGATGGGCGCTTCTGTATCCTGTCCATCGACCTTCTTGTTGTCATTACTGTACAATTTGACACCAAGCTCGATACTGTCCTGAATCTCCCATTGCTTCTGTTTGGTTTCACCCAGATCAACCAGCTCCTCGGACTTCTTCTTGTTCTCCGGCGACATATTGTCGATTGCCTTCATATCCTCGGCAAGCTGGGCTTCCGGAGGAATCCCGTTATCGGCTTTGACATTGGAACCCCAGCCAGAGAGCCCGTGATAAAGCTCGTTGTACTTGGTGTTTATTTCCTCATTGAGCGATTTGGCCGCCGAGCCGAAGTTTTCGATGCTGCGACGGGTCGCCCATTGCGCATTGGAATTGATCCCCTGAAAACTATTATCATAGTCTTCGAGTGATATAGTCTTATCCTTCTGCTTGTCAGCTTCAACTGCGGTATAGGCCGAAGTCGCCGAAAGCAGGGATGTGCCACGCCCCTGCAAATCCTCGCGGCTGGCAATGCTGAAGAATTTATTCTGGCTGAAGACATTCAGATGATCGCCCGGTAACTCCGTGCGCATCTTGTCGATCACATATTTCGCAACATGATCAACGAAGTCCTTGCCCTTGCCGGGTTTGTCGCCATCATTGTAGAGAATGTTCTGGCTGGCCTCGGCCAGATCGACAACCGCCTGGGTTTTCGCTTTCATGTCACCATCACGCGGGCCGGCACCGGCGATCGCATCAATTGACTTATCGAGCATTGACATGACCCGGGGATCCGAAGCCAGAAGCGAACCGCTTCCCGGAAGCGTGTCCTTCGTACCGGTTTGCTCGCGCAACTTGGCCATGAATGCCTGAGCACCACCAAGATCGCCCTTGCCAAAGGCGTTGGTCAGTTCCCCAACCTTACGATCAACGCGAATTTCCTTGATCGCCTGTTCAGCACCAGTTTGAAGCGCTGCCTGATATTTTTCAGGATCGCCTGCACTGAAGTTCATGTAAATATCGGCGCGGTTGCTCAACGCTGTTATCTGCTGGGCCTCGGTGGGGCCCGCTGCGAGTGCGAGGTCAACCAATTGCTTCTTGGTTTCGCTGGTTACCTTGTCATAATCCTTGGCGTCGCCTGCCTTGGCAATCACACCAATCTGATCGTCCGTGCGGCCATCGGCCTTCCACGCGGATTCTTTCAGTTCTTTCGCCTGATTGAAGGCATCAACAAACACAGGATCATTTGGCGCGCGTTCAAGAATGGGCTTTGTAACATCGCTTGCTTCATTGACGTCGACTTTCTTGTCGCCATTCTTGTCAGTGCCAAGCTTCGGCACGCCCTGTCCTACCGTGGCCAATTCAATCTCATTGCCGATGGCGACAATCAGATCGTCTTTTGCCCCGTCTCTTTCAACTTGGGTCTTTGAGCTATCACTTACCGTCGCCAATGCGGTGCGCTGTTCTTCAAGCAATGCCAGTCGCTCAGGACTGAGAACATTGATCGTATCGCAGTTCTCCAAAGCCTTGTCGGCATCCGCTGGCGCAGCTGGCCTATTGCCAAAAGCTTTGGGATCCAGTTGCGGCGTGGCAACGAGCTGATCGTGCAATGCCTTATTATCCGTCGGGTCTATTCCCGCCTTGTCATAGATGCGGAAAGGCCAAAGACCGGGTTCCGTGCGGTGCTGTGAAATACCGGCAGGGCCTTCATTCCATCCGTGCGGTGCCACAGGCGGTTTTGGCGGGGTCGCCGGTGGCGGTGCTGCCTTGGCACTTTGCGTGAGGGCAGTATCGAATTTATTGTCTACATTCGCAGGCTGGGCCCGCCAGCGCTGAAAGATATTATTTGCACCAAAAGACATCTTATTTCCTTCCGAAATCGGACATCGCAGTCCGTTGTTTCAAAGAAAAGCCAGGGCCAGACCTCAGCGATTCCACTTCACCGGATCACAATCGATATTGTATTTGTTCTTGGCGTGCTCGCCGATCAGCTTGTCCATGCTCTTGTCGTCAAATCTCTTCGAAACCCAATTGTGTTCCAGCAGGCTGTCAAAGACGTTTTTCTTGGCGTCATTGTCCTTGGATGGCTCCACGAGAACATCCAGTATCTCCTGACGTTTGGCCGTCCTCACTTTTTCTTCGCCATAATCCTGATTGGGATCAAGCAGCTCAATCGCCGCCTTGGTACGGTCCTCTACGCTGCCACTATGCCCATCGAGATAGGTCGCAATGGCAGTCTTGCGCTGTTCTGAGGTAGCACTGGGATTCTTCAGCGTATCGATCGCACTCTGCTTCTTGACACCATCCGTTTGCCCCGTTGGCTCGTCTGATGAGGGAACTGGTCCATCCGGGTTTTTATTTGAAATGGGCTTATCCGCCTCGGGCTGTACCGGAACCGTAACAAAATCGGGATTGAGATCGCCCTCATGATAGGTATGGATCAGATCAGGGTCGGCAAATTGCACATTGCCCTCCACCATCGCCTGCGCCCCTTCGGGCCCAATACCAAACTGATCGGCGATCTTATACTGGGAGTCTCCGGCGTTTGGCACGGTCACCACAAAGGTATCGAGCAACTCGGTTGTACTTTTAAAGCCCTGCATCTTGGCCTGCTTTTCCAGCGCCGCTTGCCAGGATTGCGATTGTGCAGGGCTGACATTGTAGGTCTGAGCGCCATCTGCACTCTTCAGGCTGAAGCTTTTTCCATCAAATTTCACGACAAATGCCATTGTATTGCCTCCTTACAAAACAACTACTTTTGTTCCGATTTTTACGCGGCGATAGAGATCGACGACGTCTTCGTTCGTCATGCGAAAACATCCTGATGAGGATGATTGCCCCACGCTTTCAGGCTCGTTCGAGCCGTGAATCCTGTAGAGTGTGTCTCCCAGATAAAGCGCGCGTGCACCAAGCGGATTTTCCGGTCCGCCAGCCATGCGTTGTGGCAGGTCAGGCCGCCGGGCAAGCATGTCGGAGGGAGGCCACCAATCGGGCCACTCCTTCTTGCTCGACACACGCTCGGTCCCACGCCAGCCATAGCCTTCCCGGCCGACACCAACAGGGTAACGCAGTGCACGGCCATTGCCCTGCACGAGATAAAGCGAGCGGTTTTCCGTCTCTATAATGATCGTGCCCGGCTTTTCATGGGTCTCGTAGCTCACGACGCTGCGCGGGGCGGCAGGCTGGAGCCTGTCCACTGCCACAGCGCCATGACGCGCATGGCGAGGCGGATAGCTTTCCGGCTCCATCAGGAAATCGAGATAGCCTTGCTGAATCCAGACCTTGTGGTTCTTTTGGTCGAGGATGGGCGGTGATGGCTCGGTCGGGAGCACTTTCTCACCCGCGCCGACGCTGCCAAGACAAGCCAGAATAATCGTCAATGCTCCGAAGCCGGACTTCAGGGTCATCATGAAAAATATACCTCCATTGAGAGCATTGCGTGCTTTGGCCGTGCAAAATCCTGAAACATTCAAATCAACCCCGCTGCGACAAGAGCATTTGCGACGGGCTGGAAGGCGCGTTCGGGAACCGGATTGCCTATGCTGGCAGTCTTGGCGATCTGACGGGCAAGGTCGCCATCCAATGATACGGGAATCCCGAGATCGCCCGCCTGCCGGCTCATCTGCATGGCACCGGCACCGGACGAGCGGCAAACGACGATGGGAACCGGCGTTTCACCGCGCACGTAGCGGATTCCGACAATTGTATCGGCTGGGTCGCCAATGATTAGAACTGCACTTTTCAGCCCGGTCTTGCCACCGGTCATGGCCTGGCGCTGGCGATTGCGTTCCTGCTTGATCAGCGGGTCACCCTCCATATCCTTGTGCTCGCGCTTGCTCTCCGTCTTCGTCATTCGCATTTCGCGCAGGAACAGCCAGCGTTGCAGGAAAATGTCGCAAAAACCGAGGATCAGGAATGCACCGACGGCTATCGCAGCCAATGGCTTCAACATGGCAAAGAATGTCGCCTGCATGCACAGCCCGCCACAGGATGGCGACTCGAACAGGGCCTTCAGCCCGGCCTGAAAGACGAAGACAAAAGCGGTTGTCACGGCAATGATCTTGAACAGGGCCTTGCAGAACTCAACGACGCTTTTGAGCGAGAATATACGCTTCAACCCCGTCGCCGGATTAATACGGTCAAAGTCGGGCTCAATGGGCTTGGCGGAAAAGACAAAGCCGCGCGTCACCGCGACGTTGGTAATCAGAATTGCGAAGATGGTGATAAGGAGTATGGGTATGGTGGCCGTGAGCAGGCTCTGGACCGAAATTGTGATCAACCGGTACCAGACTTCGGCAAAAGGACGGTCGTAAATATGCGAAGCTTCCTCAAGCAGAGCACCAACTTTCACACGCAGAACCGGAGCGATGTAGATGAGGAACATGGTGCAGGAGAGAATGATCACGCCGGAAACCATGTCAGGGCTATGCAGCACCTGACCCTTCTTGCGTGCGTCCTCGATCTTCTTGTCTGACGCTGGAAGTGTTTTTTCTTCGCTGGTCTGGCTCACATCTTTCGTCCTTGATTACGCCGAAGCGAGCAGGCCAATGGCTTGTGCCCGCTTCGCCGGATCCTGAATCGAGCGTAATTTTGCAGCTTTCGCCAAAATCTGATTCTTCTGGTTCACCGCCATGTCAGGCACGTCGATTGCACGTGCTCCTGCCGAATCTCCCGACATGCTGAGAATGATCATGTAATTGATGAAATGACGCTTCTCGGCGAGTGGCGATGTCACGACACTGTTCATGCTTGTCGATGCGTCGGGCAGTTTGTTCGACAGGGCCTGCGCCAATGCCAGATTGGTTTTGGTATCAAGATTTCCCGGTTGCAGCGCAAGCGCCTTGGCGAAGGCTCCTTCCGCTCCCGCGCCATCGCCGCTCAGAACCATGGCGGTTCCCAGTTTGTTATAGGCCGATACGGTGTTTACCGCTGGCGCAGCCGACGCCAGAATTCGGGCGGCAGCGCTCGCATCGCCGCGCTGCAACTGCACCGTTCCAAGCCCAAGCATGGCATTGGCGTCTTGCGGATTGATCTGCAATGCAGAACGGTAGGCCTGTTCCGCCCCGTCCGGATCACCGTCTTTCATCCTGGCATTTCCAAGCCTGACATGGACGGTCGAATCATTTTCGGACATTTCGGCAGCGCGTTCATATAGGGCCAAAGCTGTGCCGCTCTCGCCCTTTGCATCAATATCCCTGGCAATCTTCATCAATCTGGATTGCTCGCTGACAGGCTTCTTGGCTGCTGTTTGCTCCGCTGTGCCGGACATGCAGCCCGTTACTGCCAGCCCCAAGGTCAGGACGGGCAAGATACCGCCAACAAGATGTTTCATGATCATATTGATGCTCCCCGATATAATTTGATCATGCCGATAATCCTCATTGGGTTGACCGGTTTGCCTCATCCGCCGGAAGGCGGCGGCGTCTGGTTTCAGGGTCGGTCCCTTCAATGTAATTCTGTGCGGCGCGGGCGACAGGCGCAGCCATGGCTGGCCCCATCTCCCGGCCACGCATCAAATCCTGCTTCTTGGCCGCCATATGCTGCAAATTGAGATTATTTGCGCAGCCCGACGGCAGATACATCGGGTATTCACCCGTATCGGGCGTGATACAGGCATCGGGAACGAGCATGGCGGCCCGCTCACTGTCATACCCTTTTCTGACCACGCCCGGCCGCGAAGTGCCGCCAGCGTCGATATAGCTGTAGTTTGGCGAATAGGGCTGGATCTTGGTACCCATGCAGCCGGAAAGAACCACCACACCGGTCAGAACCAACAGTTTGAGGCCAAAGCAATTGGGGGACATTGGTCGATTATTCAACATAGAAACCATACCCCTGATTGACGACCTTCCTGGATTTTTTGCGCGGCGACGAGATTGCACCCGACGGGCTGTCCAGCGGCGTTTTTAGATTGCGGGAGGATGTAGGCTCGACGAGATAGGGCGTGATCAAAATGACCAGCTCCGTCTCGTTGCGCTGGAAACGCTTCGACTTGAACAATTCTCCGAGGATCGGCACATCACCGACGACCGGTGTCTTGTTGATCGATTGCGTTTCCTGGCGCTGGAACAGACCGGCAATGGCAAATGTCTGGCCGCTTCCGACTTCCACGGTGGTATCAGCCCGCCTGATGCGCAGGGATGGCACAACCAGTCCGCCGATGGACACCACGCTATCCTGCGAAACGCTGCTGACTTCCGGCCTCACCTGCAAGGCAATGCGATCATTTGGCAGAAGTGTCGGTGTGAATTGCAAGGACACGCCGAACTGCTTGTACTCGATGCCGATCTGGTCGTTTCCTACCGGAATCGGAACCGGGATTTCACCACCGGCAAGAAAGCTTGCCGTTTGTCCCGTGACGGCGGTGATATTGGGTTCTGCAAGGATCGTCAGGACGCCATTGTCCTTCAATGCATCCAGAAGGACGCCGACATTGACGTTGCGGCTATTCACACCAATTGCAGTTGCACCATCCCGGCTGGCAACATTACCGCTTCTGACAAGACCAAAGGAGAACGAGCCGCTATTGACGACCGCACTCCAATCGACACCGTAGCGCGCAAGCTCATTGCGTGCCACTTCGGCAAACCGCACGCGGATATTGACCTGATTTGGACCCGAAATTGTTGTATTGTTGAGCGCGGGCTTGTCAGGTTTGGAATAGCTTTGAAGCACATTGTCCGTGTCCAGCGCCTCGCCCACATTGTTCGTCTGGCCTTTGCCGACATATTGCTCACCGAACAGGGTAATATCCACCGTGGAGGTCGGTTGCAGCACCTTGGCCGACTGCTGCGCTTCTTTTGGATTGCCGACAACACGTATCTGGACAGTCCCGCGCGTGCCCTGATCGGGACTGAGCGCGATCAGATTGGTGTTGCCGATTTTCGTTCCATAAATATAGACCGCTCCAGGCGAGACGACCCGAACATCGGCAATGGTCGTATCGGCCAGAAAGACCGATTCAACCGGCTGGTCGAAACGCAATATCTGTCCCTGTCCCATGCTGAGCTTGAGCACCTGTCCCGCAGTGGCATCCACTTTGACCTGAGCGGAAGCGGGATGCAGACAGGCAAGAAACGACAAGAGCACAGCGAGCATAAATATGGGCGCCGGCAAACGTGCCGGCCGGATCCTTTTAAAGGAATTCAGTATGAGCATAGGGTAATTGTCCACCACATTCTGATGTTGCTGGTTACGGAAACTGACTGAACGCTTACTCATTTGCCCCTGCCCCGATCTGCCGCATCTGGCCGGAGGCCGGTAGCGAGATATAGCCAAGAGACTGCACACTGAATTCCGGCGAGATTTCCTGGTAGGAAAGAACCGGCAGATTGATATCGTTTCGTATCAGGAGATTTCTGATAGGACGGCGAATATCCATTGTTGTCAGCACTGTTCTGACGATATCCGTATCCCTGCCATTGAACCGGCTTTTCAGCTGCTCGATGATGGGACGGGATATATCTTCGGGAATATTGATCGAAGGATTGCCCGGCCCCTGATTCACGCTGGCACGGACTGCATCTTCGGTTTCCCGCGTCAGCAGATAGGCAGAAACGATCCGGTTCATTTCCGAATGCCGGTGGCAAATCTGCCTTGCCAATCCGATACGCGCATACTCGGCCAGCACATAGGGGCTTTGGATCTGCGGCCCCCATTCGACGATGGCCTGCAGGATGACACGCAGATTGGTGATCGGGATATCCTCTTCAACCAGCCTGCGAAGAACCTCGGAGATTTTCTGCAGAGATGAAACGCCTACGGCTTCCTTGACCAGATCGCCGTAATCCTCCTCAACCTGCGACAGGAGAAAACGAACCTCCTGCACATCAATGAAGTCGGATGCATAACGGCGCACAGAGCGGGTCAGAACCTCCATCAAAACCGCAACGGGCTCATGGAATGTTATGCCGGCATCTTCCAATGTCTGCCTGTGGTTTTGCATAACCCACACGGAATCGTTCCGTCCGATAAGAACGGGGCGCACCTGATAGGGGATGGACATGAGTTCGAGATGAACTGTTTCATCCGTCACCAGAATCTGATCGATAAAGATTATTCCGTCCGTGACCGGAACGCCTTCAAGATCGATGCGGAACTGGTCAGGTTCCAGCGTCGGATCGGTGCGAATGCCGATCTGCGGAACACGCACACCGATATCGGTAAGGACGTTGGCGCGGACCTGTTCAATGTTCTCTTGCAATACCGGAAGCGCCGCAGTCTCCGCCAGATGCGAACCAAGGCAAAGGACCAGGCGCTGCGAACCGGGCAGAAGTCCTGTTTGCCCGTCTGCCAGTGTCAGTGGCGGCCTGGTTATATTGCCGATCTGAAGGACATTGCCGGCATTGTCGTCATCGGTATCCTGGCCGCCAGCCCTCTTGTGCACGACATAGGCAAGTCCGCCTGCCAGTGCCGAGAGTGTCCAGAACACGAAGGTCGGGAACCCCGGAACGACGCCAAAGCCGAAAAGAATAACCGCCGCCAGGGCGAGAGCACGATGGTTTGCACCCAGCTGGCCAATGATCTCGCTGCCCAGATCCTCGTCCCGGTCAGAGGTTACCCGGGTCACCACCATGCCTGCGGCGACTGCCATCATCAGCGCCGGTATTTGCGAAATCAAACCATCGCCGACAGTCAGCAGCGAATAGGTATGCGCTGCCTCGCCGAACGGCAGGCCATGTTGCAATGTACCGATGGCAAGGCCGCCGATGAGATTGATCGCAATGATGATCAACCCGGCAACTGCGTCGCCTTTGACGAATTTCATGGCGCCGTCCATGGAGCCATAGAACTGGCTCTCGCGCTCGAGACCCTGACGCCTGCGCTTTGCCTCGGCCTGATCTATATCGCCGCTGCGCGCCTCGCTATCAATGCTCATCTGTTTGCCGGGCATGGCATCAAGAGCAAAGCGCGCACCGACTTCGGCCACGCGCTCGGCGCCTTTTGTAATCACGACAAACTGGGCAATGGTGATGATCAGGAAGACAACAAGACCGATCACGACCTCGCCGCCCACAACGAAATCACCAAAGGCGGCAACGATCTGGCCGGCATCGGCCTGAAGCAGAATCAAACGCGTCGTGGTAATCGAAAGCGAAAGACGAAAAAGCGTGCCAAGCAGGATAATTGACGGCAAAGCCGAAAACTGCACGGGCTTCGAGATATAGAAGGCCACAACAAAGATAAGCAGGCTGAAAGCGATGTTCATACCAATCAACATGTCGACAAGAAATGTCGGCAGCGGAATGATCATCATGATGATGGCAATCAGCATGAAAGCCGCAATGACAATGTCCGAGCGCTTGGAGGCCACCCGCGCAAAGCGATTGAGCGAGGCGAGAATATTCATGCCGACCGCCTTCGTTCTACATAATCCTGAAACGTCTCGCGGGCCCGGTCATGTTCGCCGCGAAGCCATTGCGCCCTGCTTTTGAGAAGGGAAAGACCAGGGGCAACTGTCCCTTCAATATCTTCGATTCGATCAATGGCAGTCAGCGCGCGCGTGGCGGATTCGGTTTCGACAAAGACCGCCGCCAGGGATTTGAGGATTGACGTTTCATGCGGGGCAATCTTTGCGGCCAGCAGCAGAAACACCAATCCGCGTTCGGGCTGCCCCGCCCTGCAATAGAGATAACCGAGCCCATGAAGAAATTCGACACTGTCCCGGCGCTGCTGAGTCACTGGCCCAATGCCTGATTTTGCGCAAGACTGAGCCGTTCCTGCAATTCACGCCTGCTCTCTATCTCTTCCGTCAGCATTGATGCGGTGATTGCAGCGATTTCCTCGTCAATATCCAGCTCCGGCAGCAGATCATTGATGAGATAGTCCAGAATCTCCTGCGATCGCGCCAAATCGAACACGCCGGGATTTGCCAGTTTCGGCTTTCGCAGCCGTCCTATCTGGCCGATGAATGGTTCTTTGGCGCGCCGCGCTGCCTGCTCGGAGCGAGCCAGGGATGCGTCGAATGCTTTGGATTGTGCCTGCTCGACCCTCGTGGCATCGGGACGTGCGGAAACTGACCCGAGCTGCGCCCGAATCCGATCTTCCTGCCGACGAACGTCAAGTGCCATTCGCATCCCCCATCACTGCGTTTTGTCTCCACATACAAAAGACGCAGCAATTATTTATCCGGCGCATAAGTCCTTCCAAAAATCATTTACAATTCCTGGGGTTATGCGCATTAAGGCAGAACTCTAGAACGTCAGGACAAACTCTTCGCCCTGACGGGCCGCGGTCAGGCGTCCGTCACGAATGTCCTTGATGATCCAGCCATCTTCGAGCGCAGCTCCCTTATAGAGCCGCGTTCCATCTGAACTGATGGCGTAGGGCGCATCCCCGAACCACACAGCCTGCAAATTGAATTTGGGTTGCACTTTGGGCGCCATAGCCCCGACCATGCTGGTCAGGACATAGGTTCCGCCGTAGGTGCGATCGAACCAGTTCTGGATATTGGCCCAGGCCTTGTTCTCGTCTGCGGTCAACTCGCCCGACACTGTCAAACGCGTCCCGTCCGCATCAACTTTGAGACCGGAAAGGCCATTTTCTGCAAGTCTGGTCTTGAGCGACGCCGCCACCGGTTCATCAGCAGCAGGAGCATGAACGCTCTCGATGACCTGACCATGTTTGGCCGAAAGATGGGCAACAGCAGCATTGTTCGAACCAAGGAAATCCCCGACCCCTGCCTGGACGGCAGCAATCGTCAAAAGCGTCAGCGCGCCGCCGCCAATGGCGATCCAGCTGGCTCTTGGCATTTTCCGCAATGAATCGCCCTCAGGCACGGGTGAGGACAGTTCGATCGTTGCGCCACCGATCTGAAATTCGAAAGGCAAGGGAGAACGCACGCCATGGCCAGCCGGCACAAGCGTGTCATCATCAATGACGACATCGCCGTCAATGGCCTCGATCAGTACATTCGAACCTTGAAGCTGGAGCGTCATGTGATGAGCACCGACATCGCGGTCGCTAAGCGTCAGGTCACAATCTGCCGCTGATCCCAGGCGATAGGCATTGCCTTCCAGCGGGAGCAGTACGCCATCATGAACACCCGCCGTTACCCGGAGTAACAATGCTGGTTTTGGTTCTTGAAATCGAACAATGGAGCCCATGACGTTTGCCTCGTTTGTAAAGTATTTGAAGTATTCGCATGCGTCTTTACATCGGGCTCAAACTGGCAAAAGGCGCCCGACCGGCAATAGAAATTTGCGCAGATGACACATTTGCCACCTGCGCAAATTTTAAAAATCAGTTGTTTGGACGCTGCTTGGCAGCATCAAGTGCGACCTTCTTTTCAGTCGTGATTTCGGTGATTTTTGCGGACTTTTCGATCGCCTTGTCAAAAGCTGCTTCCATCTTTCCGATTGAAGCATCCGAGCCCGTCGCTCCACCAACACCTTGAACAGCCATGCTATTTCTCCTTGAGATTGACACTCATCTATAGAAATCCAAACCGAATTATACTGTCTCGGCGCCAGCCGGGGCATAAGACTAAGCGAACTGGCTAGTAATCGGTGATAGTATGAAAAAATAGAGAAGGCAATTTAACAAAGTTCAGTTCATATTACAAAACGTAACGATAGTTGATCTCGGAATCGTATCAGTACAATTTTTTGCGCCGCAAGATCAAAACTAATTCAAAATTTGAACTATTCGCAATACATGATGTTACTACTGACAAAAAATGTCAGTAGGGTCAAACTACATTTAGTTTATAGTTGCGTTGCATCTGATTCATTGCTGTTATAGAGGTAAATGTGACACTTCGCATTAGAGGGTGCTTTCGCATGACTTTTCCGATGACCGTTGGGCATATGCGAAGGCTCGTTGTGTCGATTGCCACAGCAGGCCTCGTTTTTACGTCCTGCGGTTTGGCATTTGCAGCGGCACCCGAATGGTTCGGCAAGCGATATTCCTATGTACTGATCAATCAGGATATTCGCGACGCGCTGAAAGAATTTGGCCGCAACCTCGGTGTTCCCGTTGCGCTTTCGGACAAGATACGCGGTCAGGTGCGAGGTGAAGTGCGCGCCGATACAGCCGGCGCTTTCCTGACACGCCTGGCCGAAGCAAACGGATTGATCTGGTACTATGACGGATCAATACTTCACATGAATTCCAACGAAGAATTCGCCACCCAGATTATCGACCTTGGCCGGGCAAATGGCGGGATGGTTGTTGATGAGGTTCAGCGTCTTGATCTCATGGATGATCGCTTCTCCATCAAGTCCACCCCGAACGCCCCGGCGCTGCGCGTTTCCGGCCCTCCCGCTTTTATCGCCATGGTTCAGCAGGTCGTTTCGACAGTTCAGCCACCACCCCAAGCCACAGCGGACGATCCTCGCGTACGCGTGTTCCGCGGCGGACAGAAAAACGAAGTCGTAGAAGAAGTTGCCCAATCCGAACCGCGAAATACAGGACAGAACAGCGCGCGCCGACAAATATCAGCGGGTGCCGAACAGCAGACAGGAGAGCAGTAATGGCTACCCCACAGATTTCCAATGTTACGCAGCAGCCAGCCAATCAGCCGACACCTTCGGAACAACAGCAGCAATTTGAAGAAGCGCTGAATCAAGCTGTGATGAGTGGCGGCACCTCGCTGATCGGCCAGGAAATGATGAAAATCGCCAATGAAATGTTGAATGAAGCCATGTCCGAGGACGAATGAGCCCTATCGCTGAAAGTCCGGATCAGATGGAGAATTTGTTATGACAGCAGTCTCGGCAGCCGTAGCCGCAACAGTGCCGGCAGATGCGACAGCGACCCAATCTGTCGCTTCGCAAAATCTTTTCGAGCATATGTCCCGCAATATCCAGACGCTGCCACAGGGTGCAAGTCCGGCCGACCTCGGGCGCTCACTGGTTGAGGACCTGAAAGGGTTTGTCGAGCGCAGCGGGAAATTCGTCAATCGCACAAATGAAACGGATAAGGGCACCTCGCTGCAATCCTTCACCAGCACGGGAAGCAATGGCGAAAAATCCGCCAAGGTGGAAGGCGATGCCATTGCCCGTGTCGTACAGGAATTGGGCACTGTGTTCGATCATTCGATTGAAACACAGATGGTCGTGCGTGGAACAACGCAAATAACAGGCGCAGCAAATACACTTGTCAAAGGTCAGTAAGCTTCGCATGGAGATTAGCCCGGTACAACGATGCCTGATCGTGGCGATGACTTGTCTCGCCCTGCAGGCATGTAAAGAGGATCTTTATACCAATCTCGAAGAGCGGGAGGCTAATGCCATGGTTGCCGCCCTGCTCCAGAAGGGCATCCCCGCAGGCCGCATTCTGCAAAAGAATGGCAAGCTTTCTGTGACGGTCGATGAAGACCAGTTCGCGCAAGCAGTTTCAGTTCTCAACGAGGCCGGTCTCCCCAAAACGCAATTTGCGACGATGGGCAGCGTCTTTAAACAGGAAGGACTCGTCGCCTCTCCTGTCCAGGAAAGAGCGCAGATGATCTTTGCGCTGAGCGAGGAACTATCCCGCACTGTGTCGGAGATTGATGGGGTTGTTTCCGCCCGGGTCCATGTGGTTCTGCCGGATAATGATCCGCTGCAACGCAATGCAGTTCCCGCTTCAGCCTCGGTTTTTATCCGGCACGAACCCAATCTGGATATCAATACGCTGATACCGCAGATCAAAACCCTTGTAGCAAATGGTATTGCCGGACTTACCTATGAAAAAGTGTCCGTCATACCTGTGGTCGCGATGACAAGTCCCACTATAGGCACCAATACTGAACTCACATCATTCCTCGGCATATGGATGCTCCCGGCCAGCGCCGCGAAAGCCAAATGGCTTTTCGGTCTCTTGCTCATCGCGGTCCTCGGTCTTGGCGGAGCGCTCGGCTACCTGTTCTGGCAAAAGAAGCGCAGACGGGTCTATCCGCTTGTACCTGTGGGACCCGCCAAGTGAGCGAGGGTCTGGGTTCGGCCAACGAAGCAGCAAGCGCTCCATCCGGACAGTCGGATTGGAACAGTCTTGTTTCAACTCCCGCGAAGCTCGTCCACCCGGAGCGTATTGTTGCCTGCTATGACGGTGTGATTTCATCAGACGTAGCGGCGCAACTTCAGGCATCGAGAAGGGTACAGAGGCAGCTGGCATCACTGCTGATGGATCGTTTCGCATTGCCGGAATTGCCAGCGCCGATGAGCATTGACCCGGCTGACGTTCATCTGATTTCTATCCGGGCCGATCAGATTGCGGCTTTGATCCCTCTTGCCGGTGCAGTTTTCTGGGCACAATTTCTGGCCAGTGAAATCCGCACCAATGAGGTAACCGAGATAAAGCGGCGCATCGGTGAGGTCGCGTTTCAGGCAGCGCTTGCCAACCGCGATCTGGCAGGCAACCTGCCTTCCCCGGACAGCCTCGATGCTTTGGAAGCCAATCTTGAGGCCGATGGTTATCGATGCCTTGCGAGCTGGCATGCAGCACTGCCGGCGGCGATCGGCGCATGGGCCCGCCTGAAACATGCCAATGACCGTTCTCTCATCCCATTTCCGGACGCAAAACAGCGTGCCCTTGGCGCAGCGATCATGCGAAGGCTTGCGGTAAATCCAGACTCTTCACCCGCACAAGAGGCAGTGTGATGAGCCAGTTGCCGACGATGCCCGGATCAAAGATTATTCGCGAGCAGGATGTTAAGCACTGGATCGACGGCTTTGCTTTTGTCGAAGCGACCAGAGCCGAAGCTATTGCCCAGATGGAAAAGATCCATGGGATTCAAGAGACAAGCCGCAAGGAGGGTTATCAGGCGGGATTCCAGCAAGGGGCGCTTGAGGCTTCGGCCTTGCTGACGACAACAACTGCCCGCGTCAATGATTATGTTGCCGGGCTTGACCGGCAGCTTGTTGACCTCAGCCTTTCCATCATCTCAAGGATTTTCGGCAAGTTCGACGATGCGGAACTGGTTGCAAAACTTGCACAACATGCATTGCAGGGATTTCAACGTGAGCGGGACATCACGATAACTGTCGCTCCGGACATTGCCGAAGACGTAGCCCGGCGGATCGCCTCTGACTATGTCAATCCTTCGCTGAACATCACGGTTCTTCCCGACCCCCGTTTGAGCGGCACCAAATGTGTGCTTTCAAATGCGATAGCAGTTGTTGATGCGGGACTGGAAACGCAACTTGCCGCCATCCGTGAGGCCCTTGTCGCACCCCAGCGACAGGACGGAGCGGCGGAATGAAGCGCGAGTTCAATCCGCCCGACCTCAGCCAACTCATGGGCCGGCTGCAGGACACTGCAGCCAAGGCTGATACGCGCCCTGTCCGGGGCCGTATTCGCAAGATTACCGGCATTATCGTGCATGCAACGGTTTCGATGGTGCGCATTGGTGAATATTGCCATCTGCGTGACCCCGTGTCGGGAAAAATCGTCCCCGCCGAAGTAGTTGGGTTTCATGACGAGGAGGCCGTTCTCACGCCAATCGGCGATCTCGACGGCATGTCTACACGGGCGGAGGTGATACCCACCGGCCATACATTGCAGATTCCGGTAGGACCGGAATTGCTGGGCTGCGTTCTCAATCCGCTTGGTGAAGTTCTCAGCCGCACGGGCCTGCCCACAGCCCTGCATACCGGCACTTATTATCCCACGCACAATGTTCCTCTCCAGCCATTGCAACGCGACCTAATCCAATATCCGCTGCAGCTGGGTGTGAAGGCTATTGATGGTCTTCTTACAGTGGCACGCGGGCAGCGCATCGGCATATTCGGTGAAGCTGGCGTCGGTAAATCATCGCTGCTTTCCAGCATTGTACGCGGCACACAGGCAGACGTTATCGTGATCGCGTTGATCGGCGAACGCGGACGCGAGGTGCGGGAATTTATCGATATTCAGCTCGGCGAAGAAGGCCGGAAACGTTCCGTTGTTGTTGTTGCAACCTCTGATCGTCCTGCCATCGAGCGGGTCAAAGCAGCCTATGGCGCCACGGCAATCGCTGAATATTTCAGAGATCAGGGCCAGCATGTGTTGCTGCTGATGGACAGCGTGACCCGCTTTGCCCGTGCGCAGCGCGAGATCGGCCTTGCGGCAGGGGAACCACCGACGCGGCGAGGTTTTCCGCCTTCCCTGTTTGCAGCATTACCGCGCTTGCTTGAGCGCGCCGGGCCGGGCCTTGGTGGATCCATTACCGGCCTTTATACGGTGCTCACCGAAGGCGACGGAACACTTGATCCTGTGGCCGAAGAAACAAAGGCTATTCTTGACGGACATATTGTTCTGAGCAGTGAACTTGCCCAACGCAACCATTTTCCTGCCATTGATGTTTTGCGAAGCCGCAGCCGCCTGATGGATGCGGTTGCCAGTAAAACCCACCGTGCCAACGCAGCACAAGTCCGCGATCTCATGGCGCGCTATGAAGATATAGAACTGCTGTTGCGCGTCGGGGAATATAAGCGCGGAGCAGACCCGCGCTCGGATGCAGCGCTGGACCGCCATGCGCAGATCGAGCAATTTCTCCGGCAAGGCAGCGACGAACATTTCGGACTTGCCGAGACTGAACTGCAATTGCAGGGACTTCTCGCATGAGCCTGGAAAAGAACCTGAAAAAGCTCATGGAGCTGCGCAAATTGCGCACAAGACTTGCCGAAGAGGCCTCCATTCGTCAGCAAAATGCCGAGAGAACTGCATCAATGGCCGTGGACGCGGCTGCAGAGCGCATCATCCAGAATGATGAAAGTCGTCTCAGCCGCGAAACGGCAATGTATGACCAAATGTCCGGCGGTTTGCTCGGCCGTCAGGCACTTGATGATTATCAGGACGCTCTGTCCGCATTGACCTATCAGGCTGCCCATCTCCAGCAGATGGAGGCGCAGGCAAAGGTCAAACTGGTTGAAGAAGCAGATAAAGCCCGCGAAAAAGCCGCCGAACATCTTTCCAGGCTCCGGCAGCATGACAAGCTCGAGCTTCTTCTCGAGAAACAGGGCGTCAAAAAGGACAAACGCGCCGGTTTGATGACGGAACTGGAGGATGAGGACCAGCAGAGGCCCGCATCATCAGTTCACAAGGGACTTTGAGGATGAACATGCTCGCAGAGACGCAAACATTCTCAAAAACCCGGCCCTTGGACGCAAAGGAGCCCCTTGACTGGCTACCTTCAGTCAACCCGGATCATATTGCCATTTTGAATATGTTTCCGAGGAAGCCCATTTCCGTACAGTTGACCAGGAGCGGGCCTGAAATCGGCATGTATCTGGCCGACAATGCTTCGCTCCTTCTCAATCCAGTTACGGTGCCAGTCGCCATAGGGCCATGGGCCTGTAAACTGGTATTGTCCGCAGGCACGCTTGAGCGTCTTGTTCAGGGATTCGGCATCACCAAAATGATTGCCGGTCTTGAGCCACGCCAGCGTACCATCCTGATCGAACATGTTCTTTCGGAACAATTGGACCGGCTTGAGGAGATTATCGGATATCCCATTCGTTTCGGCGATCAGGAGGAGGTCGCGGATTACGACATCATCTTGCCGTGGGTTCTCGATTTCGACGATTACCCGCGTAATGCTGAATTGCACCTGACGCGTGATTCCGCAAAGCTTCTTGGCAGTGCGATCAAGCAAACTCATGCTCCCGAGGCGACGGAACTGCTGTCGCGTATCGAATTTCCGGTGCAGCTTTGCGCCGGAACGCAGGTCCTGACGATGGCAGAATTGCGCGGTCTTAAAGCCGGTGATGTGATCCTGCGCAGGGAATCATCGGAGGCCGATCCCATTGCCATTCTCTCGGGACGGTTCACTGCTTCAATTTCACCGGACGGACAGACACACAGACTTACCAGCGGGTGGAGCCTGCCCGCAAAGAATGGGGAGACTTCGACCATGTCGCAATCCTATACCAACCCTTCCGGATCGGCAGGATTCGAACAAGTTGACGACCTCCCGGTAGAGCTGGTCTTTGAAATCGGCCGCTGCGAACTGCCGTTGAGTGAAATTCGCAAGCTCGGTGAAGGCAGTGTCCTGCCCGCTGCCGCCAGCACTTCAAATGCCGTGAGCATATTGGCCAATGGCCGTCTGGTTGGCAGCGGCGAACTGGTCAAGATCGGCGCTGGACTGGGCGTAAGGGTCGTCCGGCTTGGGTGAGTATCAGACCAATCTCATACCCATCATCATTGTTGTCTCGGTTATCGGGCTGATCCCGCTTGCCGTGGTGACAATGACGGGGTTTCTCAAAATCTCCATCGTGCTGTTTCTCATTCGCAACGCCTTGGGTATCCAGCAATCGCCACCCAATCTGGTCCTGTATGGCATTGCGCTGATCCTGACCGTATACGTAACGACGCCGCTCGTGGGCGAGATGTATCGCATTCTGGAAGCCCAGCAGGTCGATACGCAATCAATGGATAGTATGAGGGCCGCCGCAGAAGCCCTGCGACCGCCCTTGCAAGCTCATCTTTCCAAGTTCACCAATGAAAACGAGCGTCAGTTCTTCCTGCAGGCAACCGAGAATGTGTGGTCGCCTGAAGCGCGCGCTGACCTCAAGCCGGACAGTCTGCTTGTGCTCATTCCGGCGTTCGTAAGCTCGGAACTCACTCGCGCATTCGAGATCGGCTTCCTGCTTTATCTGCCGTTTCTGGTCATCGATCTGATCGTCTCGAACGTGTTGATGGCGATGGGCATGATGATGGTGTCGCCGACCCTGATCTCGATACCTTTGAAGATCTTTCTCTTTGTGGCAGTCGATGGCTGGTCCCGCCTGATGCATGGTCTCATACTAAGTTATGGAGGCACGTAGCTGTGGGTCAGACCGCTTTTCTTGCACAGATGCAGAATGCGCTTTTGACGGTTCTGCTTGCTTCGGCACCAGCATTGGGGATCGCCATTATCATTGGCATCAGTGTGGGCCTGATACAGGCGCTGACACAGATTCAGGATCAGACATTGCCACAGGCGGTGAAACTTGTTGCCGTCATGCTTACCCTCATTGTGCTTGGGCCGACACTTGCCGTGCAGGTCGCCAATCTGGCAAGTCATGTGCTTGACAGTTTTCCGGCAATGACGCGTTAGCGGAATATGGACGCTATCTCCAGCACATCATCCTTCCTTGCCCTCGCCTATCCCTTGCTCGTTGCAATGGCCATAAGCGTTGCCCGCGCGCTGGGCATGATCATGGTCACGCCCGCCTTCATCCGGCTGGGACTGACTGGAATGATCCGCTCCAGCGTTGCGGTGGCGATCTGTATTCCGGCTGTCCCCGGGGTGCTGAATGGAATTCTTGCCGAAGGGCAGCTCGGCAGCCTGCTTATTACCGGTCTGCTCGTTAAAGAACTGATTGTCGGCATGATCATCGGCATCGCCTTCGGCATCCCGTTCTGGGGCGCAGAGGTTGCGGGCGATCTGGTCGATCTGCAACGTGGCTCGACATCGGCACAGTTGATCGACCCTTTGCAGGTGAGCGAAACCAGCATTGCCGGAACCCTTCTTGTCTTTGCCCTGCTCGCGCTGTTCTTTATGTCAGGCGGGTTTCTGCTGCTCGTCGATGGCTTCTATAAAAGCTATGAATTGTGGCCCGCGGTCAAATTCGCCCCGGTGATCAACGTGAATGCCATTCCCGCCCTGCTCGGGGTTCTGGACCGCATCATGCAAATCGCGGTCATTTTGATTGCACCTATCGTTCTGGCCCTGCTGCTCACCGATTTGATGCTGGCCTATCTTTCGCGCATGTCGCCGCAGCTGCATGTTTTCGATCTGTCGCTTGCCATCAAGAACCTGCTTTTTGCCGTGCTGATGGTGCTCTACATTTCCTATCTGGTGCCCTACATGATGTCAGAGTTAAAGGACCTCCGGGGAACCTCGGACATCATGCGTTCGCTCGTGGATGGCGTACCCCAAAAAGCACCCTGAGGCTCATAGCCTCAGGCCACGGATATGCCAAGCTGCCGGAGGGTGGCATCAATCTGCGCTACGGATTGAGGGCTCGCATCACCGTCATTGATCTTGTCGGCAAGACTTGGAAGCGTCACCGCAGCTTTGCCCGAGGCGCTTTGTGTGCGGTGATTGAGCTTTTGCGGATCAGTGTAGTTTGCATCCCCTTCCGCGGTGGCGGGAAAGCGGGAAACGTCCCCATTCAGACCATCAAGCGTATGATGCAGATTATCACGCAGTGTAGCGAGCTTGTCTTGCGGTATGGCATTGAGCCAGCTGACGAAGCTTTGAAGGTCTGCAGGCTGATCAAGCTTGTAGCCCTTCAGCTCTGCATATTTCACAAGCAATGGAACAGGACTGAACCCTTCGCCGCTCTGATCAACCAGTGTCTTCGCGGTTTCTTGCGATAATTGGGCGTGCTGCAAAAACCGCATGGAGGTGTCTGTCATATAGATATTCGACTGGCGGGTATTCGTAAGAAGCATCTGGCCAATGACCGCAGCTCCTACAATGACCAGACCAACCGGTCCTGCCATAGATCCAGTCCCGAAAGCGGCGAGTATACCACCTGCACCAGCAGCGGCCTGCAATGTACCCATCTGCCAGTCACCGCCCATATAGGAGCGCGTCGCCAGCACCAGATCGAAGCTTGCACCAACCGACCCCAACCACTTTGCGGCGGTCGTGCTGCTGCTGCCGAAATGTTTCACGGCCATTGAATCCGGGTTGATCTGCTGAAAGCCATTGAGCAATTCGATCGTGCGCTGCCCCACACCGGCAGCATCGATGAAGACCTTGAACTTCATCAATGGGTCCTGACCCGTTCGACTCAATGTCGAGGCCAACCCCACGCCCACGGCGGCCAGTCCAATCAAGCGCAACATCTGGCCGGGAACTGTCGTATTCTTGAACGACTTCATGCCATCATTTGTGTCAGTCAACCTGGCGTCGAGGTTTTTCAACTTCTGGACCATTTGGGCTTCAGTATCACCCGCTGCCGGAAGTGCCTCCTCGACTGCGCTCAATGCTTTCTTGAATTCATCGTCGGGTATGCCAAGCAATTTGGCAGCAGGAGAATTGTGCAAAGAGGCTATGCCAGCCTTGGCTCGCTCAATGCTGGCAGGGTCGTTCGGATTGAGATTCCCGAATGACGGCAAGACCGTCCGGCGCACGATCTGCGTCATTGCTTCTTCTGCAAGTTTCCGGCCACGATCCGTCAAGCGTGCCTGATGGGATAACAGGGAAACAACAGCAGGTTTATCCAGTAGCGCCGGATCATTCTTCAGCGCGACCTGCATAGCCATGACTGATTTGTCGTCGGAAAGGATTTCCTTGATTTTTTCATCGGCAGCGCCCTGTTGAGCAGACAGCTCCGGCGGCAGATTTCCCAATTGGCTTATCTGATTGAGAAGTTGATTGCCCTTTGCGGCAACATCATTTTCCAGCGCCAGCTTCTGATCTGTCCAGCCCTGACCCTTCTCCGCTTCATAATCCGTAATAGCTTTCTCAAGCTGTTCCGGCGTCATTGTGGCGCCGTGATTTGCGATCAACCATTGGAGCTCCTGCATATGGGCGGAGTATTTGTCGACACTGCCATTCACAGAACCTTTGGAGAATTCAACGACACTCGGGAGGATCGTGTTCTCCAGATAGGCACTTGAGGGAGACGTCGCAGCTCGTTCGATCGGAAAATCAAGGCCTGAGCCTGAAATGATCGCCATACGCATCGATGTGGGGTTTCCAACATCCATGTCTATAAAGTGGTCGATGACGATCTGGCCTTTTGGCGTGTCACCGATTCGACCAAGAATCATATTGAGATTTTGCTGCCCCTCCAGGCCAATGAGGTCACCACCAATCTTCTCCTGCTTGCGTGCGTTTGCAGCCTCTATCGTCGGCAAAGCATCAAGCATCAATTGCGCTGCCAGCTGTGGATCCGCATTTTTGGTCAAGGCTTCCAGTTTGCGCATGGATTCCGCACTATCGCCTTGATCGCTGATCGCCTTTTCAGGATCATAATCCTTGAGCCTCTCTGTCGCCCAAGTCGCAGCATTGCTTATGAGCCCTTTGGCATCGGCATTGCCGTCAATTGCAGCCTGCACTTCTGCCGGCGCTTTGCCATAGGCGGCATTTAACGCATTGAACGCTTCATCCGGTTTGCCCGCTGCCTTCGCATCGTCAATAATCCGCCGTGCCTGCGACTCGATTTCGGGTCCATGATGGGTCGAAGGACGCAGTGTTATGCCAAGCTCTTTGGCCGTGTTTTCCAGCGCGACTTGCGACGGTCCCGCATCGGTCCAGTCGTGATCGTAAAGCGCCTGAAGGGATTTGGTGCGCTCGCCTTCCGGAATGTCTTGAAGATAGTCCTTTACATCCGCTGCAATATTTGCGGTTCCGGCCTTATAGTCAGTGTTTGGATTATCGGAATATTGCAGCTTGTTGCCTGTCGCATAGATTTCCTTTGCAAAGGCTTCCTGAGGATCGGCGATCAACTGCCTCTCTGTGGCAGCGGCTTCTATCGCGCTCAGCGCCGGACTTGCATCCTGCCAATCGCTTTTGTTTCCAATGAGCCTTGAAACGGCGGCCTGCCGTTCACCTGCCGGAAGCCCATCGAGATAGGCCCCTACATCCTGCTGTATGCCTTTGGTTTCACCAGGAAAATCGGTCTTGGATGGATCATCTGCATATTGAAGATTATTTCCGCGCTCATAAAGCTCGTTCTTGAAAGCAGCCTCGCCCGCCGGTACGCCCTTGCTGTCCTTGACGGTGTCCGCAGCCAGATCCGGCGCAATATGAGGAATAATGATGATGTCATTCGGATTGACCAAATCGACTTGATTGTCGTGAAGTCCCTTGTTTGCCTCAACTACGTCGCCAAACCGCACATTGTTATCCTTGGCGATTTCCCAAAGACTATCACCCGGCTGAACCACGATCAGCTTTTCTTTATCGGGGTCGAATGAGCTTGGCCCGCCTGCCTGCGCACGTTCGCGCACAGCCTGCCTGATTTGCTCCACGAAGAGTTGCTGTTGTTGCGTAGAGGTCAGCGGTATCTTGTTGCCATTGGCATCAAAGCGGTTCTTACCATCTACATCTATACGAAAAGACATCGCGTTCTCCTGCCTGATCGGGAAATCGGAATGTTGCTGCTACGCGAAAGAACGCGTGGGACTCACCGGCAACGGCAGGAGAAACATGGAAGATGTGCCTCACAGTTTTATGACATAGGGCAAATTAGAATTGACGGCCTGACAAAATATATTTGCCAATCAGACAGGTTCTCGTCATCATTCCAACAGCAGAGGTAAGACGTTCAGCCATAACTATCCAGAAAGGACGGTTTCTTGGTTCAGTCCATCAACAATGCGGGATCGCAGCAGGCGCTCGAAAGCAATTGGAATGATGAAAATGCCATGCGAAAATTCGAACGCGCGGCGGACGGTGCCACACGCCAACGCAAACACGAAATTCTTGACGACAAGCAAAGGCCAAATTCGGTAGAGCTGGGTGCCAGTTCGAAATCAATCGATCAGAAACCTCTTGCCGCTCCACCCCAGACTTCGTTGCCGCCTGACAAATCTTCATCGGTGGACATCCGTTCCAACATAGCACCCGCCATACAGAACGCGGAAGCCAAACCGGCCCCATCCGCCAAGTCGCGATACGTCGCAGCGACCGTCTTAACGGCTCTCATTGCCATCATCGCCTGCGTGATTTATCTCGCGTAAGAGTTCGACCTCAATGCAATATCTGGCTCAAGAATAATTTGCTTCGCTCGTTTTGAGGATTGTCGAAGAATTCGAGCGGCTTGCCCTCTTCAACGATCCGTCCGCGATCCATGAATATGACACGGTCTGCGACCTGTTTGGCAAATCCCATCTCATGGGTGACGCAGACCATCGTCATTCCTTCTTTTGCAAGAGAGACCATTGTATCGAGCACTTCCTTGACCATCTCCGGATCGAGCGCCGATGTTGGCTCGTCGAAGAGCATGATTTTGGGCGTCATGCAGAGCGCGCGGGCAATCGCAACTCGCTGCTGTTGTCCACCTGAAAGCTGTGCCGGAAACTTGCCTGCCTGTTCAGGGATACGCACCCGATCCAGAAAATGCATCGCGGTTTCGATGGCCTGTTTCTTTGGAATTTTACGCACCCACATGGGAGCAAGGATGCAGTTTTGCAGGATCGTCAGATGCGGGAAAAGATTGAAATGCTGGAAGACCATGCCGACTTCGCGGCGGACTTCGTCAATCTGGTCCTCATCTTCCGTAAGCTCTATTCCGCCAACAACAATCTTTCCTTGCTCATGCGATTCAAGTCGGTTGATGCAGCGGATAAGCGTCGACTTGCCTGAGCCGGAAGGGCCGCAGATCACGACTTTCTCCTGTGGCGCTATGACGAGATTTATATCGTCCAGCGCATGGAAACTGCCAAACCATTTGTGGACGCCATTCAGTTCAATTTCACCGGCGGAAACTATGGGTAGTGTCATGGCATTTCCTTCAAAAGAGGACATCAGCGTTTCAGTGACCTGCCGAAGCGCTCTTCGATACGGGCTTGGATAATCTCCAGGCCAATGGACAGGAGCCAATAGATCATCGACGCTGTGATCAGCATCTCAATGTGACGGAACTCTTTCTGACCCATTGTGCGAGCGAGATACATGATCTCCCAAACACCGACGACCGATACAAGCGAGGAGTCTTTCAACATTGCGATAAACTGGTTGCCCGTTGGTGGAATGATTACGCGCATGGCTTGCGGTAGAATGACCAGAAACATCGTGTGGTTGGGTCGCAGTCCGAGCGCTGTTGCGCCTTCGCTTTGTCCGCGTGGGATACTCTCGATACCGGCGCGGAAAATCTCTGTCATATAGGCACCATAGCACAGCGACAACGCCAGAATACCCGCCGGAATAGCGCCGATGACATAGCCAACCTGGGGCAGACCCAGATAGATAATGTAAATCTGCATCAACAGCGGCAAACCGCGAAACAGAGAGGTGTAGAAACTGGCAAGGCCATAGACGACGCCGTTTTTCGAAAGTTTGGCGATCGCTCCGATAAGTGCAATCACGGTGGCGATGAATATTGAAATGACCGAGATATAGAGCGTCGTCACGACACCTTGCGTGATGAGAAAGCCGATCTTTTTGGCAATGAAAGAGAAACTCAGATTAAAGGAGTAGAAAAATAAAAGCAGCAAACAAAACAACTCTGCCCAAACGGCACCGATTTGATAGGTGCGCGGCAAAAGTCCAAGGAGCTTCCAGTTAACGGCTATCAGCAACGCGAAAATGATTGCGGCAACGGCACGCGTGGTTTGGGGTGACGCTTCCATGCCCGGAAGAAGCGAGGGGAATATGCTGCCAACCCAAGCTCCACCGACGCCCATCCAGTAGAGCAGCACGGCAACCACCAGAATGGCGAGGGCAGCGCCGACACGTTTCACGGCTTTCGGGTGTGACAGGATGAGCGTGGCAATCATATCAATTCCCCCAATTCAAAAAAAGTAATTTTACGCGTGACGTTCCCGCCACCAATCCTGTGCCTGCAGTTTCCAATAGGTCAGCTGCGCAACGGAAAGCCCTGCCAGTCCACCGGCCCAAACAAGGCCAAATGGCTGGAAAAGCCTGTAACGCTCCGATTGTCCAAGCACTGCTTCCGCAATCACCTTGCCGCCCATGGCAGTCGTATTCAGCCCATGGCCGCCAAAGGCGGTGCAGTACCAGACGCCCTGTTGCAACTGACCGATCTGGGGCATCAAATGACGTGCATATGACATCAGGCCCGACCAGGATATTTCGGTTTTCAGTTCGGCAAGTTGCGGATAGGTGCCGACCATTTCCCTACGGAGCTCCGCAGCAACGGCGGAAGAGGATGCCGCTCTGGTCGTGATGCGCCCACCCCAAAGCAGGCGTTTGCCGCCTTCGACAACGCGGTAATAATCCCCCGCTCTGCGATTATCGCCAACTGCATCTGTCGTCTGGATAGCCGTCCGGATCAGGTCCGGTGCCTCTTCGGACAGCATGACATAGGTAGCAATGGGAAGATAACTGCGCTTGAGCTTGCCGATCAGCCCGGATGTATAGCCGCCGGTCGTGATGACGACATTTTGCGCTTTAACCTTACCCATATCAGTGCTGACAACCTTCTCCGGCTTGGAAAATTCAGTTGAGCTTGCAGCGCTGGATTCAAAGATTTTGCCGCCCAGGCGCTCGATTTCCCGCGCCAGGGCGCGCAGGTAATTGAGGGGATGCATGTGGAAGGCCTGTGGGTCCCGCAATGCCTGAAAATATCGCTCCGAGCGGAGTTTCGCCTGCACCTGTTCCCGGCTCATATATTCAACTGGATAGTCGAAGGTCCGGTGGAGATATTCGGCTCGCTGCTTCATCGCCTGTTCGTCGCTATAGCGCAGGACACTCATGATCCCATTAACGGGCGCAGCGGATGCAATATTCAATTCGTTTATGGTGTCGCGAACAAACCGCACACCTTCAATGGAAAGCCCATGCAATTTCTTTGCATTTTCGGCTCCTGCCGCCCGTGCGATCGCTTCCCCGTCATTGGCAAAACCCGGACTGACGAAGCCGCCGTTCCGGCCCGATGCACCCCACCCGATACGTTGCGCTTCAAGAACGACAACGGCGTGCCCCGCGCGGGCGAGTTGCAGCGCGGTCGTCAGACCAGCCAGCCCCCCGCCGATAATGCAGGTGTCGCACTCGACAGTTCCGGGCAAGGCAGAAAAGGATTTATCATCGGCGATGGTGCGTCGATAAAAAGTATCGATATAGTTCATTGGATTCTCATTGCTCGAAGAAGCAGAGGGGCAACGCCGCCTTTCGGCGGCGCGCAGCTTACGCAGCCTTAGTTGGCGCTATAATCCTTGCCGTACCATTTGGTCGTCAGGGTCGCGAGCGTACCGTCAGCACGCATGGCAGTGATGATTTCGCCAACCTTTGCTGTCCATTCCGGATCACCTTTTTCTGCAATAACCACGAGTGGTTCGCGGAAAGCATAGCCACCTTCAAGAATCCGGACGGGATAGCCGTTCTTCACTGCGTTCTGCGCTGTCTGTTCCGGCGCAATGACAGCATCAAGACGCACGCCGTCACCGAGGCGCAAATCGTCAAATGGCAGCATGGAATCGGCAAAAGTGCGAATTTCGCCCGGTTCGATCTTGTATTCGACAGGTGGCAATCCCGGCGCATCGATCTCCAGCTGGCGGCGGATAAAGTCTTCCGAAGTCGTCGCGGTCTCAACGCCGATTACCTTGCCGTTCAGATCATCGACGGACTTCGCCTTGCTGTCCTTGTGCACCACATAGACATAGGGGCTGTAATAATAGACCGATGCGAAATCGATAACCTGCGCACGCGCTTTGGTTGGCGTCACTGAACCCACGCCGACATCATAGCGTCCCTGCCAGCGTCCGCCGGTCAAAGTTGCCCAATCCGGCGTCTGAAACGAGACTTCCACACCAAGACGCTTGCCGATTTCTTTGGCCATATCGATATCGAAACCGACCATTTCATTGTTATCGTCAAGATAGCTCTGTGGCGGCCAGCTGCTGTTGGTAGCGACGACCATAGCCTTCTTTTCCATAACGCGGTCAAGCGTTGTGCCAGCCTGAGCGGCGGTGGATGTTGCCAGAACCAAGGCTCCAAAGATCATGCTTTTAAGAACGTTGTTCACACTATTCCTCCTTAGGTGATCGAGCTGTCCTGTCCCCGTATTTATTATTATGTAAGACAGCGGGAGGGAGAATGTGCGCCCCTTATCCAGCGTAAGCAATAGGTGTTGCCCAGCCAGTTGCCGGTGCAGCATCGAAACTTATTGCAATTTCGTTATAGGGTCATGCCCTCACCACATCGGGCGGGCAATTTCTTCCAAGCATAGCTCAAATGTGATGCAGACAGGGTTATCACCACGCTCCAGAAAGCCGCGCGTAATGGTTCCATGGGTATCAACCATTGCGATTTCCAGCCGGGTCGCAGCGGCGCCCTCGCTCACAATTCCCTCAAGAACAAACACTTCCGTGGCAATGTCATCGACAATGCTCCCACCCAGATAGCGGGCACCGATCAGACTTCCAACGCTGCCACGAACCAATGCATGTTCGATGCCATGCTTGCGGCATATGGCTTCCAAGGATTCAATAATGTCCTCATTAGGAGCAATACGGGCAAACACCATGCGCGGCGCCTGTTGGTCCGTTTTCAGTTCATCCAACGGTACGGGATGAAACAGCGTAAAGCCGGTTTCTTCGTCAGGCTCGGACACCATTGCGATACTATCAACAGCCCAAGCCGTGGCACGGATCGGCTGACTGACAATTGTCTCGTGCGGAAGGATGTGGCCCGCATTGCGACTGCCATCCGCCTCGTTCCAGATCGCGTGACAATGAATGAATGGTGCGCCATCGCGTTCGCCAAAGGTGACATTGCCGCGCTCGAGTTGCGTTTCACCCATCGGCGAATATTGACCGCTATACCATGCCGCATGAACACCATCGGTCGATAGAGCCGGCATCAGATAGTGAAGCGGGGCAAATGAGCCATCCTCAATGACCAGCGCCGCTGCCCGGATATTTTCTGCAAGCAATGGACGCGCAATCGCGTCGTTGATGCTGAGGCCAGGGGCAAGAGTGAACTCTAACTTACGGCCCTTGCCCTCGAAGCTTTCGAACCGCTGCGCTGCAACCGGACCCGGTTGTATCAGACTGCGATCAGACACCCGCAACCGCCGAACAGCTTTGCCCGCCATCAACGGGGAGGCAGACGCCGGTGATAAACCGTGCTTCGTCGGATGCGAGAAAGACCGCCGCATTGGCCACGTCAAAAGCCGTTCCCATATGGCCCATGGGCACAAGCCGGTTTCTCTCATTGACCATATCTTCAACGGAAGCGTAATTGCCTGAAATCTGTTTATAGATCAGGGGCGTATCTATCAGTCCCGGCATTATGCAGTTGGCCCGAATTCCATGTTTTGCATATTGCATGGCGAGTGCCACTGTAGCCTGATTGACTGCGCCCTTGGCCGTATAATAGGCGAAATAGGGATATCCAGTCCAACGGATCCCGGCCAATGACGAGATATTGATGATCGCGCCGGATTTCCTCGCCATCATATGGGGCAGGACAGCCTTTGCCGTACGGAAAACCGAGCCAACATTAATATCGAGTGATGCCCGGAAAGCCTCTTCGCCGAGCTCTTCCGGACCGCCTGCCGTCACCACGCCGACATTGTTATGAAGGATATCAATCCTGCCATATTGCCGAATGGCTGTATCGACGACTGCGTTTATAGAACTGGTATCTGTGACATCAACCGCAATTGCGATGCCCGCCAGCCCTTCGCCCGAAATGATTTCGGCCGTTTCCTTCGCAGAATCAAAGCTCAAATCGGCACATAAAACCGTGGCGCCCTCGCGGGCATAGGCCAGAGCCGTGGCTTTGCCATTGCTCCAACCCTCGCCTGATGAACCCGCGCCAAAAACAATCGCGATCTTGTCTTTCAGTCTGTCTGCCATCAAAGAAATCCAGTCGAAATCCAAGGTATGGCTGCAACCAGAATAGTCCCGATCACAAGCGCGGCGAGGTAACCCCAGATCGGTCTCATGCCCTCATCCGGATTGACGCGGCCAATGGCGCAAGCGGCATAATAGCCAACACCAAATGGCGGCGCGAAAAGGCCAATGCCCATGGCGAGAATAACCACCATTGCATAATGGACCTCGTGCACGCCAACCTGTTGCGCAATGGGAAACAGCAGCGGGCCGAAAAGGACGATTGCAGGAATACCTTCAAGCACACTGCCAAGGATGATGAAGGCGACAATCGAAACCGCCAGAAATGTTATGGGACCGCCGGGCAATGCGCTCATGACTGCAGCGAGGTCACGCGAGAAACCTGACTGCGTCAAGGCCCAGGCCATGGCCGTTGCCGCGCCGATGATAAGAAGGATCGCGCCTGACAATGACGCCGTATCGACGAGCATCGGCTTCAGGCGCTTCCAGTCGAACTGCCGGTAAATCAGCAGGCCGGCCAGAACAGCATAGACAATGCCGATGGTGGATACTTCTGTCGCCGTCGCCACGCCCTCCACGACAGCCGCGCGGATGATGAATGGCAAAGCCAGAGCCGGCAACGCAATCAGGAACGCGCGGCCAATCTGGCTGCCGGTTGCCTTGGTTACGTGGGAAAGGTCCTCATTGCGGTAGCGATGCCGGACGACAAAGCACAGCATGATGGCAAGCACCACCCCGGGCAGCAATCCCCCAGTAAACAATGCGGCAATTGAAACGCCAGTCACTGAGCCAATTGTGATCAGCACAAGACTTGGCGGTACGGTTTCGGTTTGAGCTCCCGTTGCAGAAAGAAGCGCAACAAGCTCACCCGGTTTTGCGCCGCGTGCTTTCATTTCCGGGAACAGAACGGGCGCAACAGCAGCCATATCAGCCGCCTTCGCACCGGAAATGCCGGAGACGAGATACATGGCACCGATGAGTACATAGGATAGTCCTCCCCGCACGTGCCCAAGCAGGCTGGCGAGAAACTGTACCATGGCTCGCGCCATTCCGGTCATTTCAATAAGTACGCCCAGAAAAACGAAGAGCGGAACCGCCAGCAAAATGAGATGCGACATGCCTTCGTCCATGCGCCCTACGACAACCAGCATCGGGACACTTGTCGTCAAAGACAAATAGCCAAATGTCGCCAAACCAAAGGAGAAGGCAATCGGCACACCGCTTAATACAAGCGCAGCGACAATCCCGACGAAGAATATCAGCAGATTGAGATTACCAAGCGTCTTCAAGCATGGACCAAGCAGCCACAAGACCAAAGCAATAGTACCGATGAGAACCACGGCGGTAAAGACATTGCGCAGATTGGAAACCTGAAAAAGCTTGATCAGTGATGAAACAATCATAAGGGCTGCACCAACCGGCAGTGCCGCCGCCCGCCATGCATTGGCAATCTCCAGCGCAGGCGTGGTTATATAGGTTTCTTCATGGGCATAATCATAGGCCGGGTAAATGATCAGCAGGAGGAACGCCAGCGCACCGACCACCGCAACCACGTCGAAAAATGCGCGCCTTGCCGGGTTCATCATGCCAACCAGCGCAGTCATGCGCATATGCTCGCCGCGCCGGAAAGCTACCACTGCACCGAGCATGGCAAGCCAAAGAAACAGGATCGACGCCAGCTCGTCTGACCAGATCAAAGGGCGATGCAAAACATAACGCGCGACGATGCCTGCGAAGAGAATGACCACTTCGGCAACCACCAGGACAGCCACCGGATATTCGACCAGATGGCCGAGAAGCCGGTCACATTTTGAGAGAAAAGATTGGTCGCCGCGTTGTGCAGGAGATAGAATACTCTCCTCGCCTGCAGCGACCGCGCCTTCGGTTATTTTGATTCCGGCCATCGTCTGCGGCTCTTCAATCAGGCCAACTGTCCGACGACTTTTTCCAGAAGTCCCCAAGCCTCATCGCCATATTTGCCCTTCCACTCGGAATAGAATCCGGCGCTACGCAATGCCTCACGGAATGGAGCAGGATCGGGCGTATTGAATTCGAGGTTTTTGGACTTAAGATCCGCCTGCAAAGTCTCAGTCAATTTGGCAACATCGTCGCGCTCGGCCAGACCGGCAGCATTGATGTTTTTGGAAACAATTTCCTTGATATCGTCCGGAAGCGCTTCCCAGGCGCGGCGGTTCGACAGAAACCAGAACCCATCCCACATATGGCTGGTCAAGGAGCAGTATTTCTGGACCTCATAAAGCTTCGCAGTCGAAATAATGGCGAGCGGATTTTCCTGCCCGTCCACCACCTTTGTCTGCAGCGATGAGTAGACTTCATTGAAGTTAATGCTGGCTGGCGATGACTGGAAAGCCGTGAACATGGATGTCCATAAGGGGCTGACCGGTACGCGAATCTTGAAATTCTTGAGATCGTCGGGCGTTACAATTGGCTTTGTGCTTGATGTGATATGGCGGAAACCATTGTCCCAGATTTTGTCCATGGCAAAGAGATTGGACTTCTCGATCTGCGTACGCACATAGGCGCCAAGTTCACCGTCCATGGCCTTCCAGACCGTTGCACTATCGGGAAAGGCAAAACCGATACCGTTGATTGACGCGGCGGGCACGAGGGTCGAAAGAATAAGTCCAGACAGGGTGAAGAACTCGACCGCACCGGAACGCAATTGGCTCAATGTATCCGTGTCAGAACCGAGCTGGCTTGAGGGAAAGATCGACAGTTCAAACCGGCCGCCTGTCTCTTCCCTGATCTTGTCAGCGGCTTCTTTGGCTCGAATGTTCATTGGATGAGAAACAGGCAGGTTATTGGCATATTTATAAGAGAACTCAGCAGCCATGGCCGGACGTCTCATAATAAATGGACTGGCAACCAGTGTTGAGCCAGCAGCCAGCAAGATCTGGCGACGTGAAAAATTGTTCATTGAAGTTCCTCCCGGGTATCTCTTGCAGTTCTGCGAACCTGCCGGATAGGGCAACCTCCATTGCCATATCGACACTGCGATCCATATTATAGAATGCGCTCTCTCCTCGTTCCTGGAAAATCATAAACAAACAAAGCGGTCTTGCAATCCTTTTTATGGCATTGTCTTATAAGATTGAATCTTGATCCACATTATGGACCTTTGGGAAACGGAAGATGGAACAGCGTGTCGCGTCGACATCCGGCCTTAGCGGTGCACAAAGCGTAGACAGGGCGCTTAGTCTGCTAAGCCTCGTCAGCTATTTTGGAGACCAGGGCTCGACCCTTAGCGAGCTTGTTGAACAAGGCGGCTTGAACAAGCCGACGACACGCCGCCTGCTGCTTGCATTGATGCGTTCGGGCATGCTGGAGCAGGACGAGATGACCCGGCGTTATTTTCTCGGTGAGGAGGCTTACATTCTTGGCACACTGGCTTCGCGTCGCTATGGCCTGCTCCAAATTTCCCGCGACAGCCTGACAACGCTCTCCGCCAAGACCGAAGACACAAGCTTCCTTTCAATTCAGCGGGAAACGTCCTCCGTATGCCTGCACCGCGAGGAAGGCACATACCAAATTCGCACCCATGCCTTGCAAGCGGGCTATCGCCATCCGCTTGGCGTAGGCGCCGGTTCTTTGGCCATTTTATCAGCTTTGCCAGACGAGGAAATCGAAGCCATACTCGAAGCAAACGATCCGGTATTGCAAGCGGAATACCCCAATCTGGGACCCGCTCAAATCCGGGATGATGTTGCGACAACCAGGGAAGCTGGCTTTGCGCTCAATCCGGGCCGAATCCTTGCAAACTCCTGGGCAATCGGGCTTGCGATACACCATCCTGATGGGCGTCCTGCGGGCGCTTTAAGCATTGCCGCCATCGATAGCCGTATGCAGCCCGCCAGGCAGATCGAGCTTGTCGCGCTTATGCAGGTGGAGGCAAGGAAGATTGAGGCGCGGCTCGCCCATCTTCAACCTTTGAATGGACGGATAAAACGTCCTGTCAATCCAGCAAGGCTGGGAACAAAGGTCGAGGGAGCAAATTAATGGCGCAGGCTGAGGGGCTGGCTATTTTGCCTATGAGCAAGCGGGTGATGAACCTTGCCAATTTCCTGAGTGAGGCCGCGCGGCGGTTTCCCAAAGAAATCGGGTTTGTCTGGGGAAATAAAAGCTGGACCTGGTCGCAGATTGACCAGCGTGTCAATGCGATGGCTACGGCCTTGCAAAGCAAATTTGGCGTTGTGCGGGGCGATCGCATTCTCATCCAGTCGCAAAACTGTAACCAGATGTTTGAATCGATGTTTGCCTGTTTCAGGCTTGGGGCCGTATGGGTACCGGCAAACTTCCGGCAAACACCGGAGGAGGTAGCCTATCTTGCCAGTGCCAGCGAGGCAAAGGGCATGATATGCGCTAACGCCTTTCCCGACCATGCCGCTGCATGCCGCGCCTCAAGCAACGAACTGGAATTCATCGTCAGTATTGGCACGAGCAAGTTCGGCGATGAGTATGATGATCTGGTTGACGCATTTTCCGGCCAGACAACGCAAATGGCTTTGGTTAATCACGACGACCCCTGCTGGTTTTTCTTCACCTCCGGCACAACCGGCAGACCGAAGGCCGCCATTTTAACCCATGGGCAAATGGCTTTTGTCATCACAAATCACCTTTGCGACCTGATGCCGGAAACAACACATAAGGACGCTTCGCTCGTCGTTGCTCCTCTGTCTCATGGTGCCGGTATTCATCAGCTCACGCAGGTGGCGCGAGGCTCGAAAACCATTTTGCTGCCTACGGAAAAGTTCGATGCGGCGGAAGCTTGGCGACTGGTGGAAGAATGGAAGGTGAGCAACATGTTCACCGTTCCGACGATCCTCAAGATTCTGACCGAAAACCAGTCTGTCTCAACCTATGATCATTCATCGTTGCGTTATGTGATTTATGCTGGCGCTCCAATGTATCGCACCGACCAGATCCACGCACTCAAGACGCTGGGGCCGGTCCTTGTCCAATATTTCGGCCTCGGGGAAGTAACGGGAAACATCACCGTCCTGCCGCCCGCATATCATTTTGCAGAAGACAATGCGCAGGCAAAAATCGGCACTTGCGGATTTGCTCGCACCGGAATGCAGATATCCATTCAGGATGATAATGGCGACGAAGTCAGCGCCGGTGCAACGGGCGAGATCTGCGTCATAGGCCCTGCGGTATTTGCGGGCTATTACAACAATCCCGAAGCCAATGAGAAAGCATTTCGTAATGGCTGGTTCCGGACTGGCGACCTCGGCCATCTGGACGAGGAAGGCTTTCTTTTCATCACTGGCCGCGCCTCTGACATGTATATTTCGGGCGGTTCCAATGTTTATCCCCGTGAGATCGAAGAAAAAATCCTCACTCATCCAGACATAAGCGAAGCAGCGGTGATCGGTATTCCCGATCCCGTATGGGGCGAGGTCGGGCTTGCGATCTGCGTGGCAAAAGCTGGCGCGGCGCCCGACGGCGCGGCCATTATCGATTGGCTTGGAAACAAGATGGCGCGGTACAAACTGCCCAAGCGTCTTGTTTTCTGGCCTGAAATGCCAAAGTCCGCATATGGAAAAATTGCCAAGAAGCTGATACGGGACGAGCTCATCAGGCGAAAGGAACTCGACGCCTGATTTCTCCAAACTCGAGCAGGCTGCGTGTGAAACCAAAAGAGATCGCGATTATCGGGGGTGGCCCCGCCGGTCTGGCAGCAGCAGAGGAACTGTCTTTTTCCGGTCATTCGGTAACTGTCTATGACAGCATGCCAACGCTCAGCCGGAAGTTTCTGCTGGCCGGAAAGTCAGGGCTGAATCTCACCCATGCGGAAGACTATAGGCAACTTGTGATGCGCTTTGGTTCGGCGTCAGATCGTTTGCGCCCGGCGCTTGACGCTTTCAGTCCGCTGGCCGTTCGGGCATGGGCAGAAGAGCTCGGCGTTGAAACCTTCATTGGCACATCCGGCCGCGTATTTCCAACAGCGATGAAGGCTTCCCCTCTCCTGCGAGCGTGGTTAAAACGGCTGGAAACATGCGGTGTAAAAATTCGTACACGCCACCGCTGGACCGGGTTTTCTGGGAGAGACTATCTGTTTGATACGCCGGATGGTCAAAAAATGATACAGCCGGATGCAGCTTTGCTTGCACTTGGTGGTGCAAGCTGGCCGCGTCTTGGCTCCGATGCCAGTTGGCTCCCATGGCTGCAAAATGCCGGTGTGAATGTTGCTAGCTTTCAACCGGCCAATTGCGGCTTTGATGTCGCTTGGGATGACATGTTCCGGGAACGTTTTGCCGGTGCGCCCGTCAAATCCGTTACAGCCACTTCCGACGCCGGTATAATTCCCGGCGAATTCGTGATTACCCGCCACGGCATTGAGGGCAGTCTCGTCTACGCGCATGCAGCGAACCTGCGCGAGCGACTGGCATCCCAGGGCGAAGCTGCGCTTCTGGTGGACCTTGTGCCGGGCCGAACGCTGGAACGCTTGGTCAAAGATCTGGCGCGGCAAGGCGGCAAATCAAGCTTTTCGAACCGCCTGAGAAAGGGCGCGGGAATTGATGGCGTAAAGTTGGCTTTGTTGCGTCATTTCGCTGACGACACCGATCTGACAAACCCTGAAAGTACGGCACGGCTCATCAAGCATTTGCCTATCTCTGTTTCAAGGCCCCGCCCGATAGCAGAGGCAATATCCTCCGCGGGCGGTATTCGTTGGGACAGTGTTGGCGAAAACTACATGCTCAAAGCAATCCCCGGTCTCTTCGCTGCCGGAGAAATGCTTGATTGGGAAGCGCCGACAGGGGGATATCTGCTCACGGCTTGCTTGGCTACAGGCCGCGCAGCAGGGCGCGGCATTGCCGAATGGCTAAAGTGCTAGCCATTTTTCAATGCCAATTGCCGCCAGAAAGTCTTCATCATGACTAACGACAAGCAATGCACCGTCATAAGCGTTCAGTGCCGTTTCGATTGCTTCAACCGACATAAGGTCAAGATGATTTGTAGGCTCATCGAGAATCAGCAGATCAGGAGGTGCGTTACTGCCCAACACACAAGCCAGCCCGGCGCGAAGTATCTCTCCCCCGCTTAAGGAGGAGGCCAGCCGTAGCGCACTATCGGCCCGGAAGAGAAACCGTGCCAATGCAGCACGGCAATCATTGTCCGTACTGTCGGGATTCAGGCGTTTGAAATTTTCCAAAATCGTGCTTGCAGGATCAAGCAGGCTGACACTCTGGTCCAGCATGGCGAATGGCCCCGAGCGCTGAATTCTTCCGCTTGTGGGAAGAAGCTCGCCCATTGCGAGACGAAGGAGTGTGGTTTTGCCTGAACCATTGGGCCCTGTAACTGCCATGCGTTCGGAGCCGGTTATTGTAAAGGAGAGCTCGTTGATTATCGGAGCCTGCATGTCCGGCCCACCGAATACCTCATCAAACGCAAGTACAATTTTTCCAGCCGGTGTGCGGGATGCCCCGATCTCGAAGGAGAGTGACTTTAGGCGCTCAATGTTCGAGACGGCCGATTGCAGTTTCTGTTCAGTCTTTTGACGCTGCCTGTCTGCCAATTGCTTGCCACGTCCGGAGCTTTGCTCCGCGCGATCTTCACGTGCGTCCAAAATGAGCTTGCTGAGGCCTGCTTTGCCGCGTGAACGTTTTCCCACAGAATCCTTTTTGGCCTTGCGCTCTGCAGCAATCTGTATCTTGCGGGAGAGCAGCGCGGCATCGCGTTCGGCAACGATCAATTCGCGTTCTGCTGCTTCTACCTCCCGGCCTTTCTGTTCTTTATAATCGTCCCAATTGCCGCCATATGTTTTTACGCCAAGGCCGGACAATTCGACGATCCGGTCCATCTGGCGAAGTATCTGCCTGTCGTGGCTGACAACCAATGCCCCTCCTTTCCAATGGAGGAGAAAGTCCGTCACGGCCTCCCTGCCCTCACGATCAAGATTGTTGGTAGGCTCATCAAGCAGAATAAGATCAGGCTTGCTGAAGATCAGGGCGGCAAGTGCAATTCTGGTTCTTTGTCCGCCACTTAATGTCGACAGATCGCGTAGGGGGTCACATTCCTGCATTCCCACCTGTGCCAATGCCTCGATCAACCGTGATTGGAGAGTCCAGTCCGCTTTCTCAAAGTCGGTGGGCGTGCCATTGCCAGCCATAATCCGCCATATCGTTTGATAGGCTTCGGCAACGCCCATCGCGTCGACAACCGTTCTGAAATCTGAGTTGTGAACAGATTGTTCAAGAAGGCCGAGAGAGCCTGCCCGACTGACCGTGCCGGATTGCGGGGCGAAGTCACCCGCGACGAGTTTTAAAAGAGTGGATTTGCCCACACCATTGCGCCCGACAAGGCCGGTACAACCACGCTCAAGACTGAGGTCCAGGGATTTGAAGAGTTCGCGGCCTTCAGCCGTGGTGTGGGAAACATTCTGCAGAATGAGAAGAGCTGACATGACCAACCGATAATTCAATTGCGGATAAGGCGAATGAAGTTTCGGTTGTAATTTTCATTGTCGTAAGCTCCTGCGTATGTCCCCCCAAAACTAGGTGCGGAATGTTGTAATATCAAGGCAGCCAGAACGACGCTGTGTCAGTCATCTGCTTTTTGGCGTGAAACATTCATCTCCGTACGCTCTCTTGCCATGGTGGTAACGGCGGAGCGAAGTCCCGGATATCGCGAGGCGAAAATATTGAAATCCCGGCGGTCAAGGACCAGAAACTGACAGAAATCGATCGCCACGACATCCGCAGTGCGACGTCCGCCGCTCAAGAGCGCCATTTCGCCGAAAAATGCACCGGCATTCAACGGAACATCACCGCTGTCCAGCCGGACTTCCACAGCACCAGCAACGATGAAATACATGCCGTCACCACGATCGCCGACGCGAATGACGCGCTCGCCGGGAGATGCTGATTTGGGTCTGAACAGCAGGAACAGCTCTTCGCGCGATGTCTTGTCGAGCTGCGAGAAAAGTGGAAACGTTTCAATAAGCTGCTTAAGCTCCTGCTGGTGCTTCTTGTCGCGCTCTTCACCCGCGACCCTTATAATGGCCAGTTCGCGCTCCAGCTTCTCATGCTTCATTTTCCCATGCCGGTCGCACCAGATGGGCCACTTGATCAGGGCGGTCTTCTTAAGCCTTTCGGCGGCAGCAAAAATCAGCGGGTTGAGAGTAATCGAAAGGATTGCTCCAGCCAGAATAAGGTCTTGCCCCTCCTTGGGAAGAAGCTTCAGCGAAACGCCAAGCCCTGCAAGAATGAAGGAAAATTCGCCGATCTGGGCAAGTCCTGCTGCAACTGTCAGGCCAAGGCCGATCGGATAACGAAGAGCCAGCACAATCCCCAAAGCGATAACGGATTTTCCAAGGATAATGATCAGCAGAGTTCCGATGACCGCCAATGGTTCGCGCAACAGAATGGAAGGATCAAAGAACATCCCGACTGATATGAAAAACAGAACCGAAAAAGCATTCTGGAGCGGCAGTGAATCGGCAGCAGCCCTGTGGCTCAGATTCGACTCACTCATGACGACGCCCGCAAAGAAGGCGCCCAGCGCAAATGACACGCCAAAAACTTCGGCAGAACCGAACGCAATTCCCAAGGCGATTGCCAGCACGGAAAGGGTGAACAATTCGCGCGAACCCGTACGTGCGATCAGCGTAAGAAGCCACGGCACGACCTTGGGGCCAAGATAGGCCGCCATTATCGCAAAGGCTGCAACTTTCAGCAGCGTAATTGCAAGGTTAAGCGCAAGCTGTGTTCCACTAATGCCAGTGCCGGTTGCACCGAGAACTTCAGCCAATGCAGGAAGCAGAACCAGGGCCAGAACCATGGCCAAATCTTCAACAATCAGCCAACCAACTGCAACGCGCCCGCTCGCGCTGTTAACGAGATTGCGCTCTTCCAGCGCTTTGAGAAGCACGACCGTGCTCGCGACGGACAGGCTAAGCCCGAAAACAACCCCGGCACCAATACCCCATCCGAAAAAAGAACTAAGGCCAATCCCCAACAAACTGGCAAGGAGTATCTGGATGATCGCGCCCGGCACAGCAATATTGCGGACGGCCAGAAGCTCCGATGCGGAGAAGTGCAACCCCACGCCGAACATGAGCAGTATGACGCCCATTTCGGAAAGTTGGCCCGCAAGTCCGCTATCGGCAATAAAGCCGGGCGTGAAAGGCCCCAGAAGAATGCCTGCGAAAAGATAGCCCACCAGCGGCGGCAACCATAATCTGTCAGCCAGATAGCCGCAAATAGCTGCGGCCACGAAGCTGACGGCAACTGTCGAGATCAAAGCTACTTCGCTGTGCACATCAATCCTTGGCGTTCCAGATTGCATTGATAAGTGAAACTATGAAGCGCGAGCCCCAGGCTATTTCAGCCCAAAGTTTCGATAAGAACGCTTACCACTAAATGCAACCAGAATCTCAATGCCGGATTGAATGCCGTGCTGTGTGCACCTCAATATCAGATCAGCTGACCTCTCTTGTTACGCTGGGGACCGCAGCAGTGCCTGCGCCATGCAGTGGATTCCGCCGCCGGTTTTGGAAATCTCGCTCATATCGACTGCCGCAACTTCAAATCCTGTCGCTCTCAGCTTTTCGATCAACGTCTTGCTTGATGTCGGTACGATGATGCGATCCTTGCCGAGCGACATAAAATTGCACCCAAGATTCATCGTATCCTGAAAAGGCACATCAATTATTTCATGTCCCTTTGCTTTGAGCCAATCGACAATGCCAGGTTCCGTACAGGCAAGGCAAACGGCAGTGAGCTTTGGCGCAATCGGCACGACCATCAGATCAATGTGGACATAATATTCGTCGATAAAGGCAAGCCGTGTTTCCCAACCTTCTTTGCGGAACCACTCCTCGACTTGGCGTGCCCCCTCTTCCTGCGTCCGCGCACCGCCGCATCCGATCAGGACGCAGCCTTCTTCAATGACGTTAAAATCGCCACCCTCAAAGGTTCCGGCTGTGACCATATCGTAGATCGGAATACCCAGCCGTTCATAGGTGCGGATCGCCGCGTAGTTTTCTCCGCGTCGCCACCAGTTCGCCATGGCGGTGATGATTGCGCCATAGGGCGTCATGACGCTGGAGTCCCTTGAATAGACCTGCATGGGCAATTCAGGTTCCGGCTCGTGCCAGTGAATATTCACGCCGAAATGTTCGTAGGCGGCCACCAGCTCCTTATGCTGCGCCTGCGCGGTTTGAATATTGCAGGGAGCTTCACGCAAGTGTTTTCGGGAAAGTGAACTGGTTGCCATATGACGTAGAAATGCCGGCGATCCCAGCAACACATCAGTCAGCGGATCGGTCTCATTGCGAAACCCCCAATTGACAAGCGGCTTTGTAGCGCCATTGGGGTTTCGCCGCTTCAATGTGAAAGCATCGGCATCAAAACCATTCTCGTGACGTGTCATTGCTTTCTCCTCATTATGCGGCGTTTGGTATCCACCACTCGGTTCCGCGCGCGGTTGTTATGTATTCGGGCCAACGGAAATGAATTGGCGGTTCGTAATCGCATAGCGGCGCGATCCATTTGGAACCGCCGACACCGCCGCCTGTCCGTTCAATAAACTCATCTTTTGCCGCACGACGGGCCTCGCCATCTTCAAGCAAGCGCAATGCCGTCAGGGCCACTGTCTTTGCGGCGCAAACAATCATCGGATCAATCGTTTCCGATATTCCGCCAAGGGCATTCATGACCCAGCCCGGATAGGCTTTACCCTTTGGCGCTTTCAACGCCGGACGAGCCACGTAGAAGCGCACTGTCGGCGCATGCCAGGTCATGTCGGTGTAGTCATCGGAGGTCGAATTCAACTGCGAGGGGGGCAAGTCACGCCGTAATATGGCTTCTGCATCCTGCGGTGAAATCAAACGCTCGCACTCATCCAGAAAGGGGTCGTCCATGGCGTCAATACCGGCATTGACTTGAATCTCTCGCGCGATTGCTTTTGCAGCCTCGTCCCATTGCGGAGCACCAACATATTTGAGCGCTTCCCAGGTAATATTTGCCATTGCGTGGTTGGCAAGACCGGGCCGAGACTTACAGACCCAATGCCGCTCAACCCTGCAACCGGACATTGCCGCAGCATGCTCGGCGTTTCGATCCAACGCGGCGGTAATCTTCTCAGCCATGGCGATAGTCGGAACGCGCATCATATACTGAATTTCGGCAAGCCCAGCGGGCAGATTGTCAGCTGTTGCCTGCCCTGCAGTCAGAATTGCCTCGCTGATCGACCAGCCGCCCTGATGCGGCAACATGGAATCGCGCAAGGCTTTTGATGCCATATACATCATCATCAGCGCATCATTGGCTCCTGGCGCACGCACAGCGGAATGTGATTGCGGAATGGGAGCGCCATCGCTCAACCCCCAAAGTTCAGGCTGATCGCAGATGAATCGATAGATCATCGAATAAGCAGCGCCACAATGCGTATCCCACCGGACGGTGTTGCACAGAGGCAGCATATAGAACGGATGGAACGAGATCATGCCGTCCAATCCGTCATAATAACCTTTGGCTGCGTGAATGGGCTTGGAGCCGCGCACTTTCTCTGCCGGCTCTCCGGTAAATCGCAGGGTTCCGGCAATACCGTGTTTTTCCATTGCCGCCTTTGTGGCCAAGAGACCTCCAAGAGCAGATATTCCGAGTCCCGAATGCGGGTCAGTATGACCACCAGCATGCTCACTCAGTCCGGAGCGCGGTTGCCGCGACGTGGTAGCGGCCTGGCAATTGCCGGGCACCGCATCGTACTCTGCATACATGCCAATGGTTGGCGCCTGTCCCGACATTCCTGCTCTATTGGTCCAATGCGCACAAAATGCAGTCGGCATGCCAGCAGAACCGGCCTCTACATCAAAGCCTTCCTGCCGCAAGCGATGAACATACCAATCTGCAGATCGGTACTCGCGCCAGGCGGTTTCTCCGAAATCAAAAATAGTGCGTGCCGATGCCGAGAGATCAGCCTTGTGATCATCAATGAAATTGAGTGCTGAGACCGATGCTTCCGTGACCACAATTATCTCCCGTCAGACGGCAGATAATCATCTGGATGCAGGGAGAAAAAGTGATATGTTTTCTCAAAACGTGCAAATTCTTTTCACCTCTTATCGAAGGCATCGCATGAGAATACCCTCAACTCAGGCGCTTCGCGCACTTGAAAGCTTTGCCAGACATGGCAGCGTTTGGCGGTCTGCGGAAGAACTGCACCTGACGAGAAGCGCGGTCAGCCACCAGCTTCGTCTGTTGGAACGCGACCTTGGATTCGAGCTTTTGCAGCGGGATGGCAAGGGTGTTACCCTTACGCCGAGGGGACGAAAATATGCCAATGATGTGCGCAAGGCGCTCATCGTCATCGACGATGCTGGCGGGCGACATAGCCCTGCAAGCACTGGCGGGACATTAACTGTCAGTTGCACGTCCGGCTTCGCATCGCTTTGGCTCTGCACACATATCGCGGAGTTTCAGGAGAAATATCCCGATATCGCCCTGCGGATTGTCACTCCGCGCAAACTTGATGACGTAACTGCGCCGGGCGTTGACCTCTTTATCGCTTTTGGTGATGGCAATTGGCCCAACAGGGCCGTCGATCTGCTTTGCGAGATCGAGTTTACTCCGCTGTGCAGCCCTGTTCTGCTCAACAAATTGGGTGGGTTGGCCGAACCGAAGGATATATTGCGGGCACCTTTGCTGCATCTGGTCGATTTCGAGGATTGGACGCTCTGGCTGGCCTTGGCAAATGTCGACAACCCTGACTCAGAGCGCGGAATTGTGTTTTCCGATATGAACCTTGTGTTTTCGGCAGCGATCACGGCGCAGGGGATTGCAATCGGCGACAAGCTGACATGCCGGAAGGCAATGAGAGGCGGCCAGCTCATTCAGCCGTTCGATCTCGCTATCAAATCACCAAAGTCGTATTTTCTTGTTACCGATTATGCGAGAATGGATCATCCGGCGCAGCTCGCCTTTACTGAATGGCTGAAGTCCCGGCTTTCTCAAACCCGCAACGCCTAAAACGCATCGTGGGATAGATTCGGCGGTGGCGTGAATTATTTTCACGTGTCAGGGTAATATAATTCAATTGTCGTTATTGCAGATTGTGCCTAGGCTTCATTAAAAAGAAGGGGAAAGAGGTTCAATCAATGCCTCAAAGCATGCAGCCGGGCGACGCGAAAGCCGCCGAGATCAAGGCTATATCTATTGGCAAAACATTTGGCGCATTTCATGCGCTCAAAGACCTGTCGCTCGACATCAAGCGCGGCGAATTTTTGACTCTTCTGGGGCCTTCGGGGTCGGGCAAAACCACGTTTCTGATGATACTGGCGGGCTTCCTTGCCCCAACATCCGGCAAACTGGTGATGGACGGCAAAGACATTACCAATATACCCGCTGAAGATCGCTCCTATGGTATGGTCTTTCAGGGATACGCCCTCTTCCCGCATCTGACTGTCGAGCAGAACATCGCTTTCCCGCTCAAGGTACGCCGCCAATCTGCTGCCGATATCAAGCGTAGGGTCGGTGAAATGGTTGAGCGTGTCGGCCTAGTTGGCCATGAGAAGAAACTGCCAGCCAAACTTTCCGGCGGCCAGCAGCAACGCGTTGCGCTTGCCCGTGCTTTGGCGTTTGAGCCTTCCGTACTGCTGCTGGACGAGCCATTTTCGGCCCTTGACAAAAATCTGCGTGAAATGATGCAGGAAGAAGCCAAGAGGCTGCATCAGGAAACCGGCACAACCTTTGTCTTCGTTACGCATGATCAATCCGAAGCGCTTGCTTTGTCATCCCGCGTTGCCATCTTCAATCATGGCGAACTGCTGCAGGCAGGCAAACCGCAGGAGGTCTATGAGCGACCGGCAAACCGTTTTGTTGCCGAATTCCTTGGCGAGATCAACCTTCTGCCGCTCGATACTGTTCAACTGGATGGTGAGCGTGCCGCAGGCAGATTTGAAGACCAGACGATCACTGTAAATAAATCATCGGCACTTGCAGGCAGGGCAGCGCTGGCGGCTATACGGCCTGAGCACATGGTCATTTCTGTGGAGCACCGGAAAGACAATTGCAACGCCATCACCTGCCGGGTCGAAGGAGCAACATATTTCGGCGCTTCGACCAAGTATCATTTACGAACACGCACCGGAACGAGCCTGGCGGTTTCAATGCCGACAGCGACGACCTCGCCCATAGAACCCAACACGAATGTGTGGGTGTCATGGCCGGAGCATCAGGGCTTTTTGCTGCCGAATGGGAGTTAGGCTGCATTCAGGAATGTGACAACAACAATCCAGAGGGAAACAAAATGGATCACGCATTTCAAAAAGACTGCCTCGAAATACTGGCCAGCAAAGTCGAGCGGGGCGAGATTAGCCGCAGGCGCTTTACGCAGATGGCTGCGATATTTCTGGCGGGTGCACCAGCGCTTCTCCGATCCACCGGTTCTTATGCTCAGGCCAAGGAGCTTGTGCTGGTCAATTGGGGCGGTGATGCCATGACTGCCTATGACAAGGCCTATGGCCAGCCTTTCACCAAGGAAAGCGGTGTTACCGTCAAGATGGACGGTTCAGGCCCCACGGAAGGAGCGGTCACAGCACAGTTCAAGAGCGGCAAACCGAGCTGGGACCTCCTTGATATCGATCCTTTCTCCGGTATTTCACTCGGCAAGCAGGGAATGCTTGAGCCAATCGATTACGCTATTGTAGACAAGAACAAGATGCGCCCCGGCTTTGGCTGGGACACAGCGGCATCAACCTATTTCTTCTCATACATCATTGCCTATGACTCTTCGAAATTTGGCGATCAGGTACCCACCGGCATGGCAGATTTCTTCGACGTGAAGAAGTTTCCCGGCAAACGCTCCATGTACAAATGGGGTGCAGCCATGTGGGAAGCGGCTTTGATGGCTGATGGGGTTGCACCGGAAAAACTTTACCCGCTTGATCTCAAGCGTGCCCACGACAAGATTGCGGCTTTCAAGGAAAATGTTGTGGCCTATTGGGGCGGCGGCGCAGAAAGCCAGTCCGTTTTGATCGACGGTGAAGCCTCCATGGCATTGATCTGGTCGACGCGCGCGCAGCTTATCGAGCAGGATTCAGGCGGCACGATCAAATTCGTCTGGGATCAGGGCCTGATCTCACCCGGTGCTTTGGCCGTTATGAAAAACAACCCCGGCGGCAAGGACAATGCGATGAAATTCATCGCCAGCGCGCAGACCCCTGAGCGGCAACTTGAAATGTTCAATCTCCTGGGCCAAGGCCCAGCAAATCCGGCAACCGATGCGCTGATACCGGACGAGAAGAAACGGATAAACTGCGTTGATCCAGCCAACATGGCCAAGCAGGTCCCGCTGGACATGGAATGGTACGCCGAAAATTATGGCAAGGCATTCGACGAATATACAAAAGTCATTTCAGCCTGAGGAAAAATGGCGCGTGATCAATGATCCCGCGCCATTTTCCACACACTGCAACAAGGGACGTTGAATGGGCTCGGCAACCTCCAGAAAATTCCTGCTATTGGGACCATTGCTCCTGTTTCTGGGGCTCGCCTATGTCGTGCCTTTTCTGGGTGTGGTTCGTTGGAGCTTTACCTTGCCCGAGACCGGTTTTGGTCAGTATATAGCCGTGTTTACCGATCCGCTCGTCCAGTCTGTTTTCGTTCGCACACTGCGCATCTGCCTGATTGTAACCGCCGCCTCGCTCATCACAGCTTACGCAATCGCCTATGTCTGGGTGCGCGGCAGCTCAGTCCAACGCGCGCTCGCTGAATTTTGTATTCTTGTGCCCTTCTGGATTTCCGTGCTTACCCGCGCCTTTGGCTGGCTGGCGATGCTGTCCAATCGCGGGCTGATCAATACATGGCTGCAATCGGCCGGTATCATCAGTGAACCGCTTGCACTCGCCCGCAATGAGTTTGGCGTCATTGTCGGTATGACGCATTTCCTCATTCCCTTTGCTGTATTTCCCATCGCATCCGCCATGCGCAGCATCGATGAGCGTGTATTGCTGGCGGCGCGGGGCATGGGCTCATCCAGGAGCCGCACGTTCTGGACAGTTTTCCTGCCTTTGACCTATGGCGGATTGATCGGTGCCGCGCTCATCGTCTTCGTGTTTGCACTTGGGTTTTTCGTCACACCGGCGATCCTCGGCGGCGGTCGAAGCGTTATGGTAGCGGAGCTGGTTTATCTTCGCATCTTCCAGAGCCCTGACTGGGGACTTGGCGCCGCAATCAGCGTGGTACTGGTGCTGTTTATCGCGATTTTGCTGGCACTGCTGCGGCGCTTTATCAAACCCGCGCATATGGTGGGGTAGAGTCATGCAATCCTCACGCCCCGGTCCCGTACTTCTTATTCTTGCTACAGCCGTCGCACTCTTCCTGCTGATGCCGCTTGTCGCGGTGATACCGGTTTCATTCACCCCTGCCCGATTTCTTTCTATGCCATCCGGCAATCTCTCGCTTCGCCATTATCAGGCTCTTCTCGATAATCCGGCCTGGCTCCAGAGCATTCTGCTCAGTCTGCGCATCGGCATTGTGTCGAGCATTTTAGCAACAGCATTGGCGACCATGTTCGGACTTGGAATCTGGATGTTCCAGCCACGTTTTTCAGCCTTGCTGATCGGCTTCGTGCTGTTGCCGCTCATTGTTCCGCCAGTTGTTTCAGCCATGACGCTTTATTTCCTGATGACCACCCTGTCGAGCTTTAACAACTGGATCGGATATGACACCTGGCTCGGCGTTGCCCTCGCCCATGCTGTGATGATAACGCCCTTTGCGGTCGTCCTCATTCTTGTTTCCCTGTTTCAGGTTGACCGGCGCATAGATCTTGCGGCTCGCGGTCTCGGCGCCAATCTGGCCACCCGCGCATTCAAGGTCATCATCCCCAATATTAAATTTGGCATAGCGACTGCGGCGCTTCTTTCCTTTGTCCTTTCCTGGGAGGAAATCGGTGTCACCCTCTTCATTACCAGCGTCAATGCAATCACCCTTCCCCGGCTCATGTGGATGGGTCTGCGCGACAATATTGATCCATCCATTGCCGCAATTTCGGTTCTTCTGATCCTTGTCACTGCCGCCATACTTGCCTTGAGAATTATCATTGACCGGCGCAAGGCTACGGACCCTCAATGATACCCGAAAATATCCTTGCCAAACTTGAACTCATCGTGGGTGCCAGCGGGCTAAAGACCGGAGAAGCCCTCGCCATGATCCATCCGGGTTCCGACGAGCGTAATCTCGATGCCACCATAATGGTGACACCCCGAACCACCGGGGAAGTTTCTGCTGTCCTTCGTTTGTGCAACGAACAGCGGATTGCAGTTATTCCCCATGGCGGGCGGACAGGATTAGTGGGTGGAGCCGTATCCCTGGTTGGACAAATCATCCTCTCTTTATCATCAATGAACACTATCGAAATGGTGTCTGCATCCGCTGGCACAGCAATCGTTCAAGGCGGTGTCACCTTGTTTGCGCTACAGGAAGCGGCGGCACATCATCATCTTTCCACAGGCATAGACATTGCATCACGCGGCACTGCCACGATAGGCGGAATGATCTCAACCAATGCCGGTGGCATGGAGGCTTTCCGGCACGGTGTCATGCGCCAGCGCGTACTCGGTCTTGAAGTGGTCCTCCCCGACGGGCGCGTCATGAGCGATATGGCGCAGGTGCCGAAATCAAATGAGGGATATGACATAAAACAATTATTCATTGGCGCGGAGGGCACGCTCGGCATCGTAACGCGTGCGGTGATTAAACTTGCGCCTCCCGACGCATTGACCGCAACTGCGCTCGTCGCCTGCCAATCGGCGGCTGCCGCGGTTTTACTGTTCCATCAATTGCAGGCGAATCATGATGTGCATTTGCTGCGGGCCGAATTCATGGCGCACGACTATTTCGTGGTGGCAGTCGATCATCTTGGACCGCCCTCGCTCGCTGCTATCGCCCGGGCTCCCATTTACCTGATCATCGAAACCGATGCTGCCGATCAGGCATCGGCGCAATCTGCTCTGGAAAATGCTCTGGCGCTGACCATAGAAGACGGCTTGGTTCTTGATGCAATTCTTGCGCAGAGCGAGAAGGAACGCCGTGAGATCTGGAACATACGCGAAGACAGCAGTGTCATTGATCGCGTCCACCCGAACGGTCACTGGTTTGATATTTCCGTCCCACTACAGCATCTGGAATCCTGGCTGAAACAATTCCACGAAGGAATTGCGATGCTCGGGCCAAATGTTCACGGTTTTGCCTTTGGCCATCTGGGAGACGGAAATCTGCATATTGGCGTCGCCGGAATATCCGACAAGAAAGCAGTAAAGTCGCTGATCTATGCTACCTTGCAGGAAATGGGCGGATCGTTTTCTGCGGAACACGGAATTGGACTGGACAAGAAAACGGAGTTGGCGAGGCTTGCTGATCCGGTCAAGCTCGATCTGATGCTTTCGCTCAAATCTCTGCTCGATCCCAACGGCATCATGAATCCCGGCAAGGTGATCTGAACTGTAAACCAGCTCTGCGGAAGTGTCGCGTTTGATACAAGCATACCATTGCTTGTATCAAACGAACCAAAGTCTTTGACGACTCGCCCTCCCGAATCGACCAATCTTTCATTGTTGTTATCTACTGAAACAAATTCAGATCGATGGAGTCGGCCATCGCCTTATAACCTTTCGCGTTTGGATGGAGGTGGTCTCCTTCATCAAATTCCGCCCGAAGCCTTTTCGGGTTTTCCGGATCGCGAACAGCGGCATCGAAGTCGATCACTGCATCGCAACCCTTGCTGGTCCTGATCCAATCATTGACAGCCTGACGCTTTTCTTCACCTTCCGATTTATAGTAGTTGGCGAAAACAGTCCCCTCATAGGGAGTTAGCGTTGCACAATAGGCCTTTGCTCCATGGCCCTTAATTCTACTGACAAGCTGTTTCAGCCCGCCAATAATCTCGTCTGACGTGACACTCTGTTCAGATAGTCCGGCAGAGGTAGAATGGCCGATATCGTTAATGCCTTCCATGATTACGACCCAGCGTAGATTCGGTACAGACAGGACATCCCGGTCGAGACGCGAAAGCGCACTTGGACCAAACATCGCTTCCGGCTGGTCGTGCAGGATTCGGTTACCGCTAATACCGGCATTGACGACGCCGACCTTTGCTCCATCAGCTTTGCCAAGCCGCTCAGCCAGCACGTCGGGCCAGCGCATGTTCGCATCGACCCCGGAACTGTACCCATCTGTGATCGAGTCTCCGAGCGTCACCAGCGTACCGCCCTCTCCGGCCACCTCAACTCTCGAAAGTACAAATCGCATGGTAGAGGTTTTTGCATCTGGCAGTACAGACGCTTCCGTACTGTCACCCGTCTCAGATAGATAAGCTGTGTGCTCACCAAGCGGATGGACGACTGAAGGTCCTGTCCAGCGTGAGAGAAACAGGCTGACCGCCAGTGTATCAAACGGCGCAACACTGACGTCCACGGGATCAGAAATTGCAGGGGCACCAGCCGGTATGGTTATTGAGCTCTCTCCGCCAAAGGTCAATGCTTTACTGCTGGCAGGATCAATTGACCCTTGTGCATTGCCAGGGCGCGCCACACGCGCCGCTCCTATGACGAGCGGCTGCGTACCAGTTTCATTGGAAAACCGGAACCGGACTTTGGAACCGCCAGCGCTCATCCGAATATATTGCCGTATTGTCGAGTTATTCAATTCTGGCCCACAGGAAAGGCGGGACTGGCACCTCAGCTCCCTTGCCAACTCTCTTGCGCCTGAACGGCCTGAATGGATGTGGAACCCGCAATCAGACAAATAGCAAGCAGCAATAGATCTGCCTTCATGAGACGTCTCATTTTTCTCTCCCTGGGTTTACGTTGGATTATGGGAAGCTGTTCAAAACAGACTAGAGGAAGTTTTGACAAAAACAATTGCAACACCCAAGTGGGGCGGGTCATAAGTTTAGGCTAGCGCATAAGCTTGATTTTGCTATGGAAGAGTACAAGTAATTTTTCAGCGCTGGATGTTTTATGAGCCGTTTCTGGAGCCAGATTGTTCACGAGTTGTCCCCCTATGTAGCAGGAGAGCAGCCCAAATTAGGTAATCTGATTAAACTCAACACCAATGAAAATCCATATGGGCCATCACCGCTTGTGTTGAAGGCGATTGCTGCGGAAACGACAGATTCACTTCGCCTTTATCCCGATCCCACGGCGCTGCAATTGCGGGCAACAATTGCCAGAAGTTACGGTCTTGACGAAAGCAATGTTTTTGTCGGCAATGGCTCCGATGAAGTGCTGGCACATACTTTTCAAGCTTTGTTGAAGCACGATGCACCGTTGCTGTTTCCGGATATTACCTACAGCTTCTATCCTACCTATTGCCGTCTTTACGGAATTGATTTCGACGAAATCGCACTCGATGACATAATGTCAGTTCGCACATCCGATTACCGGCGAAATTGCGGTGCCATCATTTTACCAAACCCAAATGCGCCGACCGGTACAGCACTGCCACCATCGGAAATTGAAAAACTCCTCATCGAGCATCCTGATCAGGTGGTCGTCATCGACGAAGCCTACGTCGATTTTGGCGCTGAAAGCGCTATTCCTCTCGTCAGGAACTACCCAAACTTGCTGGTTGTCCAAACTTTGTCAAAATCGCGCGGACTGGCGGGGCTTCGCGTTGGCTTTGCTGTTGGAGAGTCTTCCCTTATTGAAGCGTTAAATCGCGTTAAAGACAGCTTCAACTCCTATCCGCTGGATCGACTGGCCATCGTCGGCGCTATCGCCGCCTGGCAGGATACAGTTTGGTTTGAAGAAAGCCGCAATAAAATTATGGCGACACGCAACAGATTGGCTTTGTCCATGCGCGGCCTTGGCTTTGAAGTCCTGCCCTCCTCGGCAAATTTTCTGTTTGTCCATCACCCTGCCTGCTCTGCAAAGGAAATTTTTACACAACTCAGAACAAAGGCCATTCTTGTAAGGCACCTGCCCGGCCAGAGGACAAACGACTATTTACGCATCAGCATAGGCACAGACTCCGAATGCGAAAAACTGATTTCCGCATTGCAAGCGATACTGGACAGCTAGGCTGATCAATGCAGAGATTGATGAAACCGCTATAACTAGCTGTTTTGGATTGATTTTTCTGCAAATTACAATCCTCCAGTTTAAGTCGCTCATCATCTACTTTAACTAAAAAGCCTGACCGATCAGAAATCCCAGTCCTCATCTTCCGTGGCGATCGCTTTGCCTATGACATAGGAAGAGCCGGAACCGGAAAAGAAGTCATGGTTTTCATCAGCATTCGGGGATAGCGCTGAAAGAATTGCCGGGTTGACCTTGCAGGCTTCCGCAGGAAAGAGAGCCTCGTAGCCGAGGTTCATCAGTGCTTTATTGGCATTATAATGAAGGAATTTCTTCACGTCCTCGGTCAGGCCGACACCATCATAGAGTGTCTCGGTGTATTTTGCCTCATTGTCGTAGAGTTCAAGCAGAAGATCGAAAGCGAAATCCTTGATTTCCGAACGGCGCTCCTCACCAAGACGTTCCAGTCCGCGTTGAAACTTATATCCGATGTAATAGCCATGTACAGCTTCATCCCGGATGATGAGGCGGATCATGTCGGCAGTATTGGTCAGCTTGGCGCGGCTCGACCAGAACATCGGTAGATAGAATCCGGAATAAAACAGGAAGCTCTCCAGGAACACACTGGCAATCTTGCGCTTGAGAGGATCGGGATTGCGGTAATGTTCGAGGATCAGCGCGGACTTCCTCTGCAAATGCTCATTTTCCTCGGACCAGCGATAGGCATCATCAACGTCAGGTGTCGAGCACAATGTGGAGAAAATGGACGAGTAGGAACGGGCATGCACGGCCTCCATGAAGGAGATGTTGGAATAGACTGCTTCCTCATGGGGAGTGATCGAATCTTCCATGAGTTTTGGCGCGCCAATGCTGGTCTGGATTGTATCGAGCAGGGTCAGCCCCGTGAACACACGAATGGTAAGCTGCTGTTCCTCGGGTTTGAGTGCAGCCCAGGACGGAATATCATTCGACAGCGGCACCTTTTCCGGCAGCCAGAAATTTCCGGTAAGCCTGTTCCAGACCTCAAGGTCCTTGTCATCCTCAAGGCGGTTCCAGTTGATGGCGCGAACGGCTGCAGGAAGCTTTACAGCTTTATTCTTGATTTGAATGTTCATTGTTTCCCCGGAAATCAAAGCGTGCAGGATACGCAGCCCTGCACTTCCGTGCCGGACAGAGCCATTTGACGAAGACGGATATAGTAGATTGTCTTGATGCCTTTCTTCCAGGCATAGATCTGCGCCTTGTTGATATCGCGCGTGGTCGCGGTATCGCGGAAGAAGAGCGTCAGCGACAAGCCCTGATCGACATGCTGCGTTGCTGCAGCATAGGTATCGATGATCTTTTCCGGGCCAATCTCATAGGCGTCCTGATAGTAATCAAGATTATCATTGGTCAGAAACGCGGCCGGGTAGTAGACGCGGCCGATCTTGCCCTCCTTGCGGATTTCGATCTTCGACACGATCGGATGGATCGAGGAGGTTGAGTGATTGATGTAGGAAATGGAGCCCGTGGGCGGCACAGCCTGCAGGTTCTGATTGTAAAGACCGGATACCACCACAGCCTCTTTCAGTGCCAGCCAGTCGGCCTGTGTCGGGATCGCAATGCCAGCTGTTTCGAACAATTCGCGGACCCGCTCAGTTGCTGGCAGCCATTCCTGCGCCGTATACTTGTCGAAATATTCTCCAGATGCATATTTCGAGTTCTCGAAGCCCTTGAAGCTTTGGCCGCGTTCAACCGCTAGGCGATTGGATGCGCGAACGGCGTGATAGGTCACGGTGTAGAAATAGATATTGGTGAAATCGATACCTTCGTCAGAGCCGTAATAAATGCGTTCGCGGGCCAGGTAACCATGCAGATTCATCTGCCCAAGGCCGATGGCATGGCTGTCATCATTACCCTTTTCGATAGAAGGCACCGACGAGATATGGCTCATGTCCGAGACGGCGCTCAGCGCCCTGATGGCCGTTTCGATGGTTTTGCCAAAATCCATTGAATCCATTGCGGCGGCAATATTCAGCGAGCCGAGATTACAGGAGATATCCTTGCCCATATCGCTATAGGACAGATCGGCATTGTATTCGCTCGCCTCGCTGACCTGAAGGATTTCCGAGCACAGATTGCTCATGGTGATGCGCCCTGCAATCGGGTTGGCGCGATTCACTGTGTCCTCGAACATGATGTAGGGATAGCCGCTTTCGAACTGGATTTCGGCCAAGACCTGAAAGAAGTCGCGAGCCTTGATTTTCTTTTTGCGGATACGCGAATCTGCGACCATTTCACGGTACTTTTCTGTCACCGAAATTTCCGTAAAGGCCACGCCGTAGACCCGCTCTACGTCATAGGGAGAGAACAGATACATATCCTCATTGTTCTTCGCCAATTCGAAAGTAATATCCGGCACGACAACGCCGAGCGACAGCGTCTTGATACGGATTTTCTCATCCGCATTTTCGCGCTTGGTATCGAGGAAACGCATTATGTCGGGATGATGTGCGTTCAGATAGACCGCACCTGCCCCCTGTCTTGCACCAAGCTGGTTGGCATAGGAAAAACTATCCTCCAAAAGCTTCATGACTGGAATGATGCCGGATGACTGATTTTCAATCTGCTTTATCGGCGCGCCCGCTTCACGGATATTGGTGAGCGATAATGCAACGCCGCCCCCGCGTTTGGAGAGCTGCAGGGCCGAGTTGATACCCCTCGCGATTGATTCCATATTGTCTTCAATTCGGAGCAGAAAGCAGGACACCAGCTCGCCGCGCTGTTTCTTTCCAGCATTGAGAAAGGTGGGAGTTGCAGGCTGGAAACGCCCGGAAATGATCTCGTCAACCATATCCCGCGCCAGGGTTTCACTTCCTTGCGCCAGCGTCAGCGCCACCATGCAGATGCGGTCCTCGTAACGCTCAAGATAGCGTTTTCCGTCAAAGGTCTTCAGCGTGTAGCTGGTGTAATACTTGAATGCGCCAAGAAATGTTGGAAACCTAAATTTCTTCGCATAGGCATGGTTGAACAGATCGCGCATGAAATTGAAGGAATATTGATCAAGCACCGCGCGCTCATAATAGCCTTCGGTTACCAGGTAATCGAGCTTCTCGCGCAAATTGTGAAAGAACACCGTATTCTGGTTCACATGCTGCAGAAAATACTGCTTCGCCGCCATACGATCCTGATCGAACTGGATGTTGCCCTCCTCATCATAAAGGTTCAGCATCGCGTTCAGCGCGTGGTAATCCAGCACTGGTTCGTTGGCTTTCACTGGTCGTTCGAGCGTGAGCGCGTCCAAAATCGTTCCAATCCATGTTTGACGTTTACGACATCCTGCTCCGTGCCGATCAGCTCGAACCTGTAAAGGTAAGGCACCTGGCATTTGGCAGAGATGATGTCGCCGGCAATCCCGAAGGTCGCTCCGAAGTTACTGTTACCCGCGGAAATCACGCCGCGGAGATTTAAACGGTTTTCCGCCTGGTTGAGGAAGCGGATCACCTGTTTTGGAACGGCACCCTTGCCGCCATCGCCGCTATAAGTTGGCACGATCAAAATATAGGGTGCGTTGATCTTCAGCTCTTCATGAGAACCGATCGGTATCCGTTGTGAGGTGAAGCCCAGCTTGGAAACAAAACGGTGGGTATTCTCCGACCTGCTCGAAAAATAGACGATCCCACTCATGACACCCATCCCTGTCAGGCAAGGGTGCTAATCATATCCGGGCGAAAACCGGCCCAGTGTTTTTCGCCGGCGACAACCACAGGTACCTGGCGGTAGCCGAGACTTTGAACAAGTTCGAGAGCATCCTGATCGTTGGAAATATCAATAACGTCATACTCCATACCCTGCCGGTCAAGAGCTCGGGTCGTAGCGGTGCACTGGACACAGGCCGGCTTGCTGTAAACGACAATATTCATGACTTCCTCATTTGATTTTTGGTCGTGAGAACATGGTCTGGCAGCTCTGATTGCTGCCAGCTAGTTTGGTTTAAAACTGTATGACTTACTCAAGTGCCGCCCGATTTACGGCGGGTCGCCCACAATCAATGCGCTGGATAGGTTTCTCATGCACTTCACCCTGTTGCTCGCTCGTGGAGGGGCAGGGAAGCGTTTTACACGGAAAATCCTCGTGCATTGGCGCGACCGCTCCGGCACCCCGCCGGTGGACTCATCAGATCAAGGCAGGTCTCCTGGCTCGCAGATCAACGCACTTATTCTTGCCTTCCCGGGGCCTAGAGCCCCAGTGACAGTATCGAACAGGTGCTAGCCGCTTACAGTTGCGGGGGCAGCTCCGGCATCACAGTACCTTAAAGGCACCACTCACCGTATTCCCGTCTTAGCTTCCCACTCTCACGAATCGGAAGAACCTTGAACACTATATATAGTAGTGGATGTTAAAAATCCGTCAACAGCTAGATCAAACCAAAATTGAAACTATGCACAGCTGCCAATCAATTTGGCGCTGCGCACGAAATGGAATGAGTGAGGAAGGGACTACACGTCCTGATTGTCGGTCTGACGATTCAAGCTGAGGGCTATAAGCGTGCACACAGCACCGGAGAGCAGATAGCCGCCCGCAGCTATCAGGCCGAAATGGCTAGATAGCAGCAGCGCGACCAGCGGTGCGAAACCCGCCCCGAACAACCATGCCATATCGCTGGTCAATGCCGAGCCGGTATAGCGGAACTTCTTTGAGAAGCGCGAGGCCACTGAGCCGGATGACTGGCCGAAGGACAGACCAAGCAAAATAAATCCAAGGATCATGAAGATCAGTTCGCCGATGTCGCCGCCATCAAGCAATTGAGGAGCAAACCCACTGAACACGGCAATGGCTATGGCGGTGCCGCCCAGCAAATTCCGGCGTCCGACGCGGTCGGCAATCGTGCCCGACGCAAACACGGTAATGACGCCCACAGCCGCTCCGAATGCTTCAATCAAAAGAAAGCGGGCCGGGCCCTGATCCGTAAACAGGAAGACCCAAGACAGTGGAAATACCGTTACCATATGAAAGAGCGCAAAACTCGCAAGCGGTGCAAAAGCACCAATGACCACGTGGCGACCTTCATGCTGTAATGTGTTGGCCACCGTCGTTGGCTGCAGTTCTCTGCTTTCATATAATTTTGCATATTGCGGCGTAACAACCATTCGCAACCGTGCAAACAGCGCCACCACATTAATAGCGAAAGCAACGAAAAACGGATAGCGCCAGCCCCAGCCCAGGAAGTCTTCTGCGGAAAGATTGGCAACGAAAAATGCGAACAGCCCCGCCGCAACCATAAGCCCCAAGGGAGCACCGAGTTGCGGTATCATCGCATACCAGCCACGGCGTTGCTTGGGTGCATTGAGCGCCAGAAGCGATGCGAGGCCATCCCACTCACCGCCCAGCGCAAGCCCCTGTCCTATCCGGAACAGTGCCAAAAGCGCTGCAGATGCCCAACCGACTTGGGCATAACCGGGTAGGAACGCCACCGCAACGGTCGAGCTACCAAGCAGGAACAGGGCAATCGTCAATTTTACGCCACGGCCATAAGTGCGATCGATCTGCATGAAGATAACCGTGCCAATCGGCCGCGCAAGAAAGGCCAGCGCAAAAATACCGAACGAATAGATCGTGCCCGTCAGAGCATCAACATAGGGGAACACCAGTTTCGGAAAGACCAGCACGGAGGCAATAGCATAGACGAAGAAGTCAAAGAATTCGGACGTTCTGCCGATAATCACGCCGATGGCAATCTCGCCAACGTTAACGTCGTCATGTCGCGAGTGAAGGCGCGTTGCGTCCTGCTCAAGCGTTGTCGAAGATGCCGCTCCTGTTTTAGCGCTCATTGCCCGGTGCGCTCCTCGATCAAATATTGAAACCGTTCAGGTTTGCTCGTTTGCGGTCACTGCTAGCGTATCCTTTATCATTGTGACACACTACGGGAGGATTGGGCAAATTGTCCAATGTCGCTCTGACTATGGTGCAGCTAGTGATGGCGCAACTAGGCGCTGTTTCCATTGACAGGAAGTCTCTTGAACCGTTTTTTTGCCATCGCCCTGCTTCCACTGCTTGCATTGCTTAGCGCGTGCAATGCTGTTGTCATGAGCCCGTCAGGCGACGTCGCCGTGCAACAGCGCGACCTGATCATTATTTCTACCGTCCTCATGCTTGTCATTATCATTCCCGTGATGGTGCTCACCGTGTTCTTTGCCTGGAAATACCGGCAGTCAAACACGGATGCGCCTTATGACCCGGAATGGGATCACTCCACCCAGCTGGAATTGATCATCTGGGCGGCGCCGCTGCTGATCATCATCTGCCTTGGCGCGGTTACCTGGATGGCGACACATTTGCTCGATCCCTATCGTCCGCTTGGACGCATTTCCCCCGGCAAAGCAGTTTCCGAAACGGTCAAGCCATTGCAGGTCGAAGTGGTCGCGCTGGATTGGAAGTGGCTCTTTATCTATCCGGAATATGGTATCGCCAGCGTCAATGAAATGGCCGCTCCCGTCGATCGGCCCATCGCTTTCCGGCTGACCTCCTCGGCGGTGATGAACTCGTTTTATATTCCTGCGCTAGCCGGGCAGATCTACACTATGCCCGGCATGCAGACGAAGCTGAGCGCCGTCATCAATCACCCCGGCGAATATGAGGGCTTTTCGGCCAATTACAGTGGCGCCGGTTTTTCCGGTATGCGCTTCGCTTTTCACGGCCTGCCGGATGAGGGTTTTGAAAAATGGATTGCCGACGTCAAGTCAAAAGGTACCACTCTTGATCGGATGACCTATCTGCAACTGGAACAGCCCAGCGAAAAAGTACCGGTACAGCATTATGCAAGTGTTGATCCGGAACTGTTCAGCGCAGTCCTCAACCGATGTGTGGAACGCGGCAAGATGTGCATGAGCGAGATGGATGAAATCGATGCCAAGGGTGGTCTTGGGATGGCCGGCATCTATAATACTCGTTCACTGGAATATGATAAGTACACAAGGCGTGGCGGCGCTGTCTTTGGCCCTGATCCTGCATTTGTTGTCGGCATCTGCACCACGGAAGAAGCCCTGCAGGCCAGCATGAATATACAGACGCTACCGCCCCTCAATACCTCTCCGTTTGTTGGTGCGGGTCTTCCCCGCCCCTCACCAACCCAACTGTTCGGTCTACAGCGCCGACCGTCTAATAGCTGAACGAAACGAGCCCGATATGTTTGATAATCCCGAACTTATAAAGCTGGTTTTCGGTAGGCTCACGCTGGAATCCTTCCCGCTGCACGAACCTATCCTTGTTGTGACATTTATCGTAGTCGCGCTCGGAGGCATCGCCGTGGTGGGTGCGCTTACCTATTTCCGCCTTTGGGGCTATCTTTGGCATGAGTGGTTCACAACAGTTGACCACAAGCGCATCGGCATAATGTACATGATCCTCGGCATCATCATGTTGCTGAGAGGCTTTGCCGACGCCATCATGATCCGATTGCAACAGGCAATGGCGTTTAATGGGTCCGAAGGATATCTCAACGCCCATCATTTCGATCAGATATTCACCGCGCATGGCGTGATCATGATCTTCTTCGTGGCAATGCCTCTTGTTACCGGCTTGATGAACTTTGTTGTCCCATTGCAGATCGGCGCCCGGGACGTATCTTTTCCATTCCTCAACAATTTCAGCTTCTGGATGACTGCCGCTGGCGCGGCACTTGTAATGATGTCACTGTTTGTGGGCGAGTTTGCCAGGACCGGCTGGCTGGCCTATCCGCCGCTTTCGGGTATCGGATACAGTCCGGACGCCGGTATGGACTACTACATATGGGCGCTGCAAATAGCGGGCATAGGTACGCTGCTGTCGGGCGTCAATCTGCTCGCAACCATCGTCAAGATGCGCGCGCCGGGTATGACTATGATGAAGCTTCCGATCTTTACGTGGACCGCTCTTTGCACCAACGTTCTGATTGTGGCCGCCTTCCCTGTCCTGACGGCAGTGCTGGCTTTGCTCACTCTCGATCGCTATGTCGGCACGAACTTCTTCACCAACGACTTTGGCGGCAATCCGATGATGTATGTCAACCTCATCTGGATTTGGGGTCATCCGGAAGTCTATATTCTCATTCTGCCCGCTTTCGGCATATTCTCCGAAGTGACATCGACCTTCGCCAGCAAACGTCTGTTTGGCTATACCTCGATGGTTTATGCCACCATCGTTATTACCATTCTTGCCTATCTGGTCTGGCTTCACCACTTCTTCACCATGGGTTCGGGCGCGAGCGTGAATTCGTTCTTCGGCATCACCACGATGATTATTTCGATTCCAACCGGGGCGAAGATATTCAACTGGCTCTTTACGATGTATCGCGGGCGGATTCGATTTGAACTGCCCATGATGTGGACGATCGCCTTTATGCTGACCTTTGTCATTGGTGGCATGACGGGCGTTCTGCTCGCCGTGCCTCCGGCTGACTTTGTGCTGCACAACAGCCTGTTTCTTGTTGCGCATTTCCATAATGTGATCATCGGCGGTGTTCTATTCGGGCTTTTTGCCGGTATCTATTACTGGTTCCCGAAAGCTTTTGGTTTCAGGCTCGATCCATTTTGGGGCAAGATGTCCTTCTGGTTCTGGGTGGTCGGTTTTTACTTCGCCTTCATGCCGCTTTACATACTGGGCCTGATGGGCGTGACACGTCGCCTGCGCACATTCGAAGATCCGTCCTTGCAGATCTGGTTTATGATCGCTGGTTTTGGTGCATTTCTCGTTGCTATCGGCATTCTGTCATTCCTCATCCAGATCTTTGTCAGCATTCGTAATCGCGAAGCGTTGCGCGATTTGACTGGCGATCCTTGGGACGGTCGCACCCTGGAATGGTCCACGGCCTCACCCCCTCCAGCCTATAATTTCGCTTTCACGCCAGTCATTCACGATCTCGACAGCTGGTACGACATGAAGAAACGCGGTTACAAACGCCCTGAAAAAGGTTTCCGCGCCATCCATATGCCAAGCAATACGGGCACCGGAATAATCCTGGCCGGAATAAGCATCGTTTTTGGATTTGCGATGATCTGGTACATCTGGTGGCTCGCGGCAGTAACGGCTATCGCATTGGTGGCGGTATCGATTGGGCATACATTCAACTACAAGCGCGATTTCCACATATCGGCAGATGAGGTTGTATCGAGTGAAAATGCCCGTACCGAACTTCTTGCTGCAGGGCTGAAATCATGAGCAGAGCAGCCGCGCATGTGACCACTGAAGATCCTGTGTTTTATCTGACTGACGAACATGACCATGCCGAAGGCGGCAGCACCATGTTCGGCTTTTGGATTTACCTGATGAGTGATTGTCTCATCTTTGCTGTGCTGTTTGCGACCTACGGCGTATTAGGCGGAAACTATGCCGCCGGTCCTGCGCCAAAAGATTTGTTTGATTTGCCACTGGTCGCGGTCAATACGTCGATGCTGCTCTTTTCATCGATTACTTATGGTTTCGCTATGCTCGCCATGGCAAAAGGCCGGGTGGGTTCCACACAAGCGTGGCTCGCCCTTACGGGTCTGTTTGGTGCGGCATTCCTTTGCATCGAACTTTACGAATTTGCCCATATGATTCATGAAGGTGCCACGCCCCAGCGCAGCGCCTTTCTCTCTTCCTTTTTCACATTGGTCGGAACGCATGGGCTTCACGTCACCATTGGCTTGATTTGGCTTGTTACCTTGATGGTTCAGGTTGCCCGCTATGGGCTGATCCAAGCGAACATGCGGCGCCTGATGTGTCTCAGCATGTTCTGGCACTTTCTTGATGTCATCTGGATTGGTGTCTTTACGTTCGTTTACCTGATGGGAATGCTACGATGAGCACAAAGGCAAAGGCCCACCACGACAGCCACAATCATGATGAAGCCCATTCTCACGGCTCGCTCAAATCCTATTTGATCGGGTTTGGCTTATCCGTGATCCTGACTGCCGTACCCTTCTGGCTTGTCATGAGCGGTGCGTTGGATTCCAAGCAAACCACCGGCCTCGTCATTATGGCATTCGCCGTGGTGCAGATTGTCGTTCACATGATTTTCTTCCTTCATATGAATGTCCGCTCCGAGAATGGATGGACAATGATGGCACTGATCTTCACGCTTGTGCTGGTCATTATCACGCTCACCGGTTCGCTTTGGGTTATGTATCATCTGGATACGAACATGATGCCCAGCATGGATATGAGACAGATGCCATGAAAAAAGCCCTGACCGCGCGCGGGCTTGCCGCAAGCGGCGAGCGGGTCGGGGAGACAGACAATTCGCGCGAAGACGATAGGCGCCTGCCCTCAATCAAACTGGTATTGATCGGTGGCCTTGTCCTTTTCTGCATTATCGTGCTTACCAGCCTTGGTATCTGGCAACTGCAACGCCGTGTCTGGAAGCTTGATCTGATCAACCAGGTTGAGCAAAGAGTGAATGCTACGGCTACGGCGGCCCCCGGCCCCGATATATGGGCCGGGATCAATGCCAAGGATTTTGCATATCGCCACGTCACGACCAGCGGAAAATTTCTCGACAAGCCGGCGGCGCTTGTACAGGCGGTAACAGCGCGCGGCAGCGGATTTTGGGTGCTGAGCCCTTTTCAAAGTACAGATGGATTTACCGTTTTCATCAATCGTGGCTTCGTTCCAACGGATAAAGCCCGTGATGAATGGCGGGCGGACCATCTGCCGCCAATCACCATAACCGGACTGTTGCGCTTAACGGAGCCCAAGGGCGGATTTCTGCGCAACAATGACCCGGTCGGAGACCGTTGGTATTCGCGTGATGTCATGGCCATGGCAGCAGCTCACAATATTAGCCCTGTTGCTCCATATTTTATCGATGCCGATGCAAATCCTGATCCAAATGCGCTTCCGATTGGGGGGCTTACTGTCATTTCCTTTGCCAACAACCATCTGGTCTATGCCCTGACCTGGTTTGGCATGGCGCTTTCGCTGGGCGCTGCCTCGACTATTATCGGGCGAAATGAATGGCGAGCCCGGCAGCGCCCAGAATACAGATCGGGTTGAAACCATGAGCGAGACCAAGACGACTCCTATCGCTACACTGCCGGATCAATCCGACATCAGTGCTTCTATTTTTCCTCCCGCCGATCACACAGCAAACTGGAAAAACATGACGCTGCTGGTGCAGCTGCGCTGGATCGCTGTCATTGGCCAGATCGTCACCATTACCGTGGTGCATTCGGCTATGAAAATAACCCTGCCCATTGTCCCGATGGGTGTCGTTCTGTGCGCTTTGGTCGTTCTCAATCTTGCAAGCATATTGTGGCTGCGTCGGCGTCGGAGCGTCACGGCGGCAGCCTTGTTCATTGCTTTAGTCCTGGACGTTGCCGCCCTCACCGTGCAGCTTTACCTGAGCGGCGGGGCAACCAATCCATTCATCTTCCTCTATCTTCTTCAGGTGACGCTCGGCGCAGTGTTGCTTGATGCAAGATTGACATCCGCCATCGTCGCCATCGCCAGCGCAAGCTTTGCCGGGCTGATAATATTCTACAGGCCATTGCTCTTGCCGGGTCATGCGCCTGATGAACTGTTCCGGCTCCATATATTCGGAATGCTTTTATGTTTCATACTTGATGCCGCGCTTCTTGTTGTCTTCATTGCCCAGATCAGTCGCAATTTGCGTGAACGGGACGCCAATCTTGCGGCGCTCAAACAACATGCTGCGGAGGAAGACCATATCGTCCGCATGGGACTTCTCGCGTCAGGTGCAGCGCACGAGCTGGGTACACCACTGTCTTCGCTATCGGTGATATTGGGTGACTGGAGACGTATGCCTGCTTTGTCCCGCGACCCTTCAATGTTGCAGGAAATAGACGAGATGCAGGCTGAGGTTCAGCGCTGCAAGGCAATTGTGACCGGCATCCTGCTATCTGCCGGAGAGGCGCGGGGCGAATCCCCGAAAATCACCACAGTAAATACATTTCTCGATGAACTTGTCAGTGAGTGGCGAGCAGCCAGATCCGGCGCGAGGCTGTCTTATGGCAACGCATTTGGGCTTGATATTGCCATTGTGTCCGACTCCGCATTGAAACAGGTCATCTATAACATTCTTGACAATGCCTTCGACGCTTCCCCCAATTGGATAGGTTTTATGGCAGAACGCGATGGCGATACCCTTGTGCTGCGTATCAGCGATGCCGGACCTGGATTTGCCGCCGAGATGCTGGCACAGTTTGGCAAGCCCTATCAATCAAGCAAGGGCAGGCTTGGCGGCGGGCTTGGTCTTTTCCTCGTGGTCAATGCGGTGAGGAAACTTGGAGGTGTCGTGTCCGCCAGAAATCTGCCGCAAGGTGGGGCCGCAGTAACAATGAGTCTGCCACTCGCCTCGCTTGCAATTGGAGCACGTTCCCATGTCCGATAAGCGTCGGTTGATTATTGTCGAAGATGACATCGCTTTCGCCAAGACGTTGAAACGTTCCTTCGAACGACGCGACTATGATGTCCTGCTGGCGTCCAGTCTGGAGGAGCTCACCGAGATCCTGAAAGAGAATTCACCCGGTTATGCGGTCGTCGATCTGAAGCTGGCGGGCGCATCTGGTCTGGCATGTGTCGAGGCATTGCACAGCCATAACGCATCGATGCTGATCGTTGTCTTGACCGGCTTCGCAAGTATTGCGACCGCTGTCGAGGCCATTAAGCTTGGCGCCTGTCACTATCTCGCCAAGCCATCCAATACGGATGATATTGAGGAGGCATTCAGCAAGGCGTCGGGCAATGCCGATATAGCACTGACTGCTCGCCCCACCTCAATCAAGACGCTGGAATGGGAACGTATTCATCAAATGCTTGTTGAAACGGACTTCAACATTTCCGAAACAGCCAGGCGGCTGGGCATGCACCGGCGTACCTTGGCCCGGAAGCTGGAAAAACGGCGCGTGACCTGAACGGCGTCAGCAACATTTTTTGCGCTATCGTGAAAATAATTTTGTAGCTTTGTCGAATCGGACCTTCCCCAAACGATTATGGGTGTTCAACAAGCTAACTGAAGGAAATCAGATTATGCGTTACGCCTGTCTCATCTATTACAATGCAAAAACACTCTTTGGCGGAAGTCCTGAAGCCAATGCCGCACTTTCCGAATGTGCCAACTATGATGAAAAACTGAAGGAAAGCGGCCATTTCGTCATGGGTGAAGCCCTGGAACTACCTGAAAACGCCATGACCTTACAGGTCCGCGATGGCAAAATGTCAGCAGTCGATGGGCCTTTCATGGAAACCAGAGAAATGCTGGGCGGGATTATCCTGATTGAAGCCAACGATCTCAATGACGCGGTGCGTGCCGCATCGGGACATCCCTTGGCAAAGATCGGTTCCATCGAAGTCCGCCCGGTTGTCGACTTCAGCACGCCGCCGCCAGAACTGTGAACCGGCCGGGTGCAAACGCCGCCTTTGAAACCATCTATCGTTCCGAAAAGCGCCGCGTCCTTGCAACATTGATCCGTCTTCTCGGTGGATTTGAAGCGGCGGAGGAGGCCTTGCAAGAGGCCTTCACCGCCGCCGCAGAGCGTTGGCCGCGCGATGGTATTCCGCAAAATCCCTATGCCTGGCTCGTCTCTACGGGACGATTCAAGGCCATTGATCGCTGGCGCAAACAGGCGCGGCTCGCTGCTGCCATGCCCGAGCTTACTGCCCTTTCCGACGAACTCTATGAACCTGCAGTGCCAGAAGATATCAGCGATGATGAACTACGGCTGATCTTCACCTGTTGTCATCCGGCACTTGCCGCCGACGCACGTATCGCCCTCACCTTGCGCGAGGTTGCGGGATTGACGACTGAGGAGATTGCGCGGGCCTATATCGCTCCTGCCCCAACCATCGCCCAGCGTATTGTCAGGGCAAAGAGTAAAATTCGTGAAGATGCTATTCCCTATGAAGTGCCAAGCCATGCCCAACTTCCAGAACGCCTCGAAAGCGTTTTGCGGGTTATTTATCTCATCTTCAACGAGGGCTATGCCGCTACTGAAGGACCGGGGCTGACACGGGCCGACCTTTGCGCCGAAGCAATTCGGCTCGGTCGACTTATGGTTGATTTACTGCCAGACCCGGAAGCTATGGGCCTGTTGGCATTGATGCTTTTGCATGAAGCACGATATCACACCCGTATCGATCAAGCAGGAGATATCATATTGCTGGAGGACCAGGACCGGTCGCTCTGGGATCGTCGCCTGATCAACGAAGCTGGAGCACTGGTGGAGCAGGCATTTGCCGCCCGCAATATAGGTCCCTACGTCCTTCAAGCTGCCATTGCTACCGTCCACGCCAACGCATCGACAACCGAGGGCACGGACTGGGCGCAGATCGTTACGCTATATGATGTCCTGCTGCGTGTGGACCCATCCCCTATAGCAGCCTTAAACCGTGCTGCAGCACTTTCAAAACGTGATGGACCTGAAGCGGGCCTTGCTGCCATCGAAGCAATTATTCAGCAAGGACAACTCCAGAATTATCCATTGGCCTATGCAGCCCGTGCCGATATGCAACGACAGCTAGGGATGGTGGAAGCCGCCGTCGATTCTTATCAGCGCGCCATAGCGCTGACGCGTCAACCTGCAGAGTTGCGCTTTCTCAAGTCGCGCCTCGCAGCCTTGTCATCAGGATAAATTCTCAAAACCCAAATGACTGCTGGGCTGCAGGTGGAACACCAAGATGGACGCCCTCCAATTCAAGCATATGTGCCTTCGCGATCGAACCGCCAGGCGCTGAAAAGCCACCGACCTTACCTCCGGCGGCCAAAACCCGATGGCATGGGATAATCAGAGGAATCGGGTTTTTCGCCATGGCCTGACCAACGTCTCTTGCGGCTTCCGGGCCTGCTCCAAGTTCTTTTGCGATTGTGCCGTATGTGGTGGTATTGCCCCAGCCAAGCCGTCTCGTTTCCGTATAGACCTGCTCGAAAAACGGCTCCTGATCACCAACGTCTACTGCAACACCGGAGAAATCTGTTTCTTCTCCCTTAAAGTATCGCTTTACAGCAGCAATTACTTTCGCAACCTGCGCTGTCGGTTCGCTGGATAGTGCTTGGGGCAAGCGACGAAGCAGAATGCGCTCTGTCGCCTCGGCGCTTTTCGTCGGCAACTGAAACCGCGTAATACCAATATCGTTCCAGGCGATACCGCAGAATCCGCCTGCGGTATCAAAAACACAATAGTGATGTATCGTCTCGTTCATGGAGGCAGCCTCAAACTTCGTTCTGCCTAAAGAATCGTGGACTTCGACAAGAAATTCAATCCGATTCTTGCATGCGCTGTCAGCAGACTTGATCAGTCGGCAGCGGACATAACAATATCGCAGAGTCCTTTGCGCACGATTTTTTCCGACGTTACCTGCCCCTGCTGGATGTTGAACATGGCATCGACCCGTGTACCCGCGCCCTTCTTGCGAGCCACTATCCGCAAGGTTTGTTCGCGACCGGAGCCCGTGGTCTCTTGGTAAGCGTCAATTGCTCCCAATGACTTGTCGACCTGTATTCCCAAAAAACCTTCCGCAGCCACCGCCTGAGCAAGTGTTTTCAAAACCTGATCTGCTTTGACCTTTGGAAAAACATATGAGGTTTTGTAATTCATTGCCGTTATTAAGGGAACTCCTGTCACCTTAAAGTTACTTTCGCAAGTTTGCGCATGACTTGCCGAAACACCGACTACCGCAAACAGCAAAGTCAGAACAACTTGTTTTTTCAATGGTAGGACTCCCCCGAGTATGATGAAAAAGCTTGCCAATCTCAATCTGAGAATTTTGCCCTAAAGTAAAGAAGCTTTTTCATCATTATACCAGGAAAGCAAAAACGGGATCGCTTCCCTGGTAACTCTATGGAACTGACGACACGTCAACAGCGTGGAGAAATGCCGCTTTTCCGGTTGCTTATGCTGCTTTGCGAGTAGCTCTCAGGGCATCGTCAAAACTTACATGTCCTGCAAAGCCACCAGCGGAGACTGCCTGTTCTTCATGCTCGATCGCATGGGCGAACCTTACGCCTGCATCAGCTTCCAATCTTTGGTGAAGCGCGCTCAGACCGGGATAGTTAGCGTAGCTTGCTGTCTTGTGAAAATCGCTCCAACGGGCGATTCCCATAAAGTATGCATCTGCCAATGTCCGGTTATCACCCAACAGCCATGGCCGGTTTCCAAGCAGGAGTTCCAAGTCCTCATGAGCCTTGGCTACCTTTGTCTTACCATAAGCAACCAGCACCTCCCTTTCGTTTTCATCGCTTGCATGTTCAAGTGCATACCAAAGCGATGCATATGCGTTGAAAAAGGTGGTGTTCAAAAACGCCAGCATCTGGTTCAGGCGATCAAAGTCTTTCGTGCCCTGCCTGAAGGCTATTCCCTGTTCAACAGCTCCGGCTCCGATATGGTTGAGGATTGCCATGCTTTCGCTGATAAACTCGCCGCTTGCCGTACGCAGAGTCGGTGTCTCCCCAATAGGATTGATCTGCCGGTAAGCCTCGCTGGTAACGGTTTCCGGCATTGCAATGCGCGAGAGTTGATAGGGTTGCCCAGACCATTCCAGCGCGACAATCGAACCGAAAGAACAGCCCTCGGGTACCCCGTAAAAAAGTATTTGTGTCATGATTGTTTCCTGTTTTTCCATTCAAGGCTCTTCCGCCTTCACGCCTATTAGTTATTATTATTGGACGATCTTTCGGTAGGCTGCAATTTTGCAACCTATCGTCTACATATGTGGACTATGGGTGATGCGGATGATGAATCTCAATGATCTTTATCTTTTTGTTCAGGCCGTTGAAGGCGGGAGCTTTTCGGAAGCCGGGCGACGTCTCGGTATTCCCAAATCGACAATCAGCAAGCGTATAGCCGAGCTTGAAACGGAGCTGGGTGCGCGCCTTATCCACCGCACATCGCGCAGTTTTTCCTTGTCAGACGCTGGCCGTGACTTTTTTAATCATGCCCGTGGTGCGTTGATTGAAGCGGAAGCGGCAGAGAATATCGTTCGAAGCCGCATGGCCGAACCGAGCGGCACGGTAAGGCTGACGGCCTCCATTCCTGCGACACAGTTTTATCTGGCAGACTTCCTTCCTGTAATCGCCGGCAAATACCCCAAGATAAATCTGGAAATGCATGCGAGCGACCGGTTTGTGGATATTGTCCAGGAAGGCTACGATTTGGCAATTCGCAGTCATTTTGCCCCCCTGCCGGATTCGGACCTCATTCAGAAACAGTTGATGCTCGAACCGATATTTGTCGTTGCGTCTCCCGGATATATTTCCGCACAAGGTGCTCCCGCCACCCCGCACGACTTGATCAATCACTTTGGTTTGCTAACTGCTCCCGGAGCAGAAAACTGGCACCTTGTTTCTGACACTGGCGTGGCGGTAACGGCAAAACCGATCCGGAGAATGATGGCCAATGAATCGATAGCCTTGATCAAGGCGGCTATTGCCGGACTAGGGCTGACATGTCTGCCCTCGTCAATTTGCGCCAGCGCAATCCGAAGTGGAGATTTGGTCCGCGTTTTACCCGGCTGGTCAGCCGGAACTGTGACAACCACATTGCTGATGCCCCATCGTCGCGGTCAATTGCCCAGCGTCCGGGCCGTCGTGGAGTTTTTGTCAGGTCAACTGCCGAGAAGCGTCAACTGACCAATCGCGAGCTGGCATTAGATACATAAACTCGTGAGCGCTCCAGTTCATAACGGATTTGCAATTGTTTCAGAGTACACAATGCCAGATTGCAGACTTCGGTTTGAAACCGGCTTTATGATTGCGTTGAGTAGTGTCCATGTCCGTGTCCGGCAAATCAGAACAAAGAGAACTGGAACGCAAACGGACAAGATTGCGCTCGGGTAAACTTGTGAGCTTGGATGGACAATTCCTCACCGAGTGCCATTTTCAGGATCTGGCCAAAGGCGGAGCCCGCATAAGGATCATCGGCCAGTGCGACATACCTGAGCGTTTCTGGTTATTTGACGATCAATATTGCGGCGCGCTCATCACACACATTGTCTGGCGCAAGAATCTGGATATTGGGGTGCGGTTTGCGCCCGATTCAACCGTCGCTCCATTGAGCGAAAGCGTGCTTCATGCATTGTCGGGCAAATATTATTCACTCGGCTAAAACGGGATCAACCGCGGCTGATACCTTTGGTGTTTTGATCGCGGATTTCCTTGGATGAAATATAATTGAATTGCTGAACCAGGAGATCTTTAACAAGCGGTTCGGGGAAACGCGCATTGACCCCATCGATAATGGCCTGTTTTACGTCCTCGAACTTGACCGCCTCCACCTCCTTCACATCGGAGTAGTGACCGTAAAACTGCCGGAATATCTCATCATTGATGAAAAACGATACCGGTGTTTTGACGGAGGCTTTTACAGCGCTGTCGATCGTATAAATAAGCTGGGTCACAACATAGCCTTGAACGGCACCGTCGATAATAATTGGAACACTGAAAACTTCCGTTTTTCCGTCATCAAGCGGCTGAGCATCATGCGAAGTCACTGCGGCAGTGGCTGAGTTTTGCTGGACAGCAAAATAAAGCGAGCCGAGAGCAACAGCGCATATCCACAATCCGATGATGACGATGCGTATCATGCGCCCATGCCGTTCCGCATTTGCCGCGCCGTATAAGTGCCATCAGCTTCATGTGTTTCCAGCGCGTCGCGGATTATTCCCGTCAGTTCGCTGACAGCCCGCAGATGCAATTTCAACGCTTCACAATTACGCTCCAGCTTGAGCCTCAGACTGTCAAGAACCGGCTGAAGTGTCTTGAGCGCTGGGTTATCGACCGATTTCACAGCCTTTCCCAGGGCCTTGTTAAAATCCCGCAATCCACGGCTTTTGCTTGCATTGATATCGGCAAGATCAACAGCCCCGCCTTCCATGAGCAGATCTGTCTCATACTCAATAACATCTTCCAATCGCTGGATGGCGATGAGAACAGGACCAAGCGATGGATTAAGACCTATATGCTGCTTGTTGTCGTTGACGGTTTCCATATTCATTCCTTCCAATCTTTCGGCCGCAGCCGTTCGATCTGGTAAAATACCGGGTTTCAACCCTGCTCTTTCGTAGAAATTGGCGAAGTGGTGCCAAGAGGCTGAGCCACTTCGTTTTTAATTCGTTTGGCACTTTGCTCTTCCAGCATGCGTGCAATTCCAATTCCGCCTGCGTCTGCCATCTGATTGGCAAGGGCTTCGGACATCATCGACTTCCAATATCCCCCTGCGATGCCTTCGCCATAGACCGCTTGATTCTCGCCGGTGAACATTGATTCAATGAAGGATTGCAGCATGACGGCTTCAAACTTTTTGAAGGCCGGATTTGAAACAGGTGTGTTTGATTGCACACCCTCAGAACTGACCCTCCCTGCCTGCAAATGGGCAAAACTCTCGCCGGACAGCGGGGTTTGTGCCGCAGCCCGATCAGCAGCCACGCTTCGCAATCTTTCCATCGCTACCCGCATGGCCTGCGGATCAGCGGCCTTCGTCGCATCCAACACCAAATCAGAAGGCGAATTAATAGACATAAAAGACAGACCCAAACTGTTTCATGTTTGTGACACTAGCTGTTCAAACTTGACTGAGGCTTGAGCCTTCATTTGGGGCCTGTCTTTAATTTGCGGCTTTTCCGAGCAACTGGCTGATATATTCATCGATTTCGACAGTGGCATGGTGGCGTTGTTGTTCGCTTTCATGGGATCGCAACCGGTCGTTCAGGACATCCAGCGTTCTTGAAATCTTCAACAGGTTCTTGCGTTGAACGGCCATCTGATCCGTCAGATGAATTGCTCTCATTCTGTTCGTTTCCAGTCGTCGTATGATGAGGTCTGGAGGAACCAGATCAGCGCCGGGTTTGAATCTGTCATCCTGCATTTTGAATAGCGCCTCGCTCTCATCCCCAATCGCCACTAATTGCGCATTGAGACCGGCAATGGTCAGTTCGGACCGGGCCTTTGCCAGTTTCTGCAATCGGATCAAGGCAAGATATGAAGCACGCTTGCTGGTTGCCATCAAAATGTCCTCAGATAAGAGCCGGCTTCGCTTGTGAACAATCTGAGCAGGTCCGGCATGGCGAAATAGAGCAGCATGAGACCGCCAGCCAGAACGAATGGCATTGAGATAAAGTAGACAGGAATGGCAGGCGTCAGCTTGTTGATCAGCCCAACAGCAACATTCACGACAACTGCAAAAACAATGAACGGTGCAGCTATGCGGATGGTGCTCATGAACGCCTTTGAAAGCGTGTCTGTCAGATTGACCATGGCTGTGCCCGGCTGGAAAATGCCGTCTACCGGGATCGCCGTATAGGATGACAGGAGCGCGCGAAACACCTCCAGATGTAAATCAGTGATGAAGAAAAGACAGAGCGCCGATAGCGTAACAAAGCTTGCGATTGCTGCTTGCGGCTCCTCACCTTCAATCGACCCGGCCGGTGCCCCGGAATAGCCGACAGTCATTGCGATCGTATTGGCCATGAACTGCAAGGCCCAGAAATACATGCGGGCCAGCACACCGATCAGCCCGCCGACAATAATTTCCACCACAATGATCCGCATCAAAACGAGAGGAGCGGCCTTTGCTGCTGGAGCCACTTGGGTCAGCACCAATGGAACCACCATGAGCGAACATGCCAGGGCCAGAAAAAGCCGTATCTGAACGGGGATGCGCGGGCTGGAAATGCCCGGCATGATCAGCAGGCAAGCACCAACGCGCGCGAACACCAGAAATGCAGCAAGTGCGGTATCACCCAGCGGCAGCATTCAAATCCCGCTCACGAAATCGTTCCAAGCGAACGAACTTCAACGCCTCGCGCAATTTCCACATGAGACAGAACTGACAGCGTTGTAAACAAGCGCTCAATGATCATGCGGATATAGGGCCGCGCTTCCGGCGAAGCGACCAGAACAAAACGCTCTCCCGCATCGAGATGTTTGCGAATTGCGGTGGTCGCTTCCGTTCCAAACTGTTCAAGCAAACGCGGGTCAATGTCGAATTCCGTGACCTCCCCCTTGGCATCCCGCTTGAGGCTTTGATGGAAAACCAGATCCCAGCGATTGCCCAGGCGCAACACGGAAAGCACGCTATTGTCGGCAAGATCGCCGCAAATCTGCTGTGCCATGCGCATACGCACATGCTCGACGATCATCTCCGACCGCCGGACATGCGGCGCCACTTCAGCGATAGCCTCAAGGATTAGATTGAGATTGCGGATCGAGACCCGTTCCGAGAGCAAAAGCTTCAAAACCGCCTGCAAGCCGGAATAAGTGAGATTGGCAGGGCAGATATCATCAAGCAGCTTCTTGTATTCCGGGCCAAGCCGGTCGAGCAGCGCCCGCATATCTTTGTAGGACAGCAATTGCGAGAGATTATTGCGCACGATCTCGCTCAGATGCGTGAGCAGGACCGAAAGATTATCGACAGTCATATAGTTGTCGCGCTTGAGTTCTGCCGCGAATGTTTCGGGAACTGAGTAAGCCTTCATACCGAAAGCCGGTTCGCGCACTTCTTCGCCGGGAACGTGTGGCGGTGGCCGATCTCCGGGAATGACAAGGATTTCGCCGACGCGTAGCTCATGCGACGCCACTACGGTTCCGTGAATTTTGATACGATAGGTTTTCGGCGGCAGCAGAAAATCGTCCGTAACCTTTATTTCAGGCACGACAAAGCCGTATTCGACCGCGAATTTCTTGCGCATTTTGTTGACACGATGCGCCAGTTCCAATTGCGAGGACATCAGCCGCGAAGAAAGTTGCTTGCCAAGGCAAAGTTCGATTTGTGCTGTTTCCAGCGATGCCTTGACAGAATTGCGGTCTTCGTCCTCGGCGGTCTTCTGCTTGATCGCCAGTTCAGCCTGCGCTGCGGCGGCAACCCTGGCCAGCTTGCGGGGTACAGAAATGCCAATTGCGGTCAAACCGATGGCAAGGATAAAGAATGGAAATGCTGGCAGGCCCGGCAATATACCGAGCACAAAGAGCAGAAGAGCAGCTACGAAAAGAGCTTTTGGATAGGCGCCCAACTGTCCGAACACAGCCTTGTCCGTCGATCCCCGGGTGCCTCCCTTGGAGACAAGCAGACCCGCTGCCAGCGATACGATCAATGCCGGTATTTGCGTAACCAGACCATCGCCGACAGACAGTTTGGTGAATACGTCAGCAGCTTCGCCGACTTCCATACCGTGCCGGGTCACACCGATAATGATGCCACCAAAAATATTGACTGCGGTTATGATCAAGCCGGCAATCGCATCGCCGCGCACGAATTTGGAGGCGCCGTCCATCGACCCGAAGAAGGCACTTTCCTCTTCCAATTCGCGGCGGCGGTGCTGTGCTTCCTTCTCATCAATAAGTCCGGAGGATAGATCCGCGTCAATCGCCATCTGTTTGCCCGGTATGGCATCGAGCGTAAAGCGTGCCCCTACTTCGGCAATACGCGTTGCACCCTTGGTGATGACGAGAAAATTCACGATGATCAAAATTGCGAAGACCACCAGACCGATAACGAAATCACCGCCCATGACGAATTGCGAAAAGCCATGGATGACCTGTCCCGCCGCGGCGTAACCTTCGTCGCCGTGGGTTAGAATAACGCGGGTTGTTGCAATATTGAGTGATAGACGCATCATCGTCGCGATCAGCAGCACAGTGGGGAATGCAGAGAAATCAAGCGGACGCTGTATCCACAGCGAAACCATCAGGATCAACACAGACAGAGCGATAGAAAAGGCAAGTCCGATATCGAGAACCATCGGGGAAACCGGCAGGAATAGTACCGTCAGAATAATGACGATGCCGAGCGCAAGACCGACATCACTGCCGGTCAGGTAGCCCTTATCACCCAGTCGTTTTACTGCTGCCTGCTGCACGGCATTCTCCTATTGTCGGATGGACCATAGGAGACGAAGCTTACGCGAAGCCCGCGCGTTAGAGCTTTGGATCAAAAACCCTTTTCAATCCGCGAATAGGTCAGCAGCGTCAGCGTATTGATCTGCGAGCCGACAAAAGGTGCGGTCAGAGCAAGCACTGCCAGAATAACCAGTATCTTCGGCACGAATGTCAGGGTGACTTCCTGAATCTGCGTCAGGGCCTGAAACAGGGCAATGCCGACACCTGCAAGCATCGCTGCACCAACCGCCGGGCCGGCGGCTACGATAACCGTCCAGATCGCCTGATTGACAATATCCAGTGCATCAGCTTCGTTCATGGTCAGCTGATGACGATACCGGCCGTAATGATCAGCTCCGCCCCGCCTTTGAGCTTTGCTACCATGCCATCGCTATAGATACGCACGGATTCGACCACGCCCGAGACCTTGCCATCGGGGCTGGTTACGGTCCGTCCGATGATACCATCCGCTTGAGACAATGACGAACTTGCCAGTAGCTGTTCAAGCTTGGCGTTCATCTGAACAGCTTGTTCAACGCTGGAGAATTGCGCCAGCTGCGTCACCTGCTGCGTTGCGTCCATGGGCTTGGTCGGGTCCTGATTTTTCATCTGGGCCACGAGCAGCTTCAAAAAGGTCTGATAGTCAGCGCCAGCAACAGCTTTTGGTGTATTGGTCTGATTTGTTTGTTCCGTGCCTACGGGCGGAATAGTGGTCATGCTGTCGCCTCCGGCCTTATCTGGCCCGTTTGTGCAGGAATGGCAGCGCCTGAACCACCCGACATGATTTGTGCTTCCAGCGCGTAAAGCGCACGGATCGATTTTAACGCTTCGAAGATGCGGTCATTACAGACCACCTCATCGATGAGCTTCAGCTCTTTCAGCATTTGCTGGTTGGAAAACGTGCCGAGAAGCGCCGTCAGCATGCGCTTGAAAGCCAGGTTCGCCTCGTCCTTTGCCGATGGGTTGATCAGCATGATCTGCGCCGCGAAATAGAGCTGCCGCAGCGGCGTCGTTGTTTCGTCAGCCTGAAGCACATGGCTTCCCAGAAGGAAGCTCACATCATTCATGAATTCGAGCGCGACTTTGCGGTCAGCGCGCAGAACAGCCCCGTTCACATATATTTTTTCGCCAGCGCGCAAGGACACTTTCATGGCATTCAAATTCCGTCGCGAATGGTTTTTGTGATGTCGATTATGCTGTCATAATCGACCGACCTTTCCTGTCGGATGGCTTCCAGTTCCTTCAGAATGAATATGCCTATGGATATCAGCGATGCGCGCAATTCCTGCGGTAACTGGTTTGCCGGATCCCCAAGGTCTTCCATTACAATCATCCACAGACGGGACGTGAACTGGACGGCTTCAATTCCCTTGAACGAATAGCCGTCCTCGTCACGCGCTGCCTCAAGCATCATGATCGATTGATCGAATAATGACCGCTCACGCTCTTTGGCGCTCGTCGCGCCGTCATTGATGATATCGTCGTATCGAGCCTGGTACATTGTCTTCTCAAAGTTTAGATGCATGCGGATTGCACGCAAGGTCAGGTCTATTTCAGGTAATTCAGCAAGCTCAAACTTTGCATCTTCACGGTCAGTGCGTAGGAAGCATCAATCTGGGTTCGCAGTGCTTCCACCCTGTTGGCGGCTTCATAGGGGTCGACGCCCTCAAGGCCGATCACTGAGCTGTTGAGCACTTTCAACTGCACTTCCAAACGATCCGTTGCGTCTTTCGTTCGCGCCTGAGCTGTTCCGAGAACAGATTGCACGCCGGGCAGCGTTGAATTGGCCTCTGTGGTTGTCTCGATCGCCTTTGTGATCACGGCATCGAAAGCGCCCTGGTTCAAACCAATATTGGCGAACTCGGCGACCATCGTGTAGCTCATCATCATCTTGCGAAAACCGGCATTGTTTGCACTGACCGAGGTCTCGGCCAATTCGGTTGGCGCGATGCGGCTTTTCATGAGCGTATCGGAGGCAGATGACCAATTATCGGACCATGAGGCGGCATCAAACTCTGACGAGAATGGACCGTCCAGAAAGGCCTTCATATCGTTCGCGCTGATTGTTGAAACCTGAGGATCAGTAACTGGAAAGCCGAAATGGTCTTCAAAGGACTGCAGGACTGCCGCGCGTGCCGGATTGCCTGCTGCATCATAATCGCCAAGCGGCTTTACGTCAGTGTTGACGCCGGCAAAGACATATTCGCCGTTAAAACTGGTGTTGATCAAAGATGTCGCCGTCTGCATCAGCCCTTTTGCGGCATTAGCTGCAACCTCATGGCCCTGTCCGCTACCGCGCATGGCGATAATCGTTCCTAAAAAGCCCTGAGAACCCTTCATGGCATTGCTCAGCGCATTTTGCGATGTCGTCATACGCTCGGCCAGCAATTTATTGGAATCCGTAAGGACTGACAGTCGATCATGTTCCTTTCGCAACGAAAGCGATTGCCCGGTGCGGCTGCCCAGCGCCAGACCGGTATCAAATACAAAGCCCGTCGTTGCTTCCTGTTGCGCCTTGACCAGATCAGCCTGCGCCTTTGAAATGATGCTCCGGGTTGCGTTTGCAAGGACGTATGAAGAGACCGATTGTGTTTTCATGTTTATGACGCCGCCCGGAAGAGTTCTTGGAACATGGAGTCTACTGTCGACAATATGCGGGCCGACGCCTGATAGGAGTGCTCCAGGTCCAACAGCGATTGCATCTCGGTATCGATGTTCACGCCGCTGACATTGGAAATCGCATCACTCGCTCTGGACGAGAGAATTTTGTTGTAATCGTTCGTATCCGTCACGGATTTGCGCTTTTCCTCAAGCGAGCTGATCGATGCGGCGGCGAAATCAAGCAGGCTTTTATTGTTGCCTGCTGCCGCATCAACGTCAAAAGTTCGCGGTGCGCCGATCGCCCCAATCAGACTTTGCAGCCGATCAGAATAGCCTGCAGAACCATCCGGATTCTGAACATAAGGTGTTCCTGCCGGGCCGCCATCGCGCAATAGCGCAGGATTGCCGCCTTCCGACAAAATATAGGCAGATGATACTTTAAGTGACCCCGCGATTCCCGGAAGGATCGTGGCATCGGCCGGCATCGCCGGTGCGCCCGAATAGGTAAACAGGCCAGGGACTGTCGGTACGCCTGTGCCTTTTTCAGCAAACATGCTGACGAGGCTGCGGGCAATTTCATCCAGTTGCTTTTGATAGGCCGGCGCAGTCTGGTCCCGCAATTGCAAGAGACCGCTCAGCCGTCCGGTGCCATAGGGTTGATCAAATGTGCCATGCGACAGCGGTACGCCGTCCACATAGACCTCATTGCCGCCCGTTGAAGCGCTAAACGCACTTGTCGGTGTAAACGTCACAGTTCGTGCAGATTTTTCAAAAAGCGTGACGCCTGACTCGGCGAAAATGACCATATCATTGTCATCACGCTTTAAGGTTGTGATACCGATTTCACCGGATATCTGCTTTAGCAGGCCGTCCCGTTCATCAAGGTCATCCGAGACATCAGACCCAGCCCTTGTGCCACTGACCACCCGATTGTTGACCGCCTCGAACTTTGCCAGGAGGTCGTTGATGTTGTTGACCGAGTCCGCAATATCATTGTCGGCATCCTGGCGAAGCTTCTGCGTTTCCTGCGTTCCCCGGTTAAGGCTATTGGCAAGCGACACGGCTTTGGCAACGGCGGATTCCCCCACCGAGCTATTGCCAGGCTGAGAGGCATAAAGCTGGAGTGAATCCCGTAAATCGCCAAGAAGGGCTCGCGGTGAATCAGACGCATTACTGGCTGAATAAATGCCCGAAAGGCGATCAAGACCGCCTTTCAAAGTGTCGGATGCTCCCAGAAAGCTGTTGGCTTCCACGAATTTGGAAAGAAGGGCCTCATCTGCCGAGCGTTTCACCGACATATAGGTCAAGCCACCGGCGCCGCTTACCACTGACCCTATGCGCCGCGTGAAATTTGGATCGTTGGCACCTGCAATATTGCGGGAGACGACCGCGGTCTGCTTTGACACGGTATTGAGAGCACTCTGAGCAGTAAGGAGCGCTGAAGTTAGTGACATGCCCTTTGTCCAATTCCCATTATAAGTTCAGCTATCGTTTCAGATTGACCAGCACGTCCATCAAGTCCGCACCGGTCTGAAAGACTTTGGAGTTTGCCGTATAGTTTCTCTGCGCTTCGATCATTTCCGTAAGATCCTGCGCAATATCCGCATTGGATTCCTCAAGGGCTTCTGACGTGATGCTGCCAAAGCTTCCCTTGCCGGCAAAGCCCACCTGAACTTCACCGGAATCGGCACTGGTCGAGAACACATTGCCTGACAGAACCTGAAGGTTGTCGGGGCTGGGCACATCCGCGAGCGCGATCTGGTAGATCGGACGGGTCGTGCCGTTCTTGTAGTTGGCCACCACGATACCATCGGCGCCGATCGTCACGTCTTCAATCGGACTGGGCGAATTGCCATCGATCTTGACCTGAATGGGATTGTAGTCGCCAGCCAGTTGCTTCGTGCCGGAAAAGTCGATTTCGAGCGGCTGGCCATTTGGAACGACAACGGAAATCGACTTGTCCGCCGATGTGAGCTTGCCTGTCAGGGCATCAAAGTTGAATGTCTCGGTTGTTAGCGGAGCCGCTGGCGTATAAGGGAACCCGCCCGTTGCCGATGCATTGGCCTTGTTATAAACGGCGGCCTCCCATTGGTTGTCCGCCGTCTTGGTGTAGTAAATATCCAGAACAACGACATTGCCCAGATTGTCATAGGTTTGAACCGACGATTTGGCGGTGAATTTTGCCGTAGCCGTTGTATTTGCAGGTGGCCGGTCGGCAGCGGGTATAATCTCAGCGCCTGCCGGCAAATTCGCCGTAAAGACGCCTTTGCGGCTCGGGTCAGCGATCAGATCGTTTTGCGAAAGATTGATCTTCTCCAGACCCTGATAGCCATTAGCTACCGGATTTACGTTGCCGTTGGTAATGGGATACCCCATCAGGTAAAATCCGGCAGTATTGACCAGATTTCCGGCAGCATCAGGAACGAACGAACCGGCACGTGTCAGGTAAGGCGTTCCATTGGCATTGCTGACGATGAAGAAGCCCCTGCCTTTCAAGGCAAGATCAGTAGAGGATGTCGTGAAACGCAGCGGGCCATCATCAGAAATATGGTGGCGAACGGTAGTTTCGACCCCACCGGAATTGTAGGAGCCGCCGGAACTGGGAAGAACAAGCGAAGAAAACTCGGTGCTCGCGCGCTTATAGCCGGTCGTGCTCGAGTTGGCGATATTCTCGGATACCGTGGACAGCCGGTTGGCTTGACCGTTCATACCCGACACGCCGGTTCGCATCATTCCGTAAAGGCTCATTTCCGTCTCCTAAAGCGCGATTCAGTCCAGAATCGTTATGCCTCGATACTTGCGCGAAGCTGACGTGGGGAATCACTGAGAGAAGCTAACAAATTTTCGATTGATCAGGATCGGCGGCACGCGCCGGTCTTCAGTCGAGATTTATGCAATAGCCAAGGAAGCGTTTTGAATCGATCGGATCATATCCAAGCTGCTCACGCAGTTTCTTACGCAGCTTGCTGATATGGCTCTCGACAACGCTTTCTTCGACTTCACTATCGAAGATTCCATAGATCGCATTGAATATCTGGGCCTTGTTCAACCGCCGTCCGCGGTTGGCAATCAGATATTCAAGGATACGGCGTTCGCGGCGCGGCAAGGAAAAATCAACCCCATTAACCTGCGGATCGCGCCCATCGGAGAAAATCTTGATCGGCCCGATCTGGGTTCCACTGCTGCCATTGCCGTAACGTCTACGGATTGCATTGATCCGGGCCAAAATCTCGCGAACATGCATGGGCTTGCGCACAACATCATCGACGCCAGCCTGGAAAAGCTCCAGCGTGTTTTCCAGCGATTGGGTGTCGTTGACAGCGATCACGGGAGCCGAGCAACGTTCACGAATTTTATGTGGAAACTGGCTACGGTTCGCACACTCCCCTATCAGAAATGCTTCCACTGCCATAATATCTTGCTCCTGAACGGTGGCGACCCACTCACCAAAATCGTTCGGAGAAAACCCGGTTGTCGTTATGCCCTCTCGGGCGAACCATGCAGAATACCCACTCGTCACCAGACTTCGTTCGTCGACGACTACAATCACAACCCCACCTTCCGAATCAGTAACTTAACCCCAAGCACGACACACGTAGCGGTGGTAAGGAGTTGTCGACAATCCCCAACTAATTGTTCCTAATTAATTGGGAGTCGGAATGAAGTGGTATAATAGCTGGACTTGGGGGAAAAGCCGACACGGCGGCTGTAGCAAAGCTGACGCAATAAGTTTAACAAATTGCCAACGGGAAATAAAATTCACGTTTTATTACCGTGTATTAACGTGGTCCCTTATTGCAAAAGATGCGCATGCCAGGAGTCCAGTTTTTGCGCTCGCTTGCGTCATATGTTCCATTACCCGGCAAACATAATTTTTCTGCATGATGTTCATTGCCCGCCCCGCAATGCCTCGCTGCCAACTTCGTTTTTGGTGCAATCATGGCGTGCGCGCACGCAGCCTGGTCCCCACGAACTGGTGACGGCATAGGCAAACCGACAGTCAGGTGCGAATTAAACGACGAGCCCGCGCGAAGAACGAATTTGAGCGCCTGGCTTTGCCGGTAATTCGACATGGTCATCCGGTGCAACGTCTGCGGAAAAACTTTGATGGGTGGTTCGATCTTCCGGCGTATTCTGGAAACCTGATTGGCCCTGATTATTGCCGCGCGCGCCGAGCTGTTGCGGATCTTGCCCGTTAAGATTTTGCTGACCGGCTTGAGGGTTTCCAGCACCTGCCTGCGAGCGGTCTATAATGGATATTGTGACATTGGATGCATCATCCGTAACGCCAGCGCGGTGCAGCGCTTTGCCCAGGGCCTCACGATCATTCGATAAATGTTCGGCCATTGCAGTGCTCGCCGCAGCAATCTGGATATGCATTCCCTCGGATGTCAGGCGCAGTCTGGCCGTTACAGTGCCGAGTTCGACGGGCTGCAATTGAATGACCAGCGTCCTTGCTGCACCCGTGGTGCGATCCGAAACCACTTCTATGCCGGTGACAGCCGGGGCATTGGCGGGTGCGGCAACCATCGCGATATTTCCCATCAAGGGTTTTGCCGTGGCTTGTGGCAATGAAGGTGCAGCCTGCTGAAATGTGTTCTTCTCAGGCGCCGCAATCACGTCCTGCAATGTCTCCGTCACCGGATTGGGATCCTGTTTCTCCGGTTTTACCGCCGTTGACGCTCTGGCAGAACTGGCAACATCACTCTCCTGCTGCTTTGCGGAGACAGGAGATGGCATTGCGGGCTCGGATGAGGCTTGTTCGGGTATAGGAGGCGTAGACGAGACGGAAAGTCTGCTAGAGCGCTCTGGCACTTGCTTCGGCGCTTGTTCTTTGTCTGCAAGAACATCTGCAGCATCTGTCTGTGGCGGGATGTCATCGTTTCCCAGCGTCAATTCAGCAGCATCCGAATCTGTCACGGACACTGCTCCTTGCAAGCCCTGCTGGTCAATCAAGGTATCGGGGGGAAAAGCGGTTTTATCACCTTGCCGCCTATCCAGCATTTGCTCCAACGCAATAATTGGTTGCGTGAAAGCACTCTGTGTAAGCGACATGGATTCCTCATCCCTGTGATCGGGCGGGCTGTCTGGCCCAGCGCTTTTTTCGTCACCAGGAATGTGGTTTAAAACGCTTTTCCGGTGTGGCTTGACGGCCTCCAAAAGCGATCCAAAATTAGGTTGCAGCTCTTTGGCTCCAAGCATTTCCTGGAAGTTGCCTTGCGTCTCTTCCTTTGTAGCCCGCACCGGCGTCTGCAACTTCAGCTTGAAAGGCATATTGGATCCGATCGTCATTTCCCGGCCTTTCCAAGAATTGCGTCGATCGCATCGAGCTTCTTGCGCGTTTCTGTAATCATTGCATCTTCCGTATCGACGGCGGGCGGCTGGCGCGTCTTTTGCGGCGTCTGCGTGGCGATCTCTGGCGTGGGGATAGTTTGGGGCTCCATGGCAGCTGACGTCACACGCGGTTGTTCGGTTATTTTCCCCGCCATGGCCATAGCCGCTTCAAGTAGGTTTACGTCGCGGCCATGCAGACGATCCTTTGGCAGGCTGGACAATATTCTGCCCGCTTCTCCGGTCTCATCGGAACCGACATTGCTCACAGCAAGGTAAAGCCTTGCCTGTGTGTTGTCGGCTTTGAGCGCAGTGGCCAGTTCTTCCGCTTCCCGCGCGGCAAACCGGGCACGGACCAGATCACCATTAACAATAGAGCCACGGGCGAGGCGCAAGTAAAATGGCATCCGGGCGCCCGGCCAAGCCAGCACTGCCAGATCCTTGATTTCCTCCTCGCTGATTTTGTCCTTCAGCTTCAGCAAGGCGTCGACAAGCTGGCGATAGAAATCTTCCGAATATGGTGATCTTTCAAAGCGTTGCAGGTAGTTTCTGGACAGATATAGCAGCTTGTCTTTCTCGCCAAGACCAGCGGCGATGCTGAGACCGCGGCGCAGTGCGGCCTCCTCCAGCAGCGTTCCCGGCGCATTCAGCAGTATATAGTCGAGGCGCTTGAGAGCTGTAATCGCATCAATCGAAGCGAGTTGAGATGCCGTTACCAAATAGATCGAAGCGTTGAGTTCTGCTGGCAGATTTGGCGGCAGTTCCTGAAAGTTCTCGACAATGCGAAGCGCATCGCCATCTGCATAGGCCAATGATCCGGCGATAAGTTTAGGATTGATCTGATCAGGCTTCAGCGTGGCAATGATGCCGCGTACAACATCAGGATTGCCACCATTCAGCAGATAGATGAAAAGCGCATAGGCATTGGCCGGCTTGTCCCAAGCCTCCGGTTTGGCCTCTTTAAACTGACGAGAAACATGCGCAAGAACCCGGTTGAGCATCGGCAACGCTTCCGGCTTTCCAGATGCTACCTGGTCCTGCAACATGCGCATTGACCGCACCAGAAGATATGGCTCTGGTGCAAGCATATCCGCTCGTGCCTGTGCCTGCATCAAACCGAACAAACCCAGTATCAACACAAGATGATAGCGCCTCACTCTCATCTGCCAACCGTTTTAAGAAAAATATCGATCCGGCGATTTTGAGCTGCATAGGGATCCGACGCAATCTTTGGGTCGCGATCCGCATAACCGTCAATTCGAAGAATACGCTTTGCGTCGAGACCGCCCCGCGTCAGCATATAATAAGCCATATGGGCACGCGCCGAGGACAAACGCCAATTGTCATAGCTATCGCTCTTGAACGGTCGCGCATCGGTATGACCGCTGATGACAACATCACCCTTGCGGGAGGCGATGATCTTGCCGACCTCATCCAGCACCTGCACGACGCGCTTGTCAGGCTTTGCCGAGCCAATGGCAAACATGCCATAGTCAACTTTGTCAGTCAGCTGAATCATAACGCCTTCATTGGTGGGGACCACTGTCACCTCCGGCGCATTTTTCTCATCTGCAATGCCGGTCTTTGCGATTTCCGCAGCAAGCTTTTGGGCAATCTCGGCTGGACTCATCTCCCGCTTGCCTTCCGTGCCCGTCTGACCAGCAGCTTTCTTGTCCTCGACAGACTTGGCGGCAGGATCGGGTTTTATATCGCCAGCGCTCAACCGCTGTGCCAGCGATGCCTGTTCAATCGTTACCGACTCCTGTTTGGAGGCGTCCTTTTTGACGCTAGCGCTTTTTTCAAAGGATGGGGGTGGCACGGGCGGGCTATCCGTCAGAGGGAAAATTTCATCATCCGCCCGGTTAGTCCAATAGTTGGGATTGAAGGGATCCCGATAGGCCTCACCGCCTTCCGCACCGGTCATTGGACCAGCACGATTAATGCCACCGGCACCCGCGACGGACCGGTTCTGGAGGACACCAGAATCCGTGGCGATCTCCGCAAGAACCGCATAGGGATCTTTGAAGATCTGCCGCTCTTCGCGTTCTGGCTGCGTCTCAGTATCACGGTCGTTGCGAGAACTCTTTGTTTCCGCATCGGTGGAATCGGGACGTTCGAAGCGGACCTTGCCCTTTTCCTCGTCAGAGTCCTGAATACCCTTTGGTCTGGCGTTACGGTCCATCAATTTTACGGGATTGAAATAGCTGGCAACAGCCGCTTTGGTTTCCTCGTTAGCAGCATTGATGAGCCACATGACGAGGAAAAATGCCATCATTGCCGTCATGAAGTCCGCATAGGCAATCTTCCAGACACCGCCGTGATGACTGTCTTCGCCATCGCCTCGGCCACGACGCACGATAACAATTTCGCGATGCGTTTCGGGATCAATGTTCATCGGATGTGATCTCTCAAACTATCGATCAGACGGCCAAGCCGTGTCTCGATAACCGTCTCGTCAAGCCGCAGGGACAGCTCTGCCTGGTTTGCCTCTGACAGAGAAAAACGCGTAAGATCAAAGCCGGGCCGGTTGCGAAGCACGTCCAGAAGATGCGATGGGCCGCTGATCTTCGCGGTAATCCCTTCATATCCCATGGTCAGTCGCTCTATTTCGCTTGCGAACGCACTTACCGCACGTTCCCGCATATTGACTTCAATCAGTGGAACAAGCACCGCAGCAAGCGAGCCGGAAAGATCAGACGCAATCGTCTTCAGCCCTTCATCCAATTGCGCTGAAATGCGCGCTCCCGTCTGCTCCAGAAACGTCACTTCAGCTCCCGCAAGTTGTTCCTGAAACTCCCGCTCCAGCCTGACCTTTTCAGCCTCGAACAGAACCGAAGCTTCAACCTGCCCCGACTCCCTGCCCGCAGCAAATGCCTCCTTGATCTTGAGTTCGTAGTCGATGAGTTCGACTACCTCTTCAGGAGAATCGTCAATATCGGTTTTGATTGTTATCCGCTCGCCAGGTGCGGTAAATACCGTCACGCGATCGGCGGGCACATGCTGCGGCGTGAAATCCGTCAGCATGCTGGCGATGGATCTGGGTTGGGGTGCCGTCATGCCGCTTCATGCACCCATTGTTTGAGGATCGCGGCGACACGCTCCTCATCCATGTCGATCATCTGCTCCAGCCTGTTCTGGGCCGGAACGCGCATGCGGCGTCTTAACTCGCTGAGATCGTCATAGGGCGCACTTTGCTCGGCATTTGCAGCAGCAACAGCAGGAAGATTGTTTGCTGGTGCAAGCCCCGGCACCGCGAAACCCGGCTCATCCGCAAGCTGCAAAGCATTCTGCTGATTGCTCATTTCACGCATCAATGGACGCACGCCAAACCAGAGTACCAAACCGACCGCCGCAATCAGCGCCGCAGCATTGATGAGCGTACCTGTCTGCCGGAAGATCAATTCCGATATGGGTGTTGAAGCCGGTTGCAGCTGCTCGTCGGCCGCTTCCAGGAAGTTCACAGCTGTAACATTGATCACATCGCCGCGCTTGGTATCAAGACCGGCGGCGGTTGCGACCAATTGCGTAATCTTGGCAATCTGCTGATCCATGAAGTTGGCCGGCGGCGGAGTCTCACCGGCAGTCGCCAGCAATCGCGCCTGATCAACCACGACCGCAATCGAAAGGCGCTTGATCTGATAGCTGTCACTCGTGGTCGAAACCGTCTTCGAGTTCAGCTCGTAATTGGTCAGTTCTTCACGCTTGTCGGTTTTTTCAGTGGCGCTGTCGCCATTTCTGCTGGCAATCTCTTCCTGTGGAATGTTCTGTTCCACACCTGTCGCATTGTCACTGGTGGAATTTTTCGAATCGCCACTTTCGCGCACCACGCGAACCGAGCGTTCGACGCGCGATTCAGGGTCGAACACTGTCTCATTTGTCTGACGCCGATCCGTATCCAGTGCCACCTGAACGCTTGTCTGGAAATGCCCAACGCCCAGATAGGGCGCAAGCGCCTTGCGGATATTCTCGTCAACAGATGACGAGACATTCTGCTCCAGCGTGGCGGACATGACTGCACCGGCATTGGTGCCGTCATCCTTGGAAGCCAGCAGCCTGCCATTCGTATCGAGGATCGTGACTTCCGAGGCAGTCAATTGCGGAACAGCCGCTGCCACAAGTTGGCGTATGGATTGCGCGGATTCAATTGCGAAATCGCCTTCGGTGCGGATGACAACCGACGCGGAAGGAGCTTGATCGCCGCGACGGAAACTGCCTTTCTCCGGCAAGACAATGTGCACTCGCGATGCCTTGATCCCGCGTATGGCCTGAATGGTCCGTGATATCTCGCCTTCAAGCGCGCGCACCCGCGTGATTTCCTGCATGAAGGATGTGAGGCCCAGCGAGCCCATATTGTCGAAAAGTTCGTAACCGGCATTGTTGCTTGTCGGCAGGCCCTTTTCTGCAAGGTACATACGCGCCTGATCGGCCTTGCCGAATGGCACCAGAACCGATGTTCCGTCTGACTTGACATCGAACGGTATGCCCGCTTCGCCCAAGGCCATACCCATGCGATTAACGTCATCGCGGCTCAGCCCGACATAGAGTGTCTCATATTGCGGCCGGTTAAGATAAAAACTAGAGGCAAGAATAGTGGCAAAAAGCGTCACACCGATGATGCCCAGCGCAATAAGCCGCCGGGCTCCAAGCTTTTTCAACGCTGCGCCAAGCTGCTCAAAAGTCTGTCTTAGGTTCTTTTCCATCAATTCCCACCGCAACACCTTGGGCCGACCATAGATGCTGAAGCTTGCGCGAAGTTAGAGTGGCGTTGCTCAAAGCCATTGCCAGAAAACAAAAAGGCCACGCGCGAAGCGTGGCCAATTGAGTTTTGCAGAACTGTTCTTATTAGCCGCGGAAGAGCGACAGGATGCTCTGGTTGCCGGAATTGGCAATCGAGAGTGCCTGAATGCCGAGCTGCTGCTGAACCTGCAAAGCAGACAGACGAGCTGATTCTGCGTTCATGTCAGCATCAACGAGCTGGCCTACGCCGCGATCAATCGCGTCCATCAGCGAGCTGGTGAAGCTTACCTGCGTGTCGATACGGGTCTTTGCGGAGCCGAGACCCGCAGCAGCAGCTTTCATCGTGTCGATGGCTGTACCGACGGTTGCCGATGTAGTAGCGGCTGTGAGAGCAGCTTCGAGATCGAATGCAGCAACAGCAATGGTTGTTACGCCAGTGCCAGCCTCGTAACCGGTAACGATGTTCTGGGCTGTGCCACCTGTCTTGAGCAGGTTAACGCCCTGGAATGTCGCGCCCTTTGCCATTTCAACGATCTGAGCCTTGAACTGGGCAATGTCGGCATCAATGATGGCGCCGTCTGTGCCTGGAGTTTCCTTGGCAACATATTTCGCCTGAATCTTCTGAGCGAGGTCGATAGCTTTCGTCAATGAAGTATAGGCAGTGTCGACGATGGAAGCACCAAGACCAAGACCGTCCTTAACAGCAGAAAGAGCCGAGTTCTGCGTGCGCATGCCGGTTGCGATTGACCAGTATGCAGCATTGTCGGAAGCTGTCGAAACGCGCTGACCGGTAGCAATACGGTCCTGCGTTGTTGCAAGGTTCTTGTTTGTTGCGGAAAGTGTCTGCAGCGCAGTCATTGCTGACGCGTTTGTAAGAATGCTAGCCATAGAATGAAGTCCCTGATGAGATATTATTTGGGACATACCGGACTGACCGGTATAACGGAACGGCATCATGCCTATTGTCATTGCGACAACCCGTTATGTGCGTGATGAGTATGCCAAAAATGTTACGGTTTCAATAACGTTCATGATTAATTTTTCAAAGTTGGTTAGCGCACCTGTATCCGGCTAAGAATAGGAACGGATAAGACTGCCAACAAGGATGTTCCAGCCATCGATGAGGACGAAGAAAAGTATCTTGAACGGCAGCGACAGCACGGTTGGCGGCAGCATCATCATACCCATCGACATTGTGAGCGTTGCAACGATCAGATCAATCACCAGGAATGGCAGAACGATCAAAAAGCCGATTTCAAATCCGCGACGCAGCTCGGAGATCATGAATGCGGGCACGAGGATACGCAGGTCAACAACTTGATTCGCCTGTGTGCGAAATGATTCGTCGGCCAGGTCTTCGAACAATCGCAAATCCTTGTCGCGGACCTGCCGCAGCATGAATTCGCGAAACGGCGTGGTGATTTCATTGATCGCCACATCCTGAGTGATCTGGTTGTTGACCAGCGGCTGCACACCATTTTGCCAGGCTCTGTCAAAGACAGGTGCCATCACATAGAATGTCATGAACAAGGCAAGGCTGATCATTACCAGATTGGCGGGCGTAGTCTGCAGTCCAAGCCCGGCCCGCAACATCGAAAATGCAATGGCAAACCGGGTAAAGCTCGTGACCATGATGAGAATGCCCGGTGCAATCGACAGAACGGTCAATGCCGCCAGCATCTGGATGATCTGGCCGCTGGATGATGCACTGCCTTGCGGTATCAATCCTTCAAGCAAAGACGCTTGTTGAGCCATGGCCGTTCCACCAAGACCAAATAATAACCCGGCCAGAAGCACCGGCGTCAGATAACGTCTTTTCATTCCATCACCAGCGCCCAGATGTAAACTTTATCGACTTTGCCTTCAGTCCGCATGCGCGCACGTTCCTGCAGATCAGTTCTCAAATATTCCAGTCCGGCTGGTCCCCGCAGCTGCATCAGGTTTACCGTGCGAAGGAAGGCCATGAAGTCGGCGGAAACGGCGGTTGTCAGCTCGTCGGAAATTGTTTCTCCCGGCCGGACAATCAATCCTGCCTCCAGCCTGATCCAGACATCCTGAGGGATTTTGACATTGGTGAGGATCGGCTTCAGTACGACAACACTGCCGTCGGGCATTGCCTCCACCGACGGAGTTTTTTTCTCCGCCGCACCGGAGGCAGCCACAGGTACCGCCAGACCCAGTTGACCACCAAGAAACCAGCCTCCCGCACCGGCAATGAGTGTCAACACGACGACGACAACTGCCAGGGCAGCCATTGAAGGCGCCTTGCGTGTCTGAACGGTATCTTCGGTGGCAGCGCTCATTGTGGGGCTCTAAATCGGCGAGACCGCATCAAGGACCTGCTGGCCCCATGGCGGCTGTTGCACTTCGCTTTGGCGACCACGACCACCATAGGAAATGCGCGCTTCTGCAATCTTCTCGTAGGAAATCGTATTATATCCTGAAATGTCACGCGGCCTTACAACACCGGCCACATTGAGTACGCGAAGCTCGTTGTTGACGCGGATTTCCTGCGATCCGCGAATGATGAGATTTCCGTTCGGCAAAATGTCGGTCACGATTGCAGCAACCGACAGATCGATTTTCTCCGATCGTTCAATCTTGCCCTCGCCCTTGGTGCGGCTATCTGAATCATAATCGAAATTGCCGCCAATATTGCTTACCGAGATTCCGCTCCCGCCCAGATCCGCCTTGGCGCCATAAATGCCCGAAGCGACGCGTGAGCGGTCAGACTTGTTGTCAAGCTTCGCCCGGTCATCAATCGAGATAACGACTGTCAGCACATCACCCGGATTAGTGGCGCGCGGATCGCGGAAAAAACTGGCCTGTCTGTCCTGCCACAGCGAGTATTTCTGCGGACGAGGCTGTACCGGGTAGTTTGATGGGTCGCTCACCGTAAAATTGTGTCCTACGCCCGTGCCGACCGGCGTCATCTCCGGCGGTCGATTAAAATCACGCGGATTCATTGCACAGCCTGAAACCAGAAGTACGCTTGCCAAGGCCATCGGCATTGCCGCTTTTTTCATTGTGCGGTTCTTTCTTTTGTCGTCACAACCCGCGAACCGACAATCACCCGCGCCAGCTTGGATGATTTCTCCGGGGGCATCTCGTTGAGAATAACGCTGGAAACCCGTGGGTTGAGTTTCAGCAGGAGCGCCGCGGCGGCTTCATCGCCCAGCAGTGCCATTTGCGCTGCGGCAGCGTCGGGCCGCATCTTGGATATGATGCCGACAAGTGAGTCTTCAGCCTTATCGATAAATTCGTCACGGCGTTTCAGCCAGACTTCATATTCCTGACGCTTGGCGTCGAGAAGTTCGATACGGCTATCTATATCCTCACGCAATTGCTGAAGCTCGCGTGTTTGCATCGCATAACGAGCATCGGCGGCCTTGTCGGTGATATTGGAGCAATACCGGTCAATCTCCTGTCCGGTATCATCCTGCGTTCTGGCTGTTTCCTGGGAAAAGCCGTAAGCCGGCAAAAGCAGCGCCAGGCTGAAAGCAAGAGCTGCAACAGATGTTTTGAGAAAGCCCGACACGTTCATTGGACCACCAGTTCGGCATGGAGGGCGCCGGCGGTCTTGATGCCTTGCAGAATCGCGATGATACCCTGTGGTTTCACTCCAATCTGGTTCAGCCCCTTGACAAGGCTTTCCAGATCGGTGCCCCCAAGCACCCCGATTTTCGATGTCTGGTTTACATCAATTTCGGTATTTGGCTCTACCGCAGTTTCGCCGTCCGAAAATGGTTCGGGCTGCACAATCGTCGGACGTTCAGTCACGCGCACTGACAGGCTGCCATGACTGATCGCAACGCGGGAGATGCGCACTTTTTCGCCAATGACAACGGTCCCTGTCCGCTCGTCAACGACTACACGGGCGACTTCATCTGTGACGACCGGAAGCCCCTCAATTTCGGCAAGAAAACGCGTCGCTGAAATGCTGGCAGGCTTACGCAGGCGGATCGATTTGGAATCCCGCTCTTTGGCAACAGCCTGCTTGTAGCGGCGTTTTGCAAAGGCATTGATCGTATCGGTAATGCGTACCGCGGTGGTAAAATCGGGTTCACGCAGCTCGACAATCAGCTCATCATGACCAAAATTACCGGTGACTTCCTTTTCCACCAGCGCACCATTGGGAATGCGGCCGCTTGTCGGCACTCCCTGTGTTATGGTTTCCGCTTGGCCCGAGGCCGTAAAGCCGGAAACGATCATATTGCCTTGCGCAACCGCATAGGTCTGGCCATCGGCTGCGGCCAAAGGAGTCATGACCAGCGTACCGCCAGCCAAAGAAGTCGCATCGCCCAATGACGAGACTGTAATATCGATCCGCGAACCACGCCCAGCGAAAGGTGGCAAATTGGCCGTTACGATCACGGCAGCAATGTTTTTGGTACGGGAGGCACCGGCTGGTGGGCTAATGCCAAGATTATCCAGCATGGCGCGCATGGACTGTTCGGTAAAGGGCGCACTGCGCAAGCTGTCACCCGTGCCGTTCAAGCCGATGACAAGACCATAGCCGACAAGCTGGTTTTCGCGCACACCCTGAATATTGGCGATATCCTTCAAGCGGGCGATTGCTCCACCCTCGCCAAGCTGTGATGAGGCACCTCCCCAGCGGCCATCATCAAGCTCTTTTTGAAAGGCTGCCCGCGCTTGCCCAGGCGTTTTGTAGTCCTTGGCATTCGCCGACGGCTCAGCTGCATAGCCAGCGGGTGATGCTGCAAGCATCAAGCCGACAAATGCCATGAGGACACGCAGCAGCTTCATTGCATACCAACCTGGATGCTTCCATTGGCAAGCACGGTTCCGGTTACAATAATGCCGCTATCAATGTTGCGGACCTTTACGAAATCACCGGAACGGCCGGCCTCCATTGGTATGCCTTTGGCAGTGATAACCAGTGCGCCCGTATCGTAGACGATTGGAACGGAAACTCCGCGCTGAACAAGATCCGGCTCGTTCACGGCTGTAACCAGAATGGGTTTTCCCGGAAGGAGGGTCTTGCGCGCGACCTTGCCGATCAGCTGATCGGCGGACAGGATATAACTTCCCGCCGCACTGGACTTGATCGTGAACATCTTTTCTTGCAGCTCGTTGCCGCCGATGGCCTGCCCGGGATAGATGATCTGCGATGGGACGATAAAAGTTATGCGGTCGGCCAGGGCCGACGACACCACAAAGAAGGCCGTGGCAAAAGCACTGGCCCGCAACAGATTCTTTATCGCTCCAATGGCTGTCATCATCACCCTCAACGCAGATTCTTCGAAACGACCGAAGCCATTTCGTCGGCGGCCTGAATGACTTTCGAGTTCATCTCATAGGCCCGCTGCGCCGTGATAAGATCCGTGATCTCCTTCACCGGATCGACGTTTGAGCTTTCAAGATAATTTTGCTTCAACGTTGCAAAGCCCGGATCACCCGGAACACCCACAACGGGATCACCGGAGGCATCCGTTTGCCGGAAAAGATTGTTGCCTAGCGGCTCCAGCCCGGCTTCATTGGCAAAGTTTGCGATTTGCAGCTGCCCCAGATTAACCAGCTGGGTCTGGTCCGCCATTTTAGCGAACACTTGTCCACTCTCAGTGATCTTGACCTCAATCGCATCGGTAGGAACAACGATATTCGGTTCAACGAGATTGCCATCAAGGGTCACAAGCTGACCCGTCCCGTTGACGTTGAACGCTCCGGCGCGGCTGTATAAGGTGTCGCCTGCAGGGTTCTGTATCTGGAACCATCCACGGCCTACCAGCGCGACATCATAAGGATTTCCGGTCTGGTTGAGCGGCCCCTGTATATGCAGATTGCGCACCGCAGCTGTCTGCACACCAAGACCAACCATGGCTCCTTCGGGAACAATGCTCTGGTTGGCAGCATTGGGAACGCCGGCTGTCCGCTCTGCCTGATACAAGAGATCAGAAAATTCGGCCTTGGCGCGCTTGTATCCGGTCGTATTGATATTGGCGATATTGTTCGCAATGACTTCCAGATTAAGCTGTTGGGCATTCATGCCGGTGGCTGCGATAGTAAGCGCTTTCATTGGGATTCCTTATCCAGCTAAATCGGCATGCGGCTGATTTCGAGATAGGCCTGCACGATCTTGTCGCGAATGGCGATCGCGGTTTGCAGCGATTGTTCCGCGTCCATGACCGCATTAACAACGTCGCGGGTCGGCACGTCGCCCGTCATGCTTTTCATGGACACAGCTTCTGCGGTTTGCAGCTTGCCGCTCACGGAGCTGGCGAGTTCTGAAAGCACATTATCGAAGGATGGCTGACCGGGTGCGGCAACTTGCGATGCAGCAGAGGCGGCCCCCTGATTGACAGTCTCGGTCAGTTTGGAAAGGGCGTTACGGGTAGAAACGCTGAGAAGCTGGTCTATCATCAGGAATTCCTTAAAAGATCGACGGTCATGGCAATCAGCTCGCGCGCTTGCTTGACGACTTGGAGATTGGCTTCGTAAGAGCGGTTGGCTTCTCTCATATCCGCCATTTCAACGACCATGCTGACATTGGGATATTTGACATAGCCGCGGCTGTCTGCCGCCGGGTGACTTGGCTCATATTCTTCGACAAAGGCGGAAGTATCCTTGCCGACCTCGGCAATTTTAACCGTTTCGACGCCGGTCGTACGATCAAGCTCGGTCGCGAAGGAAACCGTCTTGCGCCGATAGGGATCGCTGCCGGCTGTCTTGCCGGTCGATTGCGCATTGGCAAGATTTTCCGAAACGATGCGTAAACGTGTTGACTGGGCGGAAAGGCCGGATGCTGCGACTTTAAGGGCGGCCTGTAGCGGATCACTCATGCGCTTAAGCCTTCACAGATGACATCATCATGCGGTGAAACGCCTTGACGATGCTGGTGTTGAGCGCGAATTCGCGATTGATCTCGCCGGATTTCACCATTTCCATTTCGAGGTTAACGGTGTTCTTGGAGTGGTTTTGTTCGGTCACTGCGTCCTTGCGCAGGGCGGTTGCCGCAATGCCTGAGGCATCGATTTCCAGATGCTTCGGATTGGTGGCCGCCATTGTCAGTTGCGACTGGGCAAGGACGTCATGGAATGGTTCGACATCGCGAGCCTTGAACCCTGGAGTATTTGCATTCGCAACATTTCCTGAAACCGCTGCCTGCCTTACTGACAGCCACTCGGCCTGACGTGACGCCAGATCGAACAGATGAATTCCTTGCATGTGCTTCCCCGCAGCCGAACCGATTAACCCGCTCTTAATATATGTGGTCAGGCTTGCGTGAGACTTGCGGCAGCGTCAGCTTCAGTCGATCTGGCTAGAACGTCCTGTCGATCACAGTCCCGTCGGAGGTCTTGATATTCCAGCTTCCGGGCGCTGTTCCGCGCTGTATAGCCACCAATGTGCTGCCATCCGGCAGTGGTGAGCCCTTCTCGACGAACCAATATCCTGTTTCGTCCTCAATCATCACCAGTCCACCTACAACTTCGCGGACAAGGAATTGCGGCTTACCCGGAAAAGGCTGTTTGCTGGCGTCCTCCATCTTCGCGAACCTGTCAGCTGTCAGCTCCGACGTTGTAGCTGTCGTCATCGGATCAAGCTCTTCGCTGGAATTGGGTGATGTTGAAGCAATCTTGCCCCGTGTCTCGCGTACAACCTTCTGGTTGGCACGGTTGAGAGGATCGCGCACCTGAATACCGGAAGCCTCGGGCTTTGGGCGCGCATCCAGAATATCGTAATACATGACGAATGGCAGCACGAAGGAGACCACGGCCAACCCGAAGCCTGCCGTTTTAAGATAGCCGTCAAAACGCTTGTCGCGTTGTTTGGGCGCTAGGGCTGTCTCGATATCGACCGATCCGGGTTTTGCCGCGTTTGCTTGTTGTTTTGTCATGATGGCTCCGTTGGCCGCAAGGCGGTGGCAAGGTCGCTATAAGGGTCCTGAGATAGTGGGGAGGCTGGCGTCTGCTGCATTGTCCCGTATATCAGCGGTACGAGATGGACGGCCTGATCAATCTGCGGATCGCTGCCGGTCTGATAAGCGCCGATCATCCGAAGATCGCGCGTTTCCTCGAACCTTGAAATCAGGCTGCGCAGACCCGTCGCAAGTTTTGCCTGATCCGGAGACCAATTATGGTGTGCCAGACGTGATATCGATCCCAGAATATCGACAGCCGGAAACCGCCCCTGAGCCGCTATGGTTCGATCGAGAACGATATGACCGTCAAGAGTACCGCGAATGGCATCCGAAATGGGATCATTGTGATCATCGCCATCGACGAGAACAGCATAAAGCCCGGTAATTGTGCCTTGGCCTTCAAGACCTGGCCCTGCCCGTTCAAGCAGGCGCGGCAGCTGGCTGAAAACGCTCGGCGGATAGCCGCGTGATACCGGCGGTTCACCGGCGGCAATGGCTATTTCGCGTGCGGCATGGGCAAAGCGCGTAATCGAATCCACGATCAAAAGTACATTGTCGCCGCGATCACGGAAATACTCGGCAATCGCAGTGGCCGTATTGGGAGCAAGCCGTCGCATCATCGGGCTTTCATCACCCGTGGCAATAACGGCAATGGTCTTATCCAGTTTGCCAGCCATTGTGTCTTCAAGCATGTCGCGCACTTCGCGGCCGCGCTCGCCTGTCAGTGCGAGAACGACTGTGTCGAAGTCAGCCGCTTTGGTCATCATGGCAAGCAGCGTGGATTTGCCGACGCCGGAACCGGCAAAAATGCCCATACGCTGGCCGAAACACATGGGCACGAAGACGTCGACGACATTGACGCCGCTGCGCAGACCTTTTTCCACCCGGTTCCTGTTCATCGCAGAAGGTGCTGCACAGTCCACAGGTACTGGTTCGGCTCCGGCGGTCATCAATCCCTTGCCGTCGAGCGGCTCGCCCAGCGCATTGATAACCCTGCCCTTCCAGTCTGGTGATGGTGCAATACGAAACTGGCCTTCGGGAAACACCGGGCTGTCGAGCGATGGCGTAATCCGGTCGTCAAATGGTTTGATCAATGTTTGAGTTTGTTCAAGCCGCACTACTTCCGCGGGATGAAGATGCTGATCACATCGGATCATCACGAGATCCCCAAGCTGCACCTTGTCCGAGATACCCCTTACACCGATTGCCGACCGCGATACTTCATTGACGTATCCGCCGACAGCAACAGACTCACATTCCCGGTTGGCCTGTGACAACACGCGCGCCAGGCTGTCGAGCCTCACCGTTCCGGTGTTCATGGTCTGTAGGGCACTGTTCAGCGCGGTCATGAATCGCAGGACATCAAGAGGACGAACCGAGGGTCTTGATGGCGCTCGTGAATGTCGCTTCACTGCCGCTGAGCAAGGCATTGACGCGTTCAAAGGCGCGCGTAACATTCATGAGCCGAGTCATTTCGCTGATCGCATCAACGTTTGATCCCTCAATTGCACCCTGAATGACACCTGCGTCCGGATTGTCGATTACTGGTTGGGCAGCAACGCTCGGTATGATTGCAGAATTATCGAAATAACTGAGTTTTGCACCAGGATCGATCGTGAACAATCCAATGGCACCGAGCTGACGACCATTTTGATAAACCGCACCATCCGAAGATATCTCCGGCGGGCCCCCATTCGGGTCGATTGTCAACGGCTGGCCTCCGGCGTCGAGGATTGGGTATCCCTTGACCGATAGCAGTTCTCCCGTGGTCGACATTTTCATTCTGCCATCACGGGTAAACACCTGACCTGCTGGCGTCTGCAATGAAAACCAGACATTCCCCTTGGCGGCAACATCAAGCGGATTGCCAGTCTGATTGATCGGTCCGGCCTCCGTCTTGATAAAGCTTTCGCCAGCACTGACGAAGCTCGAGTTCTCGGCGGCCTTCGAGACCATCGCATCGAATTTCATGCCTGTTGCCCTGAATCCGGGCGTCGACATATTCGCCACATTATGCGCCAGCACATCAAGCCGGCGTTCCAGCGATATTTGTGACGAAAGCCCCACATAAATGGAATTTTCCATCAGCGCCCTCCAAGTTTGAATGATTGCAGGGTTGCAAGAATGCTGGGCGATATGCCGATTTCCGCCGCACCGCCAAACAACTGCACTGACGGCGCCATATTCGTGCTGGGATTGGCCATGTCGTACATGGCTGTAAAGCGGACAAGAAGTTTCTCGACCTTCGCCGGATCCTGCAAATCCTTGAGATCAAGTTTCTCTTCAACCATCTTGGCCTGACGATCAATGTCGAGTGCGGATGTCTGTTTGGGAATATTGAAGGTTGTCTGGAAGACTGCAAGCAGGCGCTTATCGCCAAGGATCTCATAAGCATTGGTAATGGACGAAGCCTTGCGGGAAAAATAAAGCGCCAGGCGCGCGCCGTCGCTTTGTTTACCGGTTTCCTGTTCAAGCGTCATCTGAACATAGCTGTCGACGACAGGCTTTAATACGACCGGGCTTTCGGTCGTCTTGTCGCCCAGTTTGGCGAAGTTGAAAGCCGTAGCAAATTCCTTGTAGCGGGTATCAGTCAGCTTATTGGCAAAACTGTCCCTGTTCTCGACCCCTTCGGTCAAAACTTTTTTGATGAATGCCTTGGCATAGGCCATGTCTTCAAGCCCGAAGGCTTTCAACGCATAATTATATAGCTTGGTATCCTTCATCAGATCATCGATGGTTTTCACCTTGCCAATGTTCTTCAGATAATAGTCGCTGTCGCGCTGTACCATTGGTTCCTTGGCAATGCGCGCAAGTGAGCGCGGCAGATCCGCAGCAATCAAACGGTAGCTCGTCATCGTACTGGTCATGATGCGCCTTTCAGAAGCTTTTGCGTATTTGTCGCAAATCAAGCTTGCCTGAAGCTGATGGAGAAACGCCAGTTGACAGTGTGCGCGGGTTTGTCCTTCGCTCAGGAGGACTCACCATGAGGAAGAGAATTGATTGTAAGGAACTGGCCATTGCAGCACTGGCGACTGTCATTGCAACCCACTCTCTTTCATTTTAAGCGGTGCAAGCTAGCCCATGGCATTTAGCAAATGGCGTTCGGTGGCTAGCTGAGCCTTCTTGTCTTACTACAAAAGGAAGACATGCAGCTGCTCTTCGAAATCAAACTCCGTTCCGGCTGCAAGGTTCACGCAAGCCGACCTTGATAGCTCTGGAACACTGGCGAACATGCAGGAGCAGGTTTTGGGTATTCTGATCGGACTGGTCGTAACAATGGGTTGTCTGCTTGGTGGCTTTATCGCCATGGGCGGGCACGTTGGCGTTCTGATGCAGCCATGGGAATTTGTGATTATCGGCGGTTCCGCACTCGGCACTTTCCTAGTGGCCAATCCCTTCTCGGCAGTCAAGGATTCCGGTCGCGCCTGCATGGAGGCATTCACCAACAAGGTGCCAAAGCAGCGTGACTATCTCGATGTGCTCGGTGTTCTCTATGCCCTGATGCGCGAATTGCGCGCAAAATCGCGTAATGAGGTGGAAGTTCATATCGATAATCCGAATGAATCGACAATTTTCCAGGCATTTCCGAGCGTTCTCAAGAACCATGACCTGACGCATTTCATCTGCGACTATTGCCGCCTGATCATCATCGGTAATGCGCGTTCGCATGAAATCGAAGCTCTGATGGATGAAGAAATTCACACCATTTCACGTGACAAGCTCAAGCCTTATCATGCAATGGTCAGCGTGTCGGAGGGATTGCCTGCCCTTGGCATCGTCGCCGCTGTTCTTGGCGTCATCAAAGCCATGGGCGCGCTCAATGAGTCGCCTGAAATTCTTGGACATCTCATCGGCGCAGCACTTGTCGGAACCTTCGCGGGCATCTTCCTGTCCTACGGTGTCGTGGGGCCGATCGCCACCAAGATCAAGACAACGCGCGAGAAGCAAAACAGGCTTTACATCATCGTAAAGCAGACATTGCTGGCATATATGAATGGTGCTCTGCCCCAAATCGCGCTCGAATATGGCCGCAAGACTATTTCCGCCTATGATCGTCCATCCATTGACGTTGTGGAGCAGGAAACTCTCTCCCCAACGCCCCTGCAGCAAGCGGCTTAAGGTTCTGTGATGGAGGTCGAGGCCGAGCAAAAAAAACCTGACGCGCTGGCGGATAGTATCCTGCGGGCGGCGGGCCTTTCTGTCGATGATCTGAAATCATTCGAAACGGTATTCCGCGATTTAGCTTCGACATTTGGCGCAAGGATTTCCGCGCAAACCGATGCAGCCGTCACCGCTGAGTTCCTTAATATTCGTTCCCTCGAGAAAGAAGCCGTGACCGATGCAGTCCAGGGTTCGGCCTTGGTGGGAACGGTTTCCGTGCCCAAATGGGGCTCAAGAATCCTGCTGGCCGCCGACCGGAGCTTTGTCGACTGTGGAATTGAGGCTCTCTTCGGTTCTGGCGGAAGTTCCGAGATGGCGACGACTATTAGGCCTTTCACGTCAGTGGATATGGGAATCGCGCGACAGACTTTCAGCGATATCACATCCTCGCTCGATCATATGTTCTCCGGCGGCGATCCGCTTTTCCAGATGGGCGAGCTTAGCGAAGCTGCGCACCTTGCGCCGGGCACCGTTTCCGAGGCCCGAATGATTGCCTGCACTATCGGCTTGAATGTAACGGGCCGCTCCGGTCACGTCTCCATTCTGTTGCCGCGCTCCGCTTTCCGGCCGATGCAGGACGCAATCGCCCGCTTGTTGCGGCAGCCCGCACATCATCTTGATCCCAGCTGGGCAAAGAAGCTGCGACTGGAAGTCAGCCGTGCGCATATCGAGGTCGAGGCCTATTTGCAGCAAGGTTCAATGACTCTTGAGCAACTCGCTTTACTGCGCCCGGGACAAATTCTGCACTTACCCAAGGACGCAATTGATCAAGTCCGTCTGCGCAGTGGCGATCAGGCCCTTTACAAATGCCGTCTCGGCAAGGCGGGAAGCGTATTCACCGTTCGCATCACCGATCCCGTCAACGAAGAAGAGGACCTCCTTGATGAGCTTGCTGCTGGTTAATCTGATCTCACTGGGTTTGAGTGCCATTTCCTTGATCGTATTTTTTGCGGCCCTGCGCAAAGCGAGCAGACTGACGGCAATGAGTCGGCTGATGGCAAATCAGGTAGCAAGCTCGGCCAATAATCTTCAAAAAGCCTTGGCAATTCTTCAGGCAGAGCGGGAGATCTGCCGGGACGAAAGCATACGGCTTGAAGCGCGCCTGAAAGATTCTGATCGTGTGCGCTCTGAAATGGCTCGCGCAATGGAGCTTATAAAGCGAGCGCGGCTGGATCTGAATGAAGATGCACTTGTTGCCGCTGCCATGCAGCAACCGGCAGCTGCGTCACACGTAGCTCCACCGGAGGTCAAAATCAGTTCCATCAATCACTTTATGACGGATCAGCTCAAATCTGTAACGCCAACGCAAGTTGCTCCGTTCGAACCAGCGCGCCCCTTGCCAGTTTTTGTCAATCGTATCGTTCGTGCCAGCGACGTTGCTGGCGCTGTTCTTTAAACCTACTCCGCACTCGGGATCATTCGCATCATGGCCATATCCGACAAGAACTCGATCGAAGACGAACTGAACGAGGCCATCGAAGACCTCAAGCGCGACGAGCCGCAACCGACCCGGAAACCAGCCGGGTCCAAGCCCAATATCGACCTGATCATGGGTATCCCAGTTGACGTGCAGGTTGTTCTGGGAAGTACGTCCATGCCGGTCGCGAATTTGATGAAGCTCGGACGCGGTTCTGTTGTAACACTAGACAAGCAAATCGGCGATCCGGTCGATATTGTCGTCAATGGCCGCGTTATCGCCCGCGGTGAAGTGATCGTCCTTGAAGATGACAGCTCAAGGTTTGGCGTCAGCCTGACCGAAGTCATCGGCAGCGGCAATTAAGCGTGGCGAGATGAGCGATCACGCAACCGAAGAGGCATCAAGCGCCATTCAGGATCTGTCAGGACCTGAAAAAGTGGCGGCATTGCTCGTCGCCATCGGACGGCCATCCGCGTCCCGCCTCCTCAAGCATTTCACAGCGGATGATTTGCGTTCACTGGCGGTACACGCTCGCAAGCTCGAACCCATCACGCCCAGCGACTTCGAAGAACTGGTAAAGCAGTTCGAGAATGCATTTGCCGACGGTGCGCCGGTATCCGAAGCCGGGATGCGCTTTGAGGGCCTGCTGCGCGAATCCCTCACCGCCGATGAAGCAAGTGCCGTTATCGAAAACCGTCGGCCCGAACTTTTGGCTCAGGAGTCCGTTTGGGATCAATTACCGCGAATTCCAGTCGAGATCTTGCACGCCTATCTTGTTAATCAGCATCCGCAGGTCACAGCCTATGTGATTTCCCGCCTGCCATCCGATATCGCAGCAAAGTTGCTTATCCGTTTTTCACCAACGACGCGCAGCGCCTTGATCCAGCGCACGTTGCATATCCGCAAAGTTGCCCCAGTTGTCTCCGCCATGCTCGAAGCCATTCTTCAACGTGAGGTAACAGGAAAAGACAATACGGCTTCCGAAAAGAGCCATCACGGCACGATCGCGAATATTATCAATCAGCTGGAAAAATCCGAGATCGACGAACTGCTTGGAGATCTGACGGATCTCGGTGCGGACGACCTTGCAAAGATCAAGGCGAAATTGTTCACCTTCGAGGATATTGCCCGTCTGTCGCAACGCTCGAGACTTGTTCTGTTCGATGACATTCAGACCGATGTTGTTACCACAGCCTTGCATGGTTGCGAGCCGCAGCTCCAGGAACTCATTCTTCAGTCGCTATCGACACGCGGGCGCCGCATGGTTGAGACAGAACTCTCCAGCCCGAACAATATCAATGCCAATGCTGTAACGGAGGCCAGGCGCTCTATCGCACGTACCGCAATTGCTTTGGCTGAACGCGGCGATCTTCGCCTTGAGCCCGAGCAGGTCGGACCTTAACGGAGCAGTCCTGCTAGATGTCAGACGAGACCGACAAAGAGAGCAAAACCGAGGAGGCGACTGAAAAGAAAATCAGCGATGCAATGGAGAAAGGCAACCTGCCCTTCTCTCGCGAAGCACCCATCCTTGCCTCAATCATCGCGCTTATCATCATTCTGGTGTTTGTAGCGATACCAAGCGGCGCAAAACTCTCATCCTTCCTTTCTGAACTCTTTGACAAATCAGACGACTGGCATTTGAACAGCGCAGATGATGCGCGGCAGTTGTTCGGAATAATTGGAGCAGCCGTCGGTCTTGCGCTGCTTCCCATTATGATCCTGATCCCCGGTGCAGGCATCCTTGCATCGGTTCTGCAAAACGCTCCGCGAATTGTTTTCAACCGTATCGAGCCACAAGCATCGAGGGTGTCGCCCGCCAAAGGCTGGTCGCGTATTTTCGGGTCTGCCGGACGCGTTGAGTTTCTAAAATCAACCTTCAAATTTGCCGCGGCCAGCATCATTGTTTTCATGATTTTTTTTCGCGACAGCCATTTTTTTGTTGATGCCATAATCACTGAACCCGGGCAGCTTCCGGAGCTTATTAGGGCCCATATAACCCGCCTGCTTTCTTCGATAGCGATCGCAGTAACTGTGCTGGCAGCATTCGACATTGCCTGGTCGCGCATTCACTGGCGCAATGAACTGCGCATGACACGACAGGAGATCAAGGACGAACACAAGCAGGCTGAAGGCGATCCTTTGCTCAAGTCACGGTTGAGATCCCTCAGCCGCGATCGCGCGCGGCAGCGGATGATTGCGTCAGTTCCGACCGCCACTCTCATCGTCGCAAATCCGACACACTTCTCGGTTGCACTTCGCTACAATCCGGCAAAGGATCCCGCTCCCGTCGTTGTCGCCAAGGGTCAGGACATCATCGCACTAAAGATAAGAGAAGTCGCAGAGGCAAATGATGTGCCGATTTTCGAGAATGTCCTGTTGGCACGTTCACTCTACAAACAGGTGCAGGTTAATAATGTAATCGCGCCGGAATTCTACAAGGCTGTCGCCGAACTTATTCAATTTGTTAATACCCGCCGAAAATAGTATAATTATCGATAGTCGGATGAATATATGAAAAAAACCCAGTATTCCGCGACACGCGTCGAGATTCTAGAGCGGCATCTGACGGAGGTTATCAAAGACCTTCTGCTCGTTGACGTGGCCGACTATATTGCCTTCATCCGCTGTGAGCTTTTCGGCAATATTGCCGACATCGTAAACTCGGCCACCGAGTTGACCTTTTATCCCAATACGCTGACTTTCGGGCACGGCGGTGAGTATCACCTCGACTGGAACTCGACGCCCACCGTGACACTTGATCTGGAATTCAGCAACATGGGCGTCAATGCATATTTTCGCTTGATCCTCTCAGCCCATTCCACTGAAATTGACCTTCATCATCTGCGTTTTGCTGAAACGGGCCGCAGCCCGGCGGAAAACACGGCTTTGCTTGAAGCAGCTTTTGCAGATGCCCATTTGCCTCAATTCACAGCTTCCGAGAGCACCGACTAGAACCTGTTTGCGATAACAGGCATTTCGATAACGCCCAATGCCAAAGCAGTTGCTACGGTTGAGGTGCGATTGGCGCAACCAAGCTTGTTTTTTGCGTTTTGCAAGTACGTCACTACCGTCCAGCGCGCGATGTCAAGAATTTCCCCGATTTCGCCGTCCGTCTTTCCATTGGCGGCCCAATAGAGGCAATCCAGTTCTCGTTTTGTCAGCAGCTTGGCAACAACGGCAGCAAGGACCGGATTGCGATTTCCGTGGAGCGCGGTGTGCAGACGCGATGAACATGCAACAAGGCGTTGGCGCATCCGCTCGATGAAGCCTGCCTGTTCAGATTTGCCGACGTTGAACGTAAATTCTGTAATCCCTTTGAAGCCGTGGGGATTGGAAGCACCTACTGCAAGAAACAGGCTACCAGTGTTTCGCATCTCGCGGTCCCAAAAGTATTTTTCTACCTCGGATGACAAGGCAACTTCATCTGCCAGATTTCGTATGCTTCCTGCTGCCTGGGCAGGGCGCCGAGGCATAACCACAGCATCAAGCAGCGGATCCAACTTGTAATAACCTTTTGCCGAATAGCGCATCGCCCAGCTGAAAGGCAGGGTTGTGGTAACAGAAACGTCTGGAGTTGAGCCCTTGTTGGGAGCGGTCTGGTTGGAGTAGCCGATATGGGTTATGTGGAGACAATCCAACTGCTCCCGGATATCAATCAGCATCTCGAGCACATCTCTCTTGGCAGAGATACCGAAAAATCCTTCCTGAAAATCCGGGAAATGGGCTAAATCAAAATGCATCGGATAACAAACTAGTCCCCCTGCGGGCACGATATGCCGGCATGTTATTAGCACTCTCAAGGAATGGCTCGATTTGATGGGCAAGAATCGGCAGCAGTTATATCGTTGCATACCGTTCACGGGACACACAAGCCGCGAACAATTGTATTTTCAAGTTTTCACATATTTAACAGGCACTGCCGTTATTGTGCATTGAGCAGCCCGATGGATAAGTGTGCATCGCCTGCACAATCGGCCTGTGTTACTGTCGCTTATGACGACTGAAAAGAACGACAATTTTTTTGAGACATTGCCTGTTTTCGAGCAATTTGAAGGCGTTGCGGACAACGCCAATTACAAGGCGCTTCCCGCTGACTGGGTGTTGGCCACTGCAGACATAGTGGGTTCAACCGAAGCCATAAAACAGGGACGCTACAAGGCCGTCAACGTGGCGGGCGCAAGCGTCATATCGGCTCTCCTCAACGCATTAGGGAAGCAAAACCATCCATTTATATTCGGAGGCGATGGAGCTTTGGTTGCTCTTCCTGCTTCAGAGGAGCTGGAGGCTCGCAAAGCACTTGCGGCAGTACAAGCCTGGGTGGCGGATGAATTGCAGTTGAACCTGAGAGCGGCCATTGTTCCAATGGCGGCGGTGCGCGCTCAAGGTCTGGATGTACGCGTGGCCAGATTTAAAGTCAGCTCGGAGCTCTCTTATGCGATGTTCGCCGGCGGAGGAGCAAGTTGGGCTGAAGCTCAAATGAAAGCGGGTAAATTTCTGATCAAACCAGCGCCCTCGGGCTCGCGTCCTGATCTGACTGGCCTGTCCTGCCGTTGGAATCCGGTCCGCGCCCACAACGGTGAGATTGTTTCCATTATTGCAGTGCCCGGGGCATCGGGAGCAGACGCCCGCTTCCAGCAATTGGTGGCTGATGTTGTTGCCATAGCTGCCGAGCAAGCGCGCGGCGCCCACCCAATTCCGGAAGAAGGACCACAGATTGAATTCACATTGCAGGGCATCAGTACCGAGGCAAGGGCAACTGCTCCGGCTGGGAAAAGGCTCTATAAAAAGTTTGCCATTTTCGCTCAGATCGGACTGACGATAATGCTGGAAAAACTGGGTCTCACAGCCGGTGGATTTGATCCCAAAGCGTATAAGCGCGAACTGGTTCAAAATTCTGATTTCCGCAAGTTCGATGATGGACTCAAGATGACCATCGACATTGATGCTGCGCGGTTGACACGTATTGAAGAGCGGCTGGAAGAAGCAGCCAAAGAGGGAATCTGTCAGTACGGTTTACACAGGCAAAGCTCGGCTTTGATAACCTGTCTGGTTCCCACGCCGCTGGCGCATGACCATATCCACTTCATCGACGGTGCCTCTGGCGGTTATGCAATGGCTGCAAGCAACCTTAAAGCCAAACTCGCCTGAGGGTGACGCGGCTTGGCTGTTGGGCCACGGCAGCACTTATGATTTTATTATATGGTCTGCCATGAGCCCACGTTTCGTGAAAATATTGCGGGTATCAACGATTAACGGTGACCATGCGGCTATTGATGCATAATCAATGCAATCATGATCTGTCGAAATCAAAACCGCATCGTAAGACTGGACAGTTTCCTTTGTAAGATCGATTGATTGTCGCCCTTTCAAAGCCATATATTCCCTCGTCGTGGGAATTTCAGCGACATATGGATCGTGATAATCGGCAGTGCCGCCACGCTCGTGGATAATTTCCATCAGTCGTAATGAGGGGCTTTCGCGGATATCGGGAACATTTTTCTTGTACGCCAAACCAATGATCAGGATGCGCGAACGGCTGAGGGCTTTCCCCTCACGGATATCCAGTGCTTCCGACAATTTGCTGATCACATAACGCGGCATAGCCGAGTTTATTTCGCCTGCAAGCTCAATGAATCGCGTCGGTAATTCATATTCCCGCGATTTCCAGGTCAGGTAAAAAGGGTCGATGGGAATACAATGACCCCCAAGGCCGGGCCCAGGGTAAAATGGCATATAGCCAAAGGGCTTTGTCTTTGCGGCTTCGATTACTTCCCAGATATCGATCCCCATTGCAGCGTAAACTGTCTTGAGTTCATTGACCAACGCTATATTCACGGCCCGGAAAATGTTCTCTGTGAGTTTTACTGCTTCAGCCGTCGCATTGGATGAGACGGGCACAACAGTCTTGACGGCTTGCCCATAGAAGGCCTGCATCAACTCACTGGCTTCAGCACCATCGCCAGCAACGATCTTTGGAATGCTGGACGTATCAAAGTCGCGATTGCCCGGATCTTCCCTTTCTGGCGAAAACCCTAGAAAAAAGTCCTGACCTGACTTCAACCCGGTCTTTTCCAGAATGGTTTTGACAATATCGTCCGTTGTACCGGGATAAGTCGTCGACTCCAACACTATAAGCTGACCCCTTCGAAGCGTGGCTGCAATTGAACGACTCGTTGCCTCAACATAAGAAAGATCAGGGTCCCGATGTTTTGTCAGGGGCGTCGGAACGCAGATGACAATCACGTCACATGACGCGAGTTGCCCGAAATCATCCGAAGAACGGAATCTTCCCGCTGAAGTCTCTTTGGCTAGATCGGCATTGCTAACCGCTTCGATATAGGAATTTCCGGCGTCCAACGCGATAATTTTTGCCGGGTCGACATCAAACCCAGTTACGTGGAATCCGCTGCGTGCAAGCGTAATCGCCAGGGGGAGTCCAACATATCCAAGTCCGATTACTCCGGCTTTTGCCTGTTGTGTCAGGAGTTTTTGCGAAAGGTCGGTAAAAGCAGTATTGGTCACGTGATATTCCAGTCTTATCTGGCCTGCGCCTTCGTTCGTAGATGGCTGCTATACGGATAGCTGTCAAGCGACCGCAACCTCACCACTTACGTCACAATCAAGTGACAACGCCCTATTGTTTCAGATTGGGGAAATGCCCATCTAACCAATGTCAATGTAATTAATTAGAGGGCGCCTGTCTGTTTACCTGCGAAAGTCCAGCGTAATTGGCGGATCGACCCCACAGGTGGATTGTTTGCCAGCGTTGACACTGCATCCGGATTCACTCATCCTGTTGTTATTATTCTCCTGTTCGAGCGTAGTTGACACGTTCGACAAATGGCATACGCGGAAAATGGACGTAGCTCGAATTTGTAAGGACGAGGGATGAGCGCGACCCAAGCGGATATTTCCACAATTCTTCTCGACAAGGTGGCAGACTGGGTTACAGAGTCAGCATTGGCTGGAGACAGCCTTGAAGTAATCGTGCGCGGATTTTGCGAGCGCATTGCAGCGGCGGGCCTACCAATAGCCCGCGTCAATCTTTCCTTTTCAATGCTTCACCCCCTTTACGACGCTCTCGGTTTTACCTGGAAGCGTTCAAGCGGCATGACTGTGGAAGGTTACCGCCACAATCCTGGTGAAAAACCCGAACGGTTTCTTCTCAGCCCTTATTTCTATTTGCTCAGCAACAATCTTGAGCATCTGCGGCGGCGCATCGATCTTGATGGACCATCGGAGTTCCCGGTTCTGGATGAACTCAGACTTGAAGGCATGACTGACTATCTTGCGTTTTTGCAGTCCTTTGGCGGCCAATCGACCCAAGGCATGATGGGATCGTGGGCAACTGATTCCAGTGAAGGCTTCAGCGACCCAATGATTGCCAAACTCTTGCGTTTGCAGAACCATCTTGCTGTTGCGGCAAAAATGGCCGTTCTGGGAAAACTCGCCGACAATATGTTGACCACTTACCTTGGTGGTAATGCTGGCAAGCGCGTTCTCAATGGCCAGATTCGCCGGGGTGATGGCGAGACTATTCGCGCCGCCTTGGTCATGGGCGACATGCGTCAATCAACAGTGCTCGCAGAAAAAGAAGGGCGGCAGGCCTATATTGATACCCTCAACCATTTCTTTGATGCGATCGCCGCGCCCTTCAACCGTGGTGGCGGCGAAATTTTGAGCTTTATGGGCGATGGATTTCTTGCCGTCTATCCTTGCGGCAGGCACAAGGACCCTTCCAAAGTCGCGTGTCAGTCCGCCCTTTCTGCTGTTTCCAAGGCTCAAGCACGCGTTGCCGAACTCAACATCATGCGGCAGCAAGAAGGCCTCAGCGCCATCAAATATGGAATTGGACTGCATGTCGGCAATGTCATGTTCGGGAATGTCGGATTGAAGGACAGGCTGACATTTTCGGCTTTCGGATCGGCCGTAAATGAGGTGCAAAGACTTCAAAGCCTAACAAAGAAATATGATCGTGAAGTCGTCGCCAGCCAGGCATTTGCCACATATTGTGGAGGCGATTGGACCACTCTTGGCGAGGAAAAATTGCGTGGTGTGGGTCAGAAGGTAACGGTTCTATTGCCAAAACCTGCAGGACAGACCGCGCAGCTTGACGATGCCTATGACGAAATAACTTATGATGGACTTTCGGAAGCCGAACAGGTCATGCTACTTCACAGAGATGCCAAGTCTACTCCGCCCAAACGTCCCCTCTTAGAGAAATTCATGCAATGACAGGAAGATACGTCGCTATGGCTTTTCTTGCGGCAGCTTTGAGTGCAACGGGTGCGGCAGCAGAACCCATAGGCGACGTTCTGATTGATGGTTTCGACGGGAAAGATTTCTCCCCCGCAGGTGGGCTTTATTACCGCCAGAACTTTGAACAGCAGGCTGGTAAAGTCGAGTTTCAATCCGAGATAAAGCAGACCGGTGCTGGGGCACTGAAGTTAAGCGTAAAGCCGTTTTGCCCCAAGGTGCGAAAAAACTGCAGCGAGCGTGCTGAAGTCTGGGAGAAAACCCAGCATCGCGTCCCCTATGACCAAGGCGTCTGGTATGGGTTCGCGGTAAAATTTGCCGATCCGATCCCGAAAGATGATCATCGCTATCTGATCGCGCAGTGGAAAAGGGAAATTGGGCCGGAAGCCGTGGGTGATTTCAGCCCATTTTTGGCATTACGTCTCAATCATGGAAAACTTTTTGCGACGATTGAAACCAATTATATCGCGCCAACAAAGGCAGCAGGCCCAAGCACTGTAAAGGCTTGCAGCGACAAACAGACGCCGGTTTGGTATCGACCTGATACCAATCAGATGCGTGCGCTTATCGCCACTGATGATAAATGGACCCCGCAAGACGGCAAGCAGTTCAACAGTTGCACTGATGCCATTGTTGTAACCGACAGGGGCAACAAGCTGCCTACGCCGGATTCGGGCTGGATTGATTTTGCCATATATACAAAACCAGGTCCGGACGGATCCGGCCATGTTGAGATTTTTGCCAATAATAAATGGATCGTGACCGTCAAAGGAAACATAGGCCATGGAGACAAAGGGCTAGGCGATAATCAATATTTCAAGTTTGGCCCGTATCGCGCGGCCGACAAAACTGAATGGGCGCTTTATTTCGACAATTTCCGCCGCTCCCCGCGCTGTTCCGATGTTCTTGATGCTTCCGTCTGTCCTGTACCGTAAACAAGAGTATGTATTTGATCTACATGGGCAATCGCCATTCAACCAACTGGACTCGGACAAGAGCGTAAGCTAGTCTCGTTCCAGTTGACAGAAAACGACAGCCTTTAAGGATTAAGTCGCTCGCATGGTGTCGGGAACGGATTTATTACGCATTGAGAACCTTGGCATCTCTTTTGCGATGCTTGGTGGACGAATGAATGTGGTAAAGGGCGTCAATCTTCGCGTCCTACCAGGTAAAGTGACGGCTCTCGTGGGCGAGTCTGGCTCCGGCAAATCCGTTATAAGTCAGTCGGTTATGGGCATTTTGCCCAATACGGCCAGCGTCACAGGTAAAATTCTTTTCACCGATCCTCTAAACGGCAGAGCAAGCGACATATTGCAAATGCGCCCTGACGGTGCTGAGCTGCGAGATCTGCGTGGCAAGCGAATGGCTAAGATCTTTCAGGAGCCAATGACATCCCTGTCGCCATTGCATACTGTCGGCAACCAAATCAGCGAAGTCCTGCAAATCCATACACAGGCGACCAAAGAAGAACGCAGGGCACAGACTGAGGAGATGCTGGGGCTGGTAGGGTTTCACAATCCTGCACGCACTTATGACATGTACCCGTTCGAGTTATCCGGAGGCATGCGCCAGCGGGCAATGATAGCGATGGCTTTGATCTGCCGCCCTGCCCTTTTGATTGCAGATGAGCCGACGACCGCCCTCGATGTTACCATACAGGCTCAAATACTTGAATTGTTGAAGGACCTTCAGCAAAAGTTGAACATGGCGATGCTGTTGATCACGCATGATCTCGGTGTCGTGGCCAATATGGCCGATGAGGTTGTGGTCATCTATCATGGCGAGATCATGGAAGCGGGTCACGTCGATGCTATCTTTCGCAATCCGCAGCATCCGTATTTAAAAGGGCTGATGGCTGCCGTACCGCACTTCGACATGAAGCCAGGAGAACGATTGAAGGCTTTGCGTGAAGTTCCGGTCAATTCGGACACGCTTTGGGCAAAAAAGCCGAAGCCCGAAAACACGCCGGAGATTTTGCTGAGTGTGAAAAACCTGACAAAGACCTATTCCATTCGCAAATCCGGCATGTTTGGCAAGCAGGACAAGACACGCATAAAGGCCGTCAATGATGTCAGTTTCGACATTCGCCGGGGCGAGTGCCTTGGTCTTGTTGGGGAAAGCGGGTGCGGCAAAACCACATTGAGCAAAATTTTAATGCGTGCCATTACGCCCGACAGCGGGAGCGTGACTTTCAACGAAGGCAAGGGAGAGGTTGACGTTCTAGCGGCGCAAGGCGAAGCTCTGATGGAGCTGCGAACCCATATTCAAATGGTTTTTCAGGATCCAGTTTCTTCCCTGTCTCCGCGCATGACAGTCCAGAACATTCTGAGTGAGCCGCTGGAAATACATGGGCGCGGGGATAGAGCCTATCGCATGGAAAAAGTACGAGCCTTGATACAGGCAATCGGGCTTGATCAACGCTTTCTCAATCGCTATCCGCACAGTTTTTCGGGTGGGCAGCGTCAGCGCATAGGAATTGCACGCTCATTGGCGCTTGGACCGCAATTGTTGATTTGCGATGAACCCGTCTCCGCCTTGGATGTCTCCGTGCAAGCGCAGATTTTGAACCTGCTTAAGGATCTACAAAAGAAATTGGGCCTAACCTACCTGTTTATTTCACATAACCTTGCTGTGGTCGACTATATGGCTGATCGGATAGCAGTCATGTGTGCTGGTCGAATTGTCGAGTTAGCACCTTCCGCAATCATTCTGCGCAATCCGATACATCCCTATACCCGCTCCCTTCTCGCGGCTGTCCCTTTTCCCGATTTGGACCGCCCTCTTGATTTTAAAACCCTCAAGGCGAGTGGTGCCTCGGACAAACGAGCCTGGGGACCGCAGTTTTTTGACGAAACCGATTCAAACGATCTTGCCCAGGCTGATCTGGGTGGCGGACACCTTGTTTTGGCCAGACGCAATGTTGACGCCAGGGAGTTACGAGCGTGATAACGCGGCGCGAAGTGCTTGGTACAATCGGGCTTGGCGGACTAGGATGTCTGCTATCTCCGAATTTCGCGTCAGCGGCGGATCGCGATCTGGAGCCCGAATTCCTGTCTGATCAGTTGAGAGCGCGCAGCTTGCCGCCACTTGTCAAGCGATTGCCCACGCGCCCTCGCATTATTGGTCTCAAGGAAATGGGCCGCGTACCTGGCCGTTACGGCGGTACAATCCGCACTATAATCGGTAGCGCCAAAGACATTCGTTTCATGACGATCTACGGATATGCCCGGCTCGTCGGATATGATGAAAAGCTGACGCTGCAACCGGATATTCTCGAGGCATTTCAAGAAGAAAACGACACTGTTTTCACGTTTACCATTCGCGAAGGTCATCGTTGGTCCGACGGTTCGCCTTTGACGGTAGATGACTTCCGGTATTGGTGGGAAGACGTACTTCTCAACAAAGATCTAACCCCCGGCGGTGGATCACTTGATCTGCGTGTCAATGGCAAGTTGCCGCGATTTGAAGTCGTCGACAACCTGACCGTGCGCTATTCTTGGGATGCCCCGAACCCAAATTTTCTGCCGAGTCTGGCAGCACCACAACCGCTCGCTATTCATGGCCCCTCGGCCTATCTCAAGCAGTTTCATAAAAAGTATCAGGACCAGTTCAGGCTTTCTGCGTTGATGCAGGAAAACCGGGTGAAAAAATGGGCCGACCTGCATATCAAGATGGCGCGTGAATATCGTCCAGAAAATCCCAATTTGCCAACGCTGTACCCTTGGCGGAACACGACAGCCCCACCTTCCGAACAGTTTGTTTTCGAACGAAATCCTTATTTCCACCGCGTTGATGAGAATGGCAGACAATTACCTTATATCGACCGTGTCATTCTGAATGTCAGTTCCTCTTCCATTATCCCGGCAAAAACTGGTGCGGGAGAGAGCGACCTTCAGGCAGCAGGCATTGATTTTAATGATTATACTTTCCTGAAAGATGCCGAGAAGCGCTATCCTGTAAAGGTCAATCTGTGGAAGATGACACGAGGGTCGCGCGTGGCAATTCTGCCCAATCTGAACTGCAAAGATGAAGTATGGCGCGGTTTGTTCCGTGATGTGCGCGTACGCCGGGCACTGTCACTGGCTATTGATAGACACGAAATCAATATGGCGGTTTTTTACGGCCTTGGAACGGCGAGCGCCGATACGATGCTTCCAGAAAGCCCCCTGTACAAACCAGAATATGCCAATGCCTGGATTAACCATGACCCGGATCAGGCGAATGCTCTGCTCGACGAGGCGGGCCTGCAAAAACGCAATGGAGACAATATCCGTCTGCTGCCGGACGGTCGCCTTGCTGAAATTACCATTGAAACGCCGGGCGAAAGTACACTGGACACCGATGTACTGGAACTCGTGACCGATCATTGGCGAAAAATCGGCATTGCACTTTATACTCGCACATCGCAGCGCGATATTTTCCGCAGCCGTGCACAGGCCGGCAGAATTATGATGTCGATCTGGTACGGCATCGAGAATGGCGTTGCCACTGCAGATATGAATCCGCAGCAATTGGCACCAACCTCAGATGACCAGCTCCAATGGCCCTTATGGGGCATGTATCACCTTTCACTCGGCCAGAATGGTCAGGCCCCGGATTTGCCTGAAGCGCAAGAGTTGATACGCCTGCAAACAGGCTGGCGGGAGTCGAGAAGCATGGATGAGCGAACCGCCATTTGGCATCAAATGCTTTCAATTTTTACGAGCCAGGTTTTCTCGATCGGGCTTATAAATGGCACGTTGCAACCCGTGCTTCATTCGAACAAGTTGCAAAACCTGCCGGAACGGGGTCTCTATGGTTTTGATCCCACATGCTTTTTGGGTATTTATATGCCCGATACATTCTGGCTTGAGACGGAGCAAGTTTAGAGATGCTCCGTTATATACTCTGGCGCATTGCCGCCATGATCCCCACTCTGCTGATCATATCCGCGCTCGTTTTCGTAATCATTGAGCTGCCTCCAGGCAACTTCATCGATAGCCAAATTGCAGAAATGCAGGCTCAAGGTGAGACGGTGAACATACAGGATCTGGAAGAACTGCGCAGTCAATACGGCTTGGACAAACCTCCGGTGCTGCGCTATTTTTATTGGGTTGGGGGCATGTTGCAAGGCGATTTTGGTTACTCGTTCGAGTATCAATTGCCCGTTAGCGAAGTCATTGGCGATCGCATGTGGCTGACCATCCTTGTGTCCTTCGTCACTATTCTTTTCACCTGGCTGATTGCTTTTCCTATCGGCATGTATTCGGCGACACACCAATATAGCTGGAGCGACTACGGCTTGACGTTTCTAGGCCTGCTTGGCATTGCCATTCCCAATTTCATGCTCGCGCTGATCTTGATGTATTTCGCCAATGTATGGTTCGGCACGTCCATAGGGCATTTGATGGACCAGCAATACCTCAATGAACCAATGAGTTGGGAGAAAGCGCGGTCCATTCTTTCACACTTGTGGATACCGGTTATTATCGTTGGAACGGCTGGAACTGCAGGAATGATCCGCCGTCTGCGCGCCAACCTTTTGGACGAACTGCAAAAGCAATACGTCATGACGGCAAGGGCGAAAGGGCTTCATCCATTCAAAACACTGATTAAATACCCACTTCGCATGGCTCTCAACTTTTTCGTCTCCGATATCGGATCCATTCTGCCAGCAATCATCTCCGGTGCGGAAATTACGGCGATCGTTCTATCACTTGAAACGACAGGCCCCATGCTCATAAAAGCGCTTCAAAGCCAGGATATGTATCTTGCTGGCTCATTTCTTATGTTTCTCGCATTCCTGACCGTTATTGGTGTCCTTATCTCCGATATCGCTCTTGCTTTTCTTGACCCCCGTATCCGGCTTGCTGGCAGGAGCACTAAGTGACGGATCAAATACCTCTCCCCGGCGCGCCCCTGCAGCATTTTGTATCGTCGGCACCGTTCGATCCGATGTCGATCGAGGAGATGACCGAAGCCCAGGCGAAGGTTCATCTCGCCTCTCAACTCAAATTGATGTGGTGGAAATTCAAGCGCCACAGAATTGCCCTGGCATCGGGCATATTCCTGCTGTTGCTCTATGGAATGATCATCATTGCCGAGTTTCTGGCTCCATATAATCTGCACACACGCAATGTCGATTTTATTCATTCGCCTCCCCAACGCGTCCATCTTTTCCAGGATGGCAATTTCGTTGGACCTTTTGTCTATGGCCGTGAAATGAGCCTGGACATGCAGTCGCTGAAACGCGTCTATACGGACAAAATGGACGATGTGCAGCCGCTCCGTTTTTTCTGCAGGGGCGATGATTATCGGTTTTGGGGACTAATACAGTCCAATATCCATTTCGTGTGTCCTGCCAAGGGCGGCCAGATGTTTCTTCTTGGTACCGACCGTCTGGGACGAGATGTTCTATCGCGCATCATCTACGGTGCGCGGATATCTTTGACCATCGGGCTGATCGGCATCACCATAAGCTTTGTTCTCGGCATCATTATTGGCGGGCTTGCGGGCTATCATGGCGGTGTCTTTGATCTGCTGGTTCAGCGTGTTATCGAAGTTTTACAATCATTGCCTAGCTTGCCGCTATGGATGGCTCTTGCAGCCATCATGCCGGTGACCTGGAGCCCCATACTGATCTATTTCGGCATAACCATAATTCTTGGCATGCTCGACTGGACGGGTCTTGCCCGATCGGTACGCTCCAAGTTGCTCGCTCTGCGCGAAGAAGATTATGTATTGGCGGCACAGCTTATGGGAGCCAAGAGCAGCCGCATCATCGGGCGGCATCTCGTTCCAGGCTTTATGTCGCACCTCATTGCAACTGCCACAATTTCCATTCCCGGAATGATCCTTGGCGAAACGGCCCTGAGCTTTCTCGGACTGGGCTTGAGACCACCTATAACCAGCTGGGGCATATTACTCACGGAGGCAAGAAGCGTCAGCGTTATAGCGTTCTACCCTTGGCTCCTTTTCCCGATGGTTCCAGTCATTCTTGTTATCCTGGCGTTCAATTTCTTGGGAGATGGGTTGCGCGACGCCGCTGATCCATACAGATAAGAGGCTGGTAGTTTGCAATTGATCGCCTATTTGAATGATATCGCGCGGGCCTGTCCGCAAAAAAGAAAGTTCCGACAATGATGCGTCGTTTCGAGGATGCACGGATCCTGATGTATAGTCACGATACGTTCGGCTTGGGTCATTTGCGGCGGTGCAGAACTATTGCACATTCGCTTGTTGAAGATTACCGGGGATTGAACATCCTGATCATATCGGGTGCGACCATTGCGGGTGCGTTTGATTATCGCGCGCGGGTGGACTTTGTTAAGGTGCCAAGCGTCATCAAATTGCGAAACGGAGAATATACATCTCTGGCTCGGCATATTGATCTGCACGAAACGCTGAAGATGCGGCAATCCATCATAAGACATACCGCAGAAACGTTTCAGCCTGACATTTTTATCGTCGACAAGGAGCCCATGGGCCTCAAGGGGGAAGTTGAAGAAACTCTAACCTATCTCAAGTCGCGAGGAACCACGCTCGTCCTTGGTTTGCGGGAAGTGATGGATGCTCCGCACCTTCTGGAAGCAGAATGGAAGCAAAATCAGGTTATCAACAAGATCGATCAGCTCTATGACACTGTATGGGTCTATGGTCCGCCGGATTTTTATGACCCATTGGTTGACCTTGAAGTACCGGAGACTATCCGGGACAAGATGAAGTTTGTTGGCTTTTTGCAACGCAGCGTATCGCATGAAGCTGCTTCCGTGCATGTTCCTGACGGCGACTATATTCTGGTCACCACGGGCGGTGGCGGCGATGGTGCAGACCTCGTTCACAATGTCATTCATGCCTACCAGCAAGATCCCTCATTACAACATAAAGCGTTCATCGTTCTGGGACCTTATATGCCTGCCAAACAACGGGCGAAGCTGGTAAAGAAAGGCAGTAAAATTCCATACATACAGGTTATCGAGTTTGACAACCGCATGGAGGAATTGATTGCAGGAGCGAAGGCAGTAGTCGCCATGGGCGGCTACAATACCTATTGCGAGATATTGTCATTCGATAAGCCCGCCTTGATCGTGCCGCGTATTGCTCCTCGTGAAGAGCAATTGATCCGGGCCAAACGAGCCGCTGAGCTTGGTTTGATTGAGATGCTGCTGCCTGAAGAAGCTGAGGATCCGTTAAGACTTGCAGAAGTGCTCAAGCGTCTTCCTGAACGGGCACCTCCCTCCCAAAGCGGCAAAGGTGAAGGCATGCGTCTCGAAGGGCTGGTGCACATCTCCGAAATAGTTGGAGAATGGCTGGAGGACCGAGAAAATCAACCGCTTCCTGCGGTCGCCGAGTAAGAGCAAGCATTTTGACTATACGCCGTAAAACACTGGTTGTTCTGAAGGGCTATCCGCGTCTTTCAGAAACCTTCATCGCGCAGGAACTGCTTGGGCTTGAACGTGCAGGATTTGACCTCACCCTTATATCCATGCGCAAGCCTACTGATAAGAAACGCCATCCAATACATGATGAGATCAAGGCTCGGGTCGTCTATTTGCCGGAATATCTTCATAACGAGCCGCTGCGGGTATTACGCGGCCTGATTGGTAGTTGGAAGCGCCCCGGATTTCGACCGTTGCTTCGTCAATTCTGGACTGATCTCCTGCGTGATAAAACCCGCAATCGTTTTCGCCGGTTCGGACAAGCATTGGTACTGGCCCATGAATGGCCAGACGCCGGCGAATGGTTGCATGCACATTTTATCCATACGCCAGCATCAGTGACTGCCTATACAAGCATTTTGACCGGCGTTCCGTGGACCTGTTCCGCCCACGCTAAAGATATCTGGACTTCACCAGACTGGGAGCTAACCGAAAAACTGGCAAAGGCACGCTGGAGTGTTACCTGCACCCGTTCCGGTTTCGAGCATATGCGCCAACTTACTGATCGAAAAGATGAGGTACATTTAAGCTATCATGGGCTCGACTTGACCCGTTTTGGGCATTTCGACCAACGAAGATCCGACCGCGACGGCACCGATAAGTCTGATCCGGTGCGGATACTTAGCGTCGGCCGTGCGGTGCCGAAAAAGGGTTATGATATCCTTTTACAGGCGCTGGCTCAATTATCGCCTGATATCAATTGGCAGTTCACTCACATCGGTGGCGGTGATGAACTGTCGAAGCTCAAACCGCTCGCTGAATCACTTGGCATATCAGATCGCATCTTTTGGAAAGGTGCCCTCGCTCAAGAAGAGGTGCTGAGCCACTACCGGCAGTCAGACATTTTTGCGTTGGCATGTCGCGTAGCTGCAGACGGTGATCGCGATGGACTGCCCAATGTACTCGTCGAGGCGTCAAGTCAAAATCTCGTCTGCATCTCTACCAATATTTCGGGAATTCCAGAGCTGTTGACCGGCGGAGAAAACGGCTTTGTCGTGCCACCTGAGAACCCCCGTCTTTTGGCCGTCGCCATTGAGCGGGCCATCCGCGAGCCAGATTTGAGACGTCGACTTGGTCTGGCTGCAGGGCGCCGCGTTCGAGAGCATTTCGACCATACTTCCAGTATCCGGCAACTTACCCGGCTCTTTGAAGATGAGTGGCAGAAATCATGAAATCACCACGCGTCTTCTTTTACGTCCAGCATCTGCTTGGAATAGGACATCTGGCAAGGGCGAGTCATATTTCGCGCGCGCTTGTCGATGACGGCTTTGATGTAAGCATGGTTACCGGTGGATCAAATGTGCGAGGATTTCCTGGACCCGGCGTAAAGCAGATCGCTTTGCCGCCCTTGCTCGCGGGAAATGCTGGTTTCAACGGACTTGTCGACGGGAATGGCAAGCCTGCCGACGACGATTATCTCAACAATCGTCGCAAGCTTCTGCTTGAAGCTTTCCACGAAGTGCAACCCGATATCGTGATAGTTGAAGCCTTCCCTTTTGGCCGAAGACAAATGCGCTTTGAGCTTATGCCGCTGTTGGAAGCTATCAAGACCGCTTCTCCAAGGCCAATATTGTTGGCATCAGTACGCGATATACTTCAGGAGCGGACAAAGCCGGGACGCGATGAAGAAACCGTCTCGCTGATCAAGTCGCATTTTGATCACGTCCTGGTCCATGGCGATCCCAATTTTATAGCTCTGCCCGACACTTTTCCATTGGCAGAGCTGATTGCTGACAAGGTTCTTTATACAGGGCTTGTAACCGGACCGGCTCCCTCTCCTGCCGATGACAATTTTGATATTGTCGTCTCGGCAGGCGGAGGTGCTGTCGGTGCGGAACTTCTTCGATCCGCATATCAGTGCGCCGTCCAATCCGGTTTTAAGGGCAGCTGGTGCCTTATCGCTGGCCCCAATCTTCCCGAGCCTGATTTTGCAGCTCTATCCGCTGAAGCACCTGACAACGTCACTGTTGTGAGATTTCGTCAGGACTTTCCTGGTCTGCTTCAAAACGCACGACTTTCAATTTCCCAAGCCGGTTACAATACGGTTTGCGATATACTTCGCGCCAAATGCCGTTCGATTCTCGTTCCGTTCACCGCAGGGGGTGAAACAGAGCAAAGTGTTCGCGCTACGCGCCTTGAATCTCTCGGCTTGGCAATTGCACTACCGGAAGGCGGCTTGAACAGCGATATTCTTACAAGCGCCATTGCATCTGCCGTCAACGAGGCGCATTGGCCAAAACACAACTTGGACTTGAATGGTGCTCAGCAGACCGCAGCATTATTGCGGCGCATGCTCTGAGACTGATTTGTCAGAATAAGCACCTACAGTGCCGTGTTATATGGCGTCATTGGCTCTGATGATGTAAGTTCAGGTGATTCAGCCCACAAGGTCATCTCCACCGCTCCGCCTGTTTCACGATCTAAATTACTGCTGACGTCACAGCTTACGGTTGTTCATGGAAAAAAGTTTAACTCGGTATATCTGGTCGAATACACGACTACAGCAGATATGGATTCTGATCGTTGTAGCCGTTTCAATGATCCCGTATTTTCTATCGTTCGACTTGCCAAAGCAGATTGTCAACGGTCCCATACAAGGTACCGGCTTTGAATCGCCTGGAGCGACGCAGACCTTTATGCGTATCCGGTACGATATTCCTTACGTGGGCGAAGTTACATTCTTTAACGGTCTCGAACTGACCCGCTTCGAGACATTGATGGCGCTCAGCCTGGTTTTCCTTCTTCTCGTCATCGTGAATGGGCTCTTCAAGCTTTATATCAATACCTATAAAGGCCGCCTTGGTGAGCGAATGCTGCGGCGTATCCGCTTTGAACTGATCGATCGTGTACTCCGGTTTCCCCCGTCCCAATTCAAGCGGGTAAAGTCGGCAGAAATTGCCACCATGATCAAGGATGAAGTTGAGCCGATGGGTGGCTTCACCGGCGACGCATTTGTGCAGCCTGCCTTGCTTGGGGGGCAGGCTTTAACCGCTCTTGTCTTCATCATCATGCAGAACTTCTGGCTTGGAATGATCGCGGCCGGGATTGTAGCCATACAGGGCGTCGTTATCCCGCGCATGCGCAAGCGATTGCTGGAGCTTGGACGGCAGCGACAGCTGACGGCTCGCGAGTTATCAGGTCGTGTGGGTGAAATTGTCGATGGCATTGGCACCATTCACGGCAATGATACCTCTAACTACGAACGCGCCGATATAGCGGCGCGTCTGGGACTTATATTCTCGATCCGGTACGATCTTTATCAATGGAAATTTTTGGTCAAGTTCATCAATAATTTTCTGGCGCAAGTCACACCGTTTTTGTTCTACTCCATCGGTGGTGTTTTGGCTTTGCAGGGCAGGCTGGATATTGGCCAGCTCGTTGCCGTGATCAATGCATACAAGGATTTACCTGGGCCATTGAAAGAGTTGATCGATTGGGATCAGGCGCGTCAGGATGTTCAGGTTAAGTACGCTCAGGTCGTCGAGCAGTTTAATGTGGACCGACTGGTTGATCCCAAGATTCAAGCTCTTGCGCCTACCCCGGCAGGTCGCCTTGAACATTCTTTGCATGCAGTCAATCTAACTGTTCTGGACGATAGCGGCGCACCCCTGCTCAACCATATCTCGGTTGAGATAAATCCTTCTGAAACTGTTGCCGTCGTTGGCAACAGCGCCAGTGGAGCTGAAGCCCTCGCGGAAGCGTTTGCCCGGTTGGTCTGGCCAGATCAGGGACGTATTACGATTGACGGAACCGATTTGCTTGAACTGCCCGAGTCGGTCACGGGCCGCAGGATCGCTTATGCCGCATCTGATACTTATTTCTTCCATGGAACACTTCGCGACAATCTTCTCTACGGGCTTAAACACGCCCCTTTGACGAAGGTCGAATATGAAGGAAAGCAGGCGATCAACTATAAATGGAACATCAATGAGGCACGTCGCGCTGGCAACCCAGAACTCGATCTCAACAGCGACTGGGTGGATTATACCTCTGCGGGTGTGACCGGTCCTCACGACCTTTTCAAAGTAGTGCGACCCGTTCTCGATGCGGTCATGATTTCGCAGGATATTCAGGATATGGCGCTGCGATCATTGGTCAACACCGCCACGCATAGCGATCTTACCGATAGAATCGTCGAACTGCGTGAAGCCCTTCGCAAACGGCTAAAGAAAGAGGGCCTCGAAGATCTGGTCGTTCCGTTCAAGCTGAAAGAGTACAACCCACAAGCGACCATCGGGGAAAATCTTCTGTTCGGCACGATGAAACGCCCCATGATGACCAACCGGAAACTTGCGGCTCATCCTTACTTCCGCTCGGTTCTGCGAGAGAACGACCTTTATATTGATCTGTATTTCATGGGTCTGGAAATCGCTTCGAACGCCGTCGAGCTGTTCCAGGATTTGCCGCCAGATCACCCGTTCTTCCAACAGCTGACATTCATGACGGCTGACGACATTCCTGCCTACCAGATTCTTCTGCAGAAATTGCAGGGCCGTGGATTCGAAGCGGCCTCCCCAGAAGAACGCTCAAACATTATCCGGTTGAGCTTTTCTTATATCGAGCCAAGGCACCGCTTTGGTTTGCTGAATGATGAACTAATGGCCAAGATTGTAGATGCGCGGGCCCGCTTCCATGAAAACTTACCTGCGGACCTCAAGGAAGTCATCGAACGCTATGACCCAAAGAAGTTCATCTCATCCGCAACACTCTTGGACAATGTCCTTTTCGGACGAGTTGGATTTGCGCAAGCGGATGGTACCGACAAACTGCGCGATATAATGCGTGACATCTTCAATAAGCTCGGTCTTTTCGAGAGCGTTCTTTCCATTGGCCTTGATTTCGACGTAGGGTCAGGCGGCAAGCGCCTGACAAATGTTCAGCGTCAGAAATTAAATGTGGCGCGTGCCCTGCTTAAACGATCCGACTATTTGATTTTTAATCGCCCGCTTCCAGCACTCGACCAACGGATTCAGGATAAGATCACTCACAACATTATGGAGAATCTTCACGAAGAGGGCCATTCACCGTCGATCATTTGGGTGCTTTCCAATACGAGCCTGGCCAAGCTGTTCGACAGAGTCATAGTATTTGACAATGGGGCACTGGTGGAAGACGGAACGCATGCTACTCTTCTGGAGAAAAACGGTGTATTTAAACAATTGGCTTCATAAAATCCGATGACTGTCACAGGGGATGCTACGCATATGCTGCTCAAAGACGAAGTGGAAATGTTGCGGCGGGTGCCACTGTTTTCGGGCGTTGCTCCCGCAAAACTGAAACTTCTCGCATTTACATCGGAGCGCGTAAGCTACAAGTCTGGCCAAGTACTGTTCAATCAAGGTGATCCAGCTGATGCCGCCTATGTGATATTGTCAGGCGCAGCTGACATTCTCGCCGACAGCCCGAGCGGCGAGATAAAGGTCGCCGAGATCGAACATGATTCAATCGTTGGCGAGATTGCGATCCTTTGCGATGTCTCCCGCACCGCTACGGTCAGGGCAAACTCGCCGCTGGAGGCCCTGCGAATAAGCAAGGACCACTTTATCAAGCTCCTGAGCGATTATCCGGAAATGACGATCGAAATCATGCGCGTTCTTGCAGACCGTCTAAGCCATACAACAACCGAACTCAGTGAAGCTCGTAGCAAACAAAAGCAGCACGCTTCCAAGTAACTATTACCGCTATTGACGCATTACTTGGCCCGTTTGAAGCGAAACAGAGAAATTGCGGGACGGTAGCCCCGACATATATGCTGCCATCATTCGAAACATTGTGGCAAACATGCGTTTGGGTTCCCCATCCTTACTGGTGTCGCATTTGTAGGCTTCGATCAACAATCGATACATCGCCATTCTGTCTGCTGATATCCAGTCTAAAGCCATCTCGCTGCCCATTCGCAAGCGATACCAGTCGCCAATCATATCGAGAGCTAGCACGGAATCCATTTTTCCCAGGGTTTCCGGCACCAAATTTGAGCAGGAACGTTCAGCCTTCAATGTCGGAATGACTTCGTCCCAATCCATGATCTTCTCGGACCGAGCCAGCAGAAACAGATCACCGAGATTCAACTGCCTAGCCACTTGTGCAAGTTTTGGCGGCCATTCCCGCTTCAAATAGCGATGTATGACCAATTGATCCACGTGAGCCGATAGAAACTCGCCATAGTCACTGGCATCCAGCATAGAGCCGACATTCTTTTTTGTGACAGCGATTTCAGTTCGGTACTGACGGTTGATCCTGTTATCTATTGGCACATCGCACAACGAAACTGTCTCGACATTCATCATTTCATCTTCAATCGTTAGAATCTTAAACGCTGGAGGAAATGCAACAAGGGAAGGTACACCTATATTCGTTAAAGTGCCTTTGATGTTCGAAACTCTGGCCGTGTCATTCACATGGAGATGGCCACTGAAATGTATGGACACTCCAGCTTCTATAACTGTGTCAGCGACCTTTCCGGACGGTGTTCGCCTGACAGAACTTGTCATACCAAACAATGTCTTTTCGTCTGCCGCAGTATTATCCATCATGTCGATCATTGGATAATGGGAGAAAGCCAGAAGTGTTTTCCCCTCAAGTCTGGCCCTTGCTGAAACATCTTTCATCCAATCCACGATGAAAGGTTTATGAACAAGCATAGCATTCCAGCCCGCATTTGTGCTGTCTATGAATGCAGCAGAACCGGCATTTGAAAGATCGCCATTATTAGGTTCAAACACATTGGCATCTATCATAAGCAGCCAAAGATTTGGTACCGGTTCAACCAGATAGGATGCATCCATCAGTTGATATTCATTTTTCCCATCAGCGGAACAGGCATTATAAAGGCGGCTCTCCCAGTCGGTATCTCTTCCAAAAGGCGTTTCCCAATGGATGGCATCTGTTTTTGAAAAAAAGCCTAGATCGGGAAGCTCTTGCAAGCCTGCAGGGTATCCCAAACAGTACATTTTATCGCTGAACACCATCGCCTCAGCGTCTTCATCGATAAATTCACTGTCGCTGGCGACGGTCGTATAGGTGCCATTCGCATTGAGAAATCGCTTGGCATGATGACGGCCGTTTTGGCCAAAAATGTCGTGATTTCCTGCCGTTCCGACGAAAACGAGGCCATGATCTTTGCTGTAACTATCGAGCAATTTTTTAAGTGCTGAAATTGTACTGATTTGACCATCGTCGGAATAGTCGCCGAGTAAAACGACGAGGTTGATACCTCGGGCCACGATTTTATCAAGCGCACTCCTTAGTGCCTGATAACTCTCATTGAAAACGCGGGTAGAGCGCATCGTATCAGTTAGCCTACGGGCCATCATCCGACGGCCCTCGACCTCTATCCCCTCAAAATCATAATCGCCATAGAGATCGTGGAAATGAGCATCTGCAATAACGGCGATACGAGCAAATTTGGATGAAGTCATGAGCGAGCCGTTCAAGTGATAAACTATTCTATTTGTATTGGTTAATTGTCATAAACCTTAAAAAGCAAGTTGCTATCGCCTACATATCAACAGAAGCGAATTTTTAATGCGTAGCCTGTCAATAAAAAGGAATACAAGCCTCGCATAACGATCACAGTTTGACTACGATATCCCCCAAAATGGGGAACTAGGTGTAAAGAGCAGAATGAACGACCAAGTATTTCGGGTGAAATTCTGGGGAACGCGAGGCAGTGTTTCGGTTTCGGGGCCGGAGTTCGTAAGGTATGGTGGAAATACTGCCTGCATTGAAGTTCAGTGCGGAAACCGCCGATTAATTTTTGATACCGGCTCGGGTGTGCGGCAGGCTGGCGAAGCTTTGTCACGGGAAGGCGTCGAACAGCTCGATATCATTTATACCCATAGTCACTACGACCATATTATTGGCCTGCCCTATTTCACGCCTCTTTATAATCCCATGATGAGCGTCCGTCTCTGGTCCGGCCATCTGGCAGGGCAAATGACGACAGGACAAATGATCAAGCAGTTCATGCGTCCGCCTTGGTTTCCGATAGAATCCGATATTTGCCAAGCCTGTATCAACTTCCAGGATTTTCGTACCGGGGACACTCTCACTCCGTTTGAAAAGGTTGTCATACGCACAGATAAACTCAACCATCCGGGTGGCTGTGTCGGTTACAGGATCGAATGGGCGGGGCGTGTCCTCGCGCTGATATTCGATACTGAGCATGTTGATGGCGAATTGGATCCCGCCGTTCTCGGGCTCATCCAGGATGCTGACCTCGTTGTTTATGACTGTACGTATACCGAAGACGAGATGCCGCGGCGCTTTGGTTACGGCCACTCAACATGGCAACACGGCGTCAAGCTGGCGGAAGCTGCAAAAATCGGCAAACTGGCCTTGTTCCATCACGCGCCTTCCCGGACGGATGACGAGATTGACGAATTTGAACGACTTGCAAAGTTGCGTTTCGAACAAACATTTGCGGCACGTGATTTTCAGGTCATTGATCTTTAGGGCCTATGCATCTGAAGCAGGAAGGCTTTAAATCAGTTCCGCTGCCGAGACCCAGCGGCAACCTCCTGTCTCAGTCGTAATTTCGAACAGCCGCTTCAAGAAAATCCAGGCGGATTCGTCGTGGACGAGGTGATGACCCAAAATACCAATGGTACTGTCATCACCTTCAAAACGTCCACGCATTTCCATGACTATTTCGGCGACCAGCTCATTATGATCCCGACAGCCGCGAGTGCCATGCCAATCAATCAAATCAATGTGGGTGTTCACGGCCGGAATATGCCCTTGGCCAGCGCTTCCCTTCCCAAAAACTGAAAGCGCCGCAAATCCCACACTGTTTAAGTGAGGTAGCAATGAAGAATCAATACGATTCCATGGCGGCACAAGTATCGGCAAAGCTTGTTTGGGGAACAACTTAGCGATGCGACTCCTTCCCTCATCAAGTTCGTGGAGAACTACTTTCAAAAGTCGATGATCACCCAGCTCCTGTTTCTTTTCGCCTTTCCCAGCATGGTTTTCGTGCGACCAGCCGTGTGTCGCAACGGCGGCAAAACGCTCGGGCTCTAACAGGTCGGCGAGCGGCGCACCAGCCAAAGACGGTATCACCGCCAATAGTACGGGGACCTCATACTCATTGCTCAGCATCAGCAAACGGTTCAGAGCATCGCTAGGCTCCACGGCATCATCATCGCGTAACCAAAATTGCACGCTCCGACTAGCATTTATCCAGCGAGACAGCTCGTCTCGCAACGGTTGCCAAACGGCATCTTCAATCATCGGTCTTGTTCCGTATAAGATCTCAACAGGAGATTTAACTGCGCTGATGCCAGTTCAAGCGAACGCTCTTTGAAAACAAATTGTCTTGCTGCATTTCCCATAACCAAGCGCTGCTCATTGTTAAGAGATAAATGCTCAATTGCTCTGCTAAAGGCAGCCACATCATTTTCTGGCGTAAGAATTCCTGTTACTCCGTTTTTTACAACTTCTGGAACACCTGCCACTGCTTGAGCTATAACCGGCAGGCCAGCTGCCTGTGCTTCAAGATAAGCAATTCCATAGGCTTCGCCAAAACCCGGCCAGACATAAATGTCCGATTCATAGAGGATTTTCGTGACTTCCCGGGATTGTTGTTGCCCGAGCCATTCTATGCGATCTTCTCTTATACCGGCGAAACAAGCCTTCACCATGGCGCTGGCAGGGCCGTCGCCAATAATCCTCAATCTCCAGGGCATATCACCCAGAAGCGCCAGAGACGCTGCCAGCATCCGGTAGCTTTCCAGTTTGTCACCCGACCTCATCATGGCAACGGTAACAAGTTGATTGGTAGTAACCGCAGTTGGCTCATCGGAAAAAGCCGCAATGTCGATAAATGGCGGCAATCTTTTCAAGCGCTTTTTAGATACGATCTGCTCAAGTCCGACCTCATCTCTTCGCGTGAAACAGATGTTTACTGCGGCCTGCCGAACGCCATTGACAACATATGATTGCTGTTCTGCCCACTCCTCATCATCGCGGCGTTTGGAATATGAGGCCTCGGCAGTAATGTAAGGCAGTTCAAACATAGTCGCCAAACTCGGCCCCACCAGATCCGGTGCTTTATAATAGGGATGGTACGTAAACCATAGATCGGGCTTGTTTCCCAATTGCCATAGATCTGCGAGCCGACCGCGCTCCTGTTCTGCACCGCCGCGGATCGTGGATAGAAGAGTCTGATCAGGCGTTTTGGTAAAGCTTCTTAGTTCCGAGGCGATCTCTACGCGGTGGCCCGCCCTTTGCATTGCCTGGATTAAAAGCCGTGCCATGGCACGGTCCCCCGAAGGAACAGGATGATTAGGAGATTTCAACGGAGCATAAAAAGCAATGTGCATGTGCGAAGCAATATAACCTTCTCAACAAACCTGCCGCACCATGCGGGAAGATAAACTGCTTCACAAGGGCTCGGCCCCGAGGCTGACGTTTGCAGTCGCTGCAAAATATCGTCAACGATTAAGGCTTTGTCTTGCCATTTTTAACGGGCAGAGCGAGTGCATCGCCCTACTCGCCAAACCACATCGGGTCAACTAAGCTAACCAGACAGAAATTGCTACGGATTTCATGACAGCTTTTGCCACCAATACAATCAGTTCCGAACGATCATTGCGCAGAATACGCTTGATCTCGGGGCTGATTATGCTCGCTTTTGTCATGCTTCATCTGGCCAACCATTCGCTCAACCTGATCTCTCTTAAAGCTGCGGAAGAGGGGCGTCACTGGTTTCTCGCAATTTGGAGAAATCCGGTAGGTACAATTCTGTTTTACGGAGCTGCAGTCACTCACGTAGCGCTTGTCATGAGATCAATTTATCTGCGTCGCACATTGGTCATGCCATTGCGAGAAGCCAGCCAAATCATACTCGGGCTATTAATTCCTGCTCTGTTGATTGAACATGTCGTCAGTACACGCATCCGATATGAGATCGTCGGTCTGCACGACACATATGAATTTGTCATCAGGAGTCTATGGGTTGAATCCTCCGGCAACGCTTTAAGACAATCCTTGGCGCTTCTGGTTGTATGGGCGCATGGATGCATTGGAGTACACTTTTGGTTGCGGTATCGCGACTGGTATTCCCGAGCAGCTCCATTCTTTTTGACGCTAGCAATTCTGCTGCCGGTTCTTGGCCTTTTGGGTTTTGCCTATACGGGGAGAATTCTTGCCAGCGAACCTGTCCAGTCGAGCTACGGCAGCGGTTATTCCCCAATTGGCTCTCACGGCGGCGGTATTGTCAGCCCAGCAGCAGCGCAGCAGCTGATGGTAATAAAGTTCATGCTCTATGGGCTTTTTGCTGCGAGTCTGTTGAGCGTGTTAACCCTGCGCCTTATCCGCAGTTGGCGCGAACGTTTCGATCAAATCGAAATACGCTACCCTGAGGGCCAAACAGTTCGCGTTCCCCGCGGCTTTAGTGTTCTTGAAGCAAGCCGGATCGGCGGTATCCCTCACTATGCAGTGTGTGGTGGAAAGGGGCGCTGCTCCACATGCCGAGTCCAAATAATCGAAGGTGGCGATACTCTGTTGAAACCGGACGCGACTGAACAGGCAACCTTGAACCGCATCAATGCCGACCCTGATGTTCGGCTCGCTTGTCAGCTGCGTCCCTTGAATAACATCAGCATTGTTCCATTGTTGGTGCCAACTCTGGAGAGCAACTTGCCTGCCAATAGCCAGCAAGTTAATCCTGGCCGCGAGCAAGAAATCGTCATTCTTTTTTGTGATATTCGTAACTTCACCACTCTTACCGAAGCGCAGCTACCCTACGACGTAGTTTTCCTGCTTAACCGCTATTTTGCTATCATAGGCCAAGCAGTGGAACAGGCTGGCGGTCGTTTAGACAAATTTATCGGCGACGGCGCTATGGCTTTGTTTGGACTGCAAGGGCGACCGGAAGATGCATGTCGGCAAGCACTCAAGGCCTGCGCAATTATCATTCGTGAGATAGACCGGCTGAGCGATGAACTTTCGACAGGTCTTGCTATCCCTCTGCGCGTCGCAATCGGCGTTCACTCGGGACCTGCAATTGTGGGCGCCATGGGCTACAGCAATGTGAAGAGCTTAACCGCAATAGGTGATACTGTGAACGTTGCAAGCCGACTTGAAACAATTGCCAAAGAGCTCAATGTAACGCTTGTTGTGTCAGAACCGACAATCGAGAAAGCCGGCTCTGATACCAGTCAGCTCGAAGGCCGTGAAATAACGGTGAGAGGACGAGCCGAACCACTCAGAATCTACGTTGTTACTCAACAGATGAGCGCCTCTTTCCTATGAAAAACCGGTGGGTCCGACGCTTTAATAAGTGGAAATTCGATCTTGTCGCCCGCTTCTTCGATACCAGGTATGGCCGCGAGCTCTTGATCAATACAATTGGTCCACGGGTCGTTAATTTGACCGTTAATTGTGGCGATCATCTTATGACAGTGTCTCCACACGACTACATTGGGAAGAAAGTTTTTCGCAAAGGCAATTTTGAGCGAGATCACGTTGACCGGTTACTTTCAACACTCCGGGAAAAGAAGCTTTTGAGCGGTGAAAGTACTTTGCTTGAGATTGGCGGGAACATCGGAACCCAAACGATCTATTTTGCACTGAGCCAGGTATTTTCACGGATCATCAGCATAGAAGCCGATCCTCGCAACTTCGAACTGTTGCAACACAATATTTCTCAGAACCATCTGCAGGCTAAAATACTTCCAATACAATGCGCTGCTGGCGACGTTGAAGGCGAGATTGATTTTTTCCAACATCAGAACAATCACGGGAAAAGCAGTACTTCCAGGAAAAGCAAGCACGATCATAAAATCACCGTGCCTGTAAAACCCGTAGACGCAATTCTCTCCGAAGCAAATATATTGCCGCAAGAAATCGGCCTTATATGGATGGATATTGAAGGATACGAACCGGTTGCTTGTAACTCCATGCAGACGCTATTAAAGAGAAAAATACCGCTCTATATGGAGTTTTCACCGATATTTTACGGCCGGGAACAATCCATCGCTTTCACGCAGTATCTGGGCCGCTTTTACGAGGATTGCCTCATTTTTCGCGAAGATCACGTCGAGGCAATCAAAGTTTCTGCTCTCCCGCTTACCGAACCTCAGTTTGACATTCTGCTACTCAACGCGCCGATATAGGAAATAACGACCTGGCTTTACGCTTGCAGGAAGCGGCAATTGTTCGAGTGCTGGATGACGCAGCTCAAGCCCGCTAGCCACAATTCCCTGCGGCGCTAAAAGCGCCACCGCCAATTGCGGCAGCCATGTCAGTGTCACAGCATCCTTCTCGTCATATCCGGTACCAATATCAGCATGAACAAGTGCCGCATCCACGCCGACGAATGTTTGTGCCGTGTCACGTATCTCGCCAATAATCAGGTTATCTGGCTGAGGCGTAGAACTCTTGTGTGATCCGACAGCACGATCAAAAGCAATAATTCTTCGGTCCGGAAATCTTTCACGGAGATGGTCATAGGTTCGACCATTTCCGAGACCCAACTCGATCACAGGCCCGTCCAAATACTTCACACCATCACAAATATGATTGAGGATATCGCGCTGTGCTGTCATCCGGCGGATAAAACTGTCGAGTCTGCTCATATTCTGTTCCGTCATTCCATCGAAGAGTGGCTTATCATGCCAATTGCAAATCCGTCGATCACCAAGCGATCATAAAAAATTGCTCGTACCCATCTTTATCCAGCCTCCGCCTCATGTTTGATTGTACTCGCCCGGAGTAAGCCCATCAGCAATGGACCTGACGAGAAGGAGCCGGCCCGGGCCTTATCTGTCAGCGCGCGCAGATATCCGCCCGGACTTAAAACACTTTCACCCTTTTGAAGGATCGCCGAAACAACAATTGCCGCTTCATTGGGACCGAATATCTCCATGGCCTGGTTCCAGGCATCAGGGCTAATCCCGAGGGTTACCCGAACAAGATTTGCGGTTTGTATGAGATCAGACCAACTATTTATCCCGCCGAGTGCGTAATCGATTATGTCAGGGCAAGCTTTTAGGACCAGTCCCAGCGGAAAGGCTTTTGGCGGCTTTAAACCACTGCGCACCGGTTGAGGTGAACTGAGCAGTTCTTTGGTATCAGCTTCATCATTCCAATCCGGATGATCACCACGATCTGCCCCTTGGTCTTTTCTAAAGCCAGGTTCAAAGTCAAATTTAGAGTCTGAGTTTTGATTCTGTATGTGCCGTTCATTTTGAACGTCACTGGCGGTTGATTTAGCTGAATTATTATTGAATTCCAATAACTTCTCAACATCTGCGCGCAAATCGGCCAGACTCACTGCCAATGCCTCGAGACCTACCCTGTCCAAACCTCTTAGGAGCGGGCGCGCAAGGGGCATAAATCTCTCACTGAGGGCATCCCAAGGGCCTTCAAAAGCCTGTTCCTCAGCAAAGATAATCATCTTGGCAATGTCTCTACGATGAAGACTTACCTGCTCTCGCAAGATGCGTCTTGCCAGATCCTCAGCGCGAATAGTTGCAGCAAGTTGCTCGTACTCGATTGCCTTTACCACCAAAGGCAGCAGGTCAAAGCCGAATGCGGTCTTCAATTCACCTTCCTGATCGCGGCGAACATAGCGCTTTCCATTCGGGCTATCGCGCCGAATGATCATTCCGGCCTCCACCAAGGAGGCAAGATGCCTGCGCAATGTAACTGGTGCCATCCCGTGGCAACGCAAGGATAGTTCCCTATTTGACGGAAAAACGATGAGATTCGCTGTGCTATCCAACTCATTCGGTTTGTGAAAACTGAGCAATGCGTGAAGCACCGCCAACGCTCGATCTGAAATGCCCAGCAGTGGTCGAGCTTCTGTAATCATGCGGAAAAGTTTCCATTTGTCCGCGACTACATTGACGTCACAATTCTTGACCTCCGTTTGCGCATCCAGCATGGCATACGACATTGGTCGGCGCCCAAAGGGCGTCGTTGTCATTTCCCTGTTCATTGCTTTCACCCTCAATCAGGCAAAAGAAATCTGCTCGCCGAAACGGCGTTAAACGCTTGACAGTGATTCTCGGAAATGCGATTCTCAAGTTGCTTAGACTTTGAGAGGGCTTCCGTGACGTCAGTTTCGGGGGCCTTTTCTTTTGCGATTTCTCTCCAGTTAGAGTTCTCTAATACGCGGTTCACTTTTTTCGCCGCGAAGAAAAGCGGCATAGATCTCAGGCAGATGTGTTATTAAATAATTCCCGAATTCAGGGGCCAGGGTTTCATCGATAGTCAGCTTTGTTTTGCCGTTGGCTTGTTCAATCTGCGCATAGGACAAGCCTTCTTTGGACTTCAATGGATGGATCGAAGGACCGGATTTTCGCGGCAACAGGCTTTTGAGAACCAAAGCGAAGCGGGCATCGCTATCAAGGCGAAGCAACCGCTCCACATCAACTCTGTCTCTCCAGGGAGTATTGTCTTTCTGCAGCAGCTGGGAGAGTTGTTCCCAACGAGGCCGCCCTACTTTCGGAGCAGGGCCGATTATTTGAATGAGATCTTCCGGCAGAGAATTTGCTACAGCGATCATTGTCGACAAATTGCCTTTGTGAACTGCAAGGGCAGCCATAAGGGCGTTGCGGTCAATGCCATGCGCTTCCAGTTTTGCTGCAAACAGTGCACGCTCAATGAAGGAAAGGTCTTTTCTCTCCAGATTTTCCTTGCCTTGCGCGACAATCAATTCTTCATCGGAAAGATTGCGAACAATTGCTTTAACAGGCCTGCCTATGGCACGAAGCGCTGCAAGGCGCCTGTGCCCATAGGCTACCTGGTAACGACGTTCATCGAGCGGATTTGGGCGTACCAGAATTGGAACTTGCTGGCCGTGTTCTTCAATGCTGGCTTTAAACTCATTGAAGTCCCCCGCATCGACATCATCAAGTCGATCACGAACAAACGAACCGTCGATCAGACTCGCCTCGATTTGGACGATATGCTCACCAGAAGCAATTTGATCACGTAATGCCTGCGCCTCATCAGCATCCTCCGAGAGGCTTTGCAACGACAATCCCATGGCCTTCAGTGAGCCAGACTTTTGGGTAGGCTTGGCATGACGATGTTCGGTATGTGACGCATCATTGATGGGCGTCATCATAGCTTTAAGAGCGTCTCTACGTTTATTCACAGAGCCCTCCCCCATGCATCGCGCACCAGTTCTTCTATCTCAAGATTCACTGCATCGAGCGCTTCAATTGCCCTGTCATAGGTTGCACGCGTGAAGTACTCCCGGCCAACCTCGTACAATGTCTGTTTCGTCAGGCCGGCATCCGAGATCGCAGTAGATTTCAAGAGTGCGTTCGTTAGAACCCGCTCACCAAAAAGGCTTTTCAACAAACCAACAATTTGGCCTTGCGGACCATCGCTCGGTTCATATCGTGTAACCACATAGCGGAAAAAATCGTAATCGGCATCACCGCCAGCCTGCTCAACAACCTCAAGCAAACCTGCTGTCATGTGCAGAAACTGCGACATCGAAGCGACATCGAGCATTTGCGGATGAATTGTTACAAGCACACTTCGCGCCGCGCACAGAGCAGATAGCGTAAGGAAGCCAAGCGAAGGCGGGCAATCCAAAACAACAACATCGTAGCGATCGTCTACCGTTGCCAAAGCATTGGCTATGCGGGAAAAGAAAAGTCTTTCCGTTCCCCGGCGCCGCTCCGCAAGAATACGTGGCGTATCGTGCTCGAACTCCTGTAGCTCTAAATTGCCAGGAATGATGTCGAGCCCAGCGAAATAAGTTTTGCGGATAATGTCCGCAATCGGGCGCTGCTGATCATCATAGCGAATAGCACCATAGATCGTATCGTTGTCTTCCAAATCGAATTCAGGCTGAATGCCGAATAATGCAGACAACGAGGCCTGTGGATCAAGGTCGATAGCCAGCGTTCGATAGCCTCGCATTGCAAAATATTGCGCAACATGAGCCGCGGTCGTCGTCTTGCCCGAGCCACCTTTAAAGTTCGTCACGGCAATGACCTGCATATGTTCGTTGCCTTGGCGAGATGGCAGATAACTCTTTTTTGACTTAGCCAAGTAGCGCCGTATCTCATGAACCTGTTCAAGAGAATATAAACGGCGACCGCCAGAGGTTTTTTCAGCCTCAGGTCCTTCGCCAGCCAATGACAGATGCCGGATATAGGCGTCGGTAATACCGATCAGGCGAGCAGCTTCACCTGACGTAAACTTTCTTAATTCTTTTTCTGCAGTTGGCGGGAAAGCACGCGACCGCAGCTCCCTTAGCTGCGCGCTAAGAAGATCTGCGTCCGCCTCGACCAATCGCGTAAGCGAGCGAACTTTCTTGCCGGTACGGTGGCTCTGGTCTTTTTCAGTTGGAGACAACATACACGCTTAAAATCCAATTTCTGATATCAAAGCGTAAATTCAACTGAGTCTGACTGAGTCGTCAAGTGATTTCAGATTGAGTCACAAGTTACTGGTTTTTATCGGATCTCCATCAGCCAAGAATTAAAGCGGTTTATCACGCGTGCTGCAGTCCGCCTGCACTCTCGATAAATCGGATAACTTCATCCAGCCCATCTCTGCGCAACATGTCGGTGAAGACAAAAGGTTTCGGCCCGCGCTGGGTTTTTGTATCACTGGCCATGACGTCGAGATCGGCGCCAACATAAGGTGCCAGGTCTTTTTTGTTGACGATCAGGAGATCTGAACGTGTGATTCCCGGGCCTCCTTTGCGCGGTATCTTTTCGCCCTGGCAAACAGATATGACATAAAGGGTTATATCGGCGAGATCGGGGGAAAAAGTTGCAGCAAGATTGTCGCCGCCCGACTCAATAAACACAATATCGAGATCGGGATGTAGCTGGTTCATTGCCGCGATGGCCTGAAGGTTGATCGTTGCATCTTCGCGGATCGCCGTATGGGGGCAGCCACCAGTTTCGACGCCCATGATCCTGTCTTCCGGCAGTGCCTGCAATCTGTTGAGGATCAACGCATCTTCCTTGGTATAAATGTCGTTGGTGACTACAGCCAGCGAATAGCGATCACGCATGGCTTTACACAGCATTTCAGTGACAGTTGTCTTGCCTGATCCTACGGGACCGCCAATACCAACGCGAAGTGGACCATTCTTTGAAATCATGACCTGAAAACCCGGGAATATTGTGTTTCATGGCGCATCGCCATGATGTCGGAAATCACGGCACAGGTGCCAAGATTATCCAGTGTAGATTTTGCTGCCTTGCTTGAACAAGACTGTATGTCTTCTTCCAGTCCTGCCAGTATCGCGACGCCATCGCGCTGCCCCAAGGGGACGAGCCGCACCGCTCCTTGAATCAGATTGGATATAAAGCCGTGTAAGAAAGCACAAAGTGCTGCTTCAATCTCAATACCATGAGCTCCGGCTATCGCGCCTACGGCAACAGGACTGGCAACTCGGGAAGGCAACCTTTCCGACACTGGATTTGGCCATGCTTGCGCTGCACTCAAAAATGCTTCGCCCTGCAGCATTGTTTCCATGTGCCGCTCGCGGGAGCCAGCGAGTGCTTCCGCCAAATCCGCGATCTCTGAAAAATCGGAGCCGCTTTTGGCAATCTGATGGCTTTGAGCGAAAAGCACCGCATCATTCCATCCCGAGCCTTCATTTAAAATATCGATGAGCCAATCTTCAAGGCTCTGCCTGTCATGAACCAGCCCGTGATGAATTGCCTGTTCAATACCGTGGCTGTATGAAAATGCGCCCACCGGGAAAGCGGGGGAAAGCCAAGTCATCAAACGAAGCAGTGCCCCATTGTCAATCATGATGGTGATGTGATTCGTGGGAGTGATGATCGGGGCTATGTCCACTATGATAGGCACCCCGTAGGGGCTGAAAAGGAGCCGAAATCTCGCCTACGCGCGCACCAAGCCCTTCCAGCATTGCCTTGATCACATGATCCTGAAGAATGAGAATTCGAGAGTCCTCAAATTGGGCAGCCAGATGGCGATTGCCCAGATGCCAGGCAAGTTCCGTCAAGTGCTTTTGATCGCGCGGCAATACTTCGTAGAGAGCTTCTTCCGCGGCGACAATCTCCGCAAGACTTCCATCTTCAAGAACCAGGACATCTCCGTGGGCAAACAGAACAGGCTCCGGCAGATCAACCAAAATCTGTTCGCCCTGCTGCAGCGTCAGGACCTTCCGGCGTAAATGTCGCTCATCATGCGCAAGAACAATTGTGTCGAAAGGTATCCCCTCAAAATGACCTGAATGGTCATGCCCTGTGACACGTCTCATATTTCGAACTCCTCAATAAAATCGTCATTCATGCGAATAAAGAAATCCAGCGGTGGCGCAGCGCCTGTGAGTTGCGACAGAAGCGTATGAGCCTGCCCCCGATGATGCGTCTGATGATTGAAAATTTGTGTCAGGCACCGGTCGAGCGTCGAAGTAAAGGGCGCTCCATTCAGCATAACCCAGTGAAAAGGTGCGGAAATGTCAGCTTCTTCCATAGCTTGGATAACGTCAATAATATGCTCGTCAAATGCGATACGCGCGGTGCGCAGTTCGCCGAAGGTATCGTGTAAAATGACGTCATATGACGGCAATGCGTAGAGATTGCCGGTAAATCTGCCAAACCACAATTTGTCGACCGCAAGCAGGTGGTTCAAGGTGCCGTGCATGGATTTGAAGTAAGCCCGGCGATCTGCAAAGTAATCTTCCTTGTCTAACAGAGCGGCGGCCTCATAGATCTGCTTATTTGCCCATTGGTTATAGCGAGCAAGCCTTGTAAAATGATCTTTCATTGACGCGCTCAGAACAGAAAATAACGCTGCGTCATAGGCAGCGTGACGGCGGCTTCGCACGTCAACAATTCACCGTCAGCCCGAACTTCATAAGTTTCGGGGTCAACTTCCACATGCGGCGTTGCCGAATTATGTACCATCGACGACTTGGAAATGCCTCCGCGCGTATTCTCGACCGCAACGAGCTCCTTTTCAACTTCCAAGGTCGATCGAAGACCATTTTCAACCGCGGCCTTACTGACAAAGGTCACAGATGAAGAAGTAACAGTCTTGCCGAAGGCCCCGAACATAGGGCGATAATGCACCGGTTGCGGCGTCGGGATCGAAGCGTTCGGGTCACCCATCGGAGCGGCAGCAATGGAACCACCAAGCAGCACAAGGTCAGGTTTGACCCCAAAGAACGCCGGATTCCATAAAACAAGGTCGGCACGCTTGCCAACTTCGATTGAACCAATATGACGGGAAATACCCTGCGCAATAGCCGGATTAATCGTATATTTGGCTATGTATCGCTTCACGCGGAAATTATCATTATCCCCCTGTTCCTGTGGCAAACTTCCGCGTTGGCGTTTCATTTTGTCCGCTGTCTGCCAGGTCCGGATCAGAACTTCGCCGACACGGCCCATGGCTTGACTGTCCGAAGAGATGATCGAGAACGCACCGATATCGTGCAGAATATCCTCTGCCGCAATCGTTTCCTTACGGATACGGCTTTCTGCAAACGCCACATCTTCGGGAATGGATGGAGAAAGGTGGTGGCAGACCATCAGCATGTCGAGATGTTCTGCAATGGTATTTCTCGTGTAGGGACGTGTCGGATTGGTCGATGAGGGGATCACATTGGGAAGCCCACAAATCTTGATGATGTCGGGCGCGTGTCCACCGCCCGCCCCTTCAGTATGAAAGGCATGAATGGTGCGCCCTTTGAAGGCAGCAACCGTATCCTCGACAAATCCGCTTTCGTTCAGTGTGTCGGTATGGATCATCACCTGCACGTCATACTGGTCAGCAACAGTGAGGCAATTGTCTATCGCAGCAGGCGTTGTTCCCCAGTCTTCGTGCAGCTTCAAAGAGCACGCGCCTCCGAGGATCATCTCTTCCAGCGCTGCTGGACGTGATGCGTTGCCTTTGCCGGACAGACCAATGTTCATCGGTATCGCATCAAAGGAACGGATCATGCGCGCCATATGCCATGGTCCGGGTGTACATGTCGTAGCCAAGGTTCCGTGAGCCGGACCCGTACCACCACCGAACATGGTGGTTACTCCCGACATCAAAGCCTCATCAATCTGTTGCGGACAGATGAAGTGAATATGCGCGTCCATTCCACCTGCAGTGAGAATTTTTCCTTCGCCTGCAATAACTTCGGTTCCCGGCCCAACAATGATCGTTACACCTGGTTGCGTGTCCGGATTGCCAGCCTTGCCGATGCCGGCAATCTGTCCATCGCGCAAACCAATATCGGCCTTGAATATTCCCGTCACGTCGACCACCAGAGCATTGGTAATCACCGTGTCTACGGCGCCATCTGCTCGCGTGACCTGACTTTGGCCCATGCCATCCCGAATGACCTTACCGCCGCCAAATTTTACTTCTTCGCCATAGATTGTGAAATCATTCTCGACCTCGATAAAGAGTTCGGTGTCGGCCAGCCTAATTTTGTCTCCAACTGTTGGGCCAAACATCTGGGCATAGGCAGATCGTGTTATTCTGGCTGGCATCTCAGAGCTTCCCCATGATTTTCTGTTGGAATCCATAAACCACGCGGTCGCCGCCAAACGGTATCAATGTCACATCGCGTTCCTGACCTGGCTCGAAACGCACAGCCGTGCCGGCAGCAATATCCAGCCGCATGCCCCGGGTCAGTTGCCGATCAAAAACCAATGCCTCATTGGTCTCATAAAAATGATAGTGCGATCCGACCTGGATTGGACGGTCACCTGTGTTGGCGACTTTCAAGACAGTGACAGGGGCTCCGACATTAAGTTCGATGTCCCCTGCCACCGTTATAATTTGACCAGGAATCATAGTCATGCTCCAAGCGCCAACCAAAGACCAATGAATGCTGTGCTCGCACCCGCTACACGGATGATGGTGCGCCCGATGCCGGCACCCAATAAAGCACCAGCAGCCAGCCCAGTAACGTGAAGCAAAGTTGTGGCAAGCGCAAAGCCAAGAAGATAGCTGCCAGCGGTGGCCGTGCCCATTTCACTACCGTGGGCATAACCATGAAACAGTGCGAAAAAACCAACGAGAGCCATTGCCAACGACGTTGGAACCTTGAGTGCCACGGCAGCAAACAATCCGATAGCGACAACTGAAGCAAGAATTGCAGGCTCGGCAAATGGTAGCTTCACGCCGGCGATAGCCAACAAGAACCCTGCAATCATTGTGCCAACGAATGCAGCCGGGACCAGCCACATGGCGCGTGCCCCAAGCAGTACGGCCCATAGCCCAACGGCTATCATCGCCAGCATGTGGTCCGCGCCAGAGATTGGATGGGAAAAACCTGCACCGAACGAGCCGTGTTCCGCAGGGTTGATATGAGCAAGGGCAGGAGTGGTCGCTGCCAAGGCCAGAGGCAAAGTCAATAACAATATTTTCTTCATGAGTTTCTCTCTAAATACCAACTACCGGATCGGTTCGTGAACTGTGACAAGCTTGGTGCCGTCGGGGAAGGTCGCTTCGACTTGAACGTCGTGAATCATCTCGGCAATACCCTCCATCACCTGACTACGTGTGATCACATGCGCGCCGGCTTCCATGAGATCCGCGACAGATCGGCCATCACGCGCGCCCTCAACGACAAAGTCGGTGATCAAAGCGATAGCTTCGGGATGATTGAGTTTCACACCACGCTCCAGACGGCGCCTCGCCACCATGGCTGCCATGGAAATCAGCAGCTTGTCCTTCTCGCGCGGCAGTAAATTCATCGTTTGATTTTCCTTTTATGTTGTCCATATTCGCGGCAGATCTTCGCCGCCATTCAGCAGGCCGAGCAGCGGGATGAGGCGCTTGCGCAAGTGGTAAGCATCAAAATCTACCAAGCGAGCCACAAGCTTGCCCATCCATACTGATGCGCCTCCTTGATCACCTATGATTAGACGCGCCGGATCAAGTAACCGCTCGCAATCCGGAGAAACTAAAAGTACCGTTGCTACAGCATGATAGCTTCCAAGCAGGGCTGGCCGTTTCAATGATGACCCAGCCTGAGGACCGATGGAAAAATTCTCGGCGTGGAGTAGTCTGCCGTCTTGCCGGATACGCCACTGATCAGAAAACTGCGCAGTTTCGATTGTCTCGCCAAAGGCCTTTCGCCCGAATATGGTGGATTCAACCAGCAAAGCCCGCGCACGCGCAGCAAGATTTACATTTAGCGTTCGCTTGAGATCGGCTTTTTCGAACAGAATGGTTTCTTGCGGTAGCCATGCAACATAGGAATCAGGTCCAACGTCAATTTGGGTCGAGACGGTGGCGACTGTCCCTGAAACAGCTTTATAGATTTTCTCGCAAGCCTGGGTCGTTATTTGAGCCGCGCAATGATCGCCGAGGGCAAAACTCCACTGCATCGCATCGCCGCCTGTAAGACCACCTGCACTGTTGATCATGACTGCTTCCAGATGGGTTCCAGAACTGACTGGAAAGCGCAGTTTCGCACACCCCTCCTGAAACAATGTGGAAATCCGCGTTTTTCCCTCTACCCGCCGTGCCGATAATCGTCCTGCCCCGGATGCGCGCTGCGCCCGGTTTTGAACAATCGTCGGCTGGCCGAGCATATCCAAAAATTGCAACCCCAATGGTCAGACCGTCAGATGCCGGCGCGCTTCAGTCGTGTCGAGAATTTCCGCAGCGCCCTCGGCGACGATCTCACCTCGATCCATGATGTAAACATGGTCCGCGAGTTCGCGACAAAAGTCGAGATACTGTTCGACGAGAAGTATCGTCATTCCGAAAGAATCTCGCAGGTAAACGATGGCGCGACCGATATCCTTGATTATCGACGGCTGGATTCCTTCGGTGGGCTCATCAAGAACCAGAATTTTGGGGCGCATGACCAATGCGCGCCCGATGGCGAGTTGCTGTTGCTGGCCACCGGAAAGATCACCGCCACGACGCGACAACATAGATTTGAGGACGGGAAACAGGTTGTAAACATCCGAGGGGATATTTCGTTCGGAGCGGGGAAGCTGCGCATAACCGGTTTCAAGGTTCTCCTTAACGCTCAAAAGCGGAAAAATTTCACGGCCTTGCGGTACATAACCAATGCCATATTTCGCCCGCGTGTATGGGGCCATACCATTGAGTTCAACACCATCGAACATCACTTTACCCGCGCTGATATTGTGCTGACCGGTAATCGCTCTCAATAAGCTTGTTTTACCAACACCGTTTCGGCCGAGCACGCAGGTGATCTTTCCAGCGTTGGCGTCCAGCGTAATCCCCCGCAAGGCTTGCGCCGCGCCATAATGCAAATTGACTTGTTCAACAGACAGCATGGCTCACCTCCCCAAATAGTTTTCTATGACTCGGGGATCATTACTGACGAAATCAAGTGACCCTTCAGCAAGTACCGAGCCTTCAGCGAGGCATGTGACCCGCACGCCAAGATCGCGGATGAAGCCCATATCATGTTCAACAACGATGACCGCCCGGGTTTTCGCAATCTCTTTGAGGAGAGCGGCAGTTTCAGAAGTTTCCGCATCGGTCATTCCCGCGACCGGCTCATCAACAAGCAAGAGTTTGGGCTCTTGCGCCAGGAGCATACCGATTTCCAGCCATTGTTTTTGCCCATGGCTAAGACTGGCCGCCAGTTCATCCTTGCGTGCGGTCAGTCGCACGGTTTCAAGAATTTCATAGATACGAGCGCCATCCTCTGGCGATAGATTGTAGAATAAGGTCGCAAAGGTTCCCCGCTTACGATTAAGCGCCAGCTCGAGATTATCCCAAACAGTGTGGCTTTCGAACACTGTGGGCTTCTGGAATTTGCGGCCGATGCCAAGCTGAGCGATATCAGCCTCGTCTCTGGTCGTAAGATCGATGTTATCTTCGAAGAATACCTCACCCTCGTCCGGCCGGGTCTTTCCAGTGATAATATCCATCATTGTCGTTTTACCGGCACCGTTCGGGCCAATAATTGCCCTTAACTCACCGGGAGCAATCACAAAAGACAAGGCGTTCAGTGCTCTAAAGCCGTCGAATGATACGGATACATTGTCCAGATACAACAGGCTCTTTGGTTTGATGTCGGACATGATCTACTCCGCAGCCAGTGGTTCAGCAGGGATATCAGCGTTCTTTTCGGCATTCTTGGCTTTAGGCAGGCGATTAAAGGAAAGCGCTCTGGTTTTATCGTTTCTGGATTTCAATATTTGCTGAATGGTCCCAACGATGCCTTTGGGCAAGAACAACGTGGTTGCAACGAAAAGTGCTCCCAGCGCAAAAAGCCAAATTTCCGGAAACTGTGCAGTGAAAATACTCTTGCCGAAATTCACAAGTGTAGCCCCAATGATAGGGCCAATGAGTGTTCCACGTCCTCCAACGGCGGTCCAGATGACGACTTCGATCGAATTGGCTGGTGCAAATTCACCGGGATTGATAATCCCGACCTGCGGAACGTAAAGCGCACCGGCAACACCCGCCATCATTGCGGAAATGGTGAAGGTAACGAGCTTGTAATTTTCTGGCCGGTAACCGAGAAAGCGTGTCCTGCTCTCAGCATCGCGCAGACCAACCAGAACCTTCCCAAATTTTGATCGAACGATAGCTGAACTGATAAGCAGCGCCACTGCCAGCGCGAACGCAGACGCGGCGAACAAGGATGCCCTCATGCCTTGCGATTGAATGTTGAAGCCAAGCAAGTCTTTAAAATCGGTAAGGCCATTATTACCGCCAAATCCCATTTCATTGCGAAAAAAGGCGAGCAGTAAGGCATAGGTCATCGCCTGCGTGATAATGGACAGATAGACGCCTGTTACACGCGAGCGGAATGCCAGCCAGCCGAACACAAAAGCAAGAATACCAGGAACGGCGAATATCATAATGGCGGCGAACCAGAAGTGGTCAAAGCCATACCAATACCAAGGCATTTCCTTCCAATTCAAAAACACCATGAAATCCGGCAGATTTGGGTTTCCATAGACGCCGCGTGCGCCGATCTGGCGAACCAGATACATTCCCATGACATAGCCGCCAAGGGCGAAAAATGCGGCATGTCCAAGAGACAATATCCCGCAAAAACCCCAGACAAGATCAAGTGCCAGGGCTAGCAATGCATAGGTGAGATATTTTCCAAATAGCGACATCGCGTAGGTTGGAATATGAAATAGATTGTCGGTTGGCACTAAAAGATTAAGTGCGGGTACCACGCATGCAATGGCCAGAAGGATTACAATGCAGAGGGAGACATTCCTGTCGAGCGATTTAAAAACGAACGCGCTGATCATGCTTCCACCGCCCTTCCCTTGAGTGCAAAGAGCCCGCGTGGCCGCCTCTGAATAAAAAGAATGATGAGAACCAGGATAAGAATTTTGCCAAGAACGGCACCGGTATATGGTTCAAGGAGCTTATTGACGACGCCAAGCGAAAGTGCCCCCACAAGCGTGCCCCAGAGATTTCCAACGCCGCCGAAAACTACAACCATGAAACTATCAATAATGTAGCTTTGACCAAGATTGGGTGAGACGTTATCAATTTGCGAAAGGGCAACGCCGGCAATCCCAGCAATGCCTGAACCAAGGGCAAAGGTAAAAGCATCGACCCAAGGGGTCTTGATACCCATTGATGATGCCATCCTTCGGTTTTGCGTAACAGCACGCATTTGCAACCCAAATCTCGAGCGCTTAAGCACGAACAGCAACGTCAGGAAAACGCCTGCAGCAAACACCACAATCCACATGCGGTTATAGGTCAGCGTCATACCACCAAGTTCGAAACCGCCTGACATCCACGACGGGTTTCCGACTTCACGATTGCTGGGACCGAAGATTGAACGAACGCCCTGCTGCAGAATAAGCGATACGCCCCACGTTGCCAGCAATGTCTCCAGCGGTCGCCCATAGAGAAAACGAATAATTCCACGTTCAATTATAAGACCAATGACACCCGTAATAGCGAACGCAACCGGGAGTGCAATTATCAATGACCAGTCAAAAAGATGCGGATAGGACGACCTGATTATCTCTTGGACCATGAACGTAGTGTAGGCGCCAAGCATCACCATTTCACCATGGGCCATATTGATGATGCCCATCACACCAAAAGTAATGGCAAGGCCGATAGCAGCCAGCAAAAGGACGGATCCAAGAGACAAGCCGTACCAGACATTCTGGCCGACATCCCAAAGCGCCTGAGCTGACTGTAACGCAGTTATGGTATTGTCTATGTCTGTTCGAAGCTCGCCATCAGCGTTTGCCTGAACGGCACTCAAGATGCCAAGAGCATCTCTGTCACCACGCTCTCCGATTGTTTTTACAGCGGCGCGCTTGTCATCAAGCGAGCGATCTGACTTTAAAATAGCAGCAGCCCTCGCCTGCTCCATGACAGATTTGATATAGGTGTCTTTCTCGTTTGTTATTGCCGTCTCTATGAGCTCAAGCGCGTCTGTGCTCGGCGAGGAAAAAACTGAACTGGCCGCCCGAAGTCTTATCTCCCTATCCGGGCTGAGCAGCGTGAGCGCTCCAATGGCGGTTTTGACAGCGCGACGCAGACTATTATTAACCTTGATACGCTCGAAATCGGCTTTCGCCCCTTGTCCCGCTGACGCTCCGGTTACAGCATCAGACAGGTTCAGTTCACTACCATTTTCCTTGACTACAAAGACAGTCTTATCGGCTTTTCTCACATAAAGATCACCTGCTGCCAGCGCTTCAAACACTGGGACAAGCGCAATATCGCCAGTACGGGATAGTTCGGCGATCTTATCGGCAACCTGTGAAAAGTTACCCTGACCCAAGGCATTTATACCCAAGCGATTATTCTGATCGGCCCAACTTTCCGATACCGGAACAAGCATGATCAGACAGATGATGAGCATAAGTATTTTGATTGCGCGATACATGAATTTTGAAAGAGCTCTGTGGCCCTCTCCTCTAGTCGAGCAAATGGAAAGTCACGGGCTGGAGCGCCCGTGACTCAATTCAATCATTAGGAGCCTTTGCCGCCACATTTGCCGGTTGCGACATTAAAATTGCCGCATGACATTGGCTTGCGCCAATCAGAGATAAGATCTTTGGAATCCGGCAGATAGTCGGACCATTCATCCCCTACCAGCAATCCGGGTGTTTCGAACACGGTTTCAAACTGGCCGTCCGATTGAATTTCGCCGATGAGGACAGGCTTTGTGATGTGATGGTTTGGCATCATCGTTGAGTAGCCGCCGGAGAGATTGGGCACCGACACGCCGACAATGGAATCAATGACCTTATCCGGATCTGTGGTTCCGGCGGCTTCGACAGCTTTCACCCACATATTGAAACCAATATAATGGGCCTCCATTGGATCGTTTGTTACGCGCTTGTCGTCCTTGGTATAGGCTTTCCAAGTCTTGATGAATTCGGCGTTGGCCGGTGTGTTGACCGATTGGAAGTAGTTCCAGGCCGCCAAGTGACCGACGAGCGGTGTCGTATCAAGTCCGGCAAGCTCTTCCTCGCCGACAGAAAATGCTACAACCGGAATATCTTCAGCCTTGATGCCTTGATTACCGAGCTCTTTATAAAACGGAACGTTTGCGTCGCCGTTGATGGTTGAGACAACGGCCGTCTTCTTACCCGCGGAACCGAACTTCTTAATGTCTGAAACGATGGTCTGCCAGTCTTTATGTCCGAAAGGTGTGTAGCTCACCATGATGTCTTCAGCCGCAACGCCCTTGGCCTTCAAATAGGCCTCGAGTATCTTGTTGGTTGTGCGCGGGTAGACATAATCGGTGCCAGCAAGGACCCAGCGTTCGACACCTTCATTTTCAGCAAGATAGTCGACAGCAGGAATTGCCTGCTGGTTGGGTGCTGCGCCAGTATAAAACACATTGCGCTCGCTCTCTTCACCTTCATACTGGACAGGATAGAAGAGCAAATTGTCCAACTCTTTGAAAACCGGCAACACCGATTTGCGTGATACGGAAGTCCAGCAGCCGAAGACGGCAGCAACCTTGTCCTTTTCGATGAGGTCGCGGGCTTTCTCAGCAAAAAGCGGCCAATCTGAAGCCGGATCAACAACAACAGCCTCAATTTTCTTGCCAAGAATCCCGCCTTTTTTGTTTTGCTCATCAATGAGCATCAACATGGCGTCCTTAAGCGTGGTTTCAGAGATGGCCATTGTTCCCGAAAGGGAATGAAGTATGCCGACTTTGATCGTATCTTCTGCGGCAAACGCGCCCTGAAGCGCTGTTGCAGAAAGCATGGCGGCTAACAGAGCGCCTTTAACGTGTGCTTTAATATTCATCATTATGTCCCCACTGTTTTGAACGACGCTGATTGCGCCTTGTTATCCATGTGCGGCAGAACAAATCCGCTGCGTTTAGGGACTATCCGCTAGCCAACAACGATCCCACATACGTTAAACGACGTAGAGACGATGACCTAAGTTGGCAGATCAGTGCTTTCTTCCGTATCGCATCCGGTGTTTAAGTAAGAAAAACACCATCCGGTCGGCGCTAGGATTTACACGTCGGACCATTGCACGGGGAAAACAGGGCGAATGGTTGCGCGCCAACGCATCGTTCCTATCAGACGCGACTATAATCGCTGGGTAGCGGATCAGACCTTGGAAGATTACGCCCTTCGCTTTACTGCGAAGAGCGCTCGCCGTTATTCATCGCAACGCATTGCCCAAACAGCAATTGGCGCGATTTCATTTCTCGCGCTGGAGGCTATCGGCGGCGCCGTCACGTTATCCTACGGCACCACCAATGCTGTAGCTGCGATCGCTGTTGCCTGCCTCGTCATGCTTTGTGTGGGGCTGCCAATAAGCCGTTACGCCATCCGCCACGGTGTCGATATCGACCTTCTGACCCGTGGGGCAAGCTTTGGTTACATCGGATCAACAATCACCTCTTTGATATATGCAACGTTCACCTTCCTGCTCTTTGCTATCGAAGCGTCGATCATGTCCGGTGCTCTGGAGTTGGCTTTCGGAATTCCTTTGTGGATTGGGTATATTATCAGCGCCGTGGTTGTGGTTCCTCTAGTCACCTACGGCGTTCGGATGATCAGCAAGTTTCAGCTGATTACACAACCTTTCTGGATCATATTGAACATCCTCCCTTTCGTCGTAATTGCTTTCGTGGATTGGAAAAAATTTGATCTTTGGCGGGCTTTTTCAGGTGTCGACGTGCCGGTCGCAATTCCTGGAACAAGCGCCCCTTTTGTGCTGGCGCAGTTCGGTGCAGCCAGTGCAGTAATCTTGGCTCTGATGGCTCAAATCGGCGAGCAAGTTGACTTTCTGCGCTTTTTGCCGCCCAAAGGGCAGCGAAAACTGCGACATCGCATTGCGGTATTTCTTGCCGGTCCGGGCTGGGTCCTAGTCGGTGCCCCGAAACTTCTCGCCGGATCGTTTCTCGTGGTACTCACACTTAGCAGCGGCGTGTCGGTCGATCGCGCGTCAGACCCTTCACAAATGTATCTGACCGCATTCGGTTACGTCACGCATTCCGATACTTTAGCGATGATGCTGATGGTTGGTTTTGTGGTGGTATCGCAGCTTAAAATCAACGTGATGAACGCCTATGCGGGTTCATTGGCCTGGTCGAACTTCTTTTCCCGGCTTACGCATAGTCATCCCGGTCGCGTGGTTTGGCTGCTGTTCAATGTTGCAATTGCGCTTTTGCTGATGGAACTTGGCATCTACAGATTGCTCGAAGAAACCTTAGGTATTTTTTCGCTTATTGCCATGGCTTGGCTTTGCGCCATATCTGCTGACCTTTTTGTCAATAAAAGACTAGGACTGGCCCCGCCCGGCATAGAATTCAAGCGTGCTCATCTTTACGATATTAACCCGGTGGGCCTGGGAACGATGGCTGCGGCGACAATGATATCGCTGATCGCGCATTTCGGTTTCTTCGGTGAAATGGCCTCCGCGCTCGCACCATTCATAGCGCTTGTTGTAGCTTTCATTGTCTCGCCACTGCTCGCGTGGCAGACCAAGGGAAAATACTATCTGGTGCGGAAGCCTCGGCGGGCTTGGAAAACACTGGAGACACTCAAATGCTCGATTTGCGAGCACGATTTTGAACCTGAGGACATGGCTTGGTGTCCCGCCTATAGCGCTCCGATCTGCTCGCTTTGCTGCTCCCTCGACAGCCGCTGCCACGACATGTGCAAACCTAACGCAAATTTCAACGCACAGGTCGCTATCGTGGCTCGCTCTTTTTTGCCGCAACGCATCATCCAGGCACTTGCATCGCGACTGGGACGGTACGGAATCTCTGTTATCATCGCTCTAACGGCAATCGGCATAATTCTCACCATGATAGCCCATCAGGCGGGAGGGCCATCTGAAACGTCGGGCGTTGTAGATCGAACGCTGTTGATCGTATTTTTTGTATTTGCAGTCGTAACAGGAATTGCCTGTTGGTTCTATGTGCTGGCACATGACAGCCGTGTTGTTGCCGAGGAAGAGTCTTCGCGTCAGAATACCCTTCTGTTAAAGGAAATAGCCGCTCATAAGAAAACGGACGCCGCTCTTCAGGACGCAAAGGACGCGGCCGAGGCCGCCAATCGCGCAAAAAGCAGGTATGTGATCGGTCTGAGTCACGAACTGCGGACCCCCTTGAACGCCGTGCTTGGCTACGCACAAATACTGGAACGAGACGAAACAATCCCTGCTCCACGCCAGTCCGCAATTCGCGTTATCAAGCGAAGCGCCGATCATTTGTCAGGCCTCATTGACGGACTACTCGACATCTCACGCATCGAAGCCGGCCGGTTGCAGGTCTTTTCCAACGAGATCAATCTTAGCGACTTTCTGGACCAGATCGTGCAGATGTTTCAACCACAGGCCGATGCCAAACAACTCATCTTCAAGCATAAACGTTCAAGCAATTTGCCGCCCTATGTCCGGACGGACGAAAAACGCCTTCGGCAAATCCTCGTTAATCTCTTGTCCAATGCGATCAAATTTACGACAAGCGGCAGTGTCCTATTCGATGTGACCTACCGCAGTCAGGTCGCAACATTTACGATTTTGGATACCGGTCGAGGAATTTCAGATTCAGATCTTCCGCGTATCTTCGAGCCTTTTCAGCGAGGAGAAGCCGAGAACATTCAACCAATGCCAGGCCTCGGCCTTGGGCTCACAATCACCCGTCTGTTAACCGAAACGTTGGGCGGCGAGATTTTGGTTTCCAGTACCTATGGGCAAGGATCTACGTTCAAGATCAGGCTAATGCTTTCTGCCATAACACACTCGCATCAACAGCAGCCCTTGCCGCGAAAAATTCGCAGCTACGCCGGGCAGCGGCGCACCATCGTTGTTGTCGACGATAATGAAGATCATCGCGAATTGGTGCGAGAGATTCTCGTTCCCCTCGATTTCATCGTGTTAACTGCCGCCAGCGGACCAGAATGCCTTACCCTTATCGAGGGGGTCGTTCCTGACCTGTTCCTGATTGATATTTCCATGCCGCAAATGGATGGGTGGCAATTGGTAAGACGACTGCGTGAAGCTGGCGAGCTTTCGCCAATTATTATGCTTTCAGCCAATATAGGCGATGCAGCGCCCACAGGCGGGCCAACTGGCCACAATGACACACTCGCAAAACCTTTTGACCTTCGGCAGCTTCAAAACAAGATCGCACAGCTTCTGGGCCTGGAGTGGGTTTACGCTGATGCGACATCGCCCCCATCGCTCAAACCGCGTAAACTGGTCAGTCCCGGTGAAACGCATGTGCGTGAATTGATCAATCTTGGCGAGATTGGGTACATCCGCGGCATTGAGACAAAGATTGCCGAGTTGGCAAAAATCGAAGACAACCGGGCGTTTACCGAGGCACTGGGGCAATTCGTTCAGATGTTCGATCTGGCAGGATATGACCGTTTCCTTCGCACATTCGAAAATCAGGAAGAGGCGATCAGAGGTGAGTGAGCCAACCAATCCGCGCGATATTGTTCTGATTGTCGACGACTCGCCGCAAACCCTTGGGTTTCTGACGGACGCGCTGGAGCAATCGGGTTTTTCTGTTTTGATTGCAACGTCGGGGCACGCCGCACTCAATGTTGTCGAGCGGATAACACCCGATATCATCTTGATGGATGCGATAATGCCGGAGATGGACGGGTTTGAAACCTGCACCCGAATCAAAACCACAGCTTCGGTTACCCAGGTGCCGGTTATTTTCATGACAGGTCTTTCCGAGACCCAGCACATCGTCCATGCACTTGAGTCTGGTGGGGTGGACTATCTGACAAAGCCGATCAATATTGATGAACTACAGGCAAGAATCAGAGTTCACCTTGCCAATGCTCGCGCCGCCCAAAATGCGCGCATAGCACTGGATGCCGCCGGTCGCCACCTTCTTGCAATCGGAAAAGATGGTCAACTGCGCTGGTCCACACCACAGGCAAACCACCTGATAGAGCTGACCATGGGCAGCACACAAGCCGGTTATAAGGCACTTTCGGTGAGCGTCGCGGCATGGCTGACCAGGCAACAAAGTCACAAAGACGGCAACCCCATTACAATCCCCGGAGAGCAAGGGGGACTGCAGTTGAGCTATCTTGGTGCCCTCACCTCTGATGAATATTTGTTCCGACTAACCCTCGCCAATCAGGCCAGCCCAGAGGAACTGCTGCGCCAGCACTTCGGATTGACTGCACGGGAAGCTGAAGTTCTTTTATGGATTGCAAAGGGCAAATCAAATCGAGACATTGGTGATATTCTCGGATTGAGCGCCAGGACTGTCAACAAACACCTGGAACAAGTCTATATCAAGATGGGTGTCGAAAACCGTGCCACTGCTGCCGTCAAAGCCGCCCGAATATTGCACAGCACCTAACGACTCTTACTGAACTTTCATAGTCGTACGACGTCAACCTCCTGCCGCGTTCCGACAGGTGGAACCTTCCCTCACGTGGGTTGTTTTCCAATTCGAAGGGAGAGCAAAAGGAGGAAGACCATGAAACGCACAATTATAGTAACGATTTCTGCCTTGCTGTTGAGTACCAGTCCGCTATTTGCGCAAGATACGGTTATTGTGGAAGTGCCCCAGACTGCGCGTGATTATGTGATCGCACATCCGACCGACCCCATCGTGGTTGAAGAAGACCTGACTATGGGCGCCGCTATTCCAGAGGATGTCGAGCTTGTACCCATTCCGGATGCCCCAGACTATAGTTACGTCTATGTCGATAAACGGCCGATAATCGTATCGACCAAAGATCGCAAAGTTGTGTACATATCGCAGTAAAATCAGAGGCGCCCATGCAACTGCATGGGCGCCTCTTGATAGCATTGGCATATGACCGGCCAAGCGGGAAATTTACAGTCTCGGCGGGATATCACGTTGTTGCAATCGAACGCACCCACTTATGTCATCGCGACATGTGCCGTCGTGCAACCGGAAGTGCACTCGCTGTTCTCAGTTGGGTTAAAGCAGACAATCTCCATTGGGTGTCAGCGCAACCCAAACAGCGCCGATCCTCCCCTTTTCGCAACGAGAGGCTTTTCCTGCGGTACGCCACTGGTACTGATTTGCGATAAGTCCGATGAAGCTGCTCTATATGGAGGGCTCTGGATGAATTAGAACTCGCAGTTCCCACATAAAATCGCCCGAATCCAGACCGGTTTCAGCAAGTGAAACTGACACAGGAGCGTGACGGGCTTTCAGCCATAGACATAGCGGGATAACATCTACGAGGCTGAAGCATCAACGCCCGTAAACGACCACTACGATAGATCGGACTTACCACTGCAATAGCCAGCGACAGCGAGTACGGAACATTAGATTGTCTTGTTCGTTGGATGAAGTGGAGGACTTCATGCCTGTATTGAATTTGGACCAAGCGCAGTACGTCTTGCTCAAAAGATTATATACTGAAGCAGCACATCGGCTCGCCAGCAGCGACGATCCTCGACATATTCGAGCGCTTAAGCTGCTGCCCATAATCGGTGACGGTAGTGCTGAGCGCTCCATCCCACTCAGTCGCTCCGATCTCGAGAGCATGGCGATGGTGGTCGACCTGGCACTAGGTTGGCATCTTGCTGCAACACCGGCAGCCTTATCTTCCGAAGAGCTCTCCCTTGGGCATGAAATCCAGGCCAAGCTTTTGCAGGCAAACCGAACTTGAATTGATCATGGGTTGTGCGTGAATTTTGCATTGCCAAGCCCCGTTCCAATCGTCAGGATTCCCCAATGGCGGACATCCTTCATGAACGGTATCTGGGAAAGCCCCTGAACGACTGCATCATTATGGATTACCACGAACGTGTCCTTGCCCTGGATTGCTGGAATCGAACTGGTAATTTCCCGCGCCAAGTTGAAAGATTCTCCCTCCCAGTTACCCGGCAGATTTTGACCGCCCGAGGTGATGGACCCATCGCTTTCGATGAGTCCAGGGCAAGCAATTCCAATAATGGGAGCGACAATAATTTTCTCTTTTTCAGCATCCTCCAGTAAAGCCTTTATCATTTTAACCAAACGCTTTAGTGCTTTGCCACGGGATGGTTCTTCGTCACCATGCCGCCAGAGGTCCATCTTCCAAACCTCTGCTTTCGCGATGTTCGGGCTTTTCTTTCGCGTCTCCCATGTGACTATTCCTGCTCTGATATTTGTACCTCCTATGTCGACACCAACCATGGCGTCGTGACCCTTCAGCATCCACGCAGGCACGAGATGGACGGCACCAATCAGGCCCGCCTCGTCAGGCAGATGTTCGATCGGTCTCAATTCGATTTTCCTACCCAAGGAATTTAGTCGCAGCATCGCTTCGGCAATGGCAAATTGTCCGGCTGCACTTTCGCTAAGCCCCCCTCCAACGGCAATCCGTTCGGTTTTTTCCCATTTTTTCTCCTTGAGAAACCGGTTGATTACATCGGACAAGTCGATTGCGAAATCATGAATGGCGGACCAGACGATCGCCTGAGCTAATTTGTCGTCACCGGCGAGTATCTTATCGATATCGGTTTTGGAGATGTCCGACATTTTGAGCCGCTTTGCGGCTGCATGACCGTCAACATGTTTGCGCCAGTAATCAACTTTCTCCAAAAACGCCGCCTTGTTTGCTTTGTCGCCAATAAATCCGTCTTTATCGCGGATGCGAAGATTATAACTGTCGATTTTTACTGAGGGTAATATACTCGCGCCATGTTTGAGGGGCATATGGGATTGTTTAAGGGGACTATCATCAGGTTTCGACATTCGGCGCTCGCATACAATGGAAGTGATATGTGAACGTTGACCGGTTGTAACAAGTTCCCGCGACGCGTTCGATTCAGCATTCCGGGTATTCCTAATTCGGGCCGTTCACTTGCATTATAGAATTCCCAAGGATGCGCGCATGCACGGGTCTGCTTCACGTCACGGTGCTTTCGGTCTATCCTGCTCTCCCAATAGCGGCACGAACCTGACAGCCCCAAGAGACTCTTCTTCGAATTGATCGAAGCTGATACGGGTCATCCTAACAAGCTCCTGAGGCTGAAATTCGCCGCCGAGCGGAATGATGAGTCTGCCGCCTATCTTCAATTGTTCTTTCAAGGCTTGTGGCGCTCTCTGTCCGCTGGCTGCAACAATTATCGCATCGAACGGCCTAGCTTCTGGCCACCCTTTTGTCCCATCATCAATTCTGAGCTGAATATTGCTATAGCCAAGTTTTTTGAAGCACTTTCGGGCTGCCTCGCCCAACACCGCATGCCGTTCTATTGTGTAGACCTGTTCCGCAATTCTACTCATAACTGCGGCAGCATATCCTGAGCCGGCGCCAATCTCGAGCACGCGGCTTTCCGGCTTGATGTTGGCAGCCTCAAGCATCAACGCAACGATGTATGGCTGCGAGATCGTTTGTCCCTCCGCAATCGGTAACGGCCTATCTTCATAGGCGCTTTCCTTAAGCCAAGCGTCTACGAATTCCTCGCGTGGGACTTTTTGCATGGCCTGCAACACATGATGTGAACTTATATCTCGGCCCGCGATATCCGCATCGACCATCCGCTTACGGGCACGTACAAAATCAAACATGACTGCCTCACGGGGTTTCCGCTCTTTCCAATGATTCAAGCAATGACCAGTTCCGTGATCAAACTTTCGCTTGTCTAATGAAGGAACTGAACAATTCTCTGAATATCTTCAATACAACCACGCCTTTGCTGCTCCTTTCGACCCGATCTATGTAGCCGCATGGCTGAGTACCCATAACAGTAGCCACACGTCGGAGCATCGCCTAGTAAACATTCGCCGACACATCTTGTCAGCATTAGCCAAAACCTCGCTGACAAGTTTGCCTCCCAGGAGCCTGAGAGGTTCAGGCTTGCCTTCCAACCTTGAAGTCCGGACTCGACTACAAACAAATCTATTGTTATGCGGGATCGCGGCAGCGGGCCGATCGGGAGACAATTATGAGAAAATTAATTACAGCCACAGCGATTTTAGGTGCGTTGATCGCTGCGGGATGCGGAACTTACAATTCCTGGACTCCCAGGAAGGTTAATCTCGACCCCGCCGCCAAATCATGCGCATCGGGATATTACCAGTGCAAATCAGGCAGTATGGATCACGATAAATCCGGGCTCTCACAGTAATATAACCGGCCATTGCGATAATCACCAGTTCCGCAATGGCTGCACTGATGAAGGCGACTGTCGCACGCGCTTTACCGTTTATGCTACCGTCGCTTTTCACCAAGATGGCTTCAAGAGCTGCAAAAGTTGCCACATGAAGCCCATATTTGCGCAACATTTCTTAACATTACAAAATCCCTGAAAATACCAAATGGGGTATTCCTGATGAATGAGGGCAGACGGCCGCGAGTTGGGCAATACCCCTCTGAAATCTCAGGAGCAGTTTTGTATGCCAATCACCAAAGAAGTTTATTCTGACATTCGACTGACACTCTCGGTCGCCGTGATGGGTATTATCAGCTTGTGTCCGCTGCAGGCAGCAGCCGAAACCTTCGACGAAGTCAGCCCGGAACGTATCAATCCAAGTCGCTTCGAGAAAGTCAAGGATCGCCTTAACAAATGGAATGTTGTAATCGGCGCAGGTGGTATCTATGCGCCGAAATTTGAAGGGTCGGATGAGTTTGAAGTTCAGCCCTTTCCAATGTTTTCAGCAACCTTTGGCGAGCATGTGACCGTCGATCCCCGCGGAATTTCCATCGACGTTTACCGCTATCAAAACTTTAACTTCACGGCAAAGATCGGATATGAGGCAGGCCGACAGGAAGATGACAGCGATCATCTGAAAGGGCTGGGCGACGTCGATGCCGGAGCCGTAATTGGCGGAAAGTTGGCGTACGAGCTAGGGCCTGTTGAACTGTTTACATCTTTCGATAAAACAATCGGAGGTAGCGATGGTCTGGTAGGAACAGTTGGCGCAAGTGTCTCGCACTCCTATAAGCAATTCCTTTTCTCGGCTGGCGCCTCAGCGACCTGGGCTGATGCCAATCATATGGAATCATATTTCGGGGTGACCTCAGCGCAGTCAGCCCGATCGGGTCTTGCCGCATATGATGCAGGCGCAGGTTTCAAACGTGTCGACTTTGAAGCCTCCGTTACTTATGTCACGGAGAAAAGTTGGCTCATCCAAGGGCAGATAGGCGTGGGTTATCTAGTCGGTGACGCGGCAGACAGTCCAATCGTACAAGATGCATTCCAACCGTCAGCGATGCTGATGCTTGGCTATAAATTCTAGTCCAGAGATGACAAAATTATTCAATGTCACGGTTCCGAGGCTCGCGCGTCGACATGATTTCCATCCTAATTTTCAACGCAACCAAATGTGGCTCCGAATGACACCATAACGCCATTCATGGGACATTATTTACCCTCACACCGAATTATGGTTTTGGGGGCTGGGGAATGAATATTCACATGCGTGTGACAGTCTTGGATCAGTCTGCAAGAGTGCTTCTCGTGGAAGATGACCCCGAGATTGCGAACATGGTCATAGAAACCTTGTTGGACAATGGCTTTAACGCTGTTGCCACGGGTTCTGCTGCGGAAATGGAAATTTTGCTTCGCGAGCAATCATTCGATCTTATTATTCTGGATGTCATGCTCCCCGGTGAGGACGGTTTCAGTATTTGTCGCAGACTGCGTGCACAGGCGACAACTCCCATCATAATGCTGACGGCCCTCAGTGATGATATTGATCGTATCGTTGGCCTTGAATTGGGCGCTGACGACTATATTACCAAACCATTCAACTCGCGCGAACTTCTGGCGCGGATTAAAAGCCTGCTTCGACGCTCGTCGTACACTTCTGCCAGCCCCCAAACACAGGACCCCTTGCAATTTGAAGGATGGCGGATTGACCCGATATTGCGGCGGGTACGTGATCCCAATGGGGTCCACATCTCAATGACAACGGCGGAATTTGACGTGCTGCTCGCATTTTGCCGGAATCCCGGCAAGGTGCTTACCCGCGAACAACTCTTAAGTTTGACGCATGCCGGTGCTGCAGGCCCTGTCGAGCGCAGTATCGACGTTCATGTCAGCAGGGTGAGGCAAAAAATAGAGCCAAATGTTCGAGAGCCTACTCTCATCAAAACGGTCCGGCTTGCCGGTTATCTTTTCACGCCAAAAGTGGAGCGTGTATGATGCTGCAATCGTCCAATCTCGACACCATTCGCGGACAGATCATCGCGCTGGCAATTGCACCTATTTTGATTGCTTGCGCGATGGGGGTCGTTACAGAGCCCCTGGTGTTTGATGATTCAGTTCCTTATCACCGTTCAACCGCTATCAGAATCGAAACTGTGGTAAATCAGTTTCTGGCAGCAAAAACTCCCGAGAACCGCAATATAGTTTTGCAGGTGACAGCCAACAGCGACATACCAGTCGAAAAAGTTGGCAATGCTGAGTTTGAAAAAGCAGCCTCAAACGTGGATCAGACAAACGGTCTTGGCACGCGAGTCCGCGACGCGCTGACAGGCAAGTTTCCCACGGCGCTGAGATCGTCAGACGTGAACAATGTCCTGCTGGTCAAAATAACTCCCACTGAATCCTTAGCCTTTGCAATCCGCCCGGAACCGAAAGAATTCTGGTCGCTGGAAACGCGTTTCAATTCTGTTTTGAAAGTTTTGGCAATTGTGGTGCCGGTAATCCTTCTGGCTTTTTATGCCGGATGTATGATCGTCGCTCCCTTGTCGCGTTTTTCCGCGGCCGCTTTGGTATTAAGCGCAGAAGAGGGTCCTGATCGACCTTTCGAAGAGCGCGGTGCACAAGAAGTTGTTGCACTGGCCCGTGCTCTGAATGACATGCGTAGCCGGTTACGCAGCATGATGAATGACCGAACCCGGATGCTGCGCGCCATTGGCCATGATCTCAGAACCCCGCTCACTCGCTTGCGGCTTCGCGTCGAGCGCTCAAAAGACGGCGCTTTGCGTGAATTGATGTTAAATGATATCGCCACGATCAATGGGATGATGAGGGAAACCCTCACCTATCTGAGCAAGGAAGTATCTTCCGAAGCGCCGTTGCGCTCAGACTTGCCCAGCCTTCTCAGTACCGTCTGTTCTGATTTCGCAGATGTGGGCTTCAATGTAAGCTATTCAGGCCCAGACCGTCTGGCCTATCTCTGCAAGCCTCGCGCTTTAAGCCGCGCCATTACCAACCTGGTAGACAATGGGACCAAGTTTGGCACGCATGTTGTTGTGTCACTTGTGTCATCAGGAGATGGTGCTTTGGCAATCGAGGTTTCGGATGATGGTCCGGGGTTACCAGTGGAGCTTCAAACCACAGTGTTCGAACCGTTCTTCAAAGTCAGTCCCGCTCGTTCTACGAGTGGGTTTGGTCTCGGCCTTTCAATTGTACAGGATATTGTCAAAGGTCATGGCGGTTCCATTTTTCTGAAGAATAAGAGTACGTCTGGCTTGGTCGCTCACATAAGTCTGCCCTGTGATCCGGGAAAACTTGAAAAGAATCATGTTTTCGATTCAAAACAACGTCGCCTGCGTGCGATGTATCAGACAGTATCAGACACAAGCTTCTCGTAGCTTCCAGTAACTTGTCGCCACTTGCTGCTAAAATAATCTTGGTATCACACAATTGTTTTAGGCGCCTCCTGATTGGCGACTACCAAACTACTGTTCGGCTATAAAACCTGTCTGCGGGCCGAAACAAATCCCTACATCATGAAATATATCTAAATAAAATCTCGCGAAAGAAGCCTGCTTCCAGCCGGATACTCATCAAAAGGCCACCCTGTGGCGACTAAAAATGGTGAGTAAAAATGACAAATCCCAGACAGCCACTTCGCAGCAGATATCAGCGCTTCACGCGGCAATCTCGATCTAGCGCAGATCCAGCGCCACCGCTCGGATCAAAATAGCGCGCCGCGTCAAATCATTCTCATCGCCAAGTTTCGCATCGCTCCCGTGACGGAGTCGAAGATCAACGAAGCATGTCTGCCGTCCTTTACTGAGTCCAAACAACATGAAGCATATTCAACCTGTCTCTATTATCATTCCCACACTCAATGAAGTCGACAATATTGACTTGATATTGTCGGCGATTACCTCCCAGCCTGCCGCTGATACAATATATGAAATTCTTGTCGCCGATGGCGGTTCAACAGACGGGACGTTGGAGCGCGTTCGTGCTTGGGAGCCCGACTATCCGGTCAAGCTTATCTGCGGAGATGGTATGCGAGGATTGGCGGGGGACGTATTGGCAGCATCACGCCAGGCCAATGGTAGCATCATTGTGGTAATGGATGCTGATCTCAGTCACCCGCCAGATCAGATTGCCAATATGATCGGTCCAATTATAGCAGGCACGAGCGATATGGTTGTTGGCAGCCGTTATGTGTCCGGCGGAGCCACGCCGGGCTGGCCCGGATCACGTCGGCTTTTATCACGTCTTGGCGGCGCATTAGCTTGGCCGATTACCGAATTAAGCGATCCAATGTCCGGATTTTTCGCGGTTCGAAAGGAACATCTTTTAGCGGTAGATCCTGACGCTACGGGTTTCAAAATCGGACTGGAAGTCATCGCAGCTGGCGGGCATACTTTGCGCGTTAGCGAGATACCCATTATTTTCCATGACCGAACTTTAGGGCAATCGAAGATCGGCCTTAATCATTTGATCAGCTATATGCGCCGTCTGCTGGTCTTGGGAGGCGGTAATATTTCGTTTGGCACCGCCGGGCGTTTTGCAGGCGTAGGGCTGATCGGGTTCGCAGCAGATATCTTGCTGTTCCAAGTTTTGATTGCGTACGGCTTTAGTCTTGGCCAGTCTCACGCGATCAGTTTCGCTGCCGCTGCAATTATCAACTATAATCTCAATTCCCGTTGGGCCTTTTCTCCAAGCGTGAAGCAGGATTGGACCCGCTTTGCCCGGTTCGCGGCTATCTGCCTGCTGGCTTTCTCGCTACGAGGCGGCATCATCGCCTGCACCGTTCACCTCCTCGATTGGCCTCCTTTAGCCGGTTTAATCCTCGCTATCGGAGTTGCTGCAATCGTAAACTATCTCGGCAATGCTTTCTTTGTTTACCCATCCCCTACATCCCGTTTGGCGCCGGATATCTCATGGCGCGTAGCCGCCATTGGCATTGTGGGATACGCCCTTATGCTTCGACTGACGTTCCTCGGAGTTGTGGATCTCATCCCGGAAGAAGCTTATTATTGGAATTATGCGCAACACCTAGATATTGGATATCTCGATCACCCTCCAATGGTCGCCTGGTTGATCTGGTTGGGCACGAGTCTATTTGGCAACACCGAATTTGGTGTACGCATCGGCGCTTATGTTGCGTGGATCGCAACAGCTACCTTTGTCTTTCTATTGACACGAAATCTGTTTGGAAAATCTGCCGCGCTCGTCAGCTTACTTCTCATATCAACGCTACCGTTTTTCTTTTCAACCGGCATCATGATGATGCCCGACGCACCTCTTACGGCCGCCTGGGCTGGAGCGCTTTATTTCTTGGAGCGATCTTTTTTGGGTAACAAACGTGGCGCATGGTTTGGCGTAGGTGCCTGTGTTGGTCTTGGAATGCTCTCCAAATACACGATTGTTCTGCTCGGACCTGCCACCCTCGCCTTCCTGTGCCTGGACGTTGTCTCTCGGCATTGGATGCGACGACCAGAGCCCTACATCGCGGCAGCTATTGCTGTGCTACTCTTCTCACCCGTGATCATTTGGAACGCGACAAATGAATGGGTTTCCTTCGCTTTCCAGAGCACGCGGCGGCTGGAGAGCCCGTATAATTTTTCATTTCCCGCCTTGATAGGCAGCGTCGCAATCCTGCTCACTCCGTTCGGGCTGGTTGCGACAATTTCCACCCTCATAAATCTTGAATTTCGATTTAAAAGCAAGGGTTTGATAAGTATCCGCAGGTCTTTCTTCGTTTTAGCATATACGCTGGTTCCGCTTTCAGTCTTCATTGCATTCAGCCTCTTTCACAGCGTCAAGTTAAACTGGACAGGGCCAGTCTGGCTCGCGATCGTGCCGGCAATCTCTGCTGCAATCGTCAAACCATCTACTGACGGATCTCGGTTTGCAGTGACGCTACGGCGATTGTGGGCTCCCACGGTAGCTTCGACATTCGTCATCTATGGGTTGGGCCTGCATTACCTGGCTATCGGATTGCCCATGACCCATTCCATCGGGACAATTCGTACCCTTCCCGTAGCGTGGCAGGAGTTGGGGCATGAAGTTGGACTGATTCAAAACGCGGTTGAATATCAGAGCGGCAAACCCGTGCTCCTTATTGGCATGGACAGATACTTTCTTGCCAGCCAACTCGCCTTCTATAATCGCCTGTCAAAAGACCCGATAAAAAGTTCGGTTGGCAGCGGCGTCCTGGGTAAAAATAGCCTGATGTACAATTATTGGTTTCGGCCGAAAGATTTCCAGGGAAATAATGCGATCCTCATCAGCTTGAAACGGCATGAACTGGAGCAAGATTCTCTGAGCAAGCGATTTTACAAACTGACTGAAATCCAGCAACAAAACCTAGTCAAACAGGGTGTTTCTGTTGGCAGCTTTTATTACAGGGTAGGTTATGCGTTGCGCGATTGCACCCCGATCACAAAATGTAATGGCCGTTCGGCCCGCACTCGAACAGGCCATTGATCGACGATCGCCATGCAGTGTTCCATTCAAACGGGAAAGCTCAGAACTACCCCGTCGCACTGAGAGTTGTTACGGCCACTGATTGGCCGATAAAAGGCCGTGCTTCTTCAACCGCTTGGTCGATCCGCGCGTGGATATGTTCTGAAATGATCTCATGATTGAGGAAGTCGCGATCGACAGCAAAGACGCCAGTCGGAACCGTATGAGCCATAAAGAAACCAAACAAGGGTCGCAGCTGGTGTTCGACGATTAGCGCATGCCGATCGCTACCACCAGTGGCCGTAAGCACTACTGGCTTGCCTTTCAGGGCAAGCGGCTCGAGTAAATCGACGAAATGTTTAAAGAGCCCGGCATAGCTGCCCTTATAGGTCGGTGTGCCTACCACAAGGATATCAGCCGCTATAATTCTGTCGAGAATTTTTCCGGCTTCAGAACTGAGCTCGCTGACATGGCGGGCGGATCCAAGAGAGTCTCCCAGATCGATCAGGTCGTAAATTTCAGCCGCCAGGCCATATTGCCGACTGATCCGATTGACGGTGTTTGTGACGAGCAATCTTGTTTTGGAAGGGCGGTTGAAGTTGCCGGAGAGACCAACAACAATTGGATTGGGCATGAGCGATATCCTTGATATGTACGCGCCGCAAGAATGGCTGATGACTCCAAGACTACCAAAAGCATTGCGATTAAAAAGAACGTAGAGGCTGAACTGAACGCCGATACTGGTAAATCTTTCTCAATCGCTGCCGGAAGATAGTATGTGCGTGGTCGCCCCTCCTCAAGGGACGACGCGTACGACCGGCGCGCTCAGGTCTGCTCTCAGCCAAAGATATCTCTCCGGTGCAAAGACAAACCCCAGACTCGGGGGCGGAGACTAAGCTCACATCGCGCTGGAATCATTGTTTGAATGCAATGTTATCGAATCTTCATTTCGTCGCTTGACTTAGAGTATACTCTAACCCCTACCCTCCAATGCGTCGTGGTGAAGAAGGTAATAATGAAGATTGGCGAACTGGCGAAGCGTTCGGGACTATCGACCCACACTATCCGTTACTATGAGCGGATTGGGCTGCTTCCGTATGCGGATAGAGACCAATCGAAGCAACGGGACTACGACGCAACAATCCTGATCTGGATTCAGTTTCTTGGTCGCTTGAAAATGACTGGAATGACGATCCGGGACATGCTGCATTACGCAGCTTTGCGGGAGCGGGGTGTCGAAACAGAAGCGGAGCGTTGCAAGCTGTTGGAACAGCATCGCGATCGCGTTCGCGTCCACGTTACCGATCTCCAAGCCTGCCTTCTTATCCTCGACACCAAGATTGCCGGATACGCCGGCAAGGAACAGAGGATGAAGGAACATGATACAGCACTCCCAGAACGCCGGCGAAAGCCGACTGGAACGCGGACAGCGCGCACTCGCTGAGATCGACGGTGAAGCCGGAAACAATGTCATCGCTGCCTTGGCGGATATAGCCCCCGATTTTGCGCGCTATATTCTCGAATTTCCTTTCGGGGACATATATAGCCGCCCTGGCCTTGATCTGCGCGCTCGCGAAATTGCCACCATTGGCGCGTTAACGGCGCTGGGCAATGCCAGTCCACAATTGAAGGTTCACGTCGAGGCCGGATTAAATGTCGGACTGAGCCGAGATGAAATTACCGAAATCATCATGCAAATGGCCGTCTATGCCGGTTTCCCGGCAGCACTTAACGGGTTGTTCGCCGCCAAGGAAGTATTCGCCCGACGCTTCCCCAAAACGCAGGAGCGCACAGCATGATGAAGCTCATTCGCCCTTCTGTAATTGGCTATTTGGCGCCTCTCGCCATAGTTGTTTTGCTTTTGCAGATAACGGCAACTTCCGCCTATGCAAACAAAGCTGCACCTGTGGAGCTCTGGAAAGGGTTCAGTTCGCCAGTCGGCATGGCTTTTGATGATACAGGAAACCTGTTCGTGGCAGAATGGGGAGCAGGACGCGTCTCCCGGGTCGACCCGGCCGGCAATCGTACAATCTTCGCTGATGGAATTTCCGGTCCATCCGGGCTGACGATCGCACCCGACGGATTTATCTATGTTGCATCCTATTCCGGCAACGAGATCTATCGTTTCACGCCAGCGGGAGAACGAAGCACATATGTAACAGGCCTTGCGACACCAGCCGGAATCGGCTTCGACAGATCAGGACAGCTTCTAATTGCCAATCGCCGTACCAATCAAATACTCGCGGTGAATGACGACGGTCAACTGGAGCCGATCATCGAGGGCTTGCGAACGCCGGTGGGGGCGGTTCAAACACCGGACGGCGGCTATGTTGTTTCCAACATCGACGGTGACATCACGCTCGTGCGCCCGGACGGTTCCCGCATTCAAACAGGTAAGGCTTTGGGCGCACCCGGCCCTGGCGTCGCAATGACGAAGACCGGCCGTGTCTTTGTGGTCGACTATGGAGGAACAACCGTTCAGGAAATATCGCCCGAAGGGAAATTACGCGTCGTTGCCGATGGACTGAGAAGTCCGGTCGGGTTGGTCGTGGCACCTGACGGTACATCCTTGCTCACGGCCACGTGGGGTGATGGAGCGATCTATCGTATCCCCATTCTGAATCAATAGCAGAATTTTCTATATCTACCGGCGATAGTTACTCCTGTAATAGGAGTTACGCAGCACGTGGGAATCCATACGTCAGGTGCGGTTGATCGGTAAAATTGATCTACCGCTCCTGCTGATTTGGAGTAACGAAATCCGGCACAGAGCTCCGTTTGAATATCTTCAATTTCAATCGTGCTATGGCTGTTGCGCGCCCGTCGTTGTCACATAGATTGAGTAGAGCGACTGCGTTGCAGTTATAAACAAACGATTACGCCTCGTCCCGCCGAAAGTGAGGTTTGAAACTGTCTGTGGGACCTTTATTTTGCCGAGCAGCGTCCCGTCACTACTAAAGCAGTGAACACCATCAGCAGCGCTTGACCAAAGATTCCCATTCAAATCAACGCGGATGCCATCGGGAATGCCGTTATCGATATGAGCAAAGACGCGACCGTTGCTCAAGGTCTTCCCGTCCACAACATCGAAGACGCGGATATGCCTTGGGGCGCCATCTGTATGGCTTGCACCGGAATCCGCCACATAGAGCAAGCTTTCGTCGGGCGAAAAAACAAGACCGTTAGGTTGGAGGAAATCTGTCACCACGGCAGATAGGTCACCACTCGCAGGATCGAGCCGATAAACATTGCGTGACGATTGTTCGGGTTCAGATTTGTAACCCTCATAATCTGAGAGTATTCCGTAAGTCGGATCGCTGAACCATATAGAGCCATTCGAATGAACAACGACATCATTGGGAGAATTAAGGCACTTGCCGAGATAGCGGTCGGCCAAAACGGTAATTGTTCCGTTCACTTCCGTGCGCGTGACACGGCGCGTGCCGTGCTCGCACGATATGAGGCGGCCTTCCCGGTCCCGTGTATTGCCATTGGTAAAATTGGACGGTGACCGGAAAACCGAAACGCCACCCTCAGGAATCCACCGCAACATTTGTTGGTTCGGGATGTCGCTCCATAAAAGGCTGTTGCTATCATTGAACCAGACTGGCCCTTCAGCCCAACGGCAAGATGAGTACAGTTCCTCAAGCACCGCACTACCTACAATAAGGCTGGTAAAGCGTTGATCATGAACTTCATAAAGCGCTGTATTGATCATTCCAGGTACACCAGTTTTAACGTTGTTCAGAGTTATGGCCACCGGCAAGAACGATAATGCCGATGATGATAATACCGGTCATGATCAGGCGAATGCCGGCGTCAAACCCGTAGGTGTTGAGCATCGAAACAACGAGAAACATGAAAAGTGAAGCACCCCATATGCCCGGAACGTTGGAGTTTCCGCCAGCAACTGCTGTTCCACCAATAACGACGACGGCGATGGACATCAGCAGATATTCCGACCCCATATTGAGCGCGGCTCCACCCGAAAAATTTGCTAGCAGGAAGCCACATACCGAGGCCAGGACCGCGCATAGAACATAGGTAACAATGCGCACGCCGTCGACCGGGATCCCGGTCATGCGGGCCGCCAGTATATTCTGTCCGATGGCAGAAACCCACCGGCCGTAAATCAACTTCTGCAAAAGCCAATAGGCAACGATGGAAAGACCGAGCGCAATCCAGGCAACGTTAGGAACACCCAGCGTCATGGATGTGGTAAAATCAGCAAGAATCGCTGGTGGTTTGATCCGCAGTCCGCGATTGGTCCAGATTGCCGTCGACTGCACAATAAAACTCATCGACAGCGTAGCAATGATCGGTGGAATACGCAGTAATTTGATCAGACCATAATTACCCACGCCAACAGCGACACCGATTGCAACGGCGACGAGCAAACCCGGCACCACCATGGAATCCGCGCCGCCCATGAGCTTTAATGCAATCGTACCTGAAAGTGTCATCGTTGCCGGGACGCTGAGATCAATATTGCCTGGTCCGAGCGTGATGACAAACATCTGGCCGATGCCGACGATAATTGAAAATGCCGCAAAGGTAAGCGCGGCTTGCGAGAGCCCATATGCGCTTGCTCCACCAGTGAACATGATAGTGACAAACCAGACGATTGCCGCTGCGACGAAGGACCATATCCATGGCTTTTCCAGCAAGAGCTTAATCGAAATCATGCGGATTTTCCTCGCCGTTCAAGCCGATTGAACAACAATCGAAGGGCCAGAACAATAATCAGGATCATGCCTTGCGCGCCAATCTGCCAGTCCGGCGATATTCTGAGAAAAGACAGGAATGAACCGGCCAGAGTTAATGTCAGCGCGCCAATAACGGCCCCGATTGGAGAGACCCTGCCACCGACGAACTCGCCGCCGCCCAAAATAACGCCAGCGATTGAGAGCAATGTATATCGTAGGGCAATATTGGCGTCGGCTGAGGTTGTAAGACCCACGAGCGCCGAGCCGGCAAGAATGGCAAAGAAGGCTGCAAGCGCATAGATAATGGCGCGAGCGCGTACAATGGACCAACCTGCCCTTTCAACGGAACGAAAATTGCCGCCCACCCCGCGCAAGACCACACCGAGTGAGGAGCGCATAATGAGAAAATGGGCGCAAACAGCAACGAGAATACTGGCGATAATTGCCAAGGGCACCAAAGGCGGTTTGGAAACCATCAATGCCCGCAACCAAACCGGTGACTGTCCACCAGGCGCAGGCAGAATTAGAACTGCTAACCCACCCCAAACAAAGCTCATGCCAAGCGTAACCACGATAGAAGGAAGGTTTCTCACATGAATGAGAACACCAAGAGCGGCATAAGCAAGAATCGCTGCGGCCAGGATGGCAATACCGAGAAAAGGGTTTGTATTGAGAAACGTAGCCACAACGCACGCCACGAAACTGACAAAGGCGCCCATGGAAAGATCGAGGTCGTTGACTGTCATGATAAGCATCTGAGCAATCGTGGCTAGCGCGATCGGCACAGCAAGATTGAACAATAGATTTAATCCATTGTAACTCATTGCACGTGGCTGCAGGTAAAAGATGACAAGTAGAAGAAGGGTAAGCGACAGCGCGGGAATCAGCAGTCTAATGGCGTCGCGTGTGAACCAATTTGTCATGCTGCCGCGCTCCTGAATGACGCAGCAAGAATATTCTTCTCCGTTACCCGATCTCCGGTCAATTCTGCAACAATCACACCACTGTTGAACACGTAAACACGGTCACACAGACAGATTTCATCCATCTCAGTGGAATACCATATGAAGGTACGTCCCTTGTCCGCTTCCGATCGCAAGATTGAATAGACTTCCTGCTTGGTCCCGATATCGACACCGCGAGTCGGATCATCCATCAACACCGCGTCCGCCCGTGTCGCAAGAGCACGGGCAAACAGCACCTTTTGCTGGTTACCTCCCGATAGCGACAGGATGCCGTTTTCCACATTTTTGGTGCGTATTTCGATCTTGGATTTCCAATTTTCGACGAGCTTAGCTTCGTCCTGCCGTCGGATGAAACCCTTTGTTGAAAGGTCTGACAGATGACCGATCGACATATTCTTGATGATGCTCCATAAAGGAAATACACCGTTGAGGCGGCGGTCCCCAGCGATAAAAGCGACCTTTGGTGCTCGCTCACGCACCCAATTGCCGCTCTGCTTGAGGTAAATATCGATTAGAGTTTCGGTCTGGCCGTGGCCGCCAAGGCCCGCCAATCCGATGATTTCGCCCCTATGCGCCTTGAGTGGCAATCCTTTGCCTGCGCGCCTTGCCGCTGAAAGGACAGGTTCGCCGGTGTTGATGTCTCGAATGGACCTTGCGGACGGTCCTTTTACCACGCTGCCCATGGATTCGACCAAACTATGTTCCGTGCATCCTTCTGACGGTCTGGCTGCAACCACCTTGCCATCCTTCATAACGACGATCCGGTCGCAGGTTGAAAGTATTTCGCCAAGGATATGCGATATGAAAATGACCGAACCACCGGTTTTGACAAATGCGCGCACGAATGCCAACAATTGCGCGGCAAGCCCTGCGTCAAGAGATGACGTGGGTTCATCCAGTATAATAAGCCTTACCTTTTGAATCACTTCGGAAAAAGCCGTAGCGATTTCCACCATCTGTCTTTCCGCAATGGTCAAATCGCCAACAAGCGCCCCAACGGGAATGCGGTGGCCAGGGAAAATCTCATCAAGCTTTGCGCGAACGACAGCACTTGCTTTTTTCCGCCAGCCCCAACCTGCGAGGCTCCTATGCATGATGCGGGTATTTTCGGTAACGGTTAAGTTGGGGCAAAGCGACAGTTCCTGAAAGACGCAACGTACCCCATGATCTCGGGCCACCTTGACATTATATTTTTCAATAAACTTACCGCCAAGCGCAACGCGTCCTTCATGCGGCGTGAGACCGCCATTAATGACATTGACGATGGTGGATTTTCCCGCGCCGTTATGGCCGATCAGCCCAACGCATTCACCGGGCTGAATTGCAAGCGTTACACCATCAAGGGCTTTGACTGCACCAAAGCTTACTCTGGCATCCCTCACTTCTATCACAGCGTCTTGCGGTCTAGTATTCGTCACGCGGCAAAATCCTCAATACTGCGAAAGGCTCGGCCTGATATAAAAATCAGGCAGAGCTGGTTTTATCGTATGACGAAATCTATTTGGTTGACGCAATTACCTTTTGCGCGTCCTCAAGCGAATACTCCACATTGGCGACACCGCCCTCTTGGGTCGTTTTCAAGCTGGCTTCCAGATCGTCTTGATCTATTTGGAGGAACGGTACGGTCAATTCCTTCTTGACTTCTTTACCATCGAGTATCTGCTGCGCGACCCAGAATGCCAATGTCGACACACCGGGCGCAATCGACACCGACATGGTTTCATAATTGCCAGCATCCTTTTGTTTTTTCCACCAGACAAGCTCATCCTGGCGATTGCCCATGACAATCACAGGCGTAGGGCGTTTAGCGGCCTCGAATGCCTGCGCCGCTCCATAACCGTCGCCACCTTGTGTGACAACACCGACGATCTCAGGCAGGCTTGGAAGAATACCGGCAACAGCACGCTGGGCTACATCCTGCGCCCAGTCTCCATGCACCGATCCAACGATTTTGAATTGCGGGAATTGTTTGACACCCTCGTGAATCCCGGCTGAAATTTCATCATCGACAGAAACCCCGGCGAGACCACGAATTTCCAGGAGATTGCCGCCATTGGGTATTTTACTGGCAAGGTACTCGACCTGCTTGCGACCCATTTCCTTGAAGTCTACCGCAATGCGCCAGGCGCACGGCTCCGTTACGATACCATCAAAGGAAACCACCGTGATGCCAGCATCACATGCCTCCTTGACGGCACCATTTAGTGCCGTGGGCGATGCTGCATTGATGACGATGGCATCGTAGCCCTGCAAGATCATGTTTTGAATTTGTGCTGCTTGCTCCGTCGCCTGATTTTCGGCAGTCGTGAATGGATCAGCTGCAGCAACAACACCGCTTTTGGCCGCGTCACCAGCAACTTTCGCCCAGCTCGTCAGCATGGCCTGCCGCCAGGAATTGCCGGCATAATTGTTTGACAAGGCAATTTTCTTGGCCGAGGTATCTGCAATTGCCAGATTTGGCACTGCAGTACATACGAGCGCTATCGTCGCCAAAAGAACATTGGTAGTTTTCATTTCTCTCTCCCCAGATTAAGCTAGTTCTTCGAACAGATCCCGATCAGCGTTTCTTCTGATCGAAACTCCTCCTGTCGAATTCTTCTCCCTTTGATCCTGCAAGATGAGTTACGTTGTCGGGCTTGTATAGGCGTTTTACGGCAGGCATTTTGCGGGATATGCCGAAAAAGATGCGGGATCACGCAAGACGAGTTCATATGACTTGGCGCTTTATGTAAGTGAATATGGTGTTCACTATAGCCGGTGGGCCACGGAGGAATACATTTTCGGGAGGGAATGCAGAATGTTGAAGATGGCACCAGCGGCACTGCTTGATCACTATATCGGAATTTCGCGGTTGCTGGCGGGTCAGCTGGAGTTTCATTCCGCGATTCGCGCGGTGGCAGTAGAGATCGCTCATATCATCCCGCACGATCATCTTGATGTCTGCATTATTATGCATGGAGGAAAATACCACACAGCCTATGAGACCGGACTGGAAACGGCATGGGGAACTCATCCGCCTGCACTTGTCTCCCAAAGCCCTATCCGCGCCCTCTTGTGGGGTGAGGTGCCCTTTATGCTGACCGACGACGCACTGACGGATGCACGATTTAATTTCAAGGGCGCATTCATTCAACCCGCCTTCGAACAGGGGTTGCGAAGTCGCATCCACCTCCCTCTCAAAGTTGAAGGGGATATTATCGGAGCGTTGAGCTGTTCTTCCCATCAAAAACACTTCTATACAATGGAAGACGTCGACAATGCGCGATCCATCGCCGATCTTTTATCTGCCTATTTCTTTGCGTTGCGTGCTGCCGATCAAGCGCAAAAATCAGCGATCGTGGAGGCTGAAGCAAGGGTCCGGGAAGAGGCACTGCGTCTCGGCGCTCTGAACCTTACGGAGGCATTGGAGCGCGAGCGCCAACGCATTGGCATGGACTTGCATGATCAGACATTGGCCGATCTCACCCGCTTGGCGCGCTGGTTGGAGCGTCTGGCTAGCGAACAGGTCGTGTCCGGTGACGAACTTGAATCGGTTGCGCGAAGTTTGCAGCACAGCATGCAGGATCTGCGGCAAATTATAGAAGAGGCAAAACCCTCGGTTCTTCAGCTTTTTGGTTTCAGCCAAGCTATAGAAAATCATCTGGACCGCTCCATCCGTGACAGTGGCTCCGGGCTTCGGCAGCAACTGGTCGACGAGACGAATGGTGTTATCGATCAGCTGGATCAGACCGTTTCTATCGCTCTCTTCCGCATCACCCAGGAAGCGATCAACAATGTTATTCGCCATGCTCGTGCGAATAACATTGTCGTACGCTTGCTGGAACAGGTCGACGGCGTCTCAATAGAAGTCGTGGATGACGGCTGCGGTCTAAAAACGCGCCGTCGCGCGGGCGGTGGTATCAACAACATGAAGACAAGAGCCCGGCTGATTTCTGCAAAGTTCTCGATCGGACCCAACCAGGACAATGCGGGAACGCGAGTCGTCGTTCATCTGCCAACCGCCGGTGTACCTGATCGCGAATTTTAAGGAGAATTTGATGCAAATACTAATCGTTGAGGATGACTCACTCCATCGATCTTATCTGCGAGATGCGGTCAATGCTGCCCTTCCGGAATGCAAAGCCATCTTTGAGGCTGACAACGGCATGATCGGCGAGAGAATGGCACGCGACCATAAGTCAGCTCATATTGTCATGGATCTTCAAATGCAGACGAGAAACGGCATCGAAGCAGCCCGCACTATTTGGAAAGAGCGGCCCGACACGCGGATTCTTTTCTGGTCCAATTATTCAGATGAAGCCTATGTGCGCGGTGTTGCTCGCATAGTTCCGGACGGCGCTGCCTTTGGCTATGTGCTCAAATCTGCATCGGAGGAACGCCTGAAGCTGGCACTTCGCAGCATTTTTATCGAGGCCCAATGTGTCATTGATCGCGAGGTGCGCGGAATGCAGCAAAAAAGCCTTGGTCAGGCTAAAGGCGTAAATGATATCGAGTACGAAATTCTCATTGATGTCGCCTTAGGACTAACTGACCGGGCAATAGCCGCTCGTCGCAATATTTCACTGCGTAGCGTGCAAAACCGGCTTCAGCAACTTTACGAGAAGCTTGGGGTTTATCAATTATCCGGAGACGGCCGTGATGGGCGATTCAATCTGCGCGCGCGCGCAGTTGCCGTTGCCCTTATGCGCAAGCTGATCAATTACAATGGACTGGAGCGTTCGGAGGTTGAATTGAACGAATGGCTCGATGCTGATTGACCGGTAATACCGAACGATGACCCCGGCTCATGTACAAACCCATTCGCGAATTTTGCATTTAGCGCCATCGGCTTCGCAAATACGCATTGCGGCATCCACGGCTTCATCGCGGGTTACAGCGGATTTCGCGCCCCAGACCCTGGTGGTCTTCTTCTCCTTGGCGACCGCGAGCGCGCCGCAATGATTGTAGGGAAAGCCGGTATGGTCGTCATCGTCCCAATGGCGATGGTTGCGGAAAACCTCGACGACAACGCAATCTTTGCCGCCATCGTTCTCGCAATGTTCGAGCGCAATGTCCGAAGCCTCTTGGCGCTTGTCCGCGCCCCAGAAGAAGCCATGGACCCCATCGGCCTCGGAATAGGCGATCGCCGCCCAAATGCCGCGCTCCTCGACATCCGGAAACGGCACCTCGGGCACGATCAGGTCCGCCGCGGCCAGATGGGCCGTCGACAGCAGCAGCGATCCAATGACGCCGATGGCAAAACGAAATCTCATTGCTTGCCTCCATTTGTTCCGGCCGCAGAGGCGACGGAAATTACAACGCAGCTATTTCCGCTGGGCAGCAGCATCGCATTGCCGCCATTGTTCGGCAGCTCATAGACACTGACCTGAGCGAGATTGTTGGTGAGCTTGCTGCCCTGCGGCAGCCGGGCCGGCATGTCCGCGCATGGCACGGGGAAAGGCGCTACCCGCACCATCGAGCCTTCGCAATCGGAACCGGTCGGCGCCGCGACGACGACACCCGCCGCGATGCCGGTATATCCTTCGGTGGCGTAGTTCATGCCGACAAGCGCCTGGACTGCATGATGGTCCGGGGTCTCGTTGTTCCAGATCGACTGGACGCCATATTGTGATCCGCCTGTCAGCAGCGCTCCAAGGCCGGGAAAGACATTCGAGCAGGCAAGCAGGCCCGCCTGTTTGGCATGTTGTCGGAACGGTGACTCCACAGTATTGGCGCCTGGCTGCGGCGTATCGGCGACGGCAGGGGGTGAAAGGACGATGTCTAAAATGCCGTAGCGCGTCGCACCATAGCCCGCGGCTCCGAGCGCCGCGATGCCGAGCAGCGAAAGCGTAACCTTCTTCCACCAGTTGTGCGATGGTACAGCGGCGATGGTGGCCGGCGCTTCGGCATTTGTGTTTCGCGACATTATCCTGTCATGGATCGATTGCTGGGTCATTCCTGGTACCTTTTCAATTGATCGCCTCGACGGCTGCGGAAAGGCCGCTTAAGGGCGCAACCAAACTGATTGTTTTGCCTGTTCTGGTCGCATAGGAAATCGTCGGGGAAGACTTCTTCGATATCTGGTCGCGCATGATCGGGCCAACCGGCAGCATGCCGACGCAGACGGCCTGGTTGCAGCCGTCGAGCCGTATCTTGACCGGTTCCTTGCGGCCCTCAAAGGCCAGCGCCAATGGCGCATCCGCATCCGCGATCGGCGCAGTGCGCACGATCATGTATGGGCTGCCTTCCTTCGTTGCGGCGAGCGACCAGCTGAAGGCGACCTGCCCCAGCTGGTTTTCGATGGTCTGTGTGACGTTGCAGACCCTCTGGCGAGCCTTGACCTTCTCGTCGCAGATCAATGTCCAGTTTTCGAAGGGCCGTATGGTCCGCTGATAGTCGCCCAGCTTGACATCGGCTGGCGGCACCACGTCTGAAGGCTTGATCCGGAAGCCTGCCTGAGCCTCCTGCCCTGCCGCAACCGGACAGGACAGGCTGGAGAGCGCCAGCGAAACGAGGAGCCAGAATGAGCTACGTCGCAGCATCATTGCCTCAGTTCAACGTGAAACTGAGACCGGCTCCCACACCCCAATGGCCGCCGGCCGTGGTGCCTGAGAGATTTGCACGTACCCGGCCGTTTTCGCTTGTGTACCCTGTGCCAAAGGCGAGAGCACCGGCATCGCGCCAGTAACCGCCGCCCACCGCCACACTGACCTTTCCGGGCCTATCATCATAACGCAATGAAGCAGCGGCGAGACCGATGGCTGCGGCTTGGCGAGCTTCGTCGCGGATCGAGTCGAACTCCTGATTGAGCTGCCCGAATTTCTGATCCGTGTAGCTATTGGCCTCATTCAAAGTTGTTGTTGCGACGCTATCTGTATAGTCGTTCGATGTCTTAATGGCGTAGGTCACATTTTCCTTCAGCTGCGAGACATTGACGGCATCATTGTCGGCAACGCCTTTTCCAACATTGGAAATGACAACCGGTGCATTAACATCACCTCCTTGGAGGGTGATATTATTTGTTTTTTTGCCGTCTTTGATATCGTAAAAGACGGCATTGTTGTTGATACTACCAATTCCGCCTTCCAAATCCTCAATCGCGGAGTTGGTAGCATGCAATTGCGATCCATTGATCGCATCTGTACTGTCCGCAGCAATGCGTCCCGCTGCTACGTTTGTGATTGTCCGTTCCGCTCCGTCAGCGCCGACACTGACGGTCCCCACAGGCGTCGTTCCAGCAAAATCATACTGTTTGCCGCGAATGGTGGTGCCGGCGGTTCCGACAGCCGTCTCCGTGACAGATCCAGAGCCGAGGGCGACATCATTGGCATTGTTCGCCTGAGCGCCTTCGCCGAGCGCCACGGAGCCCACGCCGGTTGCTGCCGCGCCATGGCCGGCCGCAAGGCTGTCGGTGCCGGTAGCGATGCTTTCCGGACCAATCGCCACGCTGTCCGTACCCGTTGCCGATGAATCGGCCAGTGTGGAATTGGCGTGGAAATATTTGATGCCGCCGCCATTGTTGATCTGGTTGTTGAGATTGGTGATGCTTGCATCGACGGCGGTGAACCCATCATAGACGGTCGTATAGCTGCCGCCCTGGATATTATAGGTCGGGCCAGTGATCGTGCCGTCGGGATTGACGACGGCACCGCCACCGAGATTGTTGGTGATCTGCGTGCCCAGACCGCGCAGTTGGCTGACATTGACCGCATCCGTTTCGGCGGAACCGGCCGCGAGATTGGTCAGTTTGCGTTCCGTGCCCACCCCGCCGATGGAGACTTCGCCGAAGGAAGTCTGCGGAGCCGCAAGCGCAAAAGCCGTATAGCCGGTCTGCGCTCCGACAGTCGTCACCGACTGCGCGCCGAGGGCGACGCTGTTGATGTGATTGCTGTCGGCACCGGCTCCGAGGGCAACCGACTGGATACCGGCTGCCGTGGCCTGGGTGCCGAGCGCAATGCCGTCGGCGAGGAGCACATGCGCGCCCTGGCCGATGGCCGTTCCACCCGGTGCCGTTTGATCGACGATCGCGCCATTGCCGATGCCGACGCCATTATCGCCATTGACGACGGTGGTCGGGCCGACGGCGATCGATTCCGCACCGACGGCGAGAGAGTCGCCGGCGACCGAATTGGCGTGGAAATATTTGGACGGCGTTGCAGCAACCGAAGCGATGGCGCCTTGGAGCTGGCGTATTGTCACGGCGTCCTGCGAGTCCGTACCATCAGCGACATTGGTGATCTGGCGGTAGGATGTGGCCGTGCCGACCGAAACCGCGCCGAGCAGCGACTTGTCGGTAGTGTTGTATTCGATGAAGTTCGTCGGACCCGCCGCGATCTGGCCCGTTGCAGGCGCCAGCACACGGTCCGAGACCGACCCGGAGCCGAGGGCCACACCGCCGAGGATGGTGGACTGGCTCTCCCGTCCAAGTGCCAGCGAACTTTCGGCAATCGCCGTGGCATTGTAGCCGACGGCGGTCGAACCAACCCCCTGGGCCGACGAGTCGCTCACCGCCAGCGTCCGGTCATTGGTGCGGACATAGCGGATGCCGTCGCCATTGGCGTCGGTATAGGCAGTGGAGGTATCGCCCGCGATATTGTTGATCGTATCGCCGATGTCGCCGATGGAGTCGCCGAGATTGGCGATGTCGGTCGTATTGGTCGTTACCTGCTGGTTGGTCGCGAAGAGCTGCGAACCGTTGACGGCATCCGTGGAGGCGCCGGAGAGCTGGCCCGCCGCGACGTTCTGCACCTGGCGTTCGGCGCCCGCGGAACCGACGGAGAGCGCACCGGCCGGCGCGCCTCCGGCAAATGCATAGTTCACGCCGCCGATGGTGGTGCCGCCAACTGCCGTCGTCACGCCGCTTACCGAATTGAGGCCTATCGCCACGTCACCGGCATTATTAGCCACTGCATTTGGACCTATCGCGACGGAATCCGTGCCGATTGCCTGCGAGTCGGGCAGCGTCGAATTGGCATGGAAATATTTGATGCCGCCGCCGTTGTTGATGTTGGTGATCGTCGTGGCAACACTTTCGACTGCCTGGTTAGTCGCAAATAGCTGCGAGCCGTTGATGCCGTCGGTGGAAGCAGCACTAATGCGACCGGCAGCCACATTGGTGAGTGTGCGCTCTGCGCCAGCAGCGCCGATGCTTACGGTGGAGGAAGGAGTTGCAGTTCCGGCAAAGTTATATGTGGTGCCTGCGATCACGGTACTGGCGGTCCCCACCGCCACGTCGGTGACTGAGCCCGATCCCAATGCAACATCGTCTGCATTGTTAGCGACGGCTGTATCACCAAGTGCGACAGCACCAGCCGCGCCTGCACGGCTCGTATTACCCAGTGCGACCGAACCCTGGCCAATCGCCACGTTACTGTTGCCGATTGCTACCGCGCCATTGGCCATATTGGCTGCTGTAGCGCTTGCCGTGCCATCCGCATTAGCGATGTTGTTTGCGCCGCCGGTGAAGGCGCCGGTGCCGCTGGCATAGCTCGGATCGCCGATTGATACAGCGCCGTTGCCATAAGCGACATTGTCCGCGCCGATAGCCACCGACTTGCCCCCGCCTGCATTGGCCCTGGTGCCGATTGCGACGGCATCTTCAGAGCTTGCTATTGCAGTATTGCCCATGGCGATCGCGCTGGCTGCCGTCGCCTGGCTTGCACGTCCCATCGCGATTGCGTCATTCTGCGATGCGGTCACGTCCGTGCCGATGCCGATGGCACTCGCCCCGCTGGCGCCTGTTCCAACAGTGCGCGCGCCGAGATAGACAGAGTTTAATCCTGATGCGGATGCGGCGATGCCGAGCGCCACGGCATTCTGGCCATTGGCAACCGCGCTGACGCCGAGAGCAGCGCTATTGATTCCGCTGGCGGCTGCGCCCAGTCCCAGCGCGATCGAATTCAAGGCAGTCGCTGTGGCATTGTTGCCGAGCGCCGTGGTGGAGGTGGCGGTAGCCTGCGCTCCCGAACCCGCCGCAAGAGCGCCGACACCACTTGCGAGGGCCTGATTGCCGAGCGCTGTGCCGAAATCGGCCGTTGCATTTGCGGCAGTGCCGATTGCGGTACCGGCGGTGCCGGATGAAACGGCATTGGTGCCGATCGCAATGCTGTTGGGCAGAGCCGTGTTGGCCTGAACGCCTGCGATTGCACCAAGGCCGAGCGCGATGGACTGATTACCCCAAGCGCTGGCGTTCCGCCCCATTGCTGTGGCACTTGTACCCGTCGCCCGGCTTTGGCGACCAATCGCAGTGGCATCGACCTGAGATGCCAATACGTCCGTGCCTATGGCAATGGCGCTCTCCTGAAGGGCGCCCCCTCCTGCAACAGTTCGGTTGCCGAGATTGACGGCGTTGATTGCGGTGGCGGTCGCCTGGAAACCAATGGCGATGGCGTTCTGATTGCTTGCGACAGCGGAATTGCCTTGGGCAATGGCATCCAGTCCGGAAGCGGTTGCCCCAAACCCAAGCGCGGTGGCGCGCAGTCCGGTTGCCCTGCTGACATAACCAACCGCCGTTGAGTTCACGCCGTCCGCCCGGGCGTTGAGGCCCAAGGCGGCTGCACCGGCGCGCGCAACGGAGTTGACGCCGATGGAGGTTGCTCCATCCGCTGTGGCCTGGGCGTTGCCGCCGATGGCGAGAGCGTTGACGCCGTTCGCGCCCGCGAAGACACCTATGCCGATCGAATTGAGGCCATTGACAGTCATCGAATAGCCGATAGCAATTGTCGCGTCACCAGTTGCGGAATTCGCGGTGCCGAGCGCCACGCTGTTATTGCCATTCGCTGTGGCAGTGTTACCGATGGCGACAGCGTTGCCGCCTGTCGCCGAACCGCCGCCAGCTTGGTACTGCGCATGGGCAGCTCCGGAAAAGCCAAGTGCGATGATCATCGTCAGCGCGCCGAGCGCCGTGGTCGAATGCAGATTGCCGCCTACGCCCAACGTCCCAAGGCCTAAACCCTTGCGCTGAACACCAAGAACGCGATGCGCCAGGCGAAGTATTGCCATTAACCGGCGACGATGCGACCGATCCCCGGATCTGACCCAGTTTTGGTCTTCAGCTTGTATGAGATGAGACATAGGCTTAATAGAACGATTCATGCATTCAATCATGGCTTTTCCTCGCTGTTGACCAGGCGTTCCGGGGGACTGGAATTCGCATTTTCGCCTGCAGTTTCCTCAGTGTTGTGCGCGCGATCCAGCAACGCACTTCCTATTGTTGCGCCTTTGCTCTCGATGAGTTGCCGGGCACTTTCGACCCATGGCTGTGAAGCCTGTGGTACAGCATGAAGCGCAGCCTCGGTGCGCTCCGGCGGAAGCTTGATCGAAATCAGCGACTGGCAGATTTGATAATGGGAAGCAGGTTCGGTCTCACCAAACCGCGGTGTGGTGAGACCCAGCACAAAACATGCAAAGAGATGATCAAGCTCTGCTGCGCTCATGCGGCCCGCATACTGCTTATCAATCACAGACCAAACCGCTTCGATTTTGGGAGCAAAAACTTCGATGTCAGGAGACTGCATCTGACTCATCTTTGGCAAAGCCAATTGGAATCATGATTGCAGAAACCTGTCATACGCCCCCCCATCGCAAAGCGAAATTCCGCGCGGTCCATTATGGCCGCCAAGAGCTATTGACAGGTCAATTTTCGAACAAAGTCATTACACAGAAAAGCCGCAATTGCAGAATCGTGCGCAAATAAGCCTTTCGAATGAGATATTTATAACTAGTTCGATGTATCTGGGAACAAGTATCTCACCCGGTGATCCCGGCATTACCGGCGGCCCGAATCTGGCCGGGCGTGAGATTTTTAAGCCGTTTCATGGTATTCGTGAGATGACTCTGGCTTGAAAATCCTGATCGATGTGCAATTTCAAAGATTGGAAGATTGGTTTGCGTCAGCAACGTTTCCGCTTCCTCAAGACGAACCTTTGTAAGATATTGATGTGGAGGCATACCGAGAGTGAGCGTAAAAGCACGAATGAAGTGACTGGGTGAAGACTGAACAACCCTGGCCATCGAAAGTATCGTAAGATTTTCTGCCATATTTTGATGAATATATTCGCGAATGCGCTTCACATGATGTCCGGCCAGCCGCGCCTGCGTCATTGGCTTTGTAATTTTATGTGCAGAGTAAGTTCGGATGATATGAACGGCCAGCACCGTCATTAAAGCGTCTAGATACACCGGATTGACGGCGGTGCTGGATAATTCCTTTGCCATCGCAGTGCCAATGCGAAGTGCTCTAAGATCAACGTGACCAAATTTGGGAGGGCGGAGATCCCAACTATTGCCGTCAAGTTCGGTGGCTGCCAAGGCTGCATAGGCAGCCCGTCCAAATGCCACTGCGACATTCTTTTTTGTGCCTGACCAGCGGAGGGTTCGGTCAATCTCCGCAGGATTAATGACAACAGCCCCCGCAGGCGCATTAAATTGATATATCCTGTCGCTTGCAAACGCAGCTTCCATGCCAGGCGACGGTGAAAGCATAATACTGGCAAAATCCACGTTGGTATGAAATCTCATCGAGCCGGCTGATCTGGTAGCTTTGATAACTGCGCCAATGGCTGTCTCAAATCTGGGTCCGACGCTCTCTGGAATTGCGGTTAATATTCCAGATGAATTCGAAAGGTCGAGCTGTACAAGCGAATGAGAAATTATGGGCGTATTCATGTAATACTATGCACCGGAGTTTGTATTCAATGATATGCGAAACCCTTGCCGGAAAGCGGACAAGAGATACGCAACTCCTCATTGAGCAACGTTGATTTGTAATGTCTTGGTTAAATGCATCGTAAAGTTCGCCAACTTGTCAGCGTTCGGACGCCTCAGGCCGGTGACACTCTTCATGCCAACTTCAAGCCGAAAAAATCATATAAATCACAAGTTGTAAATGTCGGAAATTGTTAGCGCTGAGTTGAAATGATTGAGAAAAGCTACGTCAAAGATTTTGCGGCCATCATAAACACCTATAAAACATATAATTACTTATGAACATTGAGAGAGGCTGGCATTCCCTTCGCTAACGTCATTTTCGAGATTTTATAGCAATAACTTGCAACAAAAATAGTTTTCTGCAACATCTCGAGCAGCGATAAAGGATCCATTTAAAACTTGGCATCATTATTTTGCTACCGCCGTCGCATCATCGGCAAACTATAAGCTCTTGATAGTCATTGGCGAATTAAAGGACCTCTCTTCCTGTGACGCAGACCTACCCAAGAGATGTTCCAGAATTTCTTTCACAATTTTCGGTTCGAACGGTTTAGCCAATACTCTCACGCTCGGTGGCAAACCTGCCGGAATGATAGCTTCTTCAACGGTAACAATGAGAGCCAGCTGCGGAAACTGCGCAGCTATCATTGTTATGTAGTTTTCGTCTGCGGTTTTTCCTGTTGATTCATACTCCGCAATAACGACACTTATCTCCGCGCGCGCTTTCAGTAGGACCATGGCTTCTTCCATGGTGGCCACATCAAAAACGTTGAGACCGGACGCTTCTAGGTATTCGCAAATGAAGAAATTCAGGATGACGTCTGGCTGTATAAGAAGTACTGTAATGGGCTGCCTCAGTTCCGATTTAAACTCGTTCATTTAGCCCTACTGCCTACAAAAGAGTGAATGCTGAACGCGCACCCGGCAAAATTCAAATTAAATTCATAGTATCGTCCACTGCCGTTAAAATATAGTCTCGTTATTCAAACAAGTACTCTGGCACCGATGGCACTGTATAGTGCTTTCCTGTGGAACGACAGAACCGATGAAAATGTGCAAATCTGCCGCAGGCATGCAGATTATTTAACGCTACGAGCCGCTTCCTGTGCCGTGGAAAAAGCCCTGCCGCTAATATCCGATGTTTCGTAGTCGGAGCCGGCCAAATAGCCAAATCCTATCAAAACAGCGATGCAAGCAGCCAATAGTAATTTATGCCAGTTATACACCTCACCCCCCACGATCATGTCACAACAAGAACGATAAAAACCGCCCCAGTGTTGTCGAAGATATTCGCGGATGCATATCGATCTATATGTCATCGATCGGGGCTGTTAAAGCCCCGTGCCACTATCAGCGACTTCGCTCAATAATATACCGCTGTAAAATGTAACGATATCCAATTGTAAGTCATTGGCTAAACATTTTCAGTCGGGGCCGTGCAATATCACTAACGACGCGTTCTCATTAGCACAACAAAATAGGGACCACCCACAAGTGCAGCTAGAAGCCCGGCAGGAATCTGCCACGGGAAGATAAGCATTCGGCCGGCCCAGTCCGCAAGCATCAGCATGAGTCCGCCAAGGAGCCCCGCTGCGGCAAGCTGAGGCAAGGCCCTTTGAAACCCGAGGACGCGTGCCATGTGCGGTGCCATCAAACCAACGAAGCTCAGCGGTCCAATAATCAATGTCGACGCCGCTGTTGATGTTGCGATCAAAACGAGCAGGATGATTCGTACCCGGTTAGCCCCAAGACCTACTCCTCGCGCAGCGGCTATGCCTAGCGGCAATATCTCCAGCCAGCGCGCGGTCAGCGGTGCAATCCCCACAAGAATAGCCGTGATGATCCCAGCGATGATGGCATCATCTGCTGTCGCCGTGTAGGTCGAACCGGATAACCAGGCTAACAATATACCCAGTCGCGGATCTCCGCTGGCCAAAACGATCGCCGATGCCGCCGATGCCATTGTTGCCACGGTAACACCGCTGAGTAGCAGTCGCTCGGGGGCTAACGCCTTTCGATAATCCATCGGTGCAATCAGCAGCAGGCAAACAAGCGCCCCCGCCAATCCAGCCAGGAACATTGCCGGACGACTAAAACTCGACATTGAAACAAACAGCAAAAGCACGCCGAGGGCAGCGCCGCCTGAAATGCCCAGCACCTCAGGTGCCGCCATTGGATTACCGGTCATGCGCTGGATTAGTACACCTGCAAACGCCAACATAATACCCGCCGACAGTGCCACAACAACCCGTGGCGCCCTGAGGGGCAAGAGATAGCCAAGTTCATCGGATGTAGCCCAATACCAGCCATTAATATCACGCCCGGCGGCAAGGGTCAGACAGAGGAAAAAACCGAGTACTAAAAGGCCGGCCAGCAACCAGGGCAAAGCATTGCGCCGGCGGAACACTGATGACGCATCTCCGTTTTTGTGTGGTGCGATGCGCAACTTCGGTAGCAGCAGCAACAGCAACGGCGCACCAAGAAACGCTGTTGCAGTACCGGCAGGAATTTCCGACAAAAATGGCAATATCTGCACAACCCGATCAGTCAGCCAAAGCAGGGAAGCGCCTAAAAGCGGTGCCCAGATTATGCGTTGATGCAGCGTTCGCGCACCGGCAAGCCGAGTCAGAACCGGGGCTGCCAAGGCCACAAAGCTGATGACACCAACAGCCGCTGTGGCGATAGCGCTAAGAATCACTGCAACCACCAATCCCGTCATCCGTGTCAAAGTCGGATTGTTGCCCAGGCTCGACGCTCCCTCGTCAGCCAGATCAAGGATTTGTAATGGGCGTACCAGCAGGAAGGCCGCTGCTGCGCTCGCCAACAACCAGGGTGTCAGCGCAAAAGCCGTGGCATCGCCATTCTGTATAAGTGATCCACTTTGCCAAATGTACAATTCCTGGGAATATTCGCGATTGGCAGCCATCAAGAAGGCACTTGCAGAACTGAAGGTGAGGCTGACGATCAGCCCCCCGATAATGATCCTTATTGGAGAAAAACCGCGTCCCGACGCCAAGGCAAAAACGATCAGTGTACTTATTGTGCCACCGGCGATAGCCACCCACTCCCGTCCATGTTCCAACATCCACGGCGCATAGAGGGTCGCAAGAGTTAAAGCGACACTGGCACCTGCATTGGTGCCAATTGTTGTCGGTTCGGCAAGAGGATTGCGCAGGATTTGCTGGAACAGCGTGCCAGCAAGCCCGAGTGCAGCCCCAACCAACAGGCTGATTGCAAGACGTGGCAGGAAAGCATGGCGGTAAAGCAGCTGCCGGGGATCAGTAAAGTCGGCATTGCTGATCGCACGCCACCAGAACTCGGTGGGCAGCAGTCGCAGAAGGTCGGATATGGTGAGGGATGCGGCGATGAACGCGGGAATGCCAACGAGCAAAGGAAGAAGCCATATTCCAGTGTTCCGCCGCGTTGTCGTTTTTGTCAGTTGCATGACCGTCATGTTTGCGCAAGCAGCGTGGCGAAACGGGCGGCCGCGGCCAGCCCGCCGAACGGCCAGACAGGAGGAATTGTTGTAACATTGCCTGCCCTGACGCAAGGGAGGCTCTTCCAAAGCGTACTTTGTTCGATTCTGATCTTCACATGCGGCGGAATCGGGTCGAGCGAGATCAGCCGCGCGTTACCGATCGCCACAAGTTCCTCGATACCCATCGTCGAAAACCCCCAACTTCCGGTTTCTCCGGTCCACGCATTGATAAGCCCAAGCCTATCCAGCACGTCTTGGAAAAGACTCGACCTGCCATAGACACGCACATGCCGATCGTCGAACATGCTGACCACAGCGAGGGGACTACCGCCTTGGTCCGCCAGCATCTTTTTGGTCCTGGAAATCGTAGCCGCCGTGCTTTCAATCACCTCATGCGCTTGCGTTTCCCGACCAAGCCTCTCGGCCAATCTCAGCGTCTCGCTCTCGGCCTGACCATATGGTGTCCCGCCGGTGCCGTCGTAAAGTGCTACCGTATGCAGCGGTGCAATCTTCGCAAATGGACCTCCCTCGAGTCCGTAGCCATGAGCGCTGACGATCATATCAGGATTGAGCTTGAGCAAGACCTCAAGATTGGGCTCACCACGGGAGCCTAAATCAAGACAGTCATCAGACAGCCGGGGTGCCACAACCCAGTCACGGTAACCTTTAAGATCGGCTACCGCTACAGGCTGGATACCCAGCGAGACGACAAGTTCGGCCGACGCCCATTCAAGACAAGCCACTCGCGGCATATTTGCTGCACGCGCGACGGGAATTTGGGCAACCAACATTGCCGCAAGCCCTCCGATACATTGCCGCCGTGTTGGGTATTTGAGGCAAATGGATCGTTTGTTATATGTTCGTGTCCCGTTCACCAGCGATACTTCACCGAGCCCGTAATCTTGCGGCCCTCTCCATAGAAGCAACCGGAGGTGCGATTGAAGCAGGAGGCAACATATTGCTTATCGAAAAGGTTGCTGGCATTGAGCTGGAATTTCATGTTCTTCCAGTCATAGTGGATGGCGGCATCGACCAGTGTTGCCGACGGCACCTTGAAAGAATTGTCATCATCGCCAAAGCTTGATCCGATATAGCGGGCGCCAACACCGGCGCCGAAACCTTCGAGCACGCCAGTTTTGAACGTATAGTCGCCCCACAGCGACATTCGGTGGCGCGGCACGCCGGAAGGCATATTGCCACCTGTGCCTTCGCCATCATCGCGAATCTCCATATCTGTATATGCGTAAGCGAGTTTTATATCCCAACCGGAATCGAGGCTGGCAACGCCTTCAACTTCAATACCCCGCGAGCGAATTTCTCCTGTCTGGAAACGCTCATTGCCAATAGTGCGAGAGACATTCTCACGGGTAAGATCAAAGGCAGCAACGGTTACGAAGCTGTTCCAGCCTTTTGGCTGATATTTGATACCGACCTCGTACTGCTCACCGGTCCCTGGCTTGAAGGTTTCACCGCCGCTTCCCGTGCCCAATGTCGGATAAAATGATGTTGAATAACTGACATAGGGCGCAAGGCCGGTGTCGGAGAGATAAACGAGGCCAACCCGGCCCGTGAATGCACTATCAGACTGTTCGCTTTCGCTGTGGGACAGCTTGTCGAGTATTGTGCTTTTTGTCCAATCCTGTCGACCGCCGAATGTAAGCGCCCAGTTATCATACTTGATCTGATCTTGCGCGTAGAGACCAGCCTGCCACTGGCGAGTGTTGGTATCCTTGTAAGAAATGATATCGGACACCGGGGCGCCGTAGACGGGATTAAAGATATCATCAAGCGGTGCAACTGTTCCCGAGCCACCCCAATCCTTGTAATCAGTGTACTGGTAGTCGAATCCCATCAGCAGCGTGTGTGCAAGCGGCCCCGTGTCGAACTCGGCCTGAGCCTGATTGTCGACCGAAAAATTGCCGAGCGTTGAGCTCCCGGCGTCGACATAGCGGTGGTAGGTATGGCCGTCCGGATCAAGGCCAGGAGAAAGATCAGGATTGGGATTGGCCCCGCCGCCAAACACGCCAAGCTGCTTGTCATTGCTGAGATAAGAATAGCGAAGGTTCTGCCGAACGAGCCATGTGTCGTTCATTCGATGCTCGAATTCATAACCCGCCATGGCAAGTGTTGGAGAAAACTCATCGAAACCCGGTTCGCCAACAAAGCGGCTGTTCGGCAGACGCTTGCCGTTCAGCCCCGGAAAGACAGTGCCATCGGCTGGTAGAAATTGGATACCCCAGCCTGTTTTGTCACGTTGGTAGGTGGCAAGCAGCGTCAGGCTGGTGTCGGCATTGGGCTGCCACTTCAGCGAGGGCGCTATAAAGATGCGGTCGTCGTTGACAAAATCTACACCGGTTTCACCATCACGAAACAAGCCTGTCACCCGATAACTCAGCACGCCGTCCTTGTCGAAGACACCTCCCATATCAAACTGGGTCTGATAGCGGTTGAAGCTACCGGCACTGACTTCGATTTCCCGGAACGTTTCGCCAGTTGGGCGCTTGCTCACATAGTTGATAATGCCGCCGGGACTGTTCTGGCCATAAAGGACAGAGGCCGGGCCATGCAATATTTCCAGGCGTTCGGCACCATAGGGGTCAAGTGACAGGAAGGTGGCAAAATCCGTTCCCTTCAGCCGCAAGCCATCCTTATAAAAAGCCTCGTCCGATACACCGAATCCACGAATTTGCAGACCATAACCACGCGTGTCATTACCCCACAATTCTCCTGCAACACCGGCAGTGTAACGAAGCGCATTGCCCAGGCTCTCCACCCGCTGTGCCTTCATCTGATCCGCCGTAACGATCGAGATCGACTGCGGGTTTTCGATCAGCGGCGTATCGCTTTTGGAACCAGTCGCACTGCGGTTAGCAACATAACCATCGACGGGCCCCCAGGCATTTTCGACGCGCAGCGTGATAGGGTCAAGGAGAATGGTATCACTTTCTTGCGCCTGTGCAGAGGAGATGGCAATAATCCCCGATCCCAACATCGCCCGGGATAGGCCTAGTAACCGTCGTTTAATCGGACTTAGACGAGAAACAGAAAAGGTTACGCATGCGCGCCGATCCTTGCGGCGATCAGCATCGAAACTCGCGAAAACAACCACGTGAAAAATCCCCAGCTTTTGACACTACGCGTCTGCCAGCGAATCCCCCGCCGACTTTTCTTGACTAAGATACTCATCTTTCCTAGTCAACCTTAAGTTGAGTAGGGTTCTGGGCAAAAGTTGCGTCGTTTTGAGAACTCTGGGTAACGGTGCTAGGACTTCGCATTACTCGGATGCTAAAGCGTACCGTTGCGGCATCACGCTTAAAAAATGTGGAGATCAAGCAAAGCCAAAGCGACTTGTGGCACGGCTAAGTACCTTAATAGCATACTAAAAAGAGTGCTCGAAGGACTAAAAATCCATCAAAAACATTTCGTCCGCATACCATAGCCAGATTAGCAGACATGTTGTGCCTGCGAGGACGTTGCCTATTCTTAAACGGCCTGTGGCATGCCATGCCAATACATAATTAAGAATGACAATAATCGGAAGGAGTACTAGAACAGGCATAAACTTTCTTCATTCTTGCGTTGGGTTTTTTCCACCGCACAACACCAATGGCTCAGAGCCAAATATTATGGCAAATGCGATAGCTGCGATTATTGTGGCCGTCGGCCTGCATTGGCTTCTATAATATTACTGAAGATACAAACCACCGAAGCTTGTCGACGGGAAATTATTAGCTGTCGGGCCAAAGCTTCAAAAGTTTGTCCGTTCATCACGCGACTTTGTGCACTGCAAATCGTTTTTCTGTTTCGGGGTCAAATAGGTGCAGTTCGTGAGCAGCAACATCTATGCCCACAACATCACCTTCCTTGATGGCGGTAGCCGCGGGTACAGCAATGCTGATCTCATGGCTATTGTTGCGCAATGTCACAAGTCTCGTCTCTCCGTGAAACTCGTTACGCTCGACTCGACCGCGTAACCCACCCCCTTCATCAGTCAGTTGAAATGCTCCTGGTCGGATCCCTACGGTAACAGGGCCAGGTCTGATCGCGAAAGGCGCCTTGAACCTGGCACCAGAATCGCCAATCTCACCATTAAGCGCCTGTAATTGCATGAAGTTCATGTTTGGCGTTCCGATGAAGCCGGCGGCAAACAGGGTGGCTGGAGATTGGTAGATTTCTTCAGGCGTGCCCATCTGCTCTATACGCCCGTCCTTCATCAAAACGATCTTGTCAGCAAGTGTCATCGCTTCGAGCTGGTCATGTGTAACGTAAATGCTCGTCGTCTCAAGGTCCCGGTGCAGGCGCGCAATCTCGACACGCAAGCTACCGCGAAGCTTTGCGTCTAGATTAGATAATGGCTCGTCGAAGAGAAACACCTCCGGAGTTTTGATCATAGCACGCGCGATCGCCACGCGCTGTTGCTGGCCGCCCGACAGTTCCGTTGGTTTGCGGGACAGGTAGATGCCAAGACCGAGTGCCTCGACAACCGGAGCAAGGCGTTCGTTGATCGCGCCTTTTGCAATGCCGGCACGTTCCAGACCGAATACAATATTTTCCCGTACGCTCATATGTGGATAGAGCGCGTAATTTTGAAAAACCATAGCGATACCGCGATCTCCAGGGTCGCGATCGTTCATACGTTGACCACCAATTAGAAGGTCACCGCTCGATATTTCTTCGAGACCGGCGATCATGCGCAGCATCGTTGACTTGCCACAACCTGATGGCCCGAGAAAGACGACGAATTCGTGGTCATCTATCTTAAGGTTGAAATCGTGCATGACTTCCACCGAACCATAGACTTTGCGGATTCCACGGCATTCAACGGTCGCCATCAGTTCCCCTCCCCGTCCAGGGTGATCTGCAGCTTCACATCTTCCGGACGCCCTTCGGCAGCGCGCTTGAAGGCCGCAATAGAGTCCTCAAATGCGAACGTGCCCGAGACGAGCGGCTTCAAATCGACCTTTCCGGCGGCGATGAGAGCCAAGGCGCGATCAAAGACGTTAGCATAGCGAAACACGGTTTCTATCCGACACTCGCGTGAGCATGCAGCAGCAATATCCATCGGGACGGGCTCAACTGGCAAGCCCACGAGGACCACGGTTCCACCAGGTCTCACGATTTTGAAAAGATCGGCGATAGCGGCCGACGCACCGGAGCATTCGAATACTATATCGGCACCCCAGCCACCTGTGGCAGTGTCAACTGCATCGACGAGGTTCGTTTCTCGTACGTTGATGCCACTGATGCCGTCATAAGTTTCCGCAAGTTTCAATTTGATCGGGGAAACATCCGAAATCAGCACCCGCGAGCAGCCGCCGGCCAATGCTGCCAGTGCAACCATGATCCCGATTGTGCCGCAACCTGTTACAACTGCCGTGTCGCCAGGGGTAATGCGGGCGCGTGCTGCGGCTTGCATGCCGACGGCGAAGGGCTCGACCATCGCCCCTTCAGCAAAAGAGACGTTGTCTGGCAGCTTGTAGGTAAATCCGGCTGGATGAATGGTTTCCGGGCAAAGCACACCATGCACCGGCGGTGTTGCCCAGAAAGTTACAGCGGGATCGACATTGTAGAGCCCGAGACGCGAAGCACGCGATGAGGGATCGGGAATTCCCGGCTCCATGCACACCCGGTCACCGGCCTTAAGATGCGTGACGTTGGCACCGACTTCAGTCACGGTGCCTGCGGCCTCGTGGCCCAGAACCATAGGCTCATTGAGCACGAAATTACCGATGCGGCCGTGGGTGTAATAATGTACGTCGCTGCCGCAAACTCCGACGGTATGGAGACGGACGCGTACATCATCTGGTCCCATCGTTCGGGCCAGATCGATATCGCGCAGCGTAAGTTCACCAACGCGCTCGAGGACAAGTGCTTTCATGAGATTCAACCTTGATTAGTTTTTTTGGAAAATGCGGCATTGAGCCCGCTCGCCATTACCCCAAGCAAAATGAGAGGTGGCAAGGACAAGAGAACGACGGCCGCGTTGAGAATGCCCCAAGGTACATTCATGCCGAGCTGTGACATTTCAGATGCAATGATTGGTAGAGTCTTTGCCTTGGATGTAGTGAGCATCATGGCGAGAAGAAACTCGTTCCAAACAAGCACAAAGGAAAAGGCAACGGCACCGAAAACCTGAAAGCGGACAATCGGAAGAGCGATGCGGAAGAAAGTGGCGTAGGGGCCTAATCCATCGACTCTGGCGGCCTCTTCGACATGCAGGCTGACACCTTCAAAAGCCGGAATCGACAACCAGATAGTGATTGAAGTCGTGACAATCAAATAGGTGACGATCAGGGACAAGCGGGTATCGTAGAGATCGAGGCCCAGCCAGATAACCAGCATCGGAATTGCAATCGCCACCGGTGGCAGAAAGCGCAGCGACAGAACAAAAAACTGCGCCTCAGCTGTCAAGCGGTTTTTGAATCTTGCAATAACATAGGCGGCAGGAATGCCAAGGACGGCCCCAAGCACAACGGCGCTCGTGCAGATGATGAGTGAATTGGTGAGCGCGCGAGCGACCGAGCGCCGGTTCAGCACGTAGCTCATATTATCCCAGACCGGCTGGAAAAAGAGTTTTGGCGTGCTGACCAGCAGGTCGGCATTGGTTTTAAAAGCGTTGAGCAAAGTCCATAGTAACGGCAGGACCACGAAGGCAGCCGCTAATATCAGCATCAGCCTGAGGAGCAATGTGGACAGTTTCATCGGTTCAGCCTCTTCCAGGTAAAGGTGAAGGTGACGATGGTCAGTACCATCATGATGACTGCCATTGATGAGGCATATGAGATTTTGCCGGATTCAATGAAACCCTGGGAATAGGCATACATGTCGAGTGTTTCCGTCGAGATGCCTGGGCCGCCCCGTGTCATGACATAAACCAGATCGAAGGAGCGCAGACTTTCGATCGCCTTGACGAGAAGCAGGCTGATAAGCGGAGCCTTCAGCATCGGAAGTGTGACGTAGCGATGGACTTCCCAGCGCGTCGCGCGATCGATGCGTGCGGCTTCCAGAGGCTGCGGAGGAAGCGATTCCAGAAGCTTGAGAATAATTACCGCAAAGAAAAGCCCCCATTGCCAGACGTCGACGAATGCAACTGCAAACAGTGCCCCGAGCGGCGTGGAAAGGATATCTGGTGTACTGCCCGTGAGTTCGCGTACAGGCCAGGTCAAAGCGCCATACAAAGGATGAAAAGAGAATTTCCAAACAAAGGCAGCGCAGACGCGCGGCAAGAGGACCGGAATTATAAACAAGACACACAGGATATTCCGCACCCGCGGACCAGTCGCCTCAAACATGGCGATACTGAGCGCGATGCCCGTCAACATAGTTGCTGTGACACTTACAACTTCCCATTTGAGCGACACCCACAAAGCATTGAGAAAACGGGCATCGGAAAACAAGGCTATATAATTGGCGAACCAAACGTAATCGGCCTGCGGCTGTGCCAAGGTTCTGTTCTGCAATGAAATATTGATTGCATAGATCGTCGGCACGAGCGCCAGAACAATCAGTATGACCAACGTTGGGCCGAGAAAAACGTAAGGCAGCGAACGCCTGCGGCGCATGGCAAAAATCCTCAACTAACAGGGTCGGGCGCGTCGTTTACGGCGCGCCCTTGGTAAAGGCTGACGGGTATCAAAGCTTGGTGGCGAAAGCCTCAAGCTCGTTGAGGGTTGCCTTGATATCCTTGCGGCTACCGGTGATGAGCTCTTCGAGCATGATCCCCCATTGATTACCCAGTTCTTGCCAGCGCGGATCTTGCCAGAAGGTTACCTGTGTTCGGCTTCCCGTTTGAGCCATCGCGTCAGCAAGATTCTGACCAAAGGTCGCGGCATATTCCGGACTCTGGTAGGTGCTGGTGCGCGTCAACTCACCCGGTTGCCCCGCCGCCAGACGGCGCGCTTCCTGCTCTTTGGAGGTCGCCCAAGCAATGAACAGACCGGCGCAGGCTTTTTTCTCCTCGGTTGCATTGGCTTTTGCGGCGATGGCAAAGCCATGGGCATAACCGCCACCTGGTAGCGGCGTTGGGGGCACAGAGAAGGCTACTTTATCAGCCACCTGACTTTGCGCCTTGTCTACCGACATGCCGCCAAGGGGGGCGGATTCAATGATAATGGCGACCTTGCCAGCGCGGAATGCACCAGTCGATTCGTCCCAGGATCCGGTCTGCGTTCCGGGAGCGGAATATTTGAAAAGGTCCAAATAAGCCTGTGTAGCTTTCAGTGCGGCCTCTGAGTTAAATGCCGGCTTTCCATCTTTGAACCACTCCCCGCCATATGCCTTAAACAATGGCATCCAGCGCCAGACATTGGCACCCGAGCCCCGCTGTCCCCGCAGAGCCGTTCCGTACACGCCATTGTCGGGGTCGTGCAGTTTTTTGACGGCAGCCAGATACTCTTCCCACGTTTTTGGTGGCGCGATACCAGCTTTTTCCAGAAGATCCGTCCGATAGACCATCAGGTCGCCACCGCCCTGTATGGGTGCGAACCATTGCTTTCCTTCATAGGTCGCGGCTGCTCGCATACCCGCATCGAAATCGGCATAGTCGTAGTCGGAGGGATAATAGCCATCGAGCGGCACGATCCAGCCAGAAGAGGCGAATAGGGCGAGGTTTGCCTCATCGACATAGTAGACGTCAAAGCTACCGACGGTGGATGCGTCAGCCTGCGACTTTGCGCGACGGTCGTTTTCGTTAAGGTAGCTGATTTCAAATCCTGCGCCGGACAATTTCTCGAATTCGTCCACGTGCTCTTCCAGCAGCGTTAGTCCATCGCGTGGCTGGGCGAGGACGCGCACATCGTCGCTACACTGAGCAGCGGCAAAGGCGTTGGACGCCGTAAAGATTGCAATTGCCGCGCAGCCAGCGCGGAGTCTGTTGAATGTCATGGTATCCTCCCTCGAACGGCAAAACTCCCTCGCCGTCTACGGGACCCATTGTGACTGGACTTGTCATCGGAACTAGTTTGCTTTTTGACTGAGAACTAATACTATTTTGACATTCTTCGCATATAAGGTGACTTGATGAATGCCAATTGCATCAGATTTCCCACATTCCGTTTCGGATACCTTTACCGCTACCCGAGAGCAAATCACCCTGCCTGGCGGCATGTCCTACCTCATCCGCCGGGATGACTATCCAAACCCAATCTGCATTTGGAACTATCATCCTGAATGGGAAATCCACTATATTCCTGACGCTTCGGGCTTTGCCTATGTCGGTGACTATATCGGTCCTTTTAAACCGGGGCATCTGATGCTGACTGGTACGAACCTTCCGCACAACTGGATCACACCAGGCGCGCCGCATCTGCTGGGACGCGATCTGGTGCTGCAATTCGATGCAGAAGCGCTAATGAACATACGCGCGGTCTGTCCGGAGTTTGATGTTCTCCACCGTCTGAAACCACTTGCCGCACGCGGTATCGAAATCATGGGGCCTGCTGCTCTGGAAATCGGTAGAAGAATCCTTGACCTTCACGAACATGAAAATGCAGGAGGGCTCGGACTCTTCATCGAGATACTGAACAGCATTGAGACCGCTCCACAAAAGCGGCTTCTTGCCAGTGAGCATTTTATCTCATTTTATAACCAATTGTCGGACAGGCGTCATCGCAGGATCGATCAAGCTATCCAGATCATGCAATCCAGTCCTAGCGCGAAGATGCACGAGGTAGCCGAGCGTGTAGGTCTCGAGCCTTCCGCTTTTTCCCGCGCTTTCGGTCGGCTGACAGGTATGAACTTCTCCACCTATAGCCGCTCGGTGCGCGTTTGGCGCGCCCGCACATTACTGGCGGAAACTGGAATGTCGATCACGGATATCTGCTTCGAAGCAGGCTTCAACAATCTGTCGAATTTCAACCGATATTTCAGAATGGAAACCGGCCTCACTCCACGATCCTATCGAAAGGCAGCAAGGATCAGAGCCAGGTCCATGATCACACGGCCATAACCATGGGGATACGCAATCAGTAGAGCCGAAAGCGCTTCACCTATTAACAGTCAGAAAATCACAACAGAATTCTAGTCTGACAAGCGGCCAGTCTACCATCGGCGACATGAGCAAGCATCATGGCTGAAGGGCCAAAGCGACGGTCCTCACAGCCATGATCCAGAATATGGCTGATCTGCTGGGCAGGCGCTGTTCCGCTCTTGCCGATGTGAAGCCCACGCAGAACGCTGATTTGTTGAGGGTCGCATCTTTGAAGGTCGCATCTTTGTTGACTGCTATCGGATCACCGTTACGAGTCGCGCCTCGACCACGGCCGCGCTATATGACTCATCTTTAACAGGGTCGAAGATGACGCCAAGCATTGGCTTACCCTCTATGGTAGCACCGACCGACACACACCAGCTCGGACGATCGCGCATGAAGTTCGAAGTACCGTCGATGGGGTCCAGAACCCAAACTACAAAATGGCGTGATGGGGAAATGCTTGATGCAACCTGTTCCGGATCAGCAATTCGACTGATTTATCAACCGCTATCACAAAGTCTTGCGGTCCCTTGGTTTCAATTTCCAAGGGTCCATTCTGCTTCAAATATGACATGACCAGCCGTCCAGCCGCCGGTGCCGTCGCTTCGGCAACAGCTTGCATCATCACAAAGTCATCGTCTTCGTTTGCCACTGTTCCGTCCCCTTCATTTGCTTTCACAACCTAGCGTCTCATGGCTTGGTCGAACGTCAGTTCATCGGCGGTTAAAATGTGCGAAATCTGTACTCGGTTACCTGTCGATAAGTTTCATTCGGCCGCAACACCGCACCGACGAAATGACTTCGATTAGGGCTATCCGGATAACGCTGCGGTTCCAGGCAGATACCGCAATGCCTTCCATAGCGAGCTCCATCGAGACCCACGGCCGGGCCATTGAACGCTCCGCCATCATATAATTGCAGGTGTGGCTCGGTCGTATAAACATCCATGGCCATGCGTGTCTTGGGCCCGGACAACGTTCCTGCATGTATCAGTTTTTTATCTGCGGAGACCGTCTCTCTTAGAACGAACCCGAGGTCGTAGTTGACCTTCTGTTGGTTTCGTAAAGGTCTTGGCTTGTGAAAATCAAAAGGCGTTCCATAAACCGAGCGTATCTCGCCGGTTGGAATTAGATCGTGATCAACTGGAGTATAAAAGTCGGCTTCTGCTAAAAACTCATGATCAATTGCGCTTGGTACGGGAGCGTTTTTGAATCCAACTGGCAACTCAAGATTGAAGTAACCATGGCTGGCAAGATTACAGAGCGTTGGTGCGTCCGTCGTGGCAGTCAACTCGACTTCCAAGGTCCCGGGGTCCAACAATCGATAGACGCACTGAACATCCAGGTTGCCGGGGAAACCGGCATCACCATCCGGAGATTGAAGTGACATCGTTACCGATGACGCGTCGTGCGCCTCAAGCCTCCAAGGCCTGCGGCTAAAGCCTTGACCGTCACCACCGCCGTGTAGCGTATGCTTTCCATCTTGATTAAGTGGCAATTGATAATCTTTGCCATCCAGTTCAAAACGGCCTTGTGCAATCCTGTTGGCAAAACGACCAGCGATTGTGCCGGCATGAGCAGTATCGGCGGTATAGTCGTCAATTGTATCAAAGCCGATGACAACCCGTTGTTTTCCCAGAGGCGTGGGGATGAGCAAATCGCGCACTGCAGCCCCCCATGTCAGGATCTTTGCCTCCACACCCCCATCCGAGCGTAGAGTGACCTCATGGATATCGACACCGTTGACTTGCCCAAAAATACGATCTTGCATTTGTTCTACCATCTAATTTGTGTTCGAAGAGTTCGCCGAACCGCAGGAAGTGCTGATTTGAACATGGGCTCAGCTCAAATATTTATTGGTGTCTGCATCGCTTTTCGGTAGCAAGCTACCATCGATCGAAGTTGCTTCCGATTCATGCAGCACCAAAGCTTGAATCGAGGCTGCGGCAATCGCATCGTCATCGTCATCGTCATCGTCATCGTCATCGTCAATGAACTCGTCCCATACGCCCGGATCTGCAACACCAACGTGCAAAAACCATCTTGCCGACTCCGTCGGCTTGTGGATCGTTGCTGTCATGCTACCCTCCATTATCAAGAACATTCCGATATTGGCGCTCAACACTTTTAAGAAGAAACCGGACGGGTGGACTGGCGTCTCCCAACCACCTGCGTGGTTTTCAATTTTTTCATTCGTGGAGATGGAAATCCCAACCCAGATACTGACGTGAAGCGTCGATTATGGCCTCACTGACGGAAGAAAAATTCGCCGCCACATGATGCTCGAAGCCGTTTTCGCAAATATAACGCAGCAACTTTTGCATATTGGGAATTTCAACAACGCCAGCGCCACCAAACGTTTCCAGCGGATCATCGGTGAACTTTCCTTCTCCGACGTAACCACAAATGCGCCCGGATGTGTCATCCGTGCTCACACGAATATAGGTCATGTGCCCCGACTTTATTGAGCCGTCCACCGTTCCATAGGTATTGTCTTTGCCAACCGTCCCGGCAATGATTTCCTGAAAGTCCATTTTGTAGTTTTTAAAGAATTCTTTCGGCAGGTTGCTGCAATGGAAACACACGGCTTTATTAGCGTTCGTTCCATAGTTATTGTTCCAGTCGAGAAGCGCGCTCGGCGTCCCGGACGCAAGTGCCAACATATGCATGCCTATGAGGCCACAGACATCAACTTCACATGCACTGGACATCAATTTGGAACTCATCATGCTCATCATTGTGCAAGGCACGACGCCATAGTTTTCTTCCAATGACGTCCAACATTGAATCGCGCTGATTGAAACATCGACCTCCCGCATCCACTCTTCTGTCACCGCCGCAAGCTTGGCTTGTCTGAGGATGGCCGGATGAGGCACACCTTCAACTGTAATGTAGTTTTTGATCGCATTGACCTTGTCTGTGACGATCGAAGCGCCATCATCAAGGCGAGACACCCGCCCCAAAATCTCTGAAAGATCGAGCGTGATGACCGAAATTCCGGCCGCCTCGAGAAGTTTTTCGCTGTAACGAACTGTATTGAAGGCTTGTGGCCGTGCGCCGATTGCGCCTATCCGCAAGCCCCGCAAACCACCAACAATACGGCAGGTCGCCGAAAAACGCGCAAGATCATCTTGAAACTCATCGCTGAGCGGGTCTACGCAGTGAGATTTGGTGAGTGAATAGCGAATGCCGTACTGTCGCAGATTATTGCAGGCCGACATCTTTCCGCAGAAGCTGTCACGGCGCCACTGAATCGACATTTTTTGCGGATCATCCGGGGTGGCCTGGATCAAGGTAGGTACCTTCAGCCCCGACAGGCGGATGGTGTCGGCAATTGGCCGCTCTTCCCCGAAGTTCGGAAGCGTGACGATTATTCCATCAATATCATCAGCATGCTTCTTGAACAAAGCTGCGCATTTTCTAGCATCTTCAAATGACTGCACGGCACCATGCTGGGTGTCTTCGAGGCCAAGGACGATGCACTTATGGCCAGCATTTTCAACAGCACTGATCATATGATCACGACCTGTAGCCGCAAGGTGACCTGGGAAAAATCCCCGGCTTCCAACTACAATACCAAACGTCATTGACATTACTTCTGCTACCTTCCTGGTTTTCATGCGCATCAGCAATTCATATTGGGTACTGGTGCGCAGTTCGAATGGCTGTCAGCGGCATGTGAGTGCGGGAGAATCCGTCACTCACCTCGCTCGGTGACCGCCTTTAAACATTTAAGATTGTCTCCGGCTCACATCCCAGGACGGCGTCCGAACGTTTCCCTGGCGTTTTCAACAGTCAGATTGTTGTTCGTCAGCATTGCAATTATCTTAACCATCACTTCCTCCCACGATATACAAATTGCATGATTTTAGAGAGCTGGTGCGACAATAACTGAACGCAAACAAAGCTTACTTTCGAACCCACACTGGACGTTGCCCGCTCATCACCAAGACCAGCAAGTGGAAAACCTGATTGCGCCGGTCCGTTGTTTTTTCAATCCACAAAATGATAATTTCGCCAACCGCACCAGCCGCTGATCCTCTTGCAGCCCGGTACGGATTTCAGAGACACGGCCTTATGCATCTGAATCCCAAGAAGCCTGATCGATTGTCTCACAGCAGCAACATGCCGGAAGCCAGACTCTTTCCTCAGAATGCGCCCTATTCTCCCCGAAACTTCCAGGAAAATCAACAAACCATACAATACTGAGGTACGTACCTCATTCAATTTAGCACGTCAATCCCTTAGAGACATAAAGTCGTTTTATGTTAATCCCTCGCAAAGCTAACGATTGTGTTATTTTTCAATGTCAATTCGCTCAACCTGGGGTTATTTTGCCGTGGGGCAATGAAAATACCCTCAACTAATTTTAGGCTGTGAAGATAAGATTAGCGCTATTTGAGGTACGCCAGTCATACGTGCAAAGGACAGATGACGTAATGTATCCATCGCTGTTTGAAGAATGCGAGCTTCGTTCGGCTACTTCCTCAAGCGGTTTCTTGGCGATACCGTTCAGGACAAATTTTCATTTAGGTAAATTTCAATTCGAATGGTTTCCTGGCCGGCAAGCAAAGGTGTTTTATCAATGCGTGCTTTCAATATACGTAGAGCGCTGCGCACCTCATGACCGGCATCTTGATGAATGATGGCATCCACAATGCCAGCATTAAGGGCACGTCGTGTGTGCTCCGTCAATTCATGGGCAACAACCACGCGCTCCTTGCTAGCCCCGTTCTTTGACAAAACCTCAATGAGACCGCGATTGCCCGCGCCCATATTATATACGCCGACGACATCACTATGCATCCTCAGGCATTCACTAAGATATTTTTGGACCAGTTGGCCGTCATCCTTGCCCTCGATTACCGGCAAGCATTCCAAACGCGTATAATCGCTACGAATGACCTGCTCAAATCCCATGCGGCGTTCCACGTGATCCCGAACCAGCATTGACCCCGCAACCAGCGCAATCTTTCCCGACTTTTCACCTAAAAAATTGCCCATGAGTCTGGCAGCAGTGCGTCCAGCTGCAACATTGTCAATGCCAACATACGCATCACACTGGAAAGAAGGTACATCTGAAACAAGTGTAACGACTGGAACGTTGTTCCGGCGCAACCGGGCCAGCGCATCTCTTACAGCCACAGCTTCCGTTGCAACAACCGCCACGCCGGAGTAACGAGCGGGGTCCAGGCCATCCAGCGCAGCCGCCAGTGCCCGCCCATCAAAAGGGGGGACTTTATAAATCGAAATCTCCGTACGATCATTTGCTGAATGTTGCTTTACTGCTTCGATTTCGGCCTCCAATCCCCGCATGAAGCTGTTAGCTCCCTCTGGTATTACAAACGCGAAGCGATAAATCTGCCGCTTTGCCAAGTTCGCAGCAGAGACGTCTCTGATATAACCGAGCTTCGAAATCGCAGCTTCAACTTTCGCAATCGTTTTCTCGCGCACCCCAGGGCGTTGATTAATCACTCTATCAACTGAAGCAAGGCTGACACCGGCCTGTCTCGCCACATCCTGCACTGTAGGTCGCACGTTTAACCATCCCGTTCCGAAAACAAATTTAAGCTAACTCAATAGCGCCGACGAACGATATCCGGAAGGCCAAAGAAGCGCTTTGCCTTACTCTTTTGCTGGCACCATCGATCATCGGTTTGTGGGTGGAAAAGTTGGTCTGGTCCCGTTTACATTGCGGTGGCAATTTTACTGGGCACATTGAGCTTAATGTCTCATAAACAGCTCCCGTGGATGCCAACTATACGGGTATTAAATCAGCGATCTGACGTGTTGCACGGCACTTACGGAACCCCAACCATTTATTGACGTTTAAATGGTCCAGGTTTGGGAAATTGATATGCAGCATAACGCAGTTATACACCGATATGCCGAAATTGGCGGGCACAGAATTTTCTTGCGTGAAGCGGGACCGGCAGATGCTCCAGCCTTGCTGCTTCCGCACGGTTATCCTTGTTCATCCTATCAGTTTCGACGACTGATGCCAGCCCTGTCCGATCAGTGGCGAACGATAGCTTTCGACTGGCCCGGATTCGGTTATAGCCATACACCGGAACCTTCTTCATTCGGATATGATTTCGATGCATATGCCGAGGTTCTTGAACAGGTAGCCGATGCTCTTAATCTGCGCCGCTATACCTTGTGGCTTCACGATTACGGATCGCAGATCGGCCTACGGCACGCGATCGCGCATCCCGAAAGGATAGCAGCCCTTATCATTCAAAACGGCGACATTTACGAAAACGTTTTGGGACCAAAATACTCGACAATAAAAGCCTGGTGGAATGACAAATCTGCCGAAAACCACCGCGCACTCGAAGAAGCCGTCAGCGAAGAAGGCTTTCAAAAAGAGTTTATTGGCGAAGTGTCAAAGGAGGTGGGCGCGAAAGTGCCGCCGGACCTTTGGAAACTGCACTGGCCGTTAATGGACACGCCCGTTCGCAGGGCTGTGTCGGTCGCGCTTATGGAGCAGCTGGAGCATAATCTGGAGTGGTTTCCACGTTACCAAGCTTATCTGCGTGAATACCAACCCCCTACCCTGATTGTCTGGGGACCACAGGACGGATACATGCCCAAGGAGTCTTGCTTGGCCTATCAACGCGATTTACCGAACGCTGAACTGCATCTCATCGACAACGCCGGTCACTGGCTGCTCGAGACACATCTGGATGAAGCGATTCCACTTGTCCGTGACTTTCTTTCGCGCGTATCTCTATGATAGGCGGATTAGACAAATAAGTCGGTACACACCACTTAATGGCGAAGTGGGTCAACGGAGTGTGCTCGCAAGCCCACTTGTCTTCCGGACGTTCGGCATATATATCAACTGAATGCTTGATTATCCGTCCCGACCACCTTCACCATCGCATATCCCTATGGATGCGCTGAGCGAAGTCTTGCAGGATTTCCGCTTGAGTGGCGTAAACTACGGTCGCTGTGAACTACGGCACCCATGGAGCATCGCTTTTCCGCAGCAGCCCCTGCTCCGCTTTCACTTTGTCAGCCAAGGTCCGTGCTGGATCCACACGGAAGAGCAAGGCTGGCAGGAGTTGCACGATGGCGATCTGGTGCTGCTGCCACAAGGCATCGCCCATCGGCTGGCCAGCGCGCCAAATGTGATGGGTGACTCGCTTAAGGGTTGTCAGGTAACCAAGTTGGGCAGCAATGTCTGCGAAGTGGTGCGGGAAGGAACAGGCGCGACGAGTACCCTTTTTTGCGGGTCCATGACTTTGGGCGCCTGTGCACTTAGTCCCTTGATCAGTTTGATGCCACCAATCATCAAGGGGTGCGACGTGGCCGGCAATGACCCTATTGTCGGTCCTTTACTCGCAGCTATGACAGTGGAGGCCACACAACCACAGATGGGTAGCGCCACCATCTTATCGCGCATGGCAGACTTGTTAACTGCTAGACTTATTCGCTGCTGGGTCAACTGTACGGGTGCATCGACAACGGGTTGGCTTGCCGCCATTCGCGACCCCCACATTGGCCGCGTTCTGGCGGCGATGCACAGAAACCCCGGTCATAACTGGACGTTGGAGAGTCTCGCAGGCTTGGCGGGGCAATCACGTTCAATATTCGCTGAGCGCTTCAGCGCTGTCTTGGGCGAAGGCGCCGCGCATTATCTCGCTCGCCTGCGCATGCAGCTTGCTGGCGAATTACTGGCGCAAAATGGTATGTCGGTTGCCGAGGTCGCTACTCGCTTGGGCTACGAATCAGAAGCCTCCTTTGCTCGCGCGTTCAAGCGCATCACCAATGTCTCACCCGGCATTGTGCGTCGCACAATTTCCGGACGAATGGACATGGATTTCGGATTTTAGGATACATATCATCCGAACGAAATTGGCTATTAGTATCTCCAAACATTGGAGATACTTTAATGACAGACACAACATTACAGTTTGAACGCTCAGCGATAGATATTGATAGCGCTGCGCCAACTGCCTGGACCCCAGCAACCTGGTTTGCGGTTCTTTCCATGGCGGCAACCAGCTTTGCATTGGTGTCAGCTGAGTTTCTGCCAGCGGGTCTTTTGACGCCGATGGCGCGCGATCTTGGCATCAGCGAAGGAACGGCAGGCCAGGTCGTCACAGCAACTGCTTCCGTTGGCGCTGTGACTGCCTTGTTGAGCAATGTTCTCATTGGACGCCTGAACCGCAAGACCGTCTTGGTGGGCCTTAGCGCCCTTGCAATTGGCTCCAATATCCTTGCAGCGGCAGCAACCGATTTTTGGCTCCTATTGCTCGGCCGAGCTGGCCTAGGCATCGCCCTTAGCGCGTTCTGGGCGCTTTCAGTTGCTGTTGTTGCCAGATTGGTGGGGGCCAATGCAACAGGTCGAGGTATGGCTATTGTCACCCTCGGCGTGTCGCTCGCTACGATTGCCGCACCGTCAATGGGGGCGATAATCAGCGATTGGATAGGCTGGCGCAGCGCCATGGCCATGACAGCGGGGCTTGCCGCGATTGCCATGTTGATGCAGTTTCTAAGCCTGCCAACCCTGCCTGCCAGCACAAGCAACAGTCTTGCGGATGTCTTTCGGCTGACACGGCGACGCGGCATTCAACTCGGCATGCTTGCTATCCTGCTGCTCATGACAGGACATTTTGCTGGCTCGGTCTATGTGCGCCCATTCCTTGAGCAGGTAACCCTCCTTGCAACCGGTCCGATCGCCCTGGCACTACTTGGATTTGGCATCGCCGCTGTTGTCGGTAACATTGTTGGCGGTCGCCTGGCAGATACCAATATCCGTATGGCGCTCGTCGTCACTGCCGCTTTAATGGCGTTTGCGGCACTCGCTTTGGTGCTTTGGGGAGTGCATATCGGTGTTGCCTTTGGCTTTGCTACGCTTTGGGGCCTGGCCTTCGGCATGGCGCCAGTGGTGTTGCCAACCAATCTATCTCGCGCAGCACCCGACGCGTTGGAGGCAGCAGGCAGTCTGATGGTTACCTCGTTCCAGGTCGCCATCACTATTGGGGCTGTTGCCGGCGGCTATGTCGTGGACACCTATGGCGCAACCGGCCCGTTGACCCTTACCGCCATTCTAGCCGCTTCGACCGTTCTGCTGGCGCTATTGCAGCCCCGCGACTGATCCTTGCACCGGGGTGGCAGGAACAAACTGATATAATTACAAGGCAGCAGACGAATGCTGCCTTGTATTACTATTTGCAGTCCACGGACGCATACAGCCACTCCATGCAAACTGGACGATGTCTGGAGACTGCTTTATCCGCCTACAATCATTTCCCCGGAAGCTCGATCCGGATAGGGCGTGTACCGAGCGGAGCACCTGTTCCTCGATCAATAGTGAGGGGATCAATTTCTGTCCCAGTCGCCGCATCGAAGAAGCGGGTCACCTCGCCCCCGCCGCGGTATTTGCGGCCCCATGCACCAATTGCGAACAGCACCGGAAGAAAGTCACGCCCGGCTTCCGTCAGCACATATTCGTCTCGTGGCGGTCGTTCCAGGTAGCGGCGTTTTTCTAGCAATCCTTCGTCGGTGAGGGTTGAAAGCCGTGCAGTCAGCATCGTTGGAGCGATGCCAAGACTCTTGCGAAACTCGTCGAAGCGCGTGAGGCCAATATGAGCATCCCGCAGGATGAGCATACTCCAGGCATCCCCCACAAGGGCGAGGCTGCGAGCTATAAGACATGGCTGGTCCGAAAGTTTTTTCATGTTAGTATCTTTTTGATAGTGACTTACTACTAAATTCATAGTAACTGAATGCTCATTGATGTTCCATAGCAAAATGAAGGCTGAAGAAAATGAGCAAAATAGAGCACCGGGTTGCCCTTGTTACAGGTGCTTCCTCCGGCATTGGCCTGGTGACAGCCCAAGCGCTACGGCGCGATGGCTATCACGTGTTCGGGACCAGTCGAAAACCCATGCCGAACACGCCGGATGGCATTACAATGCTGATTTGCGATGTAACGGATGATGGATCGGTGCAGACACTTGTAGACGAGGTTCTCAGTCGCACTGGTCAGATTGACCTCCTGGTCAACAATGCCGGGATCGGATTGCTCGGTGGTGCTGAAGAATCTTCTGTCACTCAGGCAAAGTCTGTGTTCGATGTGAACGTGTTCGGCGTGCTACGTATGACAAATGCCGTTCTGCCCATTATGCGACGCCAGGGCAAAGGGCGGATTATCAATCTGAGCTCTATACTTGGACTTATTCCAGCGCCCTATAATGCTCTTTATTCATCCACCAAACACGCTATTGAGGGCTATTCGGAATCGCTCGATCACGAAATTCGAACACAAGGTATCCGCGTTGTTCTTGTGGAGCCGGGGGTCACTCGCACGTCTTTCGAAGAAAACCTTACCCGGCCAGACCAGCCACTTCCCGTTTATGATACTATCCGTGCTTACGCCGAAAAATTGATGCGCGAAATCATCGAGAAGGGTGATGCACCAGAGAGCGTCGCAGCAGCAGTTGTGAGCGCCGCCAATGCCGTATCGCCCAAAAGACGCTATACTGTTGGTAAGGCTGCGCGACAGGTTCGCTTTATACGCCGCTTCCTGCCGGAGTCGTTCGTTGACCAAAACTTGCGGAAATTCAATCGACTTCCAGCTTGAATTTCAGCCGCACTGAAGAAAGCTATTTTCTATGAAATCGTTTGTTGTCGATCAATACGCAAAGGGCGGCGCCCTACGGTTAACCGATAGTCCGATGCCGGAACTACGGGACAATGATGTGATGGTGGAAATCCATGCCGCCAGTGTGAATGTTCTGGATAGTAAAATTCGTGATGGCGAGTTCAAGCTTATTTTGCCATATCGCCTCCCGCTGATCTTAGGCAACGATGTGGCGGGCGTGGTAACCCGAGTGGGGCCGAAAGTTCGCCACTTCAAGCCTGGAGATGAGGTCTATGCACGACCAGCACAGGATCGCATCGGAACATTTGCGCAATATATTGCCGTCAATGAGTTAGATTTGGCAATAAAGCCGAATAATCTGACAATGGAGGAGGCTGCGTCCGTTCCACTCGTCGCCTTGACGGCATGGCAGGTGCTTGTCGAGCGCGCTAATTTACAAAAGGGTCAGAAAGTCCTGATCCATGCAGGCTCCGGCGGCGTAGGTACGATCGCCATTCAACTTGCCAAACATCTCGGAGCATATGTGGCAACAACCACAAGCACGATAAACATTGATCTCGTCAAAAGTCTCGGCGCGGATGCCGTGGTCGATTATAAGAAGGATAAATTCGAGGAAGTGTTGCACGGATTTGACGTCGTCCTAAACAGTCTTGGTAAAGACACGCTGGAAAACTCCCTCCGCGTATTGAAACCAGGAGGAAAACTGATCTCGATTTCGGGTCCGCCTGATCCAAATTTCGCAAAACAAAATGGGCTCAGCTGGCCGCTTCAACAAATCACGCGCCTCCTGAGTTTCGGCATTCGCAGGAAAGCGAAACGTCGAAACATAAGCTATTCTTTCCTTTTCATGACCGCCAATGGCGAGCAACTCAGTCAGATTACCGTATTGATTGAGGCAAATGTCATTCGCCCTGTTGTGGATCAAGTCTTCCCGTTTGAGAAAACCAACGAGGCACTGGCTTATGTCGAGACAGGTCGGGCAAAGGGCAAGGTAATTATTGCTATGAAGTGACCGTTAGAAGACGGTGGGTCCAATATAAGATGTAGAGCCACCGTAGCGCTCCTAAACGGCACTCAATAGCATGACCACATGAAGGTTGCAGTGGTCAGCAATGTGCCTTTGTACGGCGCGGCAAGTACATTCTTCGAATTTTCGACGGTGCCGAGCGATTCTGATCTCTTTTTGCGCGCCAGAATAGAACGCAGTTGTGTTGATCGGTTTGGTGGTTGTCCTTAGCCTGTCCCCATCATGCAAGAGAAGCAGAACGCTTCACCGCAGTCATTTCGCTCGATGGAGAATTCATGAAGGCCCTTAGCTTTGCGACATTGAGCAACCAATCTAAGCGTCAAAGAGCTCTCGGTGCGGCATTCGGTATTGTTGCCATGCTGTTGGCGGGGCAGGCTGCTGCCGAAGGCTCCATCAGGATCGCCCAGCAGTTCGGAATAGCCTATCTGATCCTGGATGTCGTTCGCGACCAGGCTTTGATTGAAAAGCACGGAAAGCAAGCTGGTGTTGATATCAAGGTTGAATGGGCAAGCATTTCTGGTGCAACCGCAATGAATGAGGCACTGCTCGCCAACAATCTGGATATTGTGTCAGCAGGAGTTCCACCGGCATTGACAATGTGGGACCGGACCAAGGGTAAGCAGGACGTCAAGCTGGTCGCCGCGCTCGGCTCATTACCGAACTACTTGCTAACGACTAACCCGGATGTCCACGAACTCAAGGATTTCAGCGATAAGGATAGGATAGCCGTGCCTGCTGCCGGCACGGGTTTTCAGTCGCGAACGCTACAAATCGAGGCAGCCAAGATCTTCGGCGCCGACAATTTCCAAAAGCTTGATGAAATTTCCGTCAGCTTGCCGCACCCCGACGCGACCGCAGCGCTAATCTCGGGCGGCACCGAAGTGAATTCTCATTTTTCCTCTGCACCGTTTTATTATCAAGCCTTGCAGGCAAATAAAGCGGTACACAAGGTCATTAGTTCCTACGACATTTTAGGCGGACCAGCGACCTTCAACGTGCTTTATGCCAGTTCAGCATTCCATAACGACAATCCCAAAACCTATGCTGCCTTCTATGCCGCTCTGCGCGAAGCGTCGGACTGGATCAATGCAAACAAGCAAGAGGCTGCACAGACGTTTATCCGTCAACAGGGTTCCAAGCTCTCCCCTGAATTGATTTTAGAAATCATCAACGATCCTGAAAATGATTTCACCATCGTCCCCCAGAACACCTTCGTTTATGCGACGGAGCTTCATAAGCTTGGTGTCCTGAAAAACAAAGCTAATTCCTGGCAAGATTATTTCTTCCCAGAGGCCTCTGGTGAGAACGGCAGTTGAGTGAGCTTAACATCCCAGCGCAAAAAGCAGATCGCTTGAGCGATCTGCTTTTGAGTCGTGAATCAGATGGAATTGAGAATGGACGGCATGACTGAATTTGCTCCGGAGAATTTCGGGCCGCCCGCTCCGCCCCTTCTTTCGGTCGAGAACGTCACCCTCGAGTATAAGACGCCGGGTCGTGTGGTGCGTGCAACGCAAAATGTCAGCTTCGACGTGTGGGAAGCAGACCGTTTTATCCTGCTTGGAGCCTCCGGTTGTGGAAAATCCACCCTTTTAAAGGCTGTTGGCGGGTTCATTGCGCCGCGCAAGGGTCGGATAGTGTTGGATGGACGCACGATCCAGGGTCCGGGCCCAGACCGTGTTGTTGTTTTCCAGGAGTTTGATCAATTGCCTCCATGGAAAACCGTCCGCGAGAACGTTGCGTTCCCGATGCGAGCGTCGGGGCGGGTCGGTCGCAAGGAAGCTGCCGAGCGCGCCGAGCACTATATCGAAAAAGTAGGCCTGAGCCGTTTCGCTGATGCCTATCCCAATACACTTTCGGGTGGCATGAAACAGCGAGTAGCCATTGCCCGGGCGCTCGCCATGGAGCCGCGTGTCCTACTGATGGACGAACCATTCGCAGCACTGGATGCGCTCACGCGGCGAAAGATGCAGGAGGAACTTCTGGCGTTATGGGAAGAAGTTCGCTTCACACTGCTCTTTGTGACGCATTCCATCGAAGAAGCCTTGGTGGTTGGAAATCGGATCGCGCTTTTGTCGCCACATCCTGGGCGGATGAGAGCCGAGATCAACAGCCATGAATGGGATCTCAGCAGCGGTGGAAGCTCGCAATTTCAGGCAGCCGCAAATCATATTCACCGACTTCTTTTCGAAGAGGCAGTCGCCGTCGATGGAGCAAATGATGAGTAAAATCCTGAGCTCCGGCAGCAAAACAAACCCGCGCATAACCCCGCCGGTTCGACCGGAATACGAGCTCCCGCTCGAGCCCCTTGCCCATGCCACGAGCGGGGAAGGGTTGCCCGTATATAACCGCCTTTGGCAACACACCTGGATAAGGAAAGGCCTGATCCTGTTTTGTCTTGCCTTGCTATGGGAAATCGCTGCCAGACTTCAGGGCAACGAGTTGCTGCTGCCGCCGTTCTCCGCGGCGGTCAAGGCGCTCGCCGATGACGTTGCCAGCGGCGTCATTCCAAGCCGGGCTTTTAATTCACTGGATGTTCTGGTCAAGGGCTATGCTATCGGTGTCGTTCTGGCTTTCGTGCTCACCTCGCTTGCCGTTTCCACCCAGATCGGACGTGACCTGCTGTCTACCCTCACCTCCATGCTCAATCCATTACCACCGATAGCCTTGCTGCCATTGGCACTGCTGTGGTTCGGACTGGGCCAAGGAAGCCTCGTCTTTGTGTTGATCCATTCGGTGCTCTGGCCGCTGGCGCTTAACATGTATACCGGCTTCACCGGCGTGCCGGAAACCTTGCGGATGACCGGCCGCAATTATGGGCTGCGTGGCTTGCGATATGTGCTTTTGATCCTCGTACCAGCAGCTCTTCCATCCATCATTGCAGGACTCAAAATCGGCTGGGCTTTCGCTTGGCGCACCCTTATCGCAGCGGAGTTGGTCTTTGGTGCATCCTCCGGTAAGGGCGGGCTGGGCTGGTATATTTTCCAGAACCGCAACGAACTTTACACCGACCGTGTCTTTGCCGGACTGATTACGGTTATTCTTTTTGGCCTTCTGGTCGAAAACGTCCTGTTTCGTCAGCTCGAGCAACGTACGGTGACAAAATGGGGAATGGCGCGCTAGTGCCAACGGGACAAAATGGCAGATCGCAAGAAATACGTGGTTGGAATAACTGACCACATGATCGGCATGCCCGATCTTGAAGCGGAAGTGCTTGGCGATGATGTCGAGATAGACTTTTTCGCCAGCACAGATGAGACGGCATTCGCTCCTGATCGCCTAAAAAGACTCGACGCGCTCATGGTTTGGGGTGCCCGGATCGGACCAAAAACCATAGTTCATCTGTCCAGCTGTAAGGGCGTGGTACGCTATGGCGTCGGCTATGAGAAGATCGACCTTGCCGCTCTGGCCGGCGCTGGCATTCCATTTGCCAACAACCCAGACTATGGCACAGAAGAAGTGGCCGATCATGCACTGGCGATGATTTTATCGCTGCACCGCCGGCTTTGGCAACATGATGCTCTCGCTCGCGGATATAGGTCTGGATGGCAGATTCATAGCCTGAAGCCACTTTCCCGTTCGAACCAGTCAACGGTCGGTGTGGTCGGCGTGGGCAGGATCGGCACAGCAGTGATCAACCGCTTAAAACCCTTCGGCTTTCGGATTCTCGGCTATGATCCTATCCAGCCGCCAGGGCATGAAAAAGCAATAGGCTATGAGCGCACAGAAGAATTAAACGAGCTTCTTGCCCGATCGGATATTGTCACTTTGCATTGTCCAGCAAACAAAGAGACGCGCGGCATGATGAACGCCGATGGACTGGCGAAGCTGAAGCCCGGAGCTATTATCGTCAATACTGCGCGCGGTGAGCTGATCGAAGATCTTGATGCGCTTGAGGCTGCTCTGCGGAGCGGGCACCTCGCCGCCGCCGGAATCGATACGCTGGTCAAGGAGCCCCCCGGCGACCATCCGTTGCTGGCCGCATGGCGTAATCGCGAGGACTGGCTTGCGGGACGGCTGGTGATCACCCCGCACAATGCCTTTTATTCCGATCATGCAGCCGCTGAGATGCGCCGCAATGCAGCCAGAACGGTTAGAATACTCCTCGATGAGGGCAAACTTCGAAATCAGGTAGCAGACAAATCATGAGCAGCCATTCCGAATTTCTCTGGTACATTCCAAACGACATCAAAGCTGGTCACCGCGGCGACGCCGCTGGCGAAAATCACAATAGTCTGGACACACTCACGACACAGGCGAAAGCTCTGGAAGAGCATGGCTGGAAAGGGGCGCTGATCGGCACTGGTTGGGGCCGCCCCGATACTTTTACCATCGCGACCGCGCTTGTCGCCCGCACGACTTCCTTTGAACCACTGATTGCGGTTCGGCCTGGCTACTGGAAACCTGCAAATTTCGCCTCCGCTGCAGCCACGCTCGATCACTTGAGCGGTGGGCGCCTACGCGTCAATGTCGTTTCCGGACCAGATCAGCTTGCTGCCTATGGCGATCAGGAAGGTAATCAGGTGCAGCGTTATGCCCGAACCAAAGAATTCATGCGGTTGATCCGCAGACTGTGGACAGAAGAAGACGTCACCTTCAGTGGCGAGCATTTCCAGGTCGCAAATTCAACTGTTACGCCGCGGCTCGTGCCGGTCGGTGATCGCCTTCACCCCCAGCTCTATTTTGGAGGCGCTTCAGAGGCGGCTGAACGCGTCGCGGCAACCGAAGCCGATGTGCAACTTTTCTGGGGTGAACCATTGGATGGCGTACGGCAACGGATCGAGCGCCTGAAGGCCCTGAGTAAAACCCTTGATCGCGACTTACAACCATTGGAATTCGGACTGAGGATCACGACCCTTGTCCGTGATACAACTGAACAGGCTTGGGCGGACGCCGAAGCGAAGGTCGCTAAAATGGCTGAAGGCGCCGCAGGAAGCTGGCAGGATCACAGACATGGGGTTGCTGTCGGCCAACAACGCCTTCTGGATCTGGCAAGGCAAGGTGATGTGTTGGATGACAATCTCTATACAGCGCCAGGAAAATTTGGTGGCGGTGGTGCGGGAACTACATGGCTGGTTGGATCAGCCGCGGATGTTGCGCGCTCACTGCGCAAATATGAAGAGCTTGGCATCACTCACTTCGTGCTTTCAGACACGCCTTATCTCACGGAAATAAAACGACAGGGGAGTCAGCTACTGCCTCTTCTTCTACCGTAAAAACTTTCCAGAAGCAGAACTATGCTTTCGGACCACGGCTGCGCGCGCAATAGACCTTCCGTGTTCGCTAAGCAGAGCTCTCAAGGGACTTGATACAATGCGTCGAAGGAACATCCCGTGCCTTCAACGCAAAGGGTATTGGGTTTAAATTTTTCGTTCAGCTATTAGGCAGTCCGGGAGGATTTGTTGCCGCTTTATCGATGGCTTCTGAACCGAGATTCCAGCGATCAAGAACTTGTTTATATTTGCCGTTCGCAATCAAGTCATTTAGCGCCTGTGTGATACCTTCAGCTGCCCCGCTTCCTTTGCGCGTTGTTACGGCAACTTCAGCGGTAATTGGCCAGCCTCCGCTTACAGTACCCACAAGTTTGGTTTTTCCATTGACCTTGGCCTTATAAGCCTGAGTTGCATTCACGCTGAATACAGCATCAGCCCGTCCCGATTCAATGGCGAGATATTTTACCGCCTCGTCATCGTAATACTGAACCTCGATAGGCTTCAACCCGTTATCGACATTCTGCTTATCCCAAGCCAACAGGATTTTCTCCTGATTGGTGCCCGGATCGGTTATAATTTTTAGACCGGCAATGTCCTTCGGCTCCTTGATCGAAGTGATTAATCCGGATGATTTTACGTAAAACCCGAGTTCATCCTTGCGATAGGTGGAGAAATCAAACTTCTCCTTGCGCTGTTCCGTCACCGTCACATTGGAAATGACTGCATCGAACTTTCCAGATTGAAGACCAAGCGGCCAATCGGCCCAAGCGACGGGAACAAGCACGAGCTGGCGTCCAAGACTGTCGGCAACCAGTTGTGCGAGGTCAACGTCATATCCGACAACAGTCTTTGCATCAGTTGCATAGGTGCTGAGCGGAGGATTGCCCGGCGCAAGACCGATCGTTAGCTTTCCATCATCAATAAATTTGAAACTCTTCGATATTGCCTCAATGGCAGGGGCGCTTTTTTCGGCTCGCACCCGGTCCTTTTGTTCCGGACTAAGATCGAACCCGCCATCGGCTGCGTGCCCGGCTCCTGCCAGTACAGTGAGAAATATGCCTGCAAACGCAGCTGAAAAACCCGTTTTCCGTATCATGCCTGACCCCTTTGTACGTGCGTTGAATAATGATCGTTGTTGGATATCTTTTTCCAGCCGAGCTCCGGAGCAATGCGTGTTACGAAGTCGGAGAGAATTTGCTCATATTCATGCGTCTTGAATTCGTAGGGTAGTTCAAGGCGCAGTTCTTGAACGCCCGCGAGCACGGGGTCTTTGAAAAGCTGTTCCAAGATCTGGTCTGAAGTTCCGACCAGATCTCGAGGGAAAAGCGTTCGCCGTTCGCCTTGCGGCTTCAGAGTTCTCTGATGACGGCCAGCGGCATAAACCCTGTACTTCTCTCTTGTTTTGGTTTCGGCGCTGTCGGTAGGGACGATGACGCGACCCACAGAGATCCGTTGCTTGCCGGGACGTATCGCGCTGATTTTAAAAGTGTCCAGCTGGCGTGACTGAGCCTCGAAAAAGTTATCCGTGCCCTCCCCTGCCACCACATTGCTTAGCATGAGATTGAACCCGTTCTCGCCTGCCCAACCACTGGAGCGCAGCGACCCGCCGCCGTACCAGAGCCGGTCGATCAATCCCTTTGCATAGGGTTGGAGCCGCGGGCGCTGACGCCCGAACGGCGTCGCAATATATGTATCTGCTGGACCGAGAAATTCACCCCGAAGATGATTTGCAAAGCGTTTTACTCGCTCGTGGGACAGGTCGTAATCTTTCCAGTCACCATCAAATACCAAGGGAGCAAGCAGATCGGCATGGGCCGGTGCGCCAGCGCTTACGCCGATATTGAGGCGTCCGCGCGAAAGAACATCGACGGTCGAAAGGTCTTCCGCCAACCGGTATGGGCTTTCATATCCAATCTGGATGACGGCCGTTCCTATCTGAATCCGCTGTGTTCGCTGGCTTGCAGCTGCAAGAAATACGCCTGCAGAGGAAATCCCGTGTTCAAGATGGCGCTGGCGTACCCATGCACTGTCGAAACCCAGGCCTTCACCGGATGCAAGAAGCTTGAGCGTGTTCTCCAAACCCGGATAGGGATTGTTATCGTCATAATTTCCGGGCGTAAGAAAACCGATATGATTTATTGTGATATTGGACATGACGTGCTCCCGGCTGCGGTTCAGATTTTCGGCAAGCCTGGGGGATTGGTACGCGATCGTTCAAGCGCTTCAGGCGTCAATTGCCAGCGCTGCAGCAGCTGCGCATATTTTCCGTTATCAATCAGTTCATTGATAGCCGCGGTCAGGCTTTCAGCTATCCCACTTCCCTTGCGTGTCGTGATGGCGACATCCGCAACCAGTGGCCATCCTGCGTTCACCGTACCGACGAGCTTGATCTTCCCCTCACTCGCTGCACGAAAAGCCTGTGTTGCATTGGGATTGAATTCTGCATCGGCACGGCCAGACTGAATGGCAAGCGCACTGACAGCTTCGTCATCGTAATATTGCAATTGCGCCGGTTTCAGTCCTTTGGCGAGGTTTTGCTTGTCCCACTCGAGAAGGATTTTCTCCTGGATTGTGCCGGAACTTGTAATGATTCTAAGGCCCGCAATATCTTTCGGTTCTTTGATGGACGTTATGGAACTATCGGACTTGACATAGAATCCATGCAGGCCCTGCCGATAGGTTGAAAAATCGAACTTCTCCTTGCGCTGTTCAGTTACGCCCACATTCGAGATTACAGCGTCGAACTTGCCTGACTGCAGGCCAAGTGGCCAATCGGCCCACGCAACGGGAACGAGCTCTAATTTTTTGCCAAGCGTGTCCGAAACCAGAAGCGCAAGATCAGGGTCATAGCCGACGACAGTCTTCGCATCAGTTGCGTAGGTAGCAAGCGGTGGATTATCCACCGCAATGCCCACGGTGAAGGTGCCGTCCTCAACGAATTTAAAGCTTGCGGGTATCGCCGCAACGACCTTTTCACTCTTCTCGCCTCGTAATCGCCCTGGTTGTTCAGGACTGAGATCGAGTGCCCTTGCATAGGTCGACAATCCGATTGCCACGATAAGAGCGGGCAAAAGGAGGCGTGGCAGAAGGTTGGAGTACTGCTTCATATCGAAATCCCTGATTATAAAACTTTTGCAAGAAATTCGGCTGTCCGCGGGTTTGCGGGCCGATTGAGCACCTGATCAGGTGCTCCGGATTCGACGATTTTCCCGGCATCCATGAAAATCACTGTGTCTGCAACTTCACGAGCAAAACCGATCTCATGGGTAACAATGACCAAAGTCGTTCCTGAGAGCGCCAGTTCCTTGATCACATCAAGAACCTCGCCAACAAGTTCAGGATCGAGCGCTGATGTGGGCTCGTCGAACAGCAGCACTTTAGGGCGTAGGGCAAGTGCCCGCGCAATGGCCACACGCTGCTGCTGGCCCCCAGACAACTGCCTTGGATATGCATTGATCTTGTCGCTGAGACCAACACGGACAAGCAACTCGCGCGCGAGGTTGATCGCTTCGGGTCGGCTCAGGCGATTGAGGGATACCGGCGCTTCGATGATGTTTTCAAGGACGGTGAGGTGCGGAAAGAGATTGAAGCTCTGGAACACCATGCCGATATCGGCGCGGCGCTTGAGAATTTCCTTCTCCTTTAGCTCATAAAGTGTCCGGCCACTTTTGCGATAACCGACAAGTTCATCGTCCACGGTGATGAAGCCGTCATCCACACGCTCAAGGTGGTTGATCGTGCGTAGGAGCGTGGACTTGCCAGAGCCGGAAGGCCCTAGAATGGCGGTTACGCTTCCAGCCTTGATGTCCAACCGGACATTGTCCAGCACTTTCAACAGTCCGAAACTTTTGGACACACCATGTATCCTGATCGCTCCGGGCGCTCGCCACTGGGTAAACGATGATTTCGATGTACCAGCCTTCGGGACGGAGGTGCCGCTGAAAACTGCCGGGAACGAAGGGCGTGCGAGGATTGGCGCACCGAAAAGTCGGCGGAGCAGCGGTCCGAACAAAGGTGCAGGTGCGTTACGCAACGCGCCTTTGGAGAAATGACGCTCGATGTAATACTGCGCGATTGAGAGAACCGTCATGATGATCAGGTACCAGACAGTCGCAACCATCAGCAGCGGTACAACCTCTAGGTTACGGCGGTATATTACCTGTACGGTATAAAACAGTTCCGGCAGCGCGAGAACGTAGACCATGGACGTTCCTTTCGCCAAGCCGATGATCTCGTTGAAACCCGTAGGCAGAATTGTACGCATCGCCTGCGGAAGCACGATGCGGAAAGCTTGCCGTCGACGCGAGAGCCCGAGGGCAGCAGCGGCTTCCAATTGTCCCTGATCGACAGAAAGGATACCCCCACGGATGATCTCCGACGAGAACGCCGCCTGATTGAGACTGAGCCCTATGAGGGCCGCGGCAAATGGACTTAAGATTGAGACCATTGGATATTGGGCAAAGCTGATATCCGTGTAAGGGACACCAATTCTTACGGTTTGGTAGAGGTAACCGAGATTATTGAGGATCAGCAGCAGCACGATGAGAGGGATGGACCGCAACAACCAGATATATGCCCAGGAAAGACCGGATAGCAGGGGCGATTTTGATACACGCGCTAACGCCAGTGCAGTACCAAGAGCAAAGCCGAGAACAGATGCCAATGCAGTGAGCAGCAATGTTCTCACTAAACCCGCAAGCACTGGTTCCGCAAAGAACCATTCGGCAAAGACATCCCACCCCCATTTCGAGTTGGTCAGTATTGATTGCAGCATCGCGATAATCACGAATGCTGCAAAAAGTGTTCCAAAGAAACGGGTCGGATATTTCGCCTTTACAATTTTATAGTGATTGTAATCTTCGCCAGAGCTTGGAGTTAATTTCAAGGAATTAGCGCTAGAATAGTCTGTCGCGATCGCCATATGGTTGCGTTCCTCTTAAAACCACTTTTGCCGAGAATCCAACACGATAAGAATATTTCGATCGGATTATTTTTTACTCGACTGATTTAGTAGTTTTTAGAGATTATAGTCAAAGATGGATGCTGCGTATGAGGTGGATAATGGGAAGCTTTGTTGCAAAGTTTGTCGTTTCTTGAGTATGAAATCCCATTATCGCGGTAAGCGCGGGATGAGCTCCAAATCCCGCTCTCAGGCAGCTTGTGTTGTGGTTTTGGAAAGCTTGTCGACGATTGGCAACCCGCCAATCCCCAGATGACTGATGTCTTTCTCGAAAGCCAAGTGACCGTAGATTTCGGGATCGACATCAACATCAAATAGCGCCGTGTAGCCGGATCTCAGATAGAGCTGAGTGGCCTCTGGTTGTCGAAACCCGGTGGTAAGATAAATGCGCGAATAACCTTGACGTGATGCCTGCGCCTCAAGTTCATAAACGACTTTTCGGGCCAAGCCCTGCTTGCGCAGATCGGCATGAGTCCAGATGCGCTTTAACTCGGCGGTACGTTCGTCATAGCGCTTGAAGGCACCCCCGCCAATGGTTTTACCATCGCGCAGGAGCAAGAGAAATGCGCCATCCGGTTGTGCGAAATATGATGCTGGATAGCGGCTGAGTTCGTTGCGGGCGGGCTCGCCGAAATAGTTTCCATACCGGCCTTCATATTCCTCAATAAGGGCTTCGATAAGTGGCTGTGAACGCTCGTCGTCTGGGGTGGTGTAAACAAACACGTCAGTCATGGCTGGCGCCTTTCGCAGTTCAAGTTGGCTTCTTGCTGAGGTAGTCTTCAGTCAGCTTGACCCAGTAGCGGGCAGCCGGAAGGATGATGTCGTCATTGAAGTTGTAGTGGGAGCTATGGAGTGGCGCACTGTCGCCGTTACCGATAAAAAGATAGCTACCGGGCCGCGCTTCAAGCATGAACGCAAAATCTTCGCTTGCCGATATCGGGCGGAAATTGCTTTCGATCCGGTCCACGCCGAAATGGTTGATTGCTGTCTGGCGCGCAAATTCCGTCTCGGCGGGGTGATTGACAAGAACCGGATAGCCGCGGGGGTAATCTACTTCGGCGGAGGCGCCATAGCTTTCGGCCTGTGACCGAGCCAATACCGTAATACGTTTCTTGATGTGCTCTCGCACGTCAGCTCGGAAAGCCCGTACGGTCAGCTCGAGCTCGACGCTATCCGGGATGACGTTTGGCGCTATGCCAGCATGAATGGTCCCAACTGTGACAACAGCAGCATCCAGCGGATCAATGTTGCGCGAAACGATGCTCTGCAGCGCAAGAATAAATGACGCACTGGCCACGACTGGATCTATCGTTTCCTGCGGTCGTGCTCCATGACCGCCTTTGCCAACGATACGGACTTTGACCAGATCGACGGAGGCCATGGCAGGTCCAGTGAGAAAGCCAAATTGGCCTATAGGGATTCCAGGCCAATTGTGCAGGCCGAAGACAGCATCACACGGGAACCTTTCAAAGAGCCCTTCCTTGATCATACGGCGAGCACCTGCACCACCCTCTTCCGCTGGTTGAAAAATAAGATTCAATGTGCCTGAAAAATTGCGTGTTTCCGCAAGATAACGAGCGCTATGAAGAAGAATGGTCGTGTGACCATCATGGCCGCAAGCATGCATTTTTCTCTTGAAGGAGCTGGCATAGGGAAGGCCTGTTGCTTCCTCTATCGGCAATGCATCCATATCAGCGCGTATGCCTAAAGTTTTCGGTCCATTGCCATTTTGCAACTTTCCCACAACGCCAGTACCACCAATGCCGGTTGTGACGTCGTAGCCCCACGCACGAAGTTTACCCGCGACAAGTTCGCTAGTGCGATGCTCCTCATAGGCCAGTTCGGGATGACGATGGAGGTCATGGCGCAGCTCGATTGCTTCACCAAGCGCGTGCTCCAATGCCTCCTGAACGCTATCGGGAGCCGAAGCCATTTAGACAGATTCCTTCACAGCTGGACTTGTCGTTACGGCAACAGTTTGTTTGGCGTAACGACTTCGACGGAACGGCAAACCGAGATGGTCACGCAAGGTACTGCCCACCAGGCTTGAACGATGATAGCCTCGAGCTTCCAGGATCGGCAGAACTTCGCGAGCAAAATCATCAAGCCCGGTGGCAAGAATCTGGAAACCCAGAATGAAACCGTCGGCGGCACCATTCTCTATCCAGCGGATCAGTTCGTCCGCCACTTTTTCTGGTGTTCCCGTGAAGCCGTTACGCGGAGTGGTAACTTCGAGAGCAACCTCGCGCAGAGTTTGAGCTTTTGCCTTGGCGTCACGCTTTATCCGGTCCGTGGTCGAGCGGAAATTATTCTTGCCGATATCGCCAAGTTCGGGAAACGGTGCATCAAGGGGATAGGCGCTGAAATCATGATGATCGAAGAAGCGGCCCAGATAGGCGAGCGCCTCATCTATCGTAACTAGATCTCGAATTTCCCGATATTTGGCTTCGGCCTCTTCTTCTGTCGATCCAACGATCGGCGCAATACCCGGGAAAATGAGGATTTCATCGGGGTTGCGTCCACTGGCGACAGCGCTTTCCTTCAACTGTCGGTAAAGAACCTGCGCGTCTTCAATAGGCACAAGATTTGTGAAAACACCGTCCGCATGCTTTCCAGCCAGCTTGATGCCATCGTCAGAGGCGCCCGCCTGAAAGACGACCGGCTGCCCCTGCTTTGAACGTCCAATGTTTAAAGGTCCTTCCGAGTTGAAGAAGCGGCCATGATGATCCAGCTTGTGCAACTTGGTGCGATCGAAAAACTGCCCGGTTGTTCGATCGCGCGTAAAGGCATCATCGTCCCATGAATCCCAAAGCCCCTTTACGACATCAAGATGCTCTTCGGCTATTTCGTAGCGCAGCGCATGATCGGGGTGATCTCGCCCGTAATTCTTGCCGGATCCCTCAAGCGGGGATGTCACAGCGTTCCAACCCGCACGGCCATTGCTGATCTTGTCAATCGAGCCGAACTGCCGAGCTACCGTAAATGGATCGCTATAGGACGTCGATAATGTTCCAACGAGTCCGAGCTTTGTCGTGATGGCTGCCAGCGCTGACAGGATGGCAATGGGTTCGAAACGATTGAGAAAATGCGGGATGGATTTTTCGTTGATGTAAAGTCCATCCGCGATGAACGCAAAGGCAATACCCACACTTTCCGCCTTGCGTGCCTGTTCGAGATAGAACGGAAAATTCACGCTTGCATCCGGCGGCGAACTTGGATGTTTCCAGGAATTCATATGGCCACCCGGACCTTGCAGCATGATGCCGAAATGGATTGGCTTCTTACTCATTGCAACTCTCCAGGATCACGCAGCAAGCGCATATTGTGCTTGAGCCAAAATTTTTATTGACGAAAGGCGCTTGGCGGCATCGTGTATGGGCGTGTCTATGATAAATTCGCCGATACCGAAGCGTTCGTGCAGGCGATCGAGCTCTCCAAGCACCTTATGCGCAGAGCCGCGAATGACATTTGGCGTTTTCTTCTCGATGCGATAATTGCTCACGCCAGCTTGTCGTGCATATTCCTCAGCTTGTTCGACACTTCCGACAGTTACGCTTTGGCCACCGTCCACATGCACCTTAAAGTGCTTGATATCACCTACAAGCCGTTCCGCTTCTCTATCGGTTTCAGCGGCAACAACACCAATGGCCAGCAGCGGTTTTTGCCCCCGCGCCTTTTCCACATAAGTATCCAAAGTCCGCTTCAACACTTCTTCGTCGCCGTTCAAATGGCTGGCGAAGACGAAGTCCCAGCCTTGTTTGGCCGCCAGCGCAGCACTGTCGGGGCTTGCTCCCAGCAGAAACCGTTCAGCTGCATGTGCCGGGATAGGCGTTGCTCTGACGCTTGCCAAAGGATCGTTTTCCGGCAAACCTTCCTTGAGGAACGCACTCAATTGTTCAAGTTGCGCCGCAAAATCCCGCTTTTCTGTGCGTGGGTTCAAACCTTGTAAAGCTCGGGTCGAAAACGGAAGACCTCCCGGTGCTTTTCCGACTCCAAGATCAATGCGGCCCGGCGCAAGATTCGCCAACACATTGAAATTCTCGGCAATCTTGTATGGGCTGTAATGCTGCAGCATGACACCACCCGAACCAATACGAATCCGGGACGTGTGTGCAGCAATGAAAGCGATTAGTATTTCAGGCGATGAACTGGCGACGTCCGGTGTATCATGATGCTCGGCGACCCAAAAACGACGAAAGCCCCACTCTTCTGCCTGCCGGGCCAAAGCGACAGTCCTTTTCAGAGCAGCACTGGATGGCTCACCGTTAAAAACCGGACTTTTATCGAGTAAACTGAGTGCATAGCCCATTTTGAGAAAGTGCCTCCATTGCAAAAAGACGACCTTCGACACACGGAAGACCATCTAGTTTCAGAGCCACCCAGATTTTCCCTTAACTGTTGAACCGTCAAAGAACGGCTTGCTAAAAATTCGGCGAACTACAGAAATAACTGTCAGTGTTCCATCTCTGTGGAAAATGACAGGCATTGATGTGCTCGCGGTGTGTGTTTTAACGAGGATGCTTGCTGATTGATAATGAGCGGCATGATCTGACCTTGAGTTACAAACCGCCCGCCCTTGGACACGGCGCTTCATTTATGCGGACAAGACAATCAATCGCAGTATTAAGCTAAATATTAGGTACTAACTACCCGTGCACAAATATATTGATCCCATAACAAGTTACTTGACACTGATTTTTACGAAGAGTTTACTAAAATTCCAAACAATATCATAATATATGATACCGCAGCTTTAATTTATACTTGTGTCCGGCTCAACAGAGTCCGAAAAGGTGTACCGTGTCAAACAGCAACATATCCTTGCTTGAAAGTACTGCTCCACATGAAAACCGGGCTTTCATCGACCGACATCCCGTGGTGGATCAGTGCCGATCCGTATGGCAAGAATTTAACCTGCGCATCCCTCAAATAGCATTCTATCCTGACACGGTCATTCCACATTCCCGCTACTTTCGCGAAGTATTTTCCGTCGTCGATAATAATGACATTGATGCAGTTTTACTTACGAACGAAAGACAATCATTCGGTCTGGAAAGATTTCGAAGCGCAAGAGATCTGTTTCTTGTTCCGGTGGTGAACATTTCCGGCAAACCAAGCGTAGTTGCTGACGTGGATTTTAGCCTGAAGGATCCCAAATCATGGGTTGAGACTGCAAGCTGCATTAGAAAATTTCGCGACCGCCGCGCGCGCTTATCAAGCAGATTTCTGTCGCCCACCGCACCCGCCGTAAGAATGATGGCTTATTTGTTCGTTTCCGGAGAAGATCTAACCCCGGTCAGACAGCCCAATTCGCCGTACTATTACGCATATAAGGGTTTTTCTAATACAGCTTCTGCAACCATGGTCGCGGAGGCACTCGCCAACAAAGGATGGCTTGAGCGCAGTTTTTTCGAGAGATACTATAAATGCGCCGGTTGCCAATCCCACCGATTGACTGTCAGGGAAGAATGCCCTGCCTGTCGATCGCCACAACTAGCAGAAGCAGATCTGATCCACCACTATAGCTGCGCCCAACTAAGTCCTGAGGCAGAATTCCGCCGCGGAACGGCGCTTATATGTCCCAAATGTAGCAAGCAATTACGCCACTATGGCAAGGATTATGACAAGCCGGGACAGATTCAGGTGTGCGCCCGGTGCAAGAACACGACTTCCGAGCCCGTCATTGGTTTTCTGTGCCAGGATTGCGGGATGCATGTCACCGGCGATGCGGTCAGCGTAGCGGATGTATTTTCCTATTCTTTGTCCAACCAATCCACTGCCCTGCTTTCCAACGATGGCGAAGACATCAATCGATTTCCGATTGCTCAACTTCGTTATCTTCCGGAAGAGCTGCAAAAGAAGATTGCGCAGCTTTCTTCCTTAACCGGCGCAGCATCGGATTTCACGCTGGCTGAGGTTCAATATGATTGCCGTGACCATGTGCTCAAAACGCGAGGTGAAAGCGACTTTATTGCGATGCGGAAACTACTTGCAGATAATCTTCAAGGCATTCTTGGCGAAGTGGCATCGGTATATTCGTCCCGCGAGCGGGAGTACGTCCTCTTTTTCGGATGCGACGAATCCGGTTTTACAGCCTATTTGAAAGAGGCGCTTGACCATGCCGAGTCTGTTCTTTCCGATAAACTGAACCCCACCCTGCTCGTTTTGTGGGGCACACGCGAAAAAGCACTGTCGTGACCGATCTTGAAATCGGCGTGTCATTTCTCCTGGCCCAAACTGGCTCGAGTTTGGTTACCGTCTTCTGGTACACGCTCATATTCGACGTTCCCCGATATGTCGTGCCCTTTGCAATAGCTGCCATGAGCTTGCGGCATCAGGAGAGTGATAACAGAGACAGGTCTCTATCCCGATCGACCAGCGTCAGCGTCGTCCTTATTGGCCACAACGAAGCTGACTCAATCGGCGCCTGCGTCAATTCCTTGATGGAGCAGTCATTTCTTGATTTCGACATCATTATAGTCAGCGACGGTTCAACAGACGGAATGAACAAAGTCGCCAGTAAAATGGTTCAAAAGGGTTTGGGATCTTGTATTCTTTCTACCGGAATTCGCGGGGGCAAGGCAAGCGGGACCAATTTGGCATGCACCATAGCCCGTGGGGACATTATTATTAACATCGATTGCGATTGTTCATTTGACCGTTTTGCAATTGAGCGCCTGTTGGAGCCGTTTGCCGACGAACGGATCGGAGCAGCGTGCGGAGACATTGCGCCACGTAACGGCGGTGTCAGTCTTGTTTCACAGTTTCAGGAAATAGAATATCTGGAGTCAATTTCGGTTGGAAAGCGGTTCAGCGCAGCAATTGGTCAAATAACCTGCGCATCCGGCGCTTTCAGCGCTTTTCGCAGAACAGCTCTTGATGAAATCGGCGGCCTTGACGTCGGCGGCGGCGAAGATCTCGATGTCACGCTGCGGCTTCGTCGGGCTGGATGGCACATCGGATATGTGCCAAATGCCGTGTGCTATACAGATGTGCCGGCAACTTTTTACGCCTACATCAGGCAGCGGCTGCGTTGGGAGCGTGACGCAGTATGGATCCGGTTTAGAAAGCACCGTCGGCTGCTTAATCCGTTTGACCGCAAGTTCAAATGGGCCGAAGCGTTTCATCAATGGGATTTTCTGGTATTCGGCGTGGCTGGCACGGTCATTTTCCCGATCTATTTATCGTGGCTGGCAATCAACTTCGGTGCACTTGCCATTCCGATTCTCGTCGCGATGCAAATCGCCTTGCTTGTTCTGGACGCCTTCATGCTTGCTCTGGCGTGCTGGACAACGGGGCGCGCAAGCTTCTGGCGCAATCTTCTGTTCCTTCCTGGTTACTCCATCTTCATGTCCTACGGCATGCGTTCGGTGCGCTTGCTGGCTTATATCGATGAGTGGTTTTTTCGAGGTTCACATCGCGATAACTACACGCCGGAAAAAGTGCGCCATGAGCGTGCGTGGTAAGGTGACCCAATGAAGTACATTCGCAAACGCCCGCGCATTGACAATCTCGATAGGCAACAACGAAAGGGATCCGGCCGCCTGAGCAGATTTGTCTATCTCTTGATGTTGGCAGCACTGGTGCTAACGCTCGCGAACTACCTTGTCGGCGGCATGTTTATCTTGTCGGCCGACGGCATCGTACTGGCAGAGCGTTATATTGTATCTGCCAGCTATCCTGCCACAGTGGACAAGGTGTTGGTTAGTGAGGGCGATAGTGTGACGCAGGGAACCCCTCTTCTTCAGCTCACCTCATTCGAGATGGTGAAAGAGATCGCAGAGCTCTCGGTACGCACAAGTGAACTCGCAGTGCGAGAGGGAGAGCTTCGAGGTAAGGCAGCCAAGAACAAATCACTATTGCCTTTGGCAGAGCGGTCAGCACATGAAAGCAACGATGCAATCTTGCGGCTCGATCGTGTATCGACGCGAGGACTTGTGCTTGCAAATCGAAGGGATGAAGCCTTGACGGCCAACTACAACGCCGCAGAACGCTATGCTCAACTTCAAGCGGAGTTACAGGTCACTGCAAACGAACTCCAAGTGGTTGGTGAGTCACGACAGGTTGCGTCCAACGCAGTTCACAAGATGAAAACAATCTATGGAGACGGCAAGGTAACGGCAGCTGTTTCGGGTGTAGTGGGCTCAAAAGTTCCTGTTCCGGGTCAGGTCGTCCGTCTGGGCGATGAAATGCTGCAAATCAATGGTGGGAAGGCTTACCTGTTTGCTTATTTGCCAGATGAATATCTCTTTCCTGTTACCAAGGGCATGAGGCTTCAGGTTAGTGGCGGCAGCGAGCGGTCGATAGGAACTGTTGAAAAAGTATTGCCGATTGCCGACGCTCTACCGGCAGAGTTTCAAAATTTATTGCGCCCACGCGATCGATCTCGGCTGATCCGGATTGCGCTATCTGAAAACCATCCCTTTGCAGTAACCCAGAAGGTCGTCATCAAAGGATGCATGTTCGGTTGGTGTTGGGTTCGCTAATTGCAGATATGCATAAGCCCATTTGTTTCTCGAACAATGAGACAATCCACGCCGAAGACAGCAACATGAATGTTATCATTCAGACGAAGCTGTCCAACAAAGCGGTTTGGTTGCCATTCACAAACAGAATGGGCGCTATAAAACAAATTTGCTCTAGCGGACTTCCTTAACGTAGATGTCGGCTTCAATCGCCGCCTCTACAAAGATAAGTCTCGCTGCTTCCACCGAAGCAATCCCCGTTTGGGCTTCGTAGCATAGGACACGGGCCTCCATATAAAGAGAGGCTTTCTTCTTCGGCCACCCGGACAGTAAAAACGATGCAGCATCACGTATGGATGCAATCGTCTCATTTCTGCCAAAGTGATTACTTTCCACAATTACCGGCTGAAAGGTAAGATTTGTCATTATGCCCCTGCCAATGCTATGCGCGCTATCGTCGAACGACGCGGCTCATGATTTTTATTTAATAATTAATTAATATCTTGGTCCCCGTGACTCCGGCGTGACATTGTCAAATGCGCACTTGCGTTGACGGAACTGGCAATTCTCAAATCAAGCTGCTTTCCAAAATTGCAGCGTCTTCCCGACGATCGCTTCTGGTGCATCCTCCTGCACCAGGTGCTTTGCATTCGGCACTGGCGTTAATGATACATTCATGCGGCGCGCCAGCTCATGTCCGTCGGCAATCGGAATCCATTCATCTTCCTCGCCCCATATTATTATTGCCGGACAGCGCATTTCTGCGAAGCGCCATTCTATTTCCTCGCTGTATTTATCATCCATCTGGGCGACCTGCCGCCAGAATGCTTTCTGGCCATTGTCCCCAAGCCATGGCGCCAGATAGAGCTGCATCTCGTCCTCACGCAAAGTATTGACGACAGCGGTGCCGATATAGGCTCGCAGCATTGCTTCGTGCAGATATGCTGGCAGTCCGGCAAATATCTGCTCATGCGCCTTGGCAGCCTGCACCAGGGGCGAGCCCTGAGGGCTTATCGCAACTGGATCGATCAGAACGAGCGATCGATAATTTAATCCATTCAATAGCTGCGCGCGCAAGGCCGTCGAGCCACCGAAGTCATGGGCAACGATATCGGGTAAATCAATGCCCCAATGATGAACAAGAGCGGCAAACAACTCATTTTGCACGCCGCGTGATACGTCGGCATCAGGTTTGTCGGAATGGCCGTAGCCGAGCATGTCGAAGTAAAATATACGCCGTTCATTGGCGAGCCATGGTACGATGCGACGCCACACAACCGAAGAAAACGGTGTGCCGTGAAGGACTACCGCTGGAGGACCGTTTCCGAGCACACCCCAAGCAATGGAATGTCCATAAAAGTTAAATCGTTCTGGTAATCGCCAATCACTGACAGACATTTTCTAATCCCGTATTCGGACTGCGTTTTCATAAACGTAGCGGGCAACAGCAAGTTCCGTGTATAGTCCGTTCCGGTGTCTAATGAGCCCTCGCGCATAGATGTAAAAGCAAGAATTTGCATAAAATTGACACGATAGTTCGAGCGGAACATTAAATCCTGTTGATTAGAGTAGGCTCCAGAATAAGAACATTGGAGGCTACCTAATGATATTTTCCATGACTCGCCAGAATACTCTAAAATGGGTAGTGGCAACAGCAATCGGGCTGACAGTTTCTGTTCTCAGCCTAAATGCACAAGCCGGAGAAATCCGCAAACCAAAAGAAGAAACCCGGACAGTTTATCTCGTCAAATATCGGGTTAACAACGAAGTACGTTATGCGAAGAAGCCTATTGGCAAAATCATAAAGGTATCTGCTTCGCGATATATGAACAGCAATCCGTATGTGTGTACACCAAGCGGCTTTGGACAAAAGTCGCGTTGCTACAATCCAGGTGTTTTCAAGCGACCAGACGCATAAGCGGACTTTGCAACAGGGCAGTCGCGCCTAGAGCCTTTCTTGTTTAAATTGAAGCAACAAAGGCTCTAAGCATGCGCGCAGCAAGATATTTATTGTCAGCGAATGCCCTTGAGACGAGACACTTCCTTGCTCACCCGATCGCCTTCGACCAGTTTGAGCGCTTCATCGCCTTCTTGAGCGGGATTGTGCCGGAATACATACCAACTGCCGCCCAGATTTGGCTTTTGATAGATGACGCCATCCTTTTCCCGATGCAGGAAACATGTGACAGCACCACTTCCTCCCTCTTTACTGGACCACAGAGCCCGCAGGCAGAGTTTTCCTCCGTTGGTAGTATACCAACGTCCCTCGCCATAGGACCATGCTGCGCCCTTACGCGACCATGCAGCAAACTTCTTTTGATCATTGGAAAAGAAACCGCCACCGGTTTTCCATTTCCACGTATGCCCGGCATAAAGCTTTTCGAGCGCCGTGGCCTTCATCGGCGACGCTGCAGTGGCAAGTTTTGCCGTCGCGTCGTCAGTTTCTGCTTTGGATGCAGCGCCGGCATTGCCTGCCAGCAATAGAACGGAAAACGCCGAACTTACGATAATTGAACGGATCGGATACATTTTATTTTCCTGACTAACAGATCGGATCCCGCGAGAGTCTTAAGGCTCCCTCATAGGAATCGCATGAACACAAAGGTGGAAGCGGATCGCCGACAGATAAAATCGTCGAACCGCCATGTGACCGTCGGCGATCAATCCAACGGATGGTTGGCGACGCGCCAATCAGGCCGACCAACATTTCTCGGCCAATTGTAGACTTCACGATCATTGAAGTAGACAACTGCTGTCATGGCAGGAAACTCAGCATGCGGCTTGTTTGCTTCCGCAGCCCAATTGCGAACATACTCGTCATCGCCTTCATAGCCTAACTCCGCGATAGCGATTGGTTTGCCAAATGCTGCCACACGAGCATATCCAGGTCCTGTACGCTCAACAAATGTTGTATCGTGACCGACTTCCAGTTTGTCATAGGGCTGATATCCAAAGACGGACAGACCAATAATGTCGACATATTCATCGCCCGGATAGTAGGCTTCCAAACCTTCCTCTCCTTTCGGCGACCACATATATTTGGCTGACGGGAGTTCTTTTCGGCATACATTGTTTACATGTCTGTATGCCTTTACATAACCATCAGGCTTCCAGAAGGCCCAAGTGAACTGTCCGTCATTATCCTCCATTTCCTGCGCCCAACGAATGGTAACAGGGCTTTTCAATTTCGCTGCAGCTGAGCAGACCGCAGACATGTTTGAGTCATACCGTCCAGCGAGAATCCCGCTAAGCAAATCCTCCGGGCTGACGCGCCAGTCGCGTGCCCACGACCAAGGCTCGACAGTGATCAGCAGCGACCTTCCCCGCTCACGCGCATAAGTGTCTGCGGCACTGAGCGTCGCAAGATCCACGTCCTCCCAAGGAAGAAACAGGTGTTCGATCTTGGAGTTGGTATCATTGGTAAAGTCTCCATGAGGATCATACGCACCTGGCGTCACAGCATCAGCCGCGATGACGGGCCGTTTGTCATGAAACGGATTGCGGCTATCGATACTTGCTCCGGAGACCCCGCTGGCAGCATAAACGCCACCGGAAACGCACGCACCGCACAACAAAGCTGCGGTTAATTTAAAGAGATGTTTCATCTCCCCCTCCTTTTCTTATTGTTTGGATAATTGTTCCGCGCCAAGCGCGGTTTTAATGCTGTCACGTTTTTGAGAAACGAGATCGGCGGAAATCAGCTTACTCGCTTCATCGTTTTCGCGGGCTTCGGTGTGCCTGAATACATACCATTCACCATCTGGCTCGCGCTTCTGGTAGATTGTTCCATTGCCGACACGATGTGAAAAACAGGACTTGGCCGGAAACGAGCCCTGTTTGGAATGCCATGTTGCGTTGAAACACAACAGGCCTGTCTCAGAGATAACCCAACGCCCTTCAGCCCAGGATTCGCCTTTTTCACCATCGGCCCATGCACTGAATTGCCGTCCTGCATCGGTCATATGACCGGCGCCGTCGTCCCACTGCCAGCTCTTGTTTTTATAAAGATTGTAGATTTCGAAAGCCATCATGGGGCGAGTTCCCGGCTGTTCAGACGCTCGCGCTGCAGTCGCTGGCGTGGAAACCCAAGTCAAGGCGCAGACAATTGCTGTTATTGTGCGAAAGCCTGTCTGAATCTTTCCAGTTCTAGCGATTGTCATTGGAAACTCCTGCTATCTCGAGATGAGGCTTTTCCGCTTTGCGTCCTTTATGAATCGCGGCGGAAGTATTTTTATCAAATCGAGCTGTCGTCGATCGACCGATGGCTGATACACGAAACCCAATTTCCTCAGCGACGCCCTGTTCAAAAGCATTTCTGAGGTCGATCAATACTGCCTGACGCATGGTCTGCTTCAGACGTGCAAGATCAATTTTGCGGATGCTATCCCATTCCGTAATGACGACGACCGCATCGGCGTTGTGTGCGCATTCATAGGCATCGTCAAAAAACTCGACATCTGAGAGGATGCGACTGGCATTTTCCATACCCACAGGATCATGGGCGCGAATAACAGCGCCAAAACGTTGCAGGGTTTCGATAAGTGGAACCGAAGGTGCGTCACGCATGTCATCGGTATCAGGTTTGAAAGTAAGACCTAGAACCGCTATCGTCCGGCCTTCGACATCACCGTCCAGAGCATCAACAACCTTCAAGGCCATGCGACGTTTGCGCGCCTCATTGGCGGTGACCGTTTCTTCAACAATGCGGACAGCCACACCATAGTCTTGGGCTGTACGTAAAAGCGCCATTGTATCTTTTGGAAAACAAGAACCGCCATAGCCAGGCCCTGCATTGAGGAAGCTTGTTCCAATGCGCTTATCGAGGCCCATGCCTAGCGCCAATTCACTGACATTACTGCCAACCTGCTCGCAAAGATCAGCAAGTTCATTGATAAAGGTGATTTTTGTCGCAAGAAACGCGTTGGCGGCATATTTGATCAGTTCCGAAGTCCGGCGCTGGGTGACCACGATGGGCGTCTTGCGTGCTTCGAGCGGCGCACTATAAAGTTCCATGAGGACCTTGCGGCCACGCTCATCTTCGACTCCGATCACGACACGGTCTGGCTCGAGAAAGTCACGGATAGCGACGCCCTCACGCAAGAATTCAGGATTGGACGCAACTGAGAAAGTACCGGTTTTGCGCACCGACTCAATGATCTTTTGCACAACATCCCCGGTTCCCACGGGGACCGTTGATTTGACGACCACGACAGCATCGTCATCAATGAGTGGCGCCAGTTCCCGAGCGGCCATGTAAACGAAGGACAGATCGGCATCCCCGTGGCCAGCGCGCGGCGGTGTGCCCACTGCAATGAAAATAATCGATGCCCCCGCCAACGCTTCCGCTAGATTACACGTAAATCTTAACCGGCCCGCCGCTGAATTGCGTTCCACCAACTCGTCCAGACCCGGCTCGTAAATCGGTACGATTCCGCGTTCCAAATTGTTTATTTTCTGTGCGTTCTTATCGACGCATACCACCTCGTGGCCCCAGGCGGCGAAGCAAGTCCCGCTGACCAATCCAACGTAGCCTGTTCCTATGACTGCGATTTTCATGTGTTGCCTGCCTTTACTGTTGTTTCAAGTTGTTGCGGTCGTTGGTGCGCCAACGCGGATTGAATATGGTCTTGTGAACATCGCGTCCGCCGACACCTGCGCCGGCAACGGCAAAGCGGTCATCAAATAGAGAGAAGCTTTGGGTTCCCCATGCGAGCGCCTCAACGCCATCGCGGCCCCGTTCAATGGTTGCAAAGCTTGGCAGAGCCAGAAGAGCAAGAAGGCTTGCCGCAACCGCCGGGCGATAAACTCGCGTACGGTAACGGACGGTGTTCTCCCGCGCATGCTGCAAAACGATAACAAACAGGAGCAACGCATAAATCACGGCGTTGATGATGGCGAACACATAGAAGCCACGGCTGCTGTCACTTGCATCTGGGATGAGTATTACTGGCAGGATGGAGAGAACCGCCAAGAACCCATAAGGAGCCAGAACACGGAATGGCAGTGGATCGACTTCGGAAGCTCCCTTCGGCGTGACGCGGAAATCCACGAATGAGCCGGTTGACCAATCCCGAAGTGCCGCCAGGGTTCCAGCGAGCGCCCATGGCCAGCGCGCAAACAAGAACAAGGTCATTTCCATGCTCAGTATTTTTGCATCATGTGAGCGGAACGTGCCAGACGCGCGCCAGCGATAAGCCAGAACAATCAGCATGATCGCCTGAGGCAGAAAATGGTCCAGGAAGGCAGGATAGGTGACTGCAACGAAGCTGTCTCCTACCATCAGCGCAATGATCGGCAAGACAAACATTAACGCCATGAAAAGGGAAAATAGCGGATACCAGAACTGCGAGAACAAAAACTGGAACTTCAATCGCGGCGGTAACTTGCCAACCAATTTTGGTGAATACTGGAGCAGAATCATCATGAGACTGCGCGACCACTGAAACTCCTGCGTGATGAGATCGGCAAAGGTGCGCGGCCCGTCACCATGTGCAATAGCGTCAAGTGCATGCACGCCGCGCCAGCCATAGGCATTCATCATCAGTGTGGTCGAGTGATCCTCTGCCAATTCCGGTCCAAGACCGCCAATTTCTTTAAGCGCCGCCGTGCGCACCGCATAGTGCGAACCGATGCAAAGCGGGGCCAAACCATTATTGTAACCAGCCTGCAATGATCCGTGCATGCTGGCTTCAGCATAAAGTCGGCCGCGCGCTGACCAGCTCTCATGCGCATTGCGATCGCAAATGCTGGGCGCTGAAACATAGCCTACAGCCTCATCGGCAAAGGGGCGCAGCATGTGGAACAGATAGTCAGCCTCGGGTACGTGGTCCGCATCGAGTTGCACTACGAAATCGTAAAAATCATAACCGTAATGGTCGTAAAAGAAAGCAAGATTGCCTTCTTTGCAACGCGTGCGCCGCGGCCAAGTTTGGCGATGGTAGTCCTCGCGTCCCTTACGTGTGGAAACAAAAACCCCATGTTTCTCACACCAAGCGAGCGTTGCAGGAGATGGATCCTCATCGGCAAGCCATGTGTCATGCGGAACATCTTGAGCCAGCATGGCGCGCAAAGTCTCGGCCACAATTTCAAAGGGTTCCGACGGCGCCTTTGTCACCACCATAGCGATGCGGCTTAGCGCCGGAAGCTTCAACGGTCCATTGGGACGACGTGCCCGAAAAAACAGAACGATGAAGTAAGCAGGCAGTAATGTTACCCAGGCCAGAATGGCCGTAACCAGAATTGAGCCTGCAAGATTTACATGATTGGCAGGATCAAACCACCAGTACCAAAAATAAAAAAGCGCCGCAGCCCACAACAGTGACCCGAACAAATATTCCACCCGCCGCCAGCCGGTAAAAACAGGAACCATCAAAGGCTCATCTGGGGCCGCCTCAAATATTGTCCGATGGGCTTTCATGCCAGCACCTTCAAGCCGAAGAAGGGCGCAGCGGTGCGGATGATCGTATCAAGATCGGAGTAAAACGTCTGAAAACCTAGCTTTTCTGCTGCAAGTGCTGGATCAGCATAAAGAGCCGGAGGATCGCCAGCACGACGAGCACGCATTTCAACGGGTACGTTGCGTCCCGTCAGACGCTTGATCGCGTCGAGAATGTCCTTGATTGACGTTCCGTGCCCGGTGCCAAGATTGATAGCGAGATTGCCGCCGCCATTGACGAGATGTTCCACTGCCAGCACATGCGCGCGCGCCAGGTCGGAGACATGGATGTAATCACGAATGCAGGTGCCGTCAGGCGTGTCATAATCACTGCCAAAGACTTCCAAAAAGTCGATACTGCCCGCTGCAGCCATCATGGCTCGCGGAATGAGATGCGTTTCCGGATCATGTTTCTCGCCGATTTCGCCGTCGATGTCCGCCCCGGAGGCATTGAAATAACGCAGCGCCACATATTGCAGGTCATAGGCAGCCGAATAATCGGCGAGCATTTGCTCCACAATCAGCTTGGTTCGGCCATAGGGATTTATGGGGTGTTGCACCTCGGCTTCACGAATGGGCAATTGATCGGGGATACCATAGGTTGCACAGCTCGACGAAAAGATGACATTGCGTGCACCTGCGAGACGGCAAGCATCCAGAAGCGACTGCGTTCCACTAACATTATTGCGATAATATTTAGCCGGATTTTCGACGGATTCACCGACATAGGCAGAGGCGGCGAAATGAATTACGGCGATCGGGTCGTGATCTTCGATAACGTCGGTAAGCTGCTGCGTGTCGAGAATGTCACCTTCTATGAAGGTGCCCCAACGTATGGATGCAAGATGCCCTGTCGAGAGATTGTCATAAACCACAGGGTTGTAACCCTGCCTCGACAGCAGCTTGGCGGTGTGACTTCCAATAAAGCCTGCTCCGCCAACGACGATGACGTTCTTTGCGTTCATCATGCCACCTCTGCAAGTTCCCCATTGGGTCTGACGAGCTGGCGTTCGAAATAGGTTATTGTCGATTTCAGACCTTCCGTCAGCGCAATTTTCGGCGCCCACCCGAGGTCCCGCTCCGCCAACGTAATATCAGGACGGCGTTGGCGAGGATCGTCTGTAGGAAGAGGGTGATAGACGATTTTGGATGAGGAGCCTGTCATCGCGACAATCTGCTCGGCCAATTCACGCACGGTGAATTCACCAGGATTACCAATATTAACCGGCGTATGAATGGCGCGAGGGCTATACATCAACCGGCTAAAGCCATCAATGAGATCGTCAACGTAACAGAAGGAACGGGTCTGAGATCCGTCACCATACACGGTTATATCTTTACCCCGAAGCGCCTGTGTGATGAAATTTGATACGACTCGCCCATCATCGGGACGCATGCGTGGTCCGTAGGTATTGAAAATGCGCACGATACGGATGTCGACACCATGTTGTTTATGGAAGTCGTAAAAAAGGGTTTCGGCACAACGCTTGCCTTCATCATAACAGGAGCGCGGGCCGAAAGAATTGACATTGCCCCAATAGCTCTCTGGCTGTGGGTGCACATGCGGGTCGCCATACACTTCCGAGGTAGAAGCCTGAAAAATCCGGGCCTGATAACGAGCGGCGAGTTGGAGAAGATTCAGTGAACCAATCACATTGGTCTTCATCGTATGGATTGGATCTGCTTGATAGTGCGGCGGTGACGCCGGACAAGCGAGATTGTATATTTCGTCGACCGGAAGATCGATCGGATCAATGATGTCGTGGCGCACATAGCTAAACGTGTCAAAGCGCAGCAGATGACGGATGTTTTCCAGTCGTCCTGTAGAGAAATTATCGACACAGACTACCGTCCGGCCTTCCCTCAGCAAAAGATCACAAAGGTGAGATCCCAGAAACCCAGCACCGCCAGCGACAAGAACCCGCGCTTTTGAGGCACGATCAGAAGGAAAGTTTGATGAATTGAACACGATACCCACAGAGCTCTCCCAACATTTGCGGCGGATAGCTTTAATTATCGTGTAGGCCCCCTCCTATCGATATCGAGGAATCCGGAAACTATTCAATACGTCCATATTTGCATGTGCTGCGGGCATTAAGCATGAATTAGATGGCCAACGGATGTGGCGACGCGCGCGCATACAAAGGCTGCCAAGCCTTACGGGAATACTTGTTCATTCCTGGTTCAGGATCTGGCGGGCATCAAGGGGCAATCGATTGACTTGGTGCGGAGGAATTCACATGTGCTACATGAAAGAGAAAGTTCTCTATGTAAAATTCCTAAAGCGGCAACTTAAATCTATGAACAACTCAAAGTAAAATGACAGCGGAACCTGCGACAACTAGATTTCCTGATCCTTTCACTTGGTGTTTTTGAGTTTGTTTACTGTCTGCGTGATAGGGATGGCGTGTGAAGCGATCTTTCAAGATGACGAACCCTGCAGATTTGGCAGACGAGCTGAGACACCTACGCAATATCTACCATCGTAGTGATAGGTGGCGGCGTTCGAACTTCGCGTCTCGGCTGGGAGGCAGTAATGTCTGACAATGGTGATAATTCCCAACCAAAGCAGACGTCGATGGAACGACGTCGTTGGCCACGCGTGACGGAAGATCCCGTCGGCGAAGATGACTTGAAAACGCCTGCGTTGCTTCCATTGCGTTTTGAAACGGAAAAATTAACGGCACGCGAGCAATTTCCTGCCTGGCAGGAATATATGGCCCCGCTGGCCGATACGCGTCTGCCGGATGATGTTGATCTAGCAGACGGGTTTGTCGCTCGACAAATTGTGTGGAATTTGGGCGGCATGTTGTTCCTGCAGCAAACTGCACCAGCTTTCAGTTATGAACGCTCGCCGGATACGGTACGATTCAGTTCAATTGACCATTGGCAGATCACACTCCTTCGTGCCGGTCGCACCTGGACCGGCGTTAATGGACGGGTTGCACAAAATGAACCGGGAATGATTGAAATACGGTCACTCGGCCATCCGTTCAGCGGGCGTGCGTTGGCAACGGATTCGCTCAGTCTGATCATTCCGGTCGACGTATTTGCCGTTCGAGGAGGCCTGACGACGGCGAGGAACAACATCGTTTTGGGTGGACATCGAGCCAGACTCTTGATTGATCATATGTCGAGTGTCGAAGCCAATCTCGATCGTTTCACTTATGACGACCTCCCGGGTGTCAAGGAGCGCCTCCAAGAGATGGTGTTTGATGCAATCACTCCTTTGGTAGACCATGGTGGCGTCAGCGATCAGATTTCGCAAATTGGATTAATAACGCGAGCCAGACGCTTCATTTTGAACAATCTTGCGTCGCCTGAATTGACGCCGGATGCTCTTGGACGGGAACTGGCGATCTCGAGAACACGGCTTTACGAACTTTTCGAAATGTCCGGCGGCGTTGCGAACTATATTCGGCGGCGACGCCTGTCTGCAGCACATGCCATGTTGGCGGATCCCACAGATACAAGAAAAATCGCCGAAGTTGGTTTGGCAATCGGCTTTGATTCAGCTGCGAACTTCAGTCGCGCCTTTACGCAGCAATTTGGCTATAGCCCTAGCAATATACACAAGCGAGCGTCAATGGACCCCACGCGCCCGGTTTGGCAACCGGACAAGCAGCCAGAGATCACATTCGAAAGTCTGTTGCGAACACTCGGGCTGTCATGAACGGGACCGGCTGACCTGCAGCACGACAGCAACCTTATACATCTGCAATTGCTGGAGATTGCCGATCCAATGATTCCTCACCGACCATAATGGAACCATGCTCGCGTTCACCACTTCTATATTCTAGCGAATATTTTTGGAGCGTAGGATGGACACCGGCAATCTTCAAATACAGGGCATATGCCTTGCGATAGCTTCCCTGAATAAGCTGCTTATCGCCAAGGGCGTACTTTCAGACGGTGAAATTGACACCGCTCTCCAGGCTGCAGAAGTTGCAGCCTCCAGCGACGAGCGTTTTTTTGAGAGCCTCACGCCTCCCCAGCGCGATGCAGTCACTTTCCCAATCAGGTTTCTTCAAGAAGCCAATCAACGCGGTGACGATCTGTCTTTCAGCGCCCTTGCCAAAGCAGTGGGCGAAAACAAGAAGCCGTATAACGATCAAATCTAATTTCCAAGAGGAAGCGATGCAAAACGACCCAACAGTACCGATACCAAATCTCGTCGACATTACCGCCCGCTCGGAGACGCCTCTCACGGACGAAGTGCTTGGCAAAGTCAATGAGACTTTCACTGATCGTACCGGCACAGATACTGAACTTGGATTTCGCCTGGCAGCTCTGAAACATGAGGTGGAGCGCTTAAAGGAATCGGTGATGCTTCTATCATCCGGCGCCAGAGATATTCTGGTGGATTCACCGTCATTGGCACAGGAAGAACTCAGGAGCCGTATTCGAGCTAACCCTCTGCCATACATGGCTTATGCCGCAGGGGCGGCTTTTCTGATGGGCAGATACTTATCACGATAATCGGATCGTCGTGAGCAAAACAACGGTGGAATATACATGGCAAAGATTGTGGAAACCATCGTCAGGAAAAGCGCGGAGCATCCTAGTCAAAGGACGGTGGAATTTATCAGCGACGACGCAAATCATGTCGAGGTAAGTTTGGAACACCCCGGCGATCTGAGCCATAGTGAGATTATTGCCCGAGCAAGACAGTTGCTGGCGCAGTACTTAAGCCTGGTGACAGCAGCACCGTCGCATATTGGAGAATCCGAACAACCAGCAGGTCCAGTCCCACCCGCGGATCCTCTACTGAAAGACTATCGGCCAGATGGTGAACTGGTTCCTGTTCCGCTGGAAGGAATGATCGAGCCGAGTTCACGCGATAACGACAATGAGGAGGCCGAAATGCAAATTCTGAGTACATTGGTAACGCCAGATGCAACGGAAGGGCTTACACGGATAGAATTCCTTGGCGAAGGCAGAGAATCTGTCGTTGTTACAGTTAAAAACACGCAGGGCGATCATGGCGATGCACTTATGGCAAGGGCCAAGGCGATGCTGGTACAAATCGCAGCATTCGGAGAAACCGCCGAACCCGCACCACAAGGCAGACGTACAGCTGGACGGGCAGAGGATGCCGATACGCTGAATGAACAGTTGGATGAAGGACTGGAGCAAAGTTTCCCCGGGAGCGATCCGATCTCTGTCACCAATACATCCATTCCGGGGCAACCCAAGCCCGCGTGAAAGCTAGAATGCAAGCCGTCAGCGCTGTCACCCGTCGCTGTCGGCGAACCGGGCTTTCTCTATCGCGAATTGGTGTCACCCTTCGTTGCGACGATGGCGTAGCGATGTTGCGTGATACGCGCCACGCCTTTCCAGAAGCCAAGATGCTTGGCCTGGGCGCGAAATATCCGGCGCAGATTGCTGTCAATCTGAACCGATTCGAAGCCAGCTTCGACCAATAGCTCGGCAACTGCGCCAGCCCGTGCACCCTTTGAGAAATGAACGCGCGAAAGAATGTTCCGGTGAGTTTCTAAAAGCTGGGGTGACATTTTCGCAGTTTCTGCAGAAGCAATGCCCAGTCGCTGGAAGAATGTGGAGAGTTTCGTCACGATCTGTTCCTTGAGGCTGACGTTTACGAAATCGCCATCAACGATTAGGAGCTGACCGCCCGGTTTGAGAATTCGGTACCATTCTGCAAACGCAGCTGTCGGATCAACCAATGTCCAAACCAGATGACGATTTGTGATGACGTCATAGTGGCTGTCTGGCTCCATGGTATTTTCTGCATCGCCCAGTCTGAACGTTATGTTCCGTCCCCTGGTCGCTACTTTTTCGCGAGCCCGCTTTAGCATCGGCTCGGCCCAATCCATACCGGTTACCGAGAAGCCGAGGTCGTCAAGCAGATGGGATACCACTGCCGTTCCGCATGCAAGGTCCAAAGCCGCTCGACCTTCACCGCGCCCCAGATGCCGGGAAATCAAATCATGCCATGCGGCCCGCTCTTTTTCCGAAAATATCTCGTGACCGGGCGACAAATCGAAGGTTGATGCACGCTCCGACCAGTATGCTTTGATTTCGTCCCGCAGATTATAGTTTGTTCCATCGACAAGGCCGTTTGCCATCTGTGTCCCGTACCGCATCAAGTGCTAATGTTTCGAATGGCATATCTTATATGTTGACTTGCGAAGTCATAAAATAATAGAACGCCTGAGTTTTCATGGAGTACGGGCGATGCGTTTGTTTGGCAAGGTGGCTTTTGCCGCCATGGGTTGGTCTGTGATTTTGTCGAGCGCGGCGCTCGCAGACAAAATATCGATTAAAGACATTACCGGTCGTAATGTGGAGGTCAATGTTCCTGTCGAGCACGTCATTTTAGGTGAAGGTCGACAGGTATATTTCACGGCAATCCTGGATCGTGACAATCCATTCAAGCGTGTCGTAGGCTGGCGCGACGATTTACCCAAAGCCGATCCCGAGAGTTATTCGGCCTACCTGGAAAAAGATCCTTCAATTGCCAAGATTCCGACTTTCGGCGGCATGAAAGACGGGACATTTGACGTCGAGCAGGCTGTCTCCTTGAAGCCTGACGTCATCATCATGAATGTTGATGCCAAGACCGCCACCGAAGAGGCCGGATATATTGAAAAGCTTGGCAAGGTAGGTATCCCGATCGTCTATATCGATTTCCGCGAAAAGCCGATGGAAAATACCGAAGCAAGCATCCGTATTATCGGCAAGCTTTTCGGTAAAGAAGATAAGGCCGAAGAGTTCGTCAAATTCCGGGCTGACAACATCGCAAAGGTTACGGATGTGCTGGCAAAGGCCAATGCCCCGAAGCCCTTGGTATTTATAGAGCGCGCTGGCGGCTATTCGGATGATTGTTGCATGTCGTTCGGCAATGAGAACTTCGGCAAGATGGTTGAAACGGCTGGCGGCATTAACATGGCGAAGGATATTATCCCGGGCACTTTCGGAAACGTCCACCCTGAACAGATTATCGCGTCCAATCCCGATCAGATCATTATTACGGGCGGCAATTGGGAGGGTTACGTGCCTGGCGGCAACTGGGTCGGCGTAGGCTACGGTGCCGACGAAAAGGAAGCACGGCGCAAGCTTGATGCCCTGACAAAACGCCCTGCATTCACGGGTGTCAAGGCTGTCAAAGAGGGCAATGTTCACGCCATCTGGCATCAATTCTACAATAATCCCTATCAGTTCGTCGCGATTCAGGAAATTGCGAAATGGCTGCATCCAGATCTTTTCGCAGACCTCGACCCAACGGCGACATTCAAGGAGCTGCACACGCGCTTTTTGCCGCTTGATTATAAGTCCGGTTATTTCGTTTCGCTTAAAGACGGGCAATAGATCGGATGGTTGCTATTATCGCCGAGAACCCCGCGCATACGGGGCAGGCAGCATATCGAATGTTGGTTCTACGCCGCACAGTGCTCATTGCTCTGTTGGTCGCAGGCCTATTTCTGAGCGTGTCCGTTGATATGGCTCTTGGGCCTGCGAATTATTCGCTTTCGGAGGTATTGGCGACCCTTTTTAGTCCCTTCGCCGCTACCGACCAGCTTCGTGTGGTTATATGGGACATACGCATGCCGATTGCGCTCATGGCGCTGACGGTGGGTGCCTCGCTTTCCGTGGCTGGCGCACAAATGCAAACAATCCTTGCCAACCCACTTGCCAGCCCCTTTACCTTAGGCATCTCGGCCGCAGCTGGCTTTGGTGCGGCGCTCGCACTAGTCGGAGGGGTCGCCGTGTTTCCGCTGGCGACGCAATTCATGGTGCCGATCAACGCTTTCTTGATGGCTATGCTCGCAGCTTTGTTTATCCATTTTGCCTCTACAATGCGCGGCGTTGCCGTGGAAACAATTGTGCTGCTCGGGATCGCGTTGGTCTTCACATTCAACGCGCTTCTATCACTGCTCGAATATCTTGCCTCCGAACAAGCATTGGCGGCTGTGGTGTTCTGGACGATGGGTAGCCTGACCAAAGCAACCTGGCCCAAAGTCGCGATAACCGCTGCCATCGTAATTGTCGTCATGCCCCTCTTTGCAAGACGTGCCTGGGCGCTGACGGCATTGCGTCTGGGAGAAGACAAGGCAGCAAGCCTTGGCATCAATGTGCGTCGCTTGCGTCTGGAAACCATGATGACAGTCAGCCTTCTGGCAGCCATTCCCGTTTCGTTCGTCGGTACCATCGGTTTTATTGGCCTGGTGGGACCTCATATTGCGCGTATGCTGGTCGGTGAAGATCAACGCTTCTTTCTTCCCGCTTCCGCCCTCTGCGGGGCACTTCTCTTGTCGGCAACGTCAGTTGTAAGCAAGACATTGATACCAGGCGCCATGCTGCCGATCGGGGTCATGACAGCTTTGGTCGGCGTGCCGTTTTTCTTCGTGCTCATTTTCACACATCGGAAGAAGTCATGGTAAGCATTGCGCTGGAACAGCTGGGTGCGCAATATGGCAAGCATAAAGTACTTGCCGATGTCACCACCGATGTTTTGAAGGCTGGCAGTATGACCGCTGTTATCGGGCCGAATGCCGCGGGCAAGTCAACGCTATTCAAACGCATTGCCGGTCTTATCTCCGGAGCAGGTCTGGTTCACTTGTCTGATACAGAAAAAGGTTCGGAAACGATCTGCTACATGCCTCAGGATACCGGAGCCAATGCGGTTTTAACTGTCTATGAGTCCATACTACTGGCCGCCAAGCAGGGTTCCGGCTGGAAAGTCCACGACAGGGAACTTCGCGAGATCGACCATATCCTAGCGGCGCTCAAGATCGAAGCGCTCGCCTTCAAGGGTCTTGGCGAACTATCAGGTGGACAGCGTCAGCTTGTTTCGATTGCACAGGCCTTGATCCGCAAACCCGAGGTGTTGCTGATGGATGAGCCCACTTCAGCGCTTGACCTTTTCAGACAGGTCGAAGTTCTTGGTTTCATGAAGAACCTTGCTGCGCAATCGGGGCTCACAGTCATGATCGCGTTACACGATCTCAACCATGCTCTGCGCTATTGCGACCAGACGATCGTGATTGCTGATGGCTCAATGATTGCAAGCGGGCCGACTCATGACGTGATATCGGAAGTACTTCTTCGTGACATCTATCGCGTCGAGGCGCGCATCGAGAACTGTTCCAAGGGAAGGCCTATGGTTATTGTCGATGGGGCCGTGGTTTGACTGCGGAGTAATTTCTGGCCTGTGACGAACTCCAAACTGCGCGCAATCGCGCGCAGAACCACGGATGCGAGAGCGGTAGGAGCTTAATTCAGCAGTCTGTTTTCACGAAGTCGCGTTACTGCCAGCTCCACGAAGGCCCTTACCTTTGCTGGAGCCTGGCGCCCCTCGGGATGAAGAACGTGAATGGGCAGCGGCGCTTCCTCATAATCGGCAAGCACGATTTGCAATTTTTCTTCCAATAAGGCTGGGCCAATCTGATAATGGAGCACGCGCGTAAGGCCGAAACCGGCCGCTGCGGTTGTGATGGCCGCCTCGTTTGTATTGGATTGTAACCATGTCTGTATGGTTACCCGTTGATCATTGGCGAAGCGCCACTCCGGCGATGCCCAGGCGCCTGTCGAAGCAATAATGCGATGATCCTTGAGGTCGGCAGGCGTCGACGGAATACCACGCTCCCTGAAATACGCCGGAGCTCCACAAACGACCCGCCGCACCAAACCGACTTTGGTTGCCGAAAAGCCTGAGTCTGGAAGATGGCCAATGCGAACCGCAACGTCGATCCCCTCTTCAACGATGTTGACCGGACGATCGACAAAAAGAATGCGGCCGTTGACCGCCGGATAGCTGCCGAGATACTCGTGCATTATTGGAAGGACATACATCTGACCGAACAGCATTGATGCGGTAACAGCGAGTGTCCCCGACGGTTTCGCATAGGAACCCGCAGCTGCGGCCTCTGCCTCGACTATGTCAGACAAAATTCGGCGGCAATCTTCCAGATAGCGATTTCCCGGCTCTGTCAGCTTTACTGAACGTGTGGTGCGAACAAAGAGCCTTGCACCAATTATATCTTCTAGAGCAGCCACTGCACGCGTTACGGCCGGTGGACTCATGTGCAATTGACGTGCTGATTCAGCAAAACTTTCGGTCTCTGCCACTTTTACAAATATTCGCATTGCCTGCCAACGGTCCACCATCTACCTCGTCCTTCGAGTAATCACGAAGGATCGTGCAAGAACTAACGGTTGGGTACAAGTGTGCGAGGCAGCACATCACTGAAATAATGAAAATGCCACCCGTATGGGCCACCGAGGAGTCTTAAAGCGCGATCTGTAATCCACCAGCGCCTTCATTTCCGACAGATGCCGGATAGGCACTGCATATCAGGACCTCGCCATCGCCTATCGCAGCTTCCGGAGGCTTTTTGTATGCCACGTTTCCTTTGACAAGTTTAGTCACGCAAGTTCCGCAAGTTCCGCTCCGGCAGCTAAATTCGGGAGTCAGACCCCGTGCTTCGGCAAGTTCCAGCAGCGTTCCGCTTTCAGGGAGCCATCGGGTTTCCTTGGCAGATTCAGTAAAAATGACCGGTACGGAGACCGTCGAGGGAGCCAGACTTTCATTTCCGTCTACCCTATCTGCATCCGCTTGTCTGGAGATTGATCCGGGACCGAAGCTCTCGGCAAAAATGCGTTTGTCAGGCACATTCAAGGATCGCAAAGCAGAGTAGGTGTCCTGCATGAAAGCGGACGGCCCGCACAGATAGAAATCGAAATCGTCGAAGGGCAAAACTTTTTTAATCAGCTCTATATTGATGCGCCCCGCTTCATCGAAGTCGACGCCGTGCGTCGCATCTTCGGTCGCTGAAAGGACTTTTACGAGACGAACTGCTCCATTGGCTTCGAACACCAAATCCGCAAGCTCGGCGCCAAACCCTTGCTCGGCCTTTGTGCGAGCGGAATAAATCATCCAGGTTTTGCGCATTCTCTGTTTTCTCCGACCCTCATAAACAAGGTGCCGAAGCATTGCCAACATTGGCGTGATGCCAATACCAGCTGCCAACAACACAACTGGTCGTGGCTCCAGTGGATCAATGGTAAAGCCGCCCGCAGGTGTGCGAGCCTCTATGATAGATCCAACTTTCAATTGATGCAGAACCCCGGATATCCGGCCATCCTTTTTCACACTGATCCGGTACACTCCGTCCGATGGTGCAACCGAAAGCGTATATGTCCTGATAAGAGGGGCGCTTTCTTTATCGATGGAAATGCGTACAGGAAGATGCTGGCCCGCGGCGTGAGGAATCAACCCTGCCCCGTCGTTCGGCGAAAGATAAATGGACTTTATAACCGAACTTTCATCGACGATCCGATCTACTCTAAAAGGCCGCCAGGCCTTCGCAAGTTCGGTGGCCCTCTGGCGATTGGCTGCTTGGTGCCAATCACCTGTCATCGTTGAAAAGGGGCTTTCACCATTTCGTCGGGTTGCCCAGCGCAGTGGCAGCGCCTCGCGTCTTCTCACAATGCGTTCGGGGCGAAAATTCCATAATCGTTCAGCGCCCTGAAAGGCGGCAATTTCGGGAGAATCGAGAATGACCTCGGCTCGCCCACTCATCTGCAAAAGTTCCCCTGTATCAAAGCTTGCAAACACCAGTCCGGCGCGACCATTCAAGGCAATGTTGCCCAGCGTGTTGAAGAACAGATTGCCGTTAAAATCGGGAATCGTGAGAAGACCATCTGGTCCGATACGAACGAAACCAGGTTTTCCGCCCCGATGCGATACATCGACCTGGCGATTGCCTTCGACCTGTGCATAAGAGGCAACAAAAAACGTATCCGCCTTCAAGATCAGATCTCTGGCTTCCTCATCAAGCCCGCCGAGCACTTCCGCCGTGGTGTGGAATTCAACGGCTGGATCACGAACGAACTCATAATCCCGATATTGGATATACCGGGGGCAATTCCCGAAACTATGCACAACTTGAAGATCGATTTGCGCTTCAGTGCAATTAGCGACGATACCGTTCAGCCGGTTTCGGCGTCGCGTATGAAGCTCTATGCCCAAGATACCAATGGAATCCCCTTCATTCATCCCGAAAATGGCCGGATCACCGGGATCGCGGAGGGCAGCAATTTTAAGACTGTGCTCATTTGTGGCGCTCATGAACCCGGGCTTACCCGCCAAAAACGTAGCCCATGGATCACCATTGCCGTCTACGGCACCGACAACCACAAAAGGCAGTTGTGGATAAAAATTCCGGTGCTGTTCAATCAAGCGGTCCCGGATGAATCGCCGCCCAATATCTTCCATTTTATCCAAAACACCGACAGCGTTCTGGAGTTTCTTTTCGCCTTCGTGCCATGGCGATACCGCCAGCTCATATACAACTTGGCCGTTGACCGACATGGCTCTCTCCTTTTCCCTCAGGCGGCAAAACCGACGGGCGTTTTGGCAAAATCAACAAAACCGGGAAGTGCTTCAATACGCTGTAGCCAAGCGCGCAAGTTTGGGTATGCAGAAAGGTCAACATTTCCTTCAGGCGCACGGGCAGTGTAGCTGTAGATAGCAACGTCCGCGACCGTAATATGATCGGCAGCCAACCATTTCCTGACAGTTAGTTCCCCTTCGAGAACCTTGTAGAGTGCGTGCGCGCGTCCGATGACTTCTTCAGCATTGAACTTTGCTCCGAATACTGTGATCAGTCGGGCCGCCGCAGGACCGAAGGCAAGTTGCCCAGCTGCAACAGAGAGCCAGCGCTGAACTCTGGCACCGCCAACCGCATCTTCTGGAAACCAGTCGATTTTGCCAAGCTTCCTGGCGACATAGACAAGAATTGCGTTGGAGTCCGAAATGACCGTTTCACCGTCTACAAGGACAGGGACCTGTCCGAAGCTGTTGAGCTCGAGAAATTCCGGCTTTTTATGTTCGCCTTTTGCCAGGTCAACCTCAATCAACTCAAAGGATTGGCCCAAGAGAGATAGAAAAAGTCGGGCCCGGTGCGCATGGCCGGAAAGGGGATGGAAATAAAGCTTCATGACGATGTCTCCGTTTGTAAAGCGATTCCATACCGACCGCCTTCAACGGGAAAAATGCACGAGCTGTTCAATCTGGAGAAGACCGTTTTGAGGAAAGGCAGTGTTCCACAAAATGGTAGCAATCGGCGAGATCCGGTTGCAAGCCGCGATGACTGTGCTCGATGCAAGCGTCAGCCAACATGGCAATTAGCGATAACACAGCGCCGGAATTCCTGCCCGCTTGCCGTTGCGTAGTTTTAATAAAATGGCCGCTCGTTAAGCGGCCATTTGGGATTTTTTGACCTAGGCAGCCTTAGCCACGTCGTTGCTGTGCCTGATCTCCGTGCCAAGCACTTTAAGACATTCTCTGATAAAGGCCGCAAGCGCAGTCCATCCTTTAGCGGATACCATTGTACCATCGACATAGGCTTCTGTGGGCGAAAGATCGATGTAGGTGCCGCCCGCTAAAGTGACTTCAGGTTCGCATGCTCCAAGTGCTGCAACCTTCTTGCCACGAACAACGCCATCCACGGCGATAAGTATTTGAACGCCGTGACAGATTGTGAAGATCGGTTTTTGTTTCTCGTGAAAGTGCCGGACAATAGCCTGGACGCGCTTGTCGGTACGGATGTATTCGGGGCCGCGACCGCCAGCGGCGTATACCGCGTGGTATTGGTCAAGCTGCGTTTCGGCTTCTGAAAACGTCTTGTTGATCGTAAAGAAATGTCCGAGCTTTTCGGTGTAGGTCTGGTCGCCCTCGAAATCGTGCAGTGACGTTTTAATGAGGTCGCCTGCCTTCTTATCTGGACATATGACGTGCACCGTATGCCCGACCGCTTCCATCGCCTGCTGATAAACGAATATTTCGTATTCTTCGGTAAACTCGCCTGTCAGCATAAGTATTTTCTTGCCTGCCATGTCTTGCTCCTCTTATCTCATGCATTGGGACGGCACATGCCGCCCGGTTCATCGTTGTTGGTTAAAATGGAGAATCGGGGAAGTAGTATTCCTTTGCATTCTCTTGTGTGATCAGTGGTGCATCGAGCTTGACGGTCCCGCGAACGGGCGCCTGACCCACGAGATTGGCTATTGTCATATAAATTGCGGTCTTGATCATTGCGGGCGGGTATGGTGTTTCGACCGGAGTCATCGCGTCACCATCCATAACCTTCTTTACAATATCCTTCATGCCATTCCCGCCGAGTGCAAGTTTGATGTCCTTGCGCCCGGATTCCTTCACCGCCTCAAGCACGCCGAGCAGCATGTCGTCATCGTTTGCCCAGACTGCGTCGATTTGAGGATATTTGGCGAGGTAGTCCTGCATCAGCTTGAACGCTTCATCGCTATTCCAGTTTGCATACTGAATATCCAGAACTTTCAGCTCTGTGTCTTTAATGGCGTCATTGAAGCCCTGGATCCGTTCGTCATCAATAACTGTTGGAATTCCGCGAAGAACAACGAGGTTGCCCTTGCCCCCTAGTTTTTCAATCATGTACTTTGCCGTGTTTCGACCAACCGCGATATTGTCACCAGCAAGATATAGATCCTGTATAGAGGCATCGCTCAAACCCCGATCAACGACGGTAATAAACGTTCCGGCATCTTTGACCGCCTTGACCGGTGTGGTCAGTTCTTCCGAAGAATACGGCAGGATTACAAGCGCATCGAGCTTTCGACCGGCGGACAGATCCTCCAGGGCACTAACCTGAGCCGCGGCCGAGGGCGACGTTTTGACAACGACTTCCACGTCCGGAAATGCGGTGTTAACTTCTTTTGCGGCAGCTTGGGCATGGTAGACAACACCGGCAGTCCAGCCGTGGTCAGCCGCCGGTATTGAGACTGCGATCACTTTCTTATCGGCAGCCAGCGCCTGACTTGCGATCAAAATGACGCCTATGGCTACAGGGGCAATCCATCTACTCTTAAACATACATTCCTCCCAGAATTGGACCTGAAATTAATGATCCGCGTGGTCCCGACGCGGATTATTTTGAGAACCTTTGAATGAGCATAGCGATGATAATGATTACGCCTTGAACGCCTGCCACCAGATATTCAGAGACGAAATCCGACAGCACCATCAAATTAGCTATGAGTTCGAGGATTACAGCACCTGCGACCGTGCCCCATACGTGGCCTTTACCACCGCGCAGGGCCGTTCCACCGATGACGACGGCAGTGATAACCTGAAGTTCCCACAGGACACCCGTTGTTGGCGTTGCAGCGCCAAGGCGCGGGACGTAGCATATCGCTGCAATTGCTACGCATGCGCCTTGCATTGCGTAGGCGATCGTGCGTGTTTTGACTATTGAGATACCGGAGTAGCGCGCGACGTCTTCATTTGCCCCAACCGCAGCGCACTTGCGCCCATACTTCATCTTGTAGAGAATGAAGGACGCCACAGCGGCCACCGCAATTGAGATCAGGATTGGCAGCGGTATCCCCCCTACCGTACCGAAGTAAACAGGGCGGTAGGCTTCACGCAGGCTCCGATCAATCGGGATCGTCCCGCCGTCGGACATGTAAGTAATCAATGCCCTGAAGATACCCATTGTGCCGAGCGTGGCGATGAATGGCTCGATTCTCCCTACCGTAACGATCAGACCGTTCATCAGACCACAGCCGGTTCCCACGATCACGGCCACGGCCATCCCGGCGGGAATTGCCCAAACTCCCCACTCTGGTGCCATGCTATTCATGAACATTATAGTGATGCCCGTGATGAACGCCGCCATCGCACCCACGGAAAGGTCCAATCCCCCTGAGGAAATTACAAATGTTGCGCCGACCGCTATAATGGCAATGAAAGCACTACGCGTGATGACATTCCCCAGGTTCGTAGCGGAAAGAAAGTCGGGGTTGACGAGGAAGCCGACCACCAAGAGTGCCAGGAGTGCCAAAAATGGCCCAAAATCGGTCCAGCCGATATTCCAGTCCCGCTCCTGCCGAAGTGCTGCTGAGCCTGTAATAACACTCATGTCATTCCTCCCTGCTCGCCGCTGTCGTCACATCACTGGTTGCCAGCAGCGCAATTTCATGTTCCGTCATCTTCTCGCCTGTCACCTCGCCGGTAATGCGTCCCTCCCGCATCACGAGAACTCGATCACAGATGCCAATTAGTTCCTGCATTTCGGAAGAAATGACGATGCAAGTTTTGCCCTCTTCCGCCAGGCGCTGGATGAATGCGTAAATCTGCGCCTTGTTTGCAATATCGATGCCCCGCGTGGGCTCATCGATAACAATGATTGACGGATTGGTGAGGAGTACTTTTGCAAGCAGCAATTTCTGCTGATTGCCTCCGGAAAGTTGCCCCGCCTTTACGCCAAGGCTCTTGAGCCGGATATCGTAATCTTCCACGGCTTTAACGAGGGCGGCTTGCTCACGAGCTTTGCGCATCATCAGGCCTGGATGAAAGCGTTTGAGTGCGGAAAGTGTCAGATTTGGCGCGAGCTTTTCGTTGAGCAAAAGTCCCTTACCTTTGCGGTCTTCGGTAAGGTATCCAATACCTCCATCCATGGCAGAGCGCGAATGACGGATATCGATGATACGGCCATTCAGCACGACAGATCCATGTGCCGGTCGCAAACCCATGATGCCTTCAAATACTTCCGTCCGCCCAGCACCGATCATGCCTGCAAAACCCAGGATTTCTCCCTTGTGTGCAGTGAAGAAAATGTCCTTGGCGTAGCCCGACACGACCAGATCCCGGACTTCCAGTGACGGCACGTTCGAAGCTTTGCTGCGTTTGACTGGATAAAGCGCCGCCAGATCGCGCCCGACCATAAGGCGGGCCATGTCCATTTGCGTCAGACCTTGAGCAGGATAGGTTCCAACCATCTTGCCGTCCCGCAACACGCTTACCTGATCAGCGATCCGCTGCACTTCATCGAGACGATGGCTAATATATAGAACTGCGGCACCCTGCTCTTTTATCTTCAGGATAATTCCCAGGAGTCGCTCTACCTCATCTCCGGTCAAAACCGCAGTAGGTTCGTCAAATATAACAAGTTTATAGTCATCAAGAAGTGCACGCGCGATCTGAACAAGCTGCCGATCGGCAAGCGCGATGTCACGAACCAGCGCATTGGGCGATACCCGGCATCCCAATTCCGAAAGTTTTTCGGCAGCTATACGGCGCATGGATTGATCGTCGACCATTCCATTCCACATAAGCTCACGTCCGAGGAACAGATTCTCGGCAACCGTTAGTCCTTCTGCAAGCAGGATTTCCTGGTGAACGAGAACAATTCCTGCCTGCTGTGCATGTTCGGGCCTTGAGAACCTGACGTCGTAACCGGCTATAGAGAGCGTTCCTGCAGTTGGCTCCGCATATCCTGCAAGCAATCGCATAAAGGTTGATTTTCCTGCGCCATTTTCTCCGATGATGGCATGAATTCTGCCGGGTAGCACATCAAGCCAGACATCGGACAAGACCGTGACTGGACCATAATCTTTTGACATCCCTTTGGCTTGCAGAACCGGTCCACAAGTGTCGCCACCGGCTGCCTCATCGCTCTCCTGTTGAAGTCTTGAAGCAGCGAACATTGGCCGGCCTCAGTCGAATGCCGGGAGCAGACGATCACGCGAATGCTGGAGGTGCATACGCATTGCCTGTTTTGCAGCAGAAACGTCACCTGCTGCAAAGGCTGCGAGCAACGCTTCGTGCTCATCCAAAGCTTCTTCGGTTACGCGGGAGTGGAACATCAGACGGAAAATATGAAAATGTGCGTGCTGGTGATTGAGTGTCTCGCGGATAAGCTCGTTCCCAGCAAACTCCATGATCTTGTCATGAAATACTGAGTCCTGACGGGCGAATGTCGAGTAACGGATGCGCTCGTCCGTGCCGTCTCCGCGCCCCATGACACCCGCCGCTTCCTGAAGTGCTGCAAGCTTCGTCTCATCCATCACGGCGGCAGATTTCGCCGCACCATCCGGCTCAAGCAGCAGGCGCAGTTCGTACAGTTCGTCAAATCTGCGGCGGGTGATCTGCGGTGCAGCGCTGTAGCCGATCAAGTGGGTCTTCACCACGAGCCCCTCTCCTTCGAGCCTGCCGAGCGCTTCCCTGATCGGCGTCTGCGAAACGTTCAACTCACGCACCAAATTATCGACGGTTATGCGGGCTCCCGGCGCGATTTTCAGTGACATTAACTGTGCAAAAATGGCGTCATAAACGCTTCCCGCCAAGCTGTTGCTTCTTTGGATGAAACCACTTTGATCAGGTGCTTCGGTTAGGATCATAGAATTTTTCTTCTGCATAAGTTGCCTCTTGACACAGACCCTCACTAGCATGATGGTTCCGTATATGCAATCCCATATCCTATACGATTTTATATCCCCTTTATGCAAATGCCTCCAAGGAAATGGACGATGACCCTTTTTGCTGCACTTCGGCTCCCACGTGAAATTCTCTTTGGCAAAGGACAGCGCCATGCTTTGCCGATGGTTGCCGCAAGACTTGGAAAGCGAGCGCTGATCTGCACCGATGAGCGGTTCGCAGCGACGGCGATATTTGCGCAAATCCACGAGGCGCTAAACGCAGCCTCTATAGAGGTCTTGATCTACGACGCGGTTCAGCCGGACGTGCCAAGTGAGACGGTGTCGCTTTGCGTCGACGATGCGCGGGAGTTTGGCCCTGACATGGTAATCGGCATTGGCGGCGGAAGCTGTCTGGACATGGCAAAGTGCGCGGCTCTCCTGCTCAGCCATGGCGGGGAACTGGAGGATTATTATGGCGAGTACAAGGTTCCCGGCCCTGTTCTTCCAGTCATTGCCGTTCCAACGACGGCTGGAACGGGATCTGAAGTAACGCCGGTTGCAGTCATCTCCGACTCTGCGCGGACCCTTAAGGTTGGAATATCCAGTCCTTACCTGGTCCCAACAACGGCCATTTGTGATCCGGAACTAACAATGTCCTGCCCGCCCGGGTTGACAGCAGTTGCCGGCGCGGACGCCCTCACCCATGCCATCGAGGCTTTTACAGCGGTTCGCCGCTGCGCGGATCACACATTGGCGCAGAACCACGTCTTCATCGGCAAAAGCGCACTGACTGACCATTTTGCATTGCTGGCAATCAAGCTGCTGGGCCGCAGTTTGGAGAAAGCCTGCAAGGATGGGTCGGACGAAGATGCAAGAGCAGATGTGATGATGGGCGCACTGGCAGCTGGCTGCGCGTTCGGCACAGCAGGAACTGCCGCAGCCCATGCAATCCAGTATCCCGCCGGAGCACTCACGCACACGGCTCATGGCCTCGGGGTGGCAACCATGATGCCTTACGTCATGAATTATAACAAACGTGTCTGCGCCGCTGAAATGGCCGAGATCACCACAGCTCTCGGCCTCGCCAGTGGCTCGGATATTGAAGAGAATGCAAAAATTGCAATCGAAGAAATCCGCAGGCTTTTCGCATCGATCGGCATAACACCCACGCTGGCTGACCTTGGTCTGCCTTTAGACAAGCTCGATTGGACTGCCGAGCAGGCGTTCGGTATCGACAGATTAATCAAAAACAATCCCCGAACCTTCGATCTGGACGCGATGAAACGTCTTGTAAGAGCAGCCTATGACGGCGACTTCGCCGCTTCTGCCATTTAATCACCGAGGAACAACACATGACCGTTGCACAGAAAACGCTGACGCCTGCCGTCAATGGACCCGATATCGGCGCCACCACTCGTGGTCTGTATATTAACGGAAGCTGGTGGCCGGCTTGCAGCAACCAACAGATTGATGTCATCGATCCGTCAACAGGCAAACGAATTGCGGCTGTGGCCGACGCGACGGTAGAGGATGCGCGCGCATGCATCGATGCTGCCGCCGCGGCAGGCCCCGCATGGCGTGCAACTCCCCCTCGCAAGCGATCCGAAATCTTGCGACGTTGCTTTGAGTTGATGATTGAACGTTCTGAGATGCTGGCCACACTCATATCGATGGAGAACGGCAAGGCATTGCGCGATGCTCGCGGTGAAGTGGTCTACGCTGCGGAATTCTTCCGTTGGAACGCAGAAGAGGCCGTACGCATCTCAGGAGAATTTGGGATAGCGCCATCGGGTACCAATCGGATCATTGTTGACTATCAGCCCATAGGGATTTGCCTGCTAATAACGCCTTGGAACTTTCCGGCGGCTATGGCTACTCGCAAAATCGCACCTGCCTTGGCCGCAGGTTGTACGGTGATCTTGAAACCAGCAAGTGAAACGCCACTGACCGCCTACGCCCTGGCCTCCATCTATGAAGAAGCCGGCTTACCATTAGGTGTCGTCAACGTTCTGACAACAAGTAATCCTGGCCCCATCACCGCTACAATACTGGCGGACCCGCGTGTGAGAAAGCTCTCATTTACGGGTTCAACCGGAGTCGGTCGACTTCTGTTGGGCGAAGCAGCCAAGCACGTTATTTCCTCCTCCATGGAACTCGGCGGCAATGCCCCATTTGTGGTATTTGATGACGCCGATCTTGAAGCCGCACTCGACGGAGCCATGATCGCCAAGATGCGTAACGCGGGAGAAGCATGCACCGCTGCCAACCGCTTCTACGTACAGTCTGGAATATATGATTCATTTGCCGAAGGTCTTACGCGGCGGATGGCGGCTCTGAAGGTTGGGCGAGGCGTTGATGAACAGACGGAATGCGGCCCGATGATAACGCGAAAAGCTGTTGAAAAGATTGATCGATTGGTCCAAGATTCGATAAGCAAGGGTGCCCGCGCTCTATGCGGTGGCGAAATATCCGCTGGGTCCGGTTTCTTCTACCCACCAACGGTTTTGGTTGATGTTCCAGACACTTGCGAGATAGCGCACGAAGAAATCTTCGGCCCCGTCGCGCCGCTTTACCGTTTTGAAACGGAAGAAGAGGCAGTCAGCTGGGCCAACAACACGGAGTATGGACTGGCCGCCTATGTCTATACGCGTGACCTCGCCCGCGGGCTTCGTGTTTCTTCCGGCATAGAAGCTGGAATGATCGCGTTAAACCGGGGGCTGGTTTCCGACCCGGCCGCTCCCTTCGGCGGAGTCAAGCAGAGCGGACTCGGGCGCGAAGGCGGTCAACATCATGGCATTGCCGAGTTTATGGAAGCAAAGTATATCGCAACAAGCTTCTGAACCGGGAGACTGATCTTGGAAACTGATCCCTTCCGCATCCGCGCTCATGTCGCAGATTTCGATATTATCGTGGAGGACATTATTGCAGCCAGTGCCAGAACCCGCGATAGGCTCAACGCCAAATTGGACGTCCCATATGGGACTGGCACCAATGAAACGCTGGACATCTTCCTCCCCGAGGGCGCACGCGAACGCCGTCCGGTGCACATATTCATTCATGGAGGCTACTGGCGGATGTTCTCCAAACGAGATTACTCCTATATTGCCGACACAGTGACTAGCGCCGGAGCGATCGCCATTATTATCGATTATGCGCTTATGCCCGGCTTCAGAATGGCCGTGCTCGTGGATCAGGTGCGACGCGCGAAGCAATGGGTGATCCAACACATCGCCGATTATGGTGGTGATCCGTCTCGGATTACTGTGAGTGGGCATTCTGCTGGCGCCCACCTTGCAACATTCCTGTTTCACAAACCGGACGGCACTTCGAATATTGCCGCAGGGCTTTTGCTGGGTGGGATCTACGATCTGAAGCCTTTGCAAAAATCTTTTCTCGCTTCCGAAATTGGCATCACCGATGCAGAAGTCGAGGCATTCTCGCCCATTTCACATCACTATGACAAAGGCTGCGAAGTGCTTATCGCCGTCGGAGCCAACGAAACACCTCCGTTCCACCAGCAAGCGGCGGACTTCGCCACTCTCTTGGCTGCCGGGGGGCAGAAAGTGGCAACCAGAAACATCGCTCAAGCTGATCATATGAGCAGTGTTCGCGATCTCGGACGTGAAGATCGTCCCTCAGCGACCCTTCTGAAGGACCTTATTTTAAGACATCGGTAAAAGAAACTCACGAATGCCTGTGGTGGTCGACGTAACGTCTGTGACAACTGCCCGCTCAGGAATAATCGCACCGGCATAGGTCCGGGTGCAATCATTCCTTGAAGACGTGACGAGTAAATCCTGAAATTTATTGCGGGAAACAGTTACTCGAACATCGCAGGCCGGCTCACTCTCCGGCGCTGACACGTCGCCGACTGCGCCACCTTGCAGCATAAGGCAGTGCAAACATGGACAGGCCACTGAACAGCATCAAGAAAAGTGGGATCAAAGGAGAGTAGACTACCCACATGGGACGATCACTGTCATCCATTCCTAAGAGAGCGAAATTTGCAATGACGGTTACCGTAAAGACGATAGACAGCCATCGGTGAGCCAGCCGAATCCAAACATTTATATTCAATGGAATCCCCTTATGTTGCGCCTGATGACATCCGATTATTTGCGCCGGTCGGCTTCACTCTATCGATGCCAAGACCTTTTCAAGGGCATCGAAAAATTTCGGCCATCCATCCCTGGCACCATGGTAGGCCTGCTCCTGATCCGGTCGGAATCCCGACTGTTCCATGCGCAGCCTCGTCCCCGTACTCGTCGGAATGAGTGTCCATGTGACGACACTCTCAAGACCATACGCAGCCCATGTATATGACAGCCTCCTGTCCTGCTCGATTGCCGTTACCTGGCAGTTAACCGAGCCCCAATCTGCGTTAAGACTGAACCGGTGATCGACAACAGGCTTGAAGTCATTTTTCATAAGCCATTCCTCTATGAGGTATGGTTGCGTCAGAGCGCGCCAGATCTTTTCCGCTGGATAAGAGATTTCACGCTCGACAACTACGGAGCGTGTTTGCGTAGAGGCTTCGGTCATTAGTCCATCCTTTTGAGCAGGTTTTCGAGGTCATCAAATCGGTCTTGCCAGAAGCCGGTCATTTGGCTTGTCCAGTCTATCAGCGGTGCCAGAGCAAAGAGCTGAGCACTATAGTGCGTCTGGCGACCTTCCTGCCGATCGCGCACCAGCCCTGCCCGCTTCAATACTGCAAGGTGCTTTGAGACCGCGGGTTGCGATATTCCGGCCTGGGCCGTCAGCGCCCCAACCGTCTGCTCTCCTTCTCGGCACATGCGCTCGAAGAGAGCCCGCCTGGTCGGATCGGCGAGCGTTTTGAACAATATGGTGTGGCTCGGCAGCAAAACATATATCTCCATGGTTATGATTAAACGTATAACCATTGAGCTATGCGTTAGTCAAGCGAGCTTCTCCGAAACACCCTACGCAAGCGTCTCCGTCATGATAAATTGAACGCTTCCTTCAAGTGACATTATGAAATGCGTAACCCAATGCCACTTGACCTCGCCCTTAGGGCAGGCCTTAGACAGGTGACATGACTCATTCTCATCTGCTTGCCGGTCGTTTCCGCGCGGCCACCCGTCTTTCTGCCAAGGCACTGCGGCTCTATGCTGAGCAGGGCCTGCTTGTCCCGGCCTATGTCGATCCACAGACCGGCTATCGGTATTATTCGGCGCAACAGGCACCTCGTGCCCGGCTGATTGCCAGATTGCGACAGCTTGGACTGTCGATGGCCCGCATCGCTGTCTTGCTGGAACTGCCAGCAGAAGCGCGTGCAATCGAATTGCGCACGTGGCTGGAGGCGCAAAATGCCCGTCTCGCCGTCCATACCGAATTTGTTGAGGCAATGGCCTTCCAAGCCGACCTCACACATCCTGCTCTGTCGATTGCGTTGCGCAAGGTTGATGCCACCAAAATCGTCAGCCGTCAGCGAGCGGTGACAGTGACCGGCCTTAATGGCTTTATGGCGGAAGCCGAAGCGGATATTCGCAAACATCTTGCCGCTTCAGGTCTTGCCCATAATGGCAGGATGAGTGTGCATCATCACAACCTCACCACACGTGACGCTGATGGTCCTGTCGAGGTTGCGATAACCTGCGATGGCCCCGTTGAGCCAGCCAGCGACTTGATAATCCGTCTGCTGCCTGCTCGGCGTGAGGTCTTCACGCCGGTACCCGCAGACCAACAGAATTTCCCCTTGGTGCTGTCCGTCTACGACGCAATTGAAACCTGGATCGACCGACAAGGCCTTACCATCATCGACAGTCCTTATGAAATCTATCCCGGTAGCGACAACGCGCCTTTCGACATCGTCTATCCAGTCAATCCCTGAAGAAAGTGCCTAAATATGAATATCCCCTATGTCGGCTCCGGACCTTATTGCTACGCCAATGCCTTTGCCATGATGTTTGGTGCCGCTGCGCCCTCGACGGCCGTGATCGAATTCTCCACGGCAAGCCCGTTCGGCATGCAGCTGATTGGCGGCAGATTGCCCTTCTTTGACCCTTATGGCTGGGATCCGGAACGAGGTTTTGACGACGCGCTTGCTGCTCTCGGCTGGTCATCTGATGTCGCAAGAGGCGGAACGGCTGAGGAGGCGCTTTCACGCTTAAAGTCGGCGCTGGCCCATGGGCCCGTCTGGGTGGGTCCGGTCGAAATGGGATATCTGACCCACCAACCTGGCATGAAAGAACCCATAGAGGCTGACCATTATGTTGTCGTGCTGGAGGTCGATGAGGAGCGCGTGCTGATGCATGATCCCCAAGGCTACCCCTTTGCATTGCTCCCTCTGACCGATTTTATGGCTGCTTGGGCTGCGAAGACAGTAGCTTACGGAACGCCCTACACCATGCGCACCAGATTCGTACGGCAACGAAATGTAACGGAGGTCGATATCATTAAGGCTGCGATCCCGGCAGCAAAACAGTGGCTGTCGATGGAACACGCACCTGTTATGCCCGCAGGCAGTTTGGGCAATAGCAGAGCGGCCGAAGCACTGGCAGAACTGGTCGCCGACAACTGCGATGATGCCTTGCGCGGACACCTGATCCATTTTGCGGTTCGGGTAGGTGCCCGCAGGACCAGCGATGCCGCCGCTTGTCTCGCCCGTATCGGCAGTGTAGATGCCGCTGTCATCGTTGCTGAACAGGCCCGTCTGATAGGCAGTTTGCAACATCCCCTTGTCGTTGGGGACGACAGGAGAGCCGCAGCCGCGCTTATGAACCTGGCACCTACCTATGACCGGCTACGTGCGGTTTTGTAGTTTGAATTCACAGTTTGGCCGCCACGCTGCAAGACCAAGACAGTTTTGATGCTCGTTGCTTACGGTGTCCGAATGACTTTGGCCTATCACTCGGACGAGGAAAAAAAAGCCAACAATGCTTCAGCAAGCCGTTCAGGCGCTTCTTCGGCGACGTGATGTCCACTGTCGATGCCGTGGCCACGCAAGTCTGGCGCCCAGGGTCGCCACACGCCAAGCACATCGCCATAAAGTAGCTCGAGATCATCCCTGAGCGACCACAGAACAAGGGTAGGACAGACTACTGTGCGACCGCTGTCCCGGTCGATGCGGTCATGATGGGCGTCGATCGCCAAGCCGGCTCTATAGTCGCCGAGCATCCCCCTCACCGTCTCTGGGTTGGTGATCGCCGCCAGAAAATCCGCGTGGTTCTCGCTTCCCATTGCTTCCTCAGACCCGCCATACCATGCAATCGGATCAGCGAGAATAGCCTGCTCAGGCTTACCTGCCTGGGCGAAGAAAAACCAGTGCCACCATTTTTCCGCAAATAGCGCATCACAGCGTTCCAAAGCCTCCAAGATCGGCACCCCGTCTAGAATCGCCAAACGTTCAACCCGTCCGGGGTGGTCCATCGCGCAGCGGAATGCGGTGTAACTTCCTCGGTCGTGACCCGCTATCATAAACCGCTGGTGGCCAAGCGCTTCCATCAACCGAACGCAATCATCGGCCTTTGCTCGCTTGGATGCCTGCGAATGACTCGCCATGTCCGGCGGCGACGAGGACTGCCCGAAGCCGCGCAAGTCAGGGCACACCACGGTAAATTTTGCTGCAAGGATTGGCGCAACGCGGTGCCATGTCGTGTGTGTACGTGGGTGCCCGTGCAGGAGAAGAAGGGGCGGACCTGAGCCGCCGTGCCGCACTCGCAACACGGCATCGCCGACGTCGATCCGATCCAGTGCGAAGCCTTCGAACATTTCCCTCACTCTATCATCAGCGAGAGCATAGTAAAGTTTTTCCCTCGCAGCTGCACAAAGGATCTTGGTCGTTCTGACAAGACTATCAGGGGGAGCCTGCCTCCAACGAGCCACGACGGCCTTTGGTTGTCCAGATTTTTATATTTCATTGCAAAGTATCAAAGGCAACACCAGAACCCGAGCGCGCAATAGAAAGTTTGCCGATACTGGAGCCTAGATGACACTACCACCGCGGGCTTTTGATCACCAGGAACTGCTTTCCTGCTAAAAGTGTTAAATCTACTGTCCCATGGTAAGTGATTGGGAATAGCATACGAGACGCGAGGCACAAGGTGCCAATCAAGCACGGTGTGAAAACAACTTTTGGGGACATCATATGGGACGAGCCACTCAGCCAGGTCTATGAGACTGTGGGACAATGCACTCCTGAGATCGAGTATAGTGTCTCTCAGTTCGATAACCATGAACACGAGGTGTCGCTCGACAGATGGTGCGCCTGGAAATCCGATAATCTTGACGCATACCACTACTGGTGGGTTACAGTTGCGGAGAGGCCAACAAGAGATAGGGATGGGCACGGTTAATCCGATTGCCAATCAATGGCACAGAACCCCACGGCCCCCAATCTTCTGTAAAATACCGGCCACGGCTAGCGTTCCTTGAAGGTATAAAAAGATCATTTGGCATTCGGATTGCTGCCCTGCTGATACAAGACCTGCATCATGACAATGAATTTTTTATAAACACTCAAATGATGGAAGGAGCCTCTACCGTTTATTTAAACGGCGGACGGAGATCGGTTAAAACAACATTTGCAAGCAATCCGCGAGCCACACAGCGCAATCCCGTAGGTTCAAACAGAACTATAGGTTTCTCGCCGAATATGGCTGACAAGGCTGAACGGATATATCGTGTGCCATACCCTGCCCTCGTCGGTTCCTTCACAGGCGGCCCCCCACTTTCAATCCATTCCAGCGTCAAAATCGGCTGGGCGTCATCGGATATCTTCCAGATTACACTTATACGTCCTTCATCCGTGGACAAAGCGCCATATTTGATGGCATTTGTGACCAGTTCATGCAGACATAGTGCAAGTGTGGTGCCAGCGTCGCGGTTGAGCAGAAGCTCCGGGCCATCGATTTTCAGCCGCTTTGCTTTGTCCGCATAAGGTTTTAAGGTTAGATCAACGATTTCTCGCAGGTCGACCGTGTCGCCACCTTGTTCGAAGACAGCCGAATGAACATTAGCCAAGGCTCCCAGGCGCCCCTCAAAGTCCGCCACCAGCGTGTCAATCGTATCTGCTGCGCGACGGGTCATTCTGAAGATAGAGCTTACGCTCGCCAGAATATTCTTGACCCTGTGATTGAGTTCGAAGCGGAGGTCGCGCTCACGCTCGATCGAATCTCTGACTTCACGCTGCCGTAAACGCACCAAAAATGCAGATTGAACAGCGGTTACCAGTTCGAGAGATATGACGGGTCTTTGAAAATATATTTGCCTTGCTTGCGGCCATAGTCTTTCCAATTCCGCACGGATACGGGCATGCGGGGCCTTTCGGTCCAGAAGAACGAAAATGGGCAGGTCTGACCAATTCGGCTGTGCCGACAAATGTACCGAAATGGCTTCTATCGTCCTGGGTGTCAACGACTCGTGGGTTACGAGAATAACGCCGGGAGATTGCGCCAGCATCTCAGCCAAATCCTCTGTGCTGGCGCATACCCTGACGTTCATACCATTTTCAACGAGCAAAATCTCGATAAACGCGGCGTCCTTGCGGTATGGAGCAAGGACGAGCGCCCAATCAAGTTCGCTCTGGTTCTCGTCGTGCATCAGAGTTCAGGAAGGGGATTATAAGGAACAACTGACACGCCCGAACTCTGGATCAAAAGTTCCCTAACGTCCAGGTCATGAGGACCATGGCGTTTTTTTACCACCGTTATACTGCGCCTGAGTTTTCCCTCATGTTCTGATATTCTCAAAAGCAACACTGTATCGCCGAGAAAACTGACGTCGACATCAATTCCAACATTTTGGCCCAGCAGCCCGTGTTGAGCCACGATCAACATCGTCAGGACGCCCGACCGGGCAAGGTATTTCAGCAGCGACTGAATATCTCGCACGGCCTTTTCACGATGCGGGAGGGAATTCAGGTATCCGGTGAAGCTGTCGATCACAACCACGCGGGATTTTTCGCGGGTGACGACTTCCTGAGCGATTTTGCCAAACTCCCCCGGCGATATTTCGTTGGGATTGAAATCACGGATGATCAGCTGACCCTCTTTGTGGAACTGGCGCAAATCCATCCCCAGTCCCTCTGAGCGCCTGAAGAAGGTTTCCAGACGTTCCTCAAAAAGGAACAGCGCAACGCTTTCACCGCGTTTCAGGGCGGCAGTAGCATATAAGGAGGACATGGTGGATTTACCCGTGCCGGATTGGCCGATCACGAGCGTCGTGGTACCGGATTCCTGACCGCCCCCAAACATCTCATCAAGCGCGGTGACGCCCGATTTGATCAGTTGCGGTTTGACGGTCTCGGATGCGGTACCCGGAATGATCCTCGGATAGACGATGACGCCCTCTCCCTCACGTATCGCCATGTCGTGATATCCGTCGGCAACGGGTACGCCGCGCATTTTGCTGACTTCTATACGGCGACGAACCCCGCCATATTCTTCAAGAGACTTGTCGAAGCGGATTACACCATGCGCGATACCCTCGACCTCTTCACCATTGCGCTCGGAGGACCCACTGGTCTGCGTATCCAGCAATAATGCAATGACACCATGTTTGGCCAGAAACGCCTTGAAGCCAAGCAGCTCCCGGCGGAACCGTGGCGAATCGCCCGTGATCAGCCGGATTTCCAAAAGCGAGTCGTAGACAAGCCGACTGGGCTTATGATCCTCAATGGCTTGCTCAACCGCTTTACGGGTTTCGTCCAGCCGAAGCTCCGTCGTCTGGAAAATCGACTGATCAGACGCGCCATTCACAGCGTCTGATGCCGACAGCTCCTCGATCCTGATACCGTCGAGTTTCCAACCGTGAGAGACAGCAATGGATTTCAGTTCCGACGTCGTTTGGGACAGGCTGACGTAGAGACAGCGTTCGCCATTTTGAGCACCTGCAAGCAGGAATTGCAGTGCGGCCGTGGTTTTGCCAGATCCGGGCGCTCCCTGGAGAATGTAAAAATTGGAGGCGGGCAGCCCTCCCCTCAGGATTTCGTCCAATCCGGTGATACCTGTTTTGACAACCGGCGGTTTTTTTGGCGTAGCCATGCAAGGAGTTCCATTCTTGGAATACAGGAGCGGCGGGTACGCCGACCGCTTAAAGCCGAACAAGCCTCAGGCTTATATTTCATGGCTGTGATCGTCAACATGGCGCCCTGTTGAGGATTGAGATTTTGCCCGGCATCAATCAGCCGCGATTCACTATTTGCCTCTGTACAGTTCGTGGCCGCCTTGATGATATGGTCGGGTGGGATTGCTTGTGATAAATCGACCCTCGATCGGAAGGGTTTTGTTGGTTGTCTGTCGGTGCCTGAGGCCGGCATAAAGTTGATAGGGTCAATACGCGAACGGCGGCAGCCAGTTTGTGACCTTCCCAGATCTGCATTATGATCAGGGGGCTGCCACATGCGCATAATTGCTGATGTGAGGATCCTATCGCTGGCGTGGCAAGGTTCCATATTTTCTCATGGTGGACAACAAAGTCCTTGTTGAACAATGCGCGTCACGTCCCCAAAATTCTATTGACCTCCATTGGATGGAACGAGACATTCGAAAGGATGTGGGAACGGAAGCGCGCTTGGGTAGTTTACTGAGATGAGGGAAGCAATTCTAATGACCGAACTGCGCAACAATCCAATTGAAAAAACAATACAATCTTCTCGTCGCGATGACCCTGGCATTTTCTCGATTTTGACGACGCGATCGGTTTCGAATGTTTCCAGTGGGCTACATCTGGCCAACAAAGGCCAGGTGTGATGTCGATTGTGAAGAACGACCTTGCTGACAAGAGTTTAAACGACCCACACAGACTGCTTCGTAATATGATTGATCAGGTGCCGGACTACCTGTTTGTCAAGGATCTGGATTGTCGCTTCATCGTGGCAAATGAGGCAGTTGCCCGTATTCACGGATTTGAAAGTCCGGATGATCTGACCGGAAAGAACGACTTCGACTTGCATGATGCATCCTCCGCAGCAAGATTCTCCCAAATCGAACGTCAGGTCATTCGTACTGGTGTTGCAATGATAGGGATGGAGGAATGCGTCGTTGATGCTGCTTCTGGCAAGGAGAGGTGGTTATCCACTTCAAAGGTCCCGCTAAGATCAACAAATGACACTGTCGTAGGGCTGGTTGGAATCTCGCGTGACATTTCTGCTCGCAAAAGAGATGACTTTCTCAGGGATGAGCAGACAGCGATACTTGAGATGATTGTTGTAAATTCACCTCTGCATGCAGTTCTTGATCGCCTGGTTAGACTTATGGAAAGACAGCTGGTCGGTGTATACGGTTCAATTTTGTTACTTGACGACGGTGGTACTCACCTCAAGCATGGAGCCGCGCCTACGCTATCGCAAGAGTATTGCCGGGCGATCGACGGTCTCCCCATTGGACCTGGTGCCGGATCGTGCGGGACTGCTGCCTGGCTTGGCGAAAGTGTGATCGTTGCTGACATCGCCAGTAATCCACTTTGGAAGAATTACCGCGATCTGGCTTCCCGTCATGGTCTGAAATCCTGCTGGTCGGCTCCAGTATTGTCTCACGGTGGCATCGTCCTTGGCACGTTCGCACTTTACTCGGCCGGAGTACGCCATCCGGAGCCGGCAGAGATCAACCTGACACAAATCGCGACCAGAATCGCAGCAATTGCGATCGAACGGAAACATGCCGAGGATAAGATCCGCCATATGGCTTACCACGATATGCTGACTGGTTTGCCAAATCGTATTCTCCTGACGGATCGCCTCACGCAGGCAATGTTACAGACGAAACGGCACAACCCATGGGTCTCGGTCCTTTTCGTCGATTTGGATAATTTCAAGTTCGTCAACGATAGCCTCGGCCACACTGCAGGCGATGAACTTTTAAAGACGGTTGCCCGACGTATGGAGAATTGTATACGGCCGACGGACGCGGCAGTGCGTATGGGCGGCGACGAATTTGTTATCCTGTTGACAGATCTACCGGAAAACACCGACGCGATTGCTGCCGCAATGCACAAAATCCGAGCAGCGATCCTGGAGCCAATGATTATCAGAGGCCGAGAGTTCCACATCACTTGCAGCATAGGTATCGCCACCTATCCCCAAGATGGAACAGATGCTGAAACCTTGATCGCAAATGCGGATATTGCCATGTATAAGGCAAAGGAAGCAGGGCGGGACGGATTTCGCTTTTTCACGCCGGAACTTAATATAAAAGCCCATGAAAGGTTAGCCCTCCACGACGGAATTCGCCGAGGCATTGCTCAATCCGAGTTTCACCTTTTGTATCAACCTCAAGTGGAACTGGAATTCGGACGCATATTCGCTGTGGAAGCCTTGGTCCGGTGGAATCATCCGCAATTGGGACTGATAAATCCCAACGAATTTATTCCGTTGGCAGAAGAAACGGGGCTTATTGTGCCGCTTGGCGAGTGGGTTCTTTACGAAGCGTGCAAGCAGAACAAAAGATGGCAGGACGCCGGGTTTGAACCAATTACCATGTGCGTCAATGTCTCGGCTCGTCAGTTTCACGATCAGAATTGGACGAGCCGTGTCATGCACGCATTGGGCGAAACAGAATTAGATGCCAAGTGCCTTGAACTTGAGCTTACTGAGAGTTTGGTAATGCGGGACGTCAACGAAGTAATTGCCACAATGGAGGAACTGCGCAAAGTCGGTGTCAGTTTTGCCATTGACGATTTTGGTACGGGATATTCAAACTTAAGTGCCTTAAAAAGCCTCCCGGTTTCACGGTTGAAAATAGATAGGTCGTTTTTACGAAATTTGGTTGAGGATGACGATGACAAAACGATTACCGCAGCCGTCATATCGCTTGCGCAAAAGCTCAACATGAAAGTGATCGCAGAAGGGGTTGAGACCCACGAGCAGCTGACATTTCTGCGTGAAAATCATTGTGACGAAGTGCAAGGTCATCTATTCAGTGAAGCAGTATCTTCCACCGAAATAGGCAAACTGCTCCAGAACCAACAATCCAAATCAGGGCTGGCGCCGGCATGAGGTGCTGCTGCAATAAAACCCTCCGCACAGGCAAGCCAGCCGGGAGGCTGTCGGTAACTCTACCGCTTTGAAATCCACAGATCGGATGTCCGGCGAACTGTCTCCCCGGTCTGACGGTGTCGCGAAAGAATCACTCAGGTGAAACCGAGGCTTTATTGGATGACCTGGGTGCATTCAGCGATGGAGTTGAGTACTGCTCAGCTTTCACCAGCTGGCTGAAATTCGATAAATTTCGTGTCGAATAGCAGGCTGGCCACCGCCAGCACATTGCCATCCGATTTTCTGATTGTAAGCCAAATTCTACCATTGCCGCATTCCACCAGTTCGTCACGTGCCAGGTCGGTTACAATCCTTGAAGCTTCTTTAATGGCGCCGGCATTGTCAGGAAGTTCCACCCCTTCATCATCGCGGGTCCTGCCGTCGCCATTGTCCAAATCGAAGTAATATCGGCTCATGCTTTTTCCTCTTCTGGAACATAAGCCTCTTTGAAGGATTAGGTTCCTACAGGTGCCGATAAAATTTCAACACGCCCTCTGGAGTACGTTTCTTTGATTGAATCCTTGCTACTGAAACTTGAGAGTCACGATGTCGTATCAGTTGCGGAAAAGTCATTGCTGCAATCAATGATAACCCAGGACAAGAATTTTTCCGCGGATGAGGATCTTGTCGTCGAAGGAAGCCGTCCGAGGTATAGTACACTTCTGGTGGAGGGCTTTGCTGCTCGCTACAAGGTACTTGAAAATGGGAGTAGGCAAATTACATCTCTGCATGTTCCCGGCGATTTTGTGGACCTTCATGCCTTTCCTTTGAAGGTTATGGATCATGGCATTGTTGCACTCACACCTTGCCGCATAGCTCTTTTCGATCACAACGATATCATCATGGTTACCGAGAGGTTTCCCCATCTCACGCGTTTGCTGTGGCTGCAAACCCTTATCGATGGCTCTATTCACCGGGAGTGGATCGTGGGAATGGGACGGCGACCCAAGAAAATACATCTCGCCCATTTGATTTGCGAGCTTTTCATCCGTCTGCAAGTGGTGGGCCAGACACGGGATAATTCGTTTAGCTTTCCTCTCACACAAGCCGAGCTGTCAGATGTGATGGGCATATCAGTGGTCCATCTGAACAAAAGCCTGCAAATGTTACGGCGGGAAAATCTCTTCAAATGGGCGGGTAAGATCGTGACTATTCTCGATTGGGAACGTCTTAAAGAGTATGCCGATTTCAGTCCTCTTTATCTCAACTTAAGTGTCGAACCACGCTAGTTCCAGAGGGGGTCTGCCTTCAAACAGGATCATTCAAGTACGCTGGCACATAGAGGAAGCCCCTTCTTGGTCCCCGCATCTCTTTAATGAACACGCGCGATGTGCCGCAGGTGAGCGCAGAAAACCGACTATAAACCACCGATCAGTCTAAGGACCGCATAGGCCGGATATTATCAACGCTGATATCGCCAACAATGACCCCTCGCGTCAGATCGGTTCTACCGCTTTCAATCTCGATGACCGTATAGAGCTTGTCATCGCGGAAGGCACTTGCATTGAAAGTGGTAACATCATCGGCAGGTGCCGCATCGACTTCCATAAAATCAAGCTCGCGGCCCGCGGCTACAATTCTTGCATCGCCACTGGTCCGTGCAGCCACCACGACCTCTCCTTGAAACGGCGAGTTCTCCCATCGGGGATCGTCAGGTGAGGCGGTCGGCACAACCCTATAGACGTGAAGTCTTTCGCCTTTGCCAACAAGGCCGGACGAGCGGCTCGCAGCATCGGCAATCTGCGCTTCACTTTCTACGGATTGTCCGAAGGATGTCGGGCTGCTCTTATCGAAAGCAGGATTGCCTCCGGATCCATCTTCATTTGACATTGGGAACCTCCCTGAGTTGTCGTTGGAACGAGCTGGCAGAGTTTTCGTTCCCCAAGCTTCCAGCCTAAAGAAGATTTTTGGCGTCAGCCTGTTCCCGCGTGAAGTCGATCACCGGCCACTCCTGCGTTGTTTCGGCTTGTACGGGCCGCTCGAGATAGGTCGACAGCACGACATAGCTTCGCGTCGCCTTCACACCTGGCGTTGCGTACAGTTGCGCCAGCAAATGTTCAAGAGCTTGAGTCCCGTTCGTGCGAACCTTGAGTAGCATGCACGCGTCGCCCGCTACCGAATGGATTTCCTCCACTTCCGGGTACTGGCTTATTGCCAGCAAGGTCGGTGTTTTCCCCCAGCCTGTTGTGTCCACATGGACAAACGCCAGAAGCGATTTTTCTACACTTGCGGGGTCTATCAGTGTTGAGACGCTTTTGATCGCTCCCCGCTGCCGCAAGCGTTTGACACGCTCATGTGCCGCCGGGGCCGAAAGGCCAACTCTCTGTCCAAGTTCAGCATAGCTGAGGGTCGCATCCCCCACCAGTTGACCTAACAATTTTCTGTCCATTGGGTCTGCCCTATGCGCCTCCCCTTTATGGTGCAGAATACCATCTGTTTTTTTCACGACCGTAAACTCCCTGGTTGCCGCCGAATAACATTCGAATATTGTGAGCTTATGCAGAATGATAATCACGTAACAAGCGAAATTTCATCAATGTCGGTTCCCGCAATAGTCTGGGCCCTGACGGGATGCATTGGTCTGATCGGCTCAAATTCACTTGCACTGGGTCCGATTGCGCCGGCAATTGCCGATGGGTTCGACGTAGAAGTTCAGGACATTATGCTGGCATCGGCTGCCTTTGGGCTTGGAACCGCGTTGGGGGCCATCGCTCTGGGGCAACTGATAGATCGGGCGGGCCCTCGTAGAACGCTTGCCTATGTCATGTTGATAATGGCGATCGGTTTTATCAGCAGTGGTGTGGCTCAAGGCGCAGTCGTCCTGACGATTTCTCAGTTTCTCGTCGGCATATCGGCCGGTGTCGCCCTGCCCGCAATTTATACTCTTGCTGCCGTCGTTGCTTCGCCCGGACATGAAGGGCGCACGATTGGTATCGTACTCACGGGTTGGACGATCAGCATGGTGGCGGGTGTACCCCTTTCGACGTTGATCGCTGACGGTCTTGGCTGGCGTGCATTTTACATCGCAATCGCCGCAGCGGCTCTCATTGCTGGAGCGGGATTATCGGTGAACGGGCAGCATGAAACACAGCGCAAGGGTGTTGCATCAAGAACGCCAATCACCGCTTTGACGATCAAAGGCGTACTGCCGCTTCTGGCAGCCTGTGGGTGTTTCATGGCGGCTTTTTACGGCGTCTATGCTTATGTCGGCGATCACTTGCATGTGAACCTGGAATATCCTGTGCGAGCCACCGGGCTTGCGGCGATCTTCTACGGGATCGGTTTTGGAAGCGCCGTATTTCTGGACCGTTATGTTGACGCCTATAGTGGCCGTCGCGTTTTGCTCCCCTTAATCTTTCTGATGGTCGCTGTGGTTTACGCCGTGATGTCGCTCGTATCAGGCACCTACACCGGGGTTCTTGCCGTCATGGCAATCTGGGGGCTCGCAAATCACTTCGGCCTGAACGTGCTGATTATGCGACTAACGGCCCTGGAACCTTCACAACGTGGGGCAATAATGGGTCTCAATAGCGCGGTAACCTACCTTGCACTGTTCGCTGGGACTATCGTCATGGGTAAAGTCTACGCGGCCGAGGGCTTTGTTTACATTACTCTATGCGGGGGCTTGCTCAGCTTGCTCGCAAGCGTTTTTTCGCTCTGCGCGGCCTATATGCAGAGCCCGAACTAATTGCAGCGGGAACGGCTGGCGTATGTCTCTGCACCGCCTTGAGTATTGAGCAAACGAGTGTTATGTTCTATCTTTGTTCCAAGCAGAATCAGAAATAGGAACCAGTTTTTCGATGAGTGTTGCGCATCTTGATAAGTTGAACGTTGCACAACGCAAGGCCGTAGAATTTGGTATCGGACTACCCGATGGTCAGACTGGCGGACCGCTTCTTATCATTGCGGGAGCGGGATCGGGAAAAACCAATACGCTGGCACACAGGGTTGCACACCTCATTGTAAATGGTGCCGATCCTCGCCGTATCCTTATGATGACATTCTCGAGACGTGCGTCCGCTGAGATGTCCAAACGGGTCGGCCGTATCTGTACGCAGGTGCTTGGGCAAAAGTCCTCGATCATGACTGACGCCTTGGATTGGGCGGGAACATTTCACGGGATAGGCGCACGGCTTTTACGTGACTATGCCGAACAGATTGGGCTTGACCCGAACTTTACTATCCACGACCGGGAAGATTCGGCCGATCTCATAAATCTGGTCCGGCACGAACTTGGTTTCTCCAAAACCGAAACCCGCTTTCCGACCAAAGGAACTTGCCTTGCGATCTATTCTCGCGTCGTCAATTCTGAACGCCCACTCAACGAGGTTCTAAAGGATGTTTTCCCTTGGTGCGCCATGTGGGAGACAGAACTTCGCCAGCTTTTTGCCGGTTATGTCGAAGCCAAGCAAGCACAGAACATTCTCGACTATGACGATCTACTCCTCTATTGGGCGCAGACCGTTTGCGATCCGCTGCTTGCAGAAGATATTGGTGGCCGCTTTGATCACGTCCTCGTCGACGAATATCAAGATACCAATCGCCTACAATCAACCATTCTGTTGGCCTTGAAGCCCGGAGGACGCGGTCTGACGGTAGTCGGTGATGACGCGCAATCTATTTATTCGTTCCGCGCTGCTACCATTCGCAATATCCTCGACTTTCCAAGCTCATTCACTCCACCGGCGGATGTCATCACACTTGACCGCAATTACCGCTCCACACAGCCGATCCTGAGTGCGGCAAACGGCGTGATTGATCTGGCATCCGAACGCTTCACAAAAAATCTCTGGACGGAGCGACAGTCTGCGGAAAGGCCGAGACTCGTCTCTGTGCGCGATGAAAACGAGCAGGCAAATTACATCGTCGAGCAGATATTGGAGACCCGGGAAACCGGAACAACTTTGAAACAGCAAGCGGTGTTGTTCCGTACTTCACATCACAGCGGACCCTTGGAAGTTGAACTGACCCGGCGCAACATTCCTTTCGTCAAATTTGGTGGATTGAAGTTTCTCGACAGCGCCCATGTTAAAGACGTATTGGCCATGCTTCGCTTTGCGCAAAACCCGCGTGATCGTGTTGCCGGATTCCGCCTCATGCAGATACTTCCAGGCGTTGGTCCTGCTTCGGCACAGCGCGCACTTGAAGACATGGCGATAGATGCGGACCCATTAAGTGCCCTCACCCAGCATCCGGCACCTCCGCGCGCCGGTGACAATTGGTCGGACTTCGTTTCGACCGTTCAACAACTCAGCGCCAGAAGGATGGGCTGGCCTGCCGAGATTGAGTTGGTCCGGCGTTGGTACGAACCGCATCTGGAGCGTATTCACGAAGATGCGCAAATGCGCCAGGCTGATATTCTTCAGCTTGAGCAAATTGCCAGCGGCTATCCTTCGCGAGAGAGATTTCTGACTGAACTCACTCTTGATCCGCCGGACGCGACAAGCGATCAATCTGGCGTCCCATTGCTGGATGAGGATTATCTCATCCTATCGACGATCCATTCAGCCAAGGGACAAGAATGGAAATCGGTTTATCTGCTCAATGTGGTAGACGGCTGCGTGCCGTCCGACCTTGGTACCGGCTCAACTGCAGAGATCGAGGAAGAGAGGCGCCTGCTCTACGTCGCCATGACAAGAGCAAAGGATAGCTTGCACCTTGTCACCCCTCAGCGGTTTTTCACGCATGGCCAGAACGCCAAAGGCGATCGGCATGTTTACGCTTCCCGCACACGGTTCATTCCAGCCACTCTACTGCAATATTTCGAGTGCTGTTCATGGCCGATTGCACGCCCTGAGAACGCGAGGGAAACTGGGGCCCGTGGCGTTCGGGTTGATGTAGGTTCACGCATGCGTGCTATGTGGAGTTAGTTCCCTCACCGAGCCTTTGGCCACACAGTCAGGCTGTCACTCAATCGGCAAATGTGCTTGTCTTACCAAATCTGCCTTGAGTCGCGCGGTTTCCATTCCAAGTTCAATGAATTGGCGAGCATGTTTTGCAAGGGCCAAATTATCATCCCAAAGGTTACGCCAGATTGCGGTCTTAAGTGACAGATTTTCATCAACTATCGTCGTGGAAAAGGACTCAAAAGTTAGGTAATCGTCCCAGCCAATTGCGATCAATGAATCAAAGATAGCGCCGAAATCGATGCTGCCGGTGCCAAGATAGCCGCGATGACTTTCACCAATATGAATGTATCCAATTTTCTCGGCAGCATGCCGGATAGCTAATCCGACATCAGCTTCCTCAATGTTCATGTGGAATGTATCCAAATGCAACAAGACATTCGATGCACCGGTGTCGTGAATATAAGCCAGACCTTGAGCTGCTGTATTGAGCATATTGCTCTCGAAACGATTTACGATCTCGAGATTGAGCGTCACGCCTGCTGCTTTCGCATGGTCGGCGACTTTTGAAAGCGCCGTAACGCTGTTATCCCAGCCCCGTTTTGTCAAAGCATGTTCTTGCTTCCCATGCGCTGAAGTCAATATTCCCGCAAGCTTCGATCCGCCCAAGTCGCGGACAAGAGCAATCGCCTTGTCCAGAATATCCGTTCCATTGCCAACGATGGCCATATCGGAACTTGATATATCGCCATCAGGCGGCAAACCCATACTGATCGCTACATCGAGCCCAAGGTCTTGAATGCGCCCGGCCAGCCACTTTACATCGACCTGTCTTGGATCAAGATATGAAAATTCGATCAGCTTATAGCCCAGTTCATGCGTTCGGTTGAGCGCGTTTTCCAGATCGCCTTTAGATGAGCCTGCGCTCCAAACGAATGAGTGAACACCGATTTTTGACATGGAAGACTTTCTGGCAATTGAGAAGGGTTAAAAAAGACCTGCCCGCATCATTATCGCGGACAGGTCTTCACGAAAAACTCTACCGAGCGGCAGTCCAACCTTTGTATTCCTTTATATTATCGGCAGTAATCAACTTGGGATCGAGAAGAACTGTCGTTTCGGCAGGTTTGTTTCCGTTCATCAAATCAACCGCCATCTTGAGGGAATCGCCGGCCATAACATAAGGATCCTGGGAGGCCGAAGCCTTGATCATCGACTTTCCACTGGCGAGAGACTTCTCAATATCCGGCGCACCGTCGACGGCGGTGAGGAAGAATTCGCTGCGATTCAGCTGCTTTGCAGCCAATTCTGCGCCGATTGCCGTCGGATCATTGATTGCAAAAACGGCATCGATCTTGTCAAATCGTGTAAGAAGTCCCTGCATGACGGCAAGGCCACCATCGCGGGAACCCTGGGCATTTTGATCGTCCGACAGGATTTTAATTTCCGGGTTCTTTGCCAAAACACTCTTACAGCCTTGAACCCGATCTATGATTGAAGACGAAGCCGGACCGTTGATGATCACGACATCGCCCTTTCCTTTGAGCTGATCTACAATGTACTGACAGGCTTCCTCGCCGGCTTTTATATTATTGGTCATGACAGTAACATCGGCGCCGGGAGCCGACACATCGAATGCAGCAACAATGACTCCTGCTGCCTGAGCCTTTTTCACCGCTGGTGCAATTGCCTTGGCATCCACTGCATTCAGCATGATGATGTCCACGCCAGCGGCAACAAAGCTGTCCATCTGCGAGACCTGCTTGTTAAGATCATAATCCGCCGAAACAGACGTTACCTGTACGCTTGGGTTGATCTGTTTGGCGCGATCTTCAATGCCCTTGATCGTCGCTACAAAGAATGGATTTCCTAGAAGGCCGACCGAAATACCGATCTTTTGCAAGTCCTTGGCCGCAGCAGGCATGACAAGCGAAGCAGCAAGCGCTGTTCCCATAAGCAATTTCGAGATAATTTTCATTTTTTCCTCCATTTATGACGCTCCCAGCGTCTTGTTGCCCGGCCAGCCGGGTTTGGTGGACCACACGTCAGGTGCGGCTCAATCCTTTCAGTCGGTACCGGTCGAGACCGACCGCGACAATGATGACAAGGCCTTTTATGATGTACTGCCAAATGTCCGAGACGCCTACCAAGATCAGCCCGTTAGAAAGGACCGCGATAATGAGAGCGCCTACGAGAGTTCCCCAGATCGAGCCGACCCCTCCAACGAAGCTGGTCCCCCCCAGAATGACTGCCGCGATTGCATCGAGTTCGTACGACTGACCAAGCTGAAGGCCATTGGCAGCATAAAGACGTGCCGCAGACATGACGCCTCCAAGGCCCGAGAGCAGCCCGGAGACGCTGTAAACAAAAAGCAACACTAATGGTACTTTTATGCCTGTCAGGCGTGCCGCCTCAATGTTTCCCCCCACCGCGTATATCCATGTGCCAAGGACTGTGCGTTTAAGCACAAACCACGAAATCAGGATCGTCGCCAATGCTATGATTGCCAGCCAAGGGACGCCAAGAAAATTTCCATTTCCTATGAAATCAAAAGGCAGGTCTGCATTGAATATCGTTGTGTCGTTGCCAAGCAACCGCGCGATACCGCGCATAGCAGTCAGCGATCCAAGGGTCACGATGAAAGGTGGAAGATTTAAAAAGGCAATGATGCTCCCATTCACCAGACCACAGGCAAGTCCAACCGCGATCGCAGCTGGAATACCCAGCATTCCAATATCCGGAAAAAGCGAAACGATTACGCCGACCATTGCAGAAGCGGCCAGGATTGAACCGACTGACAGATCAATTCCGCCTGTCAGAATGACAAAAGTCATCCCCGCAGCGAGTACGGTGTTAATTGACGCCTGTTGCATCACGATCGAAAGATTATTGACGCTCAGGAACCGTCCGCTCAACAGGTGAAAGCCGATCGCAAGGATTATCAGAACCGGCAGCATCCCCAAGGCAGTGAGCGTCGATCGAAATCTGGCCTTGTCCTGTTCTTTATCTGTCAATGTCGCGGTCATTGTTTCATCCGTTTCCGTTCTTCGGCACAGTCAAGCTCGACCGGCAGAAGAGCCGGTCGAGAGGGCCATTATTGCTTCCTGATCTATAGGTTTGTCTGGCGTAGCTCTGACTTCGCCCGCAATTTGCCCGTCCCGCATGACGAGCACGCGATCGGCAATCCCGATGATCTCTGGCAGATCACTGGAGATCACCACAATAGCGATGCCGGTTAGGGCAAGTTCATCGATGATGCGGTAAATTTCGGATTTTGCGCCAACGTCGACGCCACGTGTAGGCTCGTCAAGGATAAGCACGCGCGGTTTGGCTTCCAGCAACCTTGCGATCAACGCTTTTTGCTGGTTGCCTCCTGACAAGGCTCCGACATTTATATTGGCGCTTCGCGTCCTGATTGACAGCGAGGATATGGCGCGATCTGCGCGCGATCTTGCGGCGGCAAAATTAATGACCCCGCCCTTCGCCGCGTCAGCGGCCATCACACCCATATTAATGTTCTCGCTAATTGTCATGTCGAGGAAGAGACCCAGCCCCTTACGATCTTCTGTCAGATAGGCGATGCCTGCAGCGAGCGCATCGCTCGGATTTGAGATGGAAAGCTCCTTGCCAGCCAGTCTTACAACGCCGGCCGTTTTCACATCGGCTCCAAAAATCAGCCTAGCAAGTTCCGTCCGTCCAGATCCGACCAACCCAGCAATACCCAGAACTTCACCCGCGCAGGCATCAAAAGAGCAATCATGCACGCGGCGCGCATCACCAATATTCTGCACCGAAAGCACCGTCTCCATCTTGCCGTCAGATGCGTGATGTTGCTTCTTGTAAAATGATGACAGATCGCGGCCAACCATCATTGATACCAGTCTGGAAGCTGACAATTCCTCTCGCTCGAGGGTTCCAACGTACGCACTGTCACGCAGAACACTCACCCGATCGGCAAGCTGGTAAATCTCTTCCATCCGATGACTGATATAGATGATTGCAATACCATGTGCCTTTAGACTTGCTATAACTTCAAACAGGCGATCAGTTTCCCGCGAAGTCAGCGAAGTTGTTGGTTCATCCATGACAATTATGCGTGCATTGGTGGTCAATGCTCTCGCAATCTCGACCATCTGCCGCTCGCCAAGGGACAGTTCGCCGACCCGTCGCGAAGCAGAAAAATCAATTCCCAGGCGCCTGAGTATCGGTTCTGTTCGCTCGCGTATCTGGACTTTGTCTACCACACCAAACCGCGAAGGTTCCGCACCAAGGAACATGTTTTGGGCTACCGTCAGATTTGGGGCGAGAGATAGTTCCTGATAAATTACTGAGATGCCACTGGCCTTTGCCTTAACTGGGTCGCCCGCCACAACAGGAAGACCATCAATGTGAATACTCCCGCCAGGGTCAGCCCTATAGGCTCCCGACAGAACCTTCATCAGCGTTGATTTCCCCGCACCATTTTCGCCCATAAGCGCATGCACTTCACCTGCATGAACGGTCAGCGACACGTTGGACAACGCGCGTATGTTGCCGAACGTCTTGCTGATGTTGCGCATCTCCAGCACAGGAGCGGAGACTGCGAGAGACGAAACGGTCATACCAGCAATTCCTTGTGATCTACTTGCCGACCTGACGGGTGACCGCTTTCGACCATGGCGCGCCACGCGTCGCGATAATCCGTCAAACCGGCAATTACAGATGGCAAAGCTTCTCGGGTGTCATTGGAGAAGGGGTTTGAGCCAACTTGACCGTATACGAGTGCTGCTGCACCAAATGCGCTGCCCTCCGGATTTTCGCTTGAATAGATTCGCTGGTCTTGCCGCAAGCTGGCCAGCAAGTTTGCGTACAGTCCAGTTTTGACCAAACCGCCATCAACCACAATTGCGTTGGTTGACTGGATGAGATCAAGTGACAGATCTGTCATCAGTGCAACGTATAGCAGAGCCGCACCAGCGCGCTCCTCGCCGTCGACAGACGGCCCTGTGAACCGACCCGTTTGATTTTGAGCGGGCCCGCCCGGCGCAAAGGAGGGAAGAACAAATATGCCCTTGGCTATGACCGATATTAGTGCGTCAACGGATATGGCGTTATTCCAGCCGCCACTTGCAACATCATATTCACGCCCTCCCATAAATCGGATGGTTGCGGTCGGTTGGTGATCTACAGTTACGTTGGCCAACATATCACGCCGCGAATCGAGCACCTCGAGCGGGCAAGACGAATTAAAAATGATGATCCAAGTGCCGGTAGAAACCAGGGTGAAGTCTTCAAAGCCAAGCGATCGATAATAATAAAGTGCAGCATTACTGTCATGGACGCCATTGTGAACCGCAACTTCAGCCGATGTCCCATTTTCCAGCTCAACGACATATTTTCCAATCCAATCACCTGCCCTTGCCAGCTCCGGCATTTTTTCCCGCCATCCCTGAGACGTCACCAAGCTGCTAAAGTCATCTGCGAGCGGTGCCCAAAGATGGGAGTGACAGCCAAGATAGGAAACTTCTGAAACCTTGTGGCCGGAAAATTTCCATGACCAAAATTGAGGATATGAAAGGATTGCATCCGCCTCGTGGATTAAGTCGGGATTGCGCTCCTTCAACCAGAGGATATGGCGTCCATAATTAAAGCCGAGTGGCAACGCTGGAGAAAATGTCTCGGAGTATTTTGGTATCAGTGTGTCGATTTTTCCAGCAATATCCGTGGGCGGTTCCTGCTCATAGTCCAGTATGGGGTGGATTAGCTTCTCTCCGCGAACTAATGCAAAGGTACAGCCATGTCCTGAAAACATAATGCTGTTGACGCCATGGTCGCAAACTGCTGCCCTCAACGAAAGCTTTACCCACTCAAAAAGGGCCGCATCGTCGAGAACACGGAGGTCGCCGACATCATTCCAAACGGGTCTGGTGCGGGCTTGTGCCACTACTTTTCCCATGGCCGTCAAAACAAACAGCTTGGAATTTGTTTTGCCTAAATCAAAGACTGCGATGACGGGGTGATCTGTCAATTCTGCGACCCCATTCTTGCAATCAGGATCGTGATTCCGTGATCCTCCAACATCTTTGCACCCGCATCCGACAATCCGTCATCGATCACGATGGTCCCTATTCGCGAAAGCGGCAGCACGATATTGCGGGGTGCGATGGAAAGTTTTCGGCTATCGGCCAACAGGACAATTTCATCAGCACAGCGGCTTAGCTCACTTATCGCCTTGGCGAGCAGTGGATGAGACTCGAGCAAGCCATCATTGTTAATTCCCTGAGTTCCAACAAAGAAGCGCGAGGCAAAAAAATCAGGCACGCTGGCAGAGGCATCATGAATTATACCGGGCTCGCGGTATAATACGCCACCTGCAAGCGTCAAGTTGCATGTACCATGCTCGCCCAAATAGGCGGCTAGAGGCATCGAGTTTGTGTAAAGACGTACATTTCGCCGCGCCAGCTGGATCCCCAGCTGGAAGCAAGTTGATCCGGCATGTACGATGATTGAATCTCCATCGCGCACGAGGCTTGCGGCCTTTTCGGCAATGGCCCGTTTTGCCTCTACTGCAATGTCGCGGTTTTCATCGTAAGGACGAGCTGAAAGACGCGCACCGGTGCTCACCTCATTTGCGGAAATTCCGCCGTAGACCTTCCGGGCACTTCCAATTTCATGAAGCTTGTCAATATCGCGACGAATGGTGGCGGGCGATACGCCCAAGCGCTCCTGCAGGTCGCGGACCGAAGCAAACGGCGTCTCCTGCAACAAATCAATAATCTGCTTATGGCGCTCAGAATCGTTCATTCAACCTCCCGGCGTCTCCCAACACCAATGACGCAAGATAATCATACAACCGGGTAGCCTGCAAGTTTGATAGATGGAAAAACCTCATCATTGACGATTTACAATCAAAACTCTAAGTTTCGATAGAAACTTTGATCACCATGGATTGATGCCTTCCAAGTCAAAACGTAAGTGAAGCGCGCAACGGTGGTATTGATGTATTCGAGCAAGACCCTGACGAACACCTTTGAGCAGTTCCTTGATCTCTCAAGCCAGATCGGCAATGACATCCTCAAAACGCAAGGAGCTGGCGGCAACACTTCGTTGAAAGCAGAGGGGGTCATGTGGATCAAAGCATCCGGGACGTGGCTCGCCCATGCGAAGGAGCGGGACATTATGGTACCTGTGCTGGCGGCACCCTTAGTGGATGCCTTGCGTTCTGGCGACTCTCGTGCCGATAAAGCGACCGATTTTATAGTCGGCAGCATGAACACCAGCAGCCTTCGGCCTTCCATAGAAACGAGCTTTCATGCCGCCCTTCCCAGCCGGGTTGTTGCGCATTATCATTGCGTCAATACGATCGCGCTTGCAGTCCTTGAGCAACGTGAGGAGGTGCTCGCGGCACGCATGGCTAAAATACCGGATCTGAAGTGGGAGATGGTCCCTTATCGCCGACCGGGAACGCCGCTTGCACGGCAAATCGAAAAGATCGCGCACAGGACGCCCGATGTCCTTATTTTGTTTAATCATGGCATAATCGTCACGGGCGACACGGCAGAAGACGTTGCCGGAAAAATTGGACGTGTCAGCGCTGCTCTTGCCACCGATCCACGCAGTACAGGTGCGCCCGACATTGCAGCTCTGTCGGCTATTGCAAAGGACTCTGCGTTCCGCCCGGCCCCCGATATGGAAAGCCATAAGACAGCTCTTTCGCCATTAAGCATGGCTTACGCACTTGGTGGGTCCCTATATCCGGACCACGTCATTTTTCTGGGCACGGAGCTTGGCGTTGTCGATCCCGAGGGCTCGATTGAGGCAGTACTCAATGAATACAGAAACCGCAACAAAGCTGCACCGAAGCTGCTCCTGGTCCCCGGAAAAGGTATTCTACTTTCAAATGAACTTGCCCAAGGCGGAGAAGTTATGGCCCGTTGCCTTGCAGAAGTTACTGCACGGATCCCCGAGGGAGAAAAAATTGCCTACCTGAGTGAAGATGATGAACACCAATTGAACCATTGGGAGGCAGAACAATACCGCCAGACGCTGGACCGGAGAGCGCCAGCTGTGTTTCCAACCATCGCGCCTTAAATTGGTGGCGCTCCTGCGAGTTCATCAATCGCGCGCGTTCGATCTCAACAATCTTGTCAATGCCCACCAACGAATGGTGGTGACCCGCCCCTGTGAGGCGGGTCGGGTTCGCGATTTAAAAATCCATCCCAGCACCTGCTGGTAGTGCAGGAGATGTTTCCTTCTTCGGCTTTTCAGCGATCATAGCTTCCGTTGTCACCAATAAACCGGCAACTGAAGCTGCATCCTGAAGCGCCGTGCGTACAACCTTTGCCGGATCGATGACGCCCTGGGCGTAAAGGTCGCCATATTCACCGGTTTGGGCATTCCACCCGAACGAGAACTCAGATTTTTCACGCAGTTTGCCCACAATAATCGATCCTTCGGCACCCGCATTCTCTGCAATCTGGCGCGCTGGCGCTTCGATCGCACGGCGAACAATTTCGACACCGACTTGCTGGTCTGAATTGGCCATATAGATGTTGTCCAACGCGTTGACAGCACGCAGCAGGGCTACACCACCACCCGGCAGAATGCCTTCTTCAACGGCTGCTCGCGTAGCATGCAGCGCGTCGTCGACCCGGTCTTTCTTTTCCTTAACCTCGATTTCCGTGGAGCCACCAACGCGAATAACGGCAACGCCGCCTGCCAGCTTTGCCAAACGTTCCTGCAGCTTTTCACGATCATAGTCAGACGTGGTCTCTTCAATCTGCGTGCGAATTTGGCTGACGCGACCCTCGATCTCGGCTTTTGAACCGACCCCATCGATGACGGTGGTGTTTTCTTTTTCGATCACAACCTTCTTGGCTCGGCCGAGCATATTGAGCGTCACGTTCTCGAGTTTTATACCCATGTCCTCGGAAACCACCGTTCCGCCAGTCAATATGGCAATATCTTCGAGCATAGCTTTGCGGCGATCGCCGAAACCGGGCGCCTTGACAGCGGCTATTTTCAGGCCGCCGCGCAACTTGTTGACGACCAACGTTGCCAACGCCTCGCCTTCGACATCCTCGGCGATAATCAAAAGGGGTTTACCAGATTGCACGACTGCTTCCAGAACCGGGAGCATGGCCTGCAAATTGGAAAGCTTTTTCTCGTGGATAAGAATATAGGGATCTTCCAGTTCGGCCCGCATTTTGTCCTGGTTGGTGACGAAATACGGCGACAGGTAGCCTCGGTCAAACTGCATGCCCTCAACCACCTCCAATTCGGTCTCGGCGGTCTTGGCTTCTTCAACGGTAATGACACCTTCGTTGCCCACTTTTTCCATTGCTTCTGCCAGGTATCGGCCGATCTCCTCATCGCCATTTGCAGAAATCGTGCCCACTTGGGCAATTTCCGCGTTTTTGGAAATCTTGCGAGCATTGTTTTTCAGTTCGCCGATAACGGCATCAACCGCAATATCAATCCCGCGTTTCAGGTCCATCGGATTAAGGCCCGAAGCAACGGCCTTTGCGCCTTCCCTGACGATAGCCTGAGCCAGCACGGTTGCCGTTGTTGTGCCGTCTCCGGCAAGATCATTGGTCTTGGATGCTACCTCGCGCAGCATCTGAGCGCCCATATTCTCGAACTTGTCCTCAAGTTCTATTTCCTTGGCGACAGAAACACCGTCTTTTGTGATGCGCGGTGCACCGAAGGACTTGTCAATCACAACGTTGCGCCCCTTGGGACCCAAGGTCACTTTTACAGCATTTGCAAGAATATCGACACCGCGCAGCATACGCTCACGCGCGTCCGTGTTGAATTTTACTTCCTTGACAGCCATTTAATTGCTCCTTTTTTCACGCAGCAGTTTATAATGATACGTCCCGCTCACGCAGCCTTCCTCTCGATCGTCTGAGCCTCTACAATGCCCATTACATCACTTTCCTTCATGATCAGCAGTTCTTCGCCGTTGATCTTGATTTCGGTACCTGACCATTTGCCAAACAAGATACGGTCTCCGGTCTTAAGCTCGAGGGGCTGAATTTGGCCGGCTTCGTTTCGCGTGCCAGGACCGACGGCCAATACCTCGCCTTCCTGCGGTTTTTCCTTGGCTGTGTCAGGAATGATGATGCCGCCGCTTGTCTTTTCTTCAAACTCGACGCGGCGGACTAGAATACGATCGTGTAGCGGTCGAAATGTCATGTTTTCCTCCATGGACAAACAAATCATGTTCAATTTCACTCCCGGACCGAAAGGCCAATCCGGAGTGGGCGCTATCCTTGTTCAAGCGATAGCGGCTATCGATCTGGTTTCAGCAAGACACAGTTTCAATATCTCAAATCAAAAAAATTAGCACTCTCTAACGCCCGCTGCTAACACTATGTAAAGAAACAATAATTTTACCATCAGCGCCCTGTTTTCTGTTGATTTCTGCACGGTTGTGGACCAAACTTGGTTATCGTTACGCAATGGAGATGAAGCATGCAGTATTCATCGCAATTGGAGCGCCAGCTTGACGGTTACGGCCTGACAACAGCTCATATTCTTTATCGCATTCCCGATTTTGAATCCGTCCTGCAGACTTTCGTCTGGCAGGACTATGATGTAGCGCCGGAATTTCCGGTCATGAGGAAGTTTCTTGATTTCTGGCAAGACAAACTCGACGGCCCCCTGCATTCCATCCGCTATACCCACAGGCGTCTCATCGGGGCTAATGAGTGGCGGCTTGTCAGCGGCGAGATCAACATTCACTGATCCCGGTAATAAGAGAGCTCTGGGCTCGGATTTGCCAGCTGCTCGACAGTGTTGCGATGCTGGAGTTTTGCATGCGTAACTCAATGCCGCCAAGCGCGGCGGCTCCATTTGCTCCCAGCGCCAGCAAGGGGCATTCGCTTTCCCGTGTTAGACACGGCCGGGCGCATCGTTCCACGCCAGGCAAGATTGAAAATCCCGACATCCTGCACAGGAAGACCGACGAATAGCGACGAGTCATCACCGTCTCGGAGGAGGCGCGGGGCGTGCGCAATCGCGATCGTTCTGCCAGGGCAGATCCCCGGCATGGATAGAAAGTCAAATATCATTAGCCATGGATGGATCTGGACAGCACCTGCAATCATCTCATCCCAGTTAAACCGGATGCAGCAATGATGGGCGGCTCGTTGAACCCTTGCCTATGATCGGACCAGGGTTGTTATCAACACCATTACCGAGTGTAAAGAGCTCTTGACCGCTCGAGATGTTTAAGAACAGCGGCTTCGGCTCCGTCTGCATCTTTCGCTGCCAAGCGATCGAGAATTTCTTCATGTTCGACCAGCGTAAACTTTTCCTTCCCGGTCCAGATGAGCATGTCGGTGTGATAAGCCTTCAACCAAGCAAGCATCGCCTCACTTACCGCGACAAAGATCGGATTTCCCGAAATCTGGGCAATGCGGCTATGAAACCGCATGTCGGCTGAAATGAACTCTTCTGCTTGACCCAGCGATTGGCGTTGGCGCTCGATGATGGCCTCGAGATCGGCGATGTCTTGTGGCTCTATGCGCAAGGCAGCCTCTCGCGCCATCCCCCGCTCGAAGAAGATACGGCTGCTCTTGAGATGTTCCAGCGTGTCCGATGATTGTGACAGCATGATTTTTGCGGTCAGGTCAACTTGACGGAAGATTGACTTCGCCGTCAACTGCAGGACCTTGGCGCGCTCGCCATGTGAAATATTGACCAGCCCCATATTTGCAAGCGCTTGCATCGCTTCGCGGATCGCTGGACGCCCAACGCCGAACCGCTCCATGAGGACCCGCTCGGAGGGCATATCGTCTCCCGGCTTCAACTCGCCCGACGTGATCATCCGTTCCAGACGGTCGAAGACTTCATCAGACAGTTTCCGACGGACGATCTGTTCAACAGGCTGATTCATGGGGTCTCGCTGGTTCAAAACTGCACTCCTTATACAAGCTAACAGGACATCGAGAATAGGGGGCGCGCCGAAATCGCGCTGCATGCCATAATTCTTCTTCACAGCCGTTGGAATACTCATTATACCACATCATGAGTTGACGCCACGAATATTCGGCGGCATTGGGAGCAGCAATTCCATGATGATCCACTTGACGTACCGCATTGAGACACCTGGCAATATCGAGGCCATGGCTCAGAAGATCGCCAGCGACCAATCAACTGGAACCTTCGTCCCGGTCCCGGGCGAAACTGAGGAGCTGAAGGCTAGAGTTGCCGCGCATGTAGTCTCGATCAAGCCGCTGGAAAATGCTGTGATACCGACTTGGCCCGAGCTTGAAAAAGGCCATGCCAGGCTGCGCCGCGCCGATGTCGAAATTGCTTTTCCCCTTGATGCGGTCGGTACGGATCTATCTGCATTGATGACAATTGCGATAGGCGGAGTCTACTCGATTAAGGGCATGACCGGCATACGCGTCGTCGACATGAGACTCCCCGATGCTTTTCGTTCTGCTCATCCGGGTCCACAATTTGGAATCGCTGAGAGTCGTCGCCTGACCAATGTATACAACCGTCCGATCATCGGCACCATCGTCAAGCCGGCACTTGGACTGCGCCCGGGAGAAACGGCAGCTCTGGCAGAAGAGCTGGTACGGTCAGGGGTGGATTTCATCAAGGACGACGAGAAGCTGATGAGTCCGTCCTATTCTCCGCTCAAGGAACGCATCGCAGCGATCATGCCCCTCATTCTTGATCACGAGCAAAGGACCGGAAAGAAGGTCATGTATGCGTTCGGAATCTCGCACGCTGATCCTGATGAGCTGATGCGCAATCACGATCTAGTGCTGAAAGCCGGCGGTAATTGTGCCGTCGTCAACATCAATTCAATCGGGATGGGCGGAATGACCTTCCTGCGCAAGCGCTCTGGTCTTGTGCTACACGCCCATCGCAATGGTTGGGATCTACTGACCCGAAGTCCGGGCGCGGGCATGGATTTTAAAGTCTGGCAGCAATTCTGGCGTCTGATCGGCGTTGACCAGTTCCAGATCAATGGCATCCGTGTCAAATATTGGGAACCGGATGAGAGTTTCATCTCCTCCTTCAAGGCTCTGAGCACGCCGCTCTTTGATAAATCCGATTGCCCGCTGCCTGTGGTCGGCTCCGGTCAGTGGGGTGGCCAAGCACCTGACACCTATAATCGGACCGGCCGGTCAACAGACCTTCTCTATCTATGTGGAGGCGGCATTGTCAGCCATCCCCAGGGTCCAGCCGCTGGTGTCAGGGCTGTACAGCAGGCTTGGGAGGCGGCCGTCGCCGACATTCCACTTGGTCTTTATGCCAAAAACCACCCGGAACTTGCGGCATCTATCAACAAGTTCGCCAATGGCAAAGGCGCTTGAGGTGCTGATGGCGCGCCCACTTATCAGCTACTACGGAGATGATCTTACCGGTTCTACCGATGTCATGGAAGCACTGGCGCTCAACGGTATTTCTACAGTGTTGTTCCTGGGCATTCCAAGCGTTGACCTGCTCGAGCGATTCAAAGATTGCCAAGCGATCGGGATTGCCGGCACGAGCCGTAGCCAGACGCCAGAGTGGATGGAAGACCATCTTGCTCCTGCCATTGAGTGGCTACATGAACGTAAGGCGGCCATTTGTCACTATAAGGTCTGTTCCACCTTTGATTCCAGTCCGCGCATTGGGAATATTGGCAAAGCAATCGAGATTGGAAAGAGGATTTTTGGGCAATCATGTGTGCCTGTGATTGTCGGCGCGCCGCAACTCAAGCGCTATACCGCCTTTGGTCATCTCTTTGCCGCTTATCAGGGTACGGTCTTTCGCATCGACCGCCATCCTGTCATGAGCAGGCACCCGGTGACACCGATGGATGAAGCCGATCTTACGGTGCATCTGAGCAGGCAAACCAGCCTGCCGGTGCGACTGGTAGACCTTGTAGCACTGCTTGGTGACGACGCAGACAGTCTGATTGCAGCACATGGAACCGCCTCGGGGGTCTCGCTTATCGACGTTGACGGCGATCTGTCGCAGATGGCCGCAGGCAAGCATTTGTGGCAACTAAGAAGAAATGGCGGCCTGTTTGTCGCTGGCTCCTCCGGCGTAGAATACGCTCTCATCAGCGCGTGGCGCTCCCAGGGTGTCCTAGGCGCACCGCCCAATTTTCCCTTGCCTGGTAAAGTGGACCGTCTTGCAGTGGTTTCTGGCAGTGTTTCGCCGACAACGGAAAGGCAAATACGCCGCGCAAGAGCCGACGGCTTCAACACTGTTGATCTTGATCCATTACAACTGATCGGCGAAAACACCAATCAGGCTGTGAACGACGCAGTCAAAGCAGGATGCATAAGCCTGAATGCCGGGCGTAGTGTCATCCTCCATACGGCGCTTGGTCCGTCGGCCGATCGCGGCGCAGATATCGACCATATCGCCGGCGCGCGACACCGGCTTGGACAGGTCCTTGGCACTATTTTACGCCGTCTCGTCGAAGAACAAAAACTCGAGCGTGTAGTTATTGCGGGCGGCGATACCTCCAGTCACGCTCTTCAGGAGTTACATACTGAAGCCTTAACGACATTGCTTCCCCTGCCACAAACGCCCGGATCACCGCTCTGCATCGCTCATGGGCCATACGGACCCACAAACGGTCTTCAGATTGCGCTTAAAGGAGGACAGATTGGGGCCGATGATTATTTTGCTCAAATCCAAGATGGAAGAGGGACATAAGTCATGACCTTCTGGATTGGCACGAGTTTCAAGATGAACAAGACGCTGGCGGAGGCTTTGGCCT